>NZ_CP156082.1:80000-820245 GCF_039830145.1 Croceibacterium sp. TMG7-5b_MA50 | reverse complement strand
GCCGTGCTCATCATCTGGCCACTGGGGCGGCGCACCTCCCCATAGAGGCTGAACAGCGGGATGCCGTAGGTGGCGTCGACCTCGTCCGCCGTCTCCACCATGTTGTCCTGCTTGTCGCCCTTGATGCCATGCTGCGGGCCGAAGGCGGCGGTGACGTTGATGCCGGCGGCGATCAGCGCATCCAGCGAATGCGTCAGGTCGCGGGTGACGGATGCGGGATGCGCGACCAGCGCCACGCGCCGGCCGGACAGTTGCTGTAGGAGCGCGGGATCCGCCAGCAGGCGGTCGATGCCGAAGTTCATGTGGCTTGGGGTGCCGCAAGCGATGCGGTGAAGCAAGCCGGGTCGTGGAAGTCCGGCGCCGTGCCGCCATGCGCCAGCGC
Source organism: Croceibacterium sp. TMG7-5b_MA50 (assembly GCF_039830145.1). Classification (NCBI taxonomy): domain Bacteria; kingdom Pseudomonadati; phylum Pseudomonadota; class Alphaproteobacteria; order Sphingomonadales; family Erythrobacteraceae; genus Croceibacterium; species Croceibacterium sp. TMG7-5b_MA50. Next base: position 819,863 of record NZ_CP156082.1, on the reverse strand, counting down.
CCAATAGGATTTCACCCCTCCCGCCTCTTCGATCACCGCCGTCAATCCGACGGAGCCGAGCGGCACCGTGGCAAGTGGCAGCGCCACGTCGAAGATCGCCAGATTGCCGCCCCGCCGCATGGTGCAGACCGGCTGCGGCGTCACCGGCCGCTCCGCCATGCCGGTGCGCCGGTCGGTGAAGTCGTAGGCGGCCCATTGATCGGACGGGCTGAAATTGAATTCGGCATATGCGGTGCCGCCCGCGGGCTGCACGAACAATTCGAAGCATGTGGTGCGCCACAATCCGTCCGCCCGGACCTGCCCGGCGAAGGGTGGCACGACTAGCCCCGCCGCCCCCTCCACGCGCCAGCGCAGCCGCAGCCACCGGTCCACCGGCGCCAGCACACTGGCCGATACCCCGCTGACCCCCGCCGCCGGCATGGCCGGATGCGGCACCAGTTCCCACGTCTGCATGGGCTTCCCCCCTCGCGTCCCCGCGTGCTACCGGCGCCCGGCCATGAGCCAGTACCAGTCCGATCTCCTCCGCCTGCTCGACGAGCGCGGCTACATCCACCAGCTGACCGATGCCGCGGGCCTTGATGCCCTGGCGCAGCGGCAGGTGGTGCCCGGCTATATCGGCTTCGACCCAACGGCACCATCGCTGCATGTTGGCGGCCTGGTGCAGATCATGCTGCTGCGCCGGTTGCAGCAGGCGGGGCACAAGCCGATCGTGCTGATGGGCGGCGGCACCGGCAAGATCGGCGATCCCAGTTTCAAGGACGACGCCCGCAAGCTGCTGACGACCGAGACGATCGCGGAGAACGTCGCCAGCATCAAACGGGTGTTCGAACGGTTCCTGACCTTTGGCGACGGCCCATCCGATGCCATCATGCTGGACAATGCCGAGTGGCTGGACCGGCTGGAATATATCCCGTTCCTGCGGGAGGTCGGCCAGCATTTCAGCGTGAACCGGATGCTGAGCTTCGATTCGGTCAAGCAGCGGCTGGATCGGGAGCAATCGCTGAGCTTCCTGGAATTCAACTACATGATCCTGCAGGCCTACGACTTCCGGGAGCTGGCTGAGCGCCATGGCTGCCGGTTGCAGATGGGCGGCAGCGACCAGTGGGGCAACATCGTCAACGGCATCGAGCTCGCCCGCCGGATGGACGGGACGGAGGTGTTCGGCGCGACCACCCCGTTGCTGACCACCGCCGATGGCAGCAAGATGGGCAAGACCGTCGCCGGCGCCGTGTGGCTGAACGACGACATGCTGCCCGCGTATGATTTCTGGCAGTACTGGCGCAATGTGGACGACCGGGACGTCGGCAAGTTCATGCGCCTGTTCACCGACCTCCCGCTGGACGAGATCGCCCGGCTGGAGGCGCTGCAGAGTTCCGAGATCAACGACGCCAAGATCGTGCTGGCAAACGAGGTCACGGCATTGGTGCGCGGCCGGGAGGCGGCGCAGGGTGCAGCCGACACCGCGGCGCAGACCTTTGCCGGCGGCGCGCTGGGCGGCGACCTGCCGGTGTTGAGCGTGCCGGCGGACGGCATCCGGCTGGGCGCGGCCTGCACCGGCATCGGCTTTGCCGCCAGCGGGGGCGAGGCGAAGCGCAAGATCGCGGAAGGCGCGGTGCGGCTGGACGACCAGCCCGCCACCGACCCGGCGGAGCTGATCGTGCTGGCGCCGGGCGAGGAGCGCAAGCTGAGCCTGGGCCGCAAGAAGCACGGCATCCTGCGCGGCGCGTAAGGCTTGGCTGGCGATTTGCGCGGGGGCGGCGCTTAACGTTTTCCACAACACTGGCGTGGCATGGGCAGGGTCCAGACAATCGGGATCACCTGCTCCATGCCCGCGCGCGGCGCCCATCTTTCGGTTATCGACATGCGCATGGCGCGGCGTCACGATGTCGCCTGCACGATCGCTGCCGAGCATCTGGGCCGCGCCTGCGAGCTGGTGCTGAACCTGCGCAATATCAGCGCCAACGGCGTCCTGATCGAGCCATCGCCGGGCCTGGTCCGGGGCGACCGGCTGATTTTGCGCCTGCCTGCGCTGGGCCAGATCGAGGCCTATTGCATCTGGACGATCGACACCCGCGCCGGGTGCCAGTTCGAACGCATCCTGCATCCGGAGGAATTTGGCGCGGTGCTGGCCAGGATGAAGCCGGAGGCACTGGCGGGCTAGCCACGCTTCCACCCCTGCAAGCTGTGCGCTGCTTGGCACCTGCCGGCGCGGCTGCCATGGCACGGGGTGTGATCCAGCACAGTGCCGCCCTGCCCGTACCCGCCAGCCCGCTTGCCATTTCGGCCTATCGTCGATTCCTGCTGGCGCGGGTCTTCGCAGTGTTCGCGACGCTGAGCGTCGTGGTGCTGATCGGGTACCAGACCTATGACGTGGCGCGGGCCGATTACGGCATGGATCGGCGCGACGCTGCCTTCATGCTCGGCCTGCTGGGACTGGCGCAGTTCGTGCCGATCGCGCTGCTGACCCCGCTGGCGGGCGTCGCCGCCGACCGGTTCGACCGGCGACGGGTGGTGCTGTGCGCCAACACGATCGACAGCGTGATCGCCTTGACGCTGGCGATCTGCACCTGGCGCGACGCCCTCAGCCTGCCGCTGCTGTTCACGCTGGCGGCGTGCCATGGTTCCGCCCGGGTCTTCAACGGCCCCGCGCTGGCAGCGATCGCGCCCAATATCGTGCCGCCCGTGCTGCTGCCGCGTGCCATCGCGCTGTCATCCATGGCGTGGCAGATCGGCACGGTGGTGGGGCCGGCCACGGGGGGCCTGCTGTTCGGCTGGAACCCGTCCGCGCCGTTCTTCCTCGCCGCCGGGATGGTGCTGACGTCCGGCCTGCTGATCTCCAGCCTGCCGCCGGTACGCGCCCGGCACGACAAACCCCCGGCGCACCCTTTCCGGCAGGTCGCCGAAGGGTTCGGCTTCGTGCGCGGCAACCGGTTCCTGATGGGCTGCATCACGCTGGACCTGTTCGCCGTGCTGCTGGGCGGCGCGACCGCCATGCTGCCGGTCTTCGCGCGCGACATCCTGATGGTGGGGCCCGAAGGGCTGGGCCTGATGCGCGGCGCACCCGCCGCGGGCGCCGCGGCGGTGGCGGCGTTGCTGGCGGTCCGTCCGCTGGAACGGCGCGTGGGCACGCGGATGCTGTGGGCGGTGGTGGTGTTCGGGCTGGCGACCATCGCCTTCGCCCTGTCGCGCAACCTGTGGCTGTCGCTCGCCTGCCTGGTGGTGCTGGGCGCGGCGGACATGGTGTCCGTCTTCATCCGCAGTTCGCTGGTGCAGCTGGCGACGCCCGACACGATGCGCGGGCGGGTGTCGGCGATCAGCGGCCTTGCCGTCTCCGCCTCCAACGAGCTGGGCGAACTGCAATCGGGCATGGCGGCGGCGCTGCTGGGCGCGGTATGGGCAGTGGCGGCCGGCGGGGTGGGGGCGATCGTCGTTACCGGATTGTGGGCCTGGCTCTTCCCGGAACTGCGGCGTGTCACCACGTTCTCCACCCGCTATATCGACACTGCGACATCCAAAGAGGAGCCTGCCCCATGAAGGCCGACAGCGTTCTTGCCACCATCGGGAACACCCCGCATATCCGTCTCGCGCGCCTGTTCCCCGACCACGAGGTCTGGGTGAAGAGTGAGCGGGCCAATCCGGGCGGATCGATCAAGGATCGCATCGCCCTCGCCATGGTGGAGGATGCGGAGGCGCGCGGCGCGTTGCAGCCGGGCGGGACGATCATCGAACCCACGAGCGGCAATACCGGCATCGGCCTCGCCATGGTGGCCGCGGTCAAGGGTTACCGGCTGGTGCTGGTGATGCCCGAATCGATGTCGCTGGAACGGCGGCGGCTGATGCTGGCCTATGGCGCGACCTTCGACCTCACGCCCAAGGAGCGCGGGATGAAGGGTGCGCTGGAGCGGGCGCAGGAGCTGCTCGAGAGCATCGAGGGCGCGTGGATGCCACAGCAGTTTGAGAACCCGGCTAATGTCGCCGTCCATGCCCGGACCACTGCGCGCGAGATCCTGGCCGATTTCGCCGACGCGCCGCCCGCGCTGCTGATCACCGGCGTCGGCACCGGCGGGCACCTGACCGCCTGTGCGGAGGTGCTGAAGGGTGAATGGCCGGAGCTGAAGGCCTATGCCGTGGAGCCGAGCCTGTCGCCCGTCATCTCCGGCGGGCAGCCCGGGCCGCACCCCATCCAGGGCATCGGCGCGGGCTTCGTGCCGGGCAATCTGCACATGCAGGCGATCGACGGGGCGATCCAGGTCGATCCCGACGATGCCAAGGACATGGCACGCCGCTGCGCCGCGGAGGAAGGGTTGCTGGTCGGCATTTCCAGCGGGGCGACACTCGCGGCGATCCGGCAGAAGCTGGCTGACCAGCCGGCGGGCACCCGCGTGCTGGGCTTCAATTACGACACGGGCGAGCGGTACCTGTCGGTTCCCGACTTCCTGCCGGCGGAATGACGGATCAGGCTGGCTGGAGGGCACCGTCCTCCAGCCGGCGGTAGAAGCAGGTGGGCGCGCCGGTGTGACATGCGGGGCCAGCCGGCGTGCATCGCAGCACTAGCGCGTCCTGGTCGCAATCGACCAGGATCGCCTGCACTCGCAAGACATGGCCCGAGGTCTCGCCCTTCATCCACAACCGGCGGCGGCTACGCGAATGGAAGTGCGCCATGCCGGTGCGCTGCGTTGCCTCCAGCGCTTCCCGATCCATGAACGCCACCATCAGCACCGCGCCGGTCGCGGCGTCCTGCGCCACCGCCGTCAGCAGGCCCGCCGCATCAAAGCGCGGCAGGAAAGCGGTGCCATGTTCCCGCAGTGCAACATCATCTTGCTGGCCGGCGATCGCCCTTCTCCTTCAGTTCCGCGAATATCCAGCGGGGTGTGTATCGAATTGTTGCAGGATAACCACAGCGCCCTGCCAAAATCTACCGCAGCAGCAGAGTCCGCTTTTCCCGAAGGTCAAATTGAGTGATCTATCGGGCAGCGGCCGTGACGGGTCGCCGATCCGACCGGCAGCGCCGAATAGCGCCAAGGATTAGGGGGAAGCCCGGCCAGCTTACAGAAGCGACCGGGTACATGAGGGTTTGGGTTCCGGAAGTAATCGGGGGGTTGCCTCCGGAGGGCCCAGCAGTTTTCGTCACGCGGGCGCCCGGGGTGAAAGCCCCGGGCGCTTTGCTTTTGGCGAACTATACTTTTTCCAGTCAGTCGATCACGCGGGCAAAGCAGGCGACCAGCACCTCCCGCGCGCCAGCCTGCAGCAAGGCCGTGCGGCACGCTTCGCTCGTCGCGCCGCTGGTCAGCACATCATCCACCAGGATGATCCGCCGCCCCGCCAGCAGCGCACCGGCGCGTGGATGCGACACGATCGCGCCGGCGAGGACCCGTGCACGTTCCGCCCGGCCCAGCCCGCCCAGACTGCGCGTGGGGCGGCGGCGTAGCAGCGCATCCACAGCCAGCGCATGCCCGGTGATCCGCGCGACCTCGCGCGCCAGCAACGCCGATTGGTTGTAGCCGCGCCGCCACAGCCGCCGGCGATGCAGCGGCACCGGCACGATCAACCATTCGCCTTCCAGAGTCGGCAACCGCGCAGCGATCATGCGCCCCAGCAGCGGCGCCAGCGTGACCCGGCCGCCGTGCTTGAACGCCAGCACCAGCTTGCGCGAAATGGGACCATAGAGCGTGGCGGCAACCACGCCATCATCGCTGGTCTCCGGCCGCTGCACATCCTGCCAGCAGGTACCGCACAGGCCGGCCTGCGCCGCCAGCGCCAGCCCGCATGCGGGACAGCGCGGCGGGAAGACGAGGTCCGCCAGCGGAGCCAGCCCGCTTGCCAGTGCCGCCCTCATCCTTGCGTCCCCCTCACCCTTGCGCCCCCGCTTCCCGGCAGGCAGGGACGAGAGCCATGAGCAGCGCCCCGCCAATCATCTTCGAACCCGCCCGCCGCCACGCCGCCCGTGCGCGCGCCGCCATCCTGCAGGCCCAGCCCAATGCGGCGCGGTTCGTGCTGGACGACATGGTGGAGGACGTGATCGACCGGATCGGCTTCCTGCGCCATCCGATCCGCCGGGCACTGGTCATCGGCGATCGCAACGGGGCGCTTGCGGCCGAATTGCAGGCCGGCGGGGCGGAGGTGGTGCGTGCCGATGCGGCGCCGGGCGCGTCCGAGCTGTCGCTCGCGGAGGAGGCGCCCTTCCCCGCCGCGCTGGTCGGCGACGGTTTCGACCTGATCGCCAGCCTCTCCGCGCTCGACACCGTGAACGACCTGCCGGGCGCGCTGATCCACATGCGCCGGGCGCTGGTGCCGGGCGGGCTGATGCTGGCGAGCTTCGCCGCAGCCGGCAGCCTGCCCGTCCTGCGCGCGGCGATGCTGACGGCGGACGGCGACCGGCCCGCGGCGCGCATCCATCCGGGCGTGGACGTGCGATCGGGCGCGCAATTGCTGCAACGGGCTGGGTTCGCCGATCCGGTCGCCGACAGCCGCACCATCAGCGTCGGCTACCGCGCGTTCGACCGGCTGGTGACGGACCTGCGGGCGCAGGCGCTCGGCAGCGTGCTTGCGAATCCGGGACCAGCCCTCAACCGGGCGGCGCTGGCGCGAGCCCGCGCCGTCTTTCTGGAGCAAGGCGACGGCGGCCGGACGGTCGAACGGTTCGAACTCGTCACGCTGAGCGGCCGCCGCCCGTCCTGACCGTCAGGCCCTGAGCGAGGCCTGCGCCGCCGCCAGCCGCGCGATGGGTACGCGGTAGGGTGACGCGCTGACGTAATCGAGTCCGGTCGCCTCGCAGAAGGCGATCGAGGCGGGGTCGCCGCCATGTTCGCCGCAAATGCCCAGCTTGATCTCCGGCCGGGTGGCGCGGCCGCGCTCCGCCGCCAGGGTCACCAGTTGCCCCACGCCCTCCACATCCAGGCTGACGAACGGGTCGCGGGCATAGATGCCCTTGTCGACATAGACCGACAGGAAGCGCGCCGCATCGTCGCGGCTCACGCCGAGCGTCGTCTGCGTCAGGTCGTTGGTGCCGAAGGAGAAGAAGGTCGCTTCTTGCGCGATCTCGCCCGCCATCAATGCCGCGCGCGGCAGTTCGATCATGGTGCCGACGAGGTAGTCCAACGTGCGGCCGCTTTCGGCGAAGACAGCCACGGCGGTATCATCGACCAGCTTCTTCAGGATCTGCAATTCCCGCGCGGTGCCGACCAGCGGGATCATTACCTCCGGCACAACCGCTTCTCCGGTATCACCCGCGACCTGGCACGCCGCCTCGAAGATGGCGCGCGCCTGCATCTCGTAGATTTCCGGGAAGGTGATCCCCAGGCGACAGCCGCGATGGCCCAGCATGGGGTTGAATTCGTGCAGCTCACCCGCGCGGCGCTTCAGGTGCTCCACGCTGTAGCCGGTGACGCCGGCCAGCTCGGCGAACTCGGCATCGCCATGCGGCAGGAATTCATGCAGCGGCGGATCGAGCAGGCGGATCGTGCACGGCAGGCCCGCCATGGTGGTGAAGATCGCCACGAAGTCCGCCCGCTGTTCGGGCAGCAACTTGGCCAGCGCCTTGCGGCGGCCGGTCTCGTCCTCCGCCAGGATCATCTCGCGCACGGCGCTGATCCGGCTCGCCTCGAAGAACATGTGCTCCGTCCGGCACAGGCCGATGCCTTCCGCGCCGAACTGGCGCGCCATGCGACAATCCTGCGGGGTTTCGGCATTGGTACGCACCTTCATGCGGCGATGCGCGTCGGCCCATTCCATCAGCACGCCGAAGTCGCCCGCCAGTTCAGGCTCGGTCGTGGGCACCTCGCCCGCCATCACCTCGCCCGTAGCGCCGTCCAGCGTGATCGTGTCGCCTTCCGCCAGCTCGCGGTGGCCGATCTTCAGCTTGCGGTCCTTCAGCATGATGGAGACCGCACTCGCGCCGGAGACGCAGGGGCGGCCCATGCCGCGCGCGACCACCGCCGCGTGGCTGGTCATGCCGCCGCGCGCGGTCAGCACGCCCTGCGCCGCATGCATGCCGTGGATATCCTCCGGGCTGGTCTCGACCCGCACCAGGATCACCTTCTCGCCCCGGCCGGCCCAGACCTCGGCCGTGTCGGCGTCGAGCACGATCTTGCCACTGGCGGCGCCAGGGCTGGCGGGCAGGCCGCGGGTCAGCACGTCGCGCGGGGCATCGGGGTCGAGCGTGGGGTGCAGCAACTGGTCGAGCGCCATGGGATCGACCCGCAGCACCGCCTCCCGCTCATCGATCAGGCCCTCGCCCACCATGTCGACCGCCATCTTCAGCGCGGCCTTTGCAGTGCGCTTGCCCGAACGGGTCTGCAGCATCCACAGCTTGCCCTGCTGTACGGTGAACTCGATGTCCTGCATGTCGCGGTAATGCTTCTCGAGCAGCGCGAACACATCGGCGAGCTCGGCATAGGCGGCGGGCAGCGCCTCCTCCATGCTCGGCGCCTCCGCACCGGCGGCTTCGCGCGCGCTGCGAGTCAGGTATTGCGGGGTGCGGATGCCGGCGACGACGTCCTCCCCCTGCGCATTCACCAGGTACTCGCCGTAATAGGCGCGCTCGCCGGTGGCCGGATCGCGGGTGAACGCGACGCCCGTGGCGCTGGTGTCGCCCATATTGCCGAACACCATGGCCTGCACGTTGACGGCCGTGCCCCAGTCCGCCGGAATGTCGTTCAGCCGGCGGTAGACCTTGGCGCGGTCGGAATCCCAGCTGTCGAACACCGCCTGGATCGCGCCCCACAATTGCTCGTGCACGTCCTGCGGGAACGGCCGGCCGAGTTCGCGCGCGACGATCTGCTTGTATTCGGCGACCAGCGCCTGCCAGTCGGCCGCGCTCATCTCCGTATCGGCGAAGTAGCCGGCCTGCTCCTTGGCGATCTCCAGCGCTTCCTCGAACAGGCCGTGATCGAGGCCGAGCACCACGTCGCCATACATCTGCACGAAGCGGCGGTAGGAGTCCCAGGCGAACCGTTCATCGCCCGACGTGGCGGCGAGGCCCTGCACGGTCTGGTCGTTCAGCCCGAGATTGAGCACCGTGTCCATCATGCCCGGCATGGAGACGCGCGCGCCCGAGCGGACCGAGACCAGCAGCGGATCGGCCGGGTCGCCAAAGCTCTTGCCCACCGCGCGTTCGATATGCTGCAGCGCTTCTGCCACGTCGGTGCGCAGCGCAGCGCCGAACTCGGCACCGCCACGCAGATAGCTGACGCATTCCTCGGTGGTGATGGTGAAGCCGGGGGGGACCGGCAGGCCGATGCCCGCCATCTCGGCCAGGTTCGCGCCTTTGCCGCCGGTCACCGTCTTGTCACGGGCGCGTTCGTCAGCACGCGGGGCGTCACCGCCAAAGGTATAGACCGTCTGCAGCCGTTCGGCCGCCTCCACCACGCTCGCCATTTCCCGTGTCCCCTAGGATGCTTCTATTTTGCTGAAGTCGGCCACATTGTGCACCGCAGCACGAAACCGCGCAAGCAGTTCGAGCCGCGCCGCGCGCTTGTGCCGATCCGGGTCATTCACGGTCACATCGTCGAAGAAGCGGTCGATCGGCGCGCGCAGGGTGGCGAGCGCGGACATTGCGGCGCCGAAATCCTCCCGCGCGACGGCATCGGCCGCCTGCGGTTCCGCCTGGTCGAGCGCGGCGATCAGCGCTGCCTCAGCCGGTTCGCGCTGGTATTCCTGCGCGTGCCGTTCGGCCATACGGGCATCGACCACGGCCTTCAGGTCGGGATCGTCCACGACGGCGAGCGGGTCCTCCTCCCCGGTCTGGGCAATCTCGCCTTCATGGCCCTGCCAGTCCTCCTTCTTCAGGATGTTGGCGGCGCGCTTGTACCCGGCGAGGAGGTTGGCACCGTCCTCCGTGCCGATGAATGCCTGCAAGGCCTCGGTTCTGTTCAGCAGTCGCACGATATCGTCCTCCCCACCCAGGGCAAACACCGCATCGATCAGATCGTGCCTAACGCCGGCGTCCCGCTGCTGGACCTTGAGGCGGTCGGCGAAGAAGTCGAGGAGGTCGCCATCGGCGATACCCATGCGCAGGCCGTTCGCCTGCACGATGCGGATCACGCCCAGCGCCGCGCGGCGGAGCGCGAACGGGTCCTTGGAACCGGTCGGCTTCTCGTCAATGGCGAAGAAGCTGCGCAGCGTGTCGAGCTTGTCCGCCAACGCAACAGCCACCGTCACCGGGGCGGTGGGTACGGCGTCGCCCTGCCCCACTGGCTTGTAATGGTCGCGGATCGCATCTGCCACCGCATCGGGCAGCCCCTCGGCGCGGGCATAGTAGCCGCCCATCAAGCCCTGCAATTCGGGGAACTCGCCGACCATTTCGGTCACGAGGTCGGCCTTGCAGAGCCGCGCCGCCTGTTCGGCCAGCGCCGGATCGGCGCCGGGCACCATGCCCTGCTCCGCCAGCCAGCGGGCGAGCTTCGCCACGCGCTCCACCTTGCCGGCGACGGTGCCCAGCTTCTCGTGGAAGGTGATACGGGCGAGCTTCTCCGCCTGGGTGGCCAGCGGCACCTTGCGGTCCTGGTCCCAGAAGAAGCGCGCATCCGACAGCCGCGCGGCCAGCACCTTGCGGTTGCCGTCGACGATCGCGGCACCGTGGTCGCTCGCATCGATATTGGCGGTGCAGACGAAGGCGTTGGCCAGCGCGCCCGCGGCGTCCTGGCACACGAAGTACTTCTGGTTCACCCGGGCGGTAAGCTGGATGACCTCTGGCGGCACCTCCAGGAAGGCGGGGTCGAAACGGCCGAGCAGCGGCACCGGCCATTCGGTCAGGCCGGCATTCTCCACCACCAGCCCCTCGTCCGCCACCAGCGTCAGCCCGGCATCGGCCGCGGCCTTTGTCGCGCCGTCGCGGACCAGCGCCTCGCGCTCCGCATGGTCGACGATGACATGGCAGGCGCGCAGCTTCTCGGCATAGTCATGCGCGCCGCCGATGGTGATCGCGCCGGGATGGTGGAAGCGGTGGCCGACCGTGGCATAGCCGCTCGGCACGCCGGCGACCTCGCACGGGACCAGCTCCTCCCCCAGGATGGCGACGATGCCGGAGAGCGGGCGGACCCAGCGCGGGCTTTCGGTGGAGAGCGAGGCGGCGCCCCAGCGCATCGACTTGGGCCAGCTGAACGCGCGGATGATGGCGGGCACGGCCTCGGCCAGCACATCGCGGATCGCGCGCCCCGGCTTCTCGACCACGGCGAACAGCACGCCGTCGCGGTCCTGCAGCTGCTCGCGCGACAGCCCGGTCTTGCGCAGGAAACCTTCCAGCGCCTGCGGCGGGGCGGAGGCGCGGGGGCCCTTGGTCTCTTCCCGCACCGCCTGCGTTGCCTCGGGCAGGTCGCGGGCGATCAGGGCCAGGCGGCGGGGAGTGGACCAGACCGAAACTTGACCAACGGCGACGCCCGCCGCGCCCATCTGCGCCGCGAACAGCTTCTCCAGCTCGGCGCGGGCGCCGGCCTGCATGCGGGCGGGGATTTCCTCGCACCGGAGTTCGAGCAGGAAGTCCGTCACAGCGACCACTCCGGATAGGCGGCCTGCCAGCGCGGGGTCATCGCCTCCGCGTACTTCTCGCACGATCCGCGCGCCAGATCGCGTACCCGGCCCATGTAGCTGGCGCGTTCCTGCACGCTGATGACGCCGCGCGCCTGCAGCAGGTTGAAGATGTGGCTCGCCTCTACCGCCTGTTCGTAGGCGGCGATGGGCACGCCGGCGTCCAGCGCGTTCCGACACTCCGCCTCCGCCTTGCCGAACAGGTCGAACAAGGCGGCGGTGTCAGCCACCTCGAAGTTCCATTTCGACATCTGGCGCTCGTTCTCAAGGAATACGTCGCCATAGCTGACGCCGCGATCATTGAACTGGAGATCGTACACGTTGTCGACGCCCTGGATGTACATGGCCAACCGTTCGAGGCCGTAGGTCAGCTCGCCCGCGACCGGCTTGCAGTCGAACCCGCCCATTTGCTGGAAGTAGGTGAACTGCGTCACCTCCATCCCGTCGCACCAGACCTCCCAACCCAGGCCCCAGGCGCCCAGCGTGGGGCTTTCCCAGTCATCCTCCACGAAGCGGATATCGTGCTTCAGCGGGTCGATCCCGATCACCTCCAGAGAGCGCAGGTAAAGCTCCTGCAAGTCGGGCGGCGATGGCTTCAGGATCACCTGGTACTGGTAATAATGCTGCAACCGGTTCGGGTTCTCGCCATAGCGGCCGTCGGTCGGCCGACGGCACGGCTGCACGAAGGCCGCGTTCCACGGTTCCGGCCCCAGCGCGCGCAGCGTGGTGGCGGTGTGGAACGTGCCGGCGCCCATCCGCATGTCATAAGGCTGCAGGATGACGCAGCCCTGCGCCGCCCAGTAATCGTGCAGCGCCAGGATCATGTCCTGAAAGCTGGCTTGCGGGTTCCTGTTCATGCCCGGGCCATGGCGCAGCGGTCACGCAGCGTCAATCAGGCCACATTGCGGCAAAGCCACAACGATCCTATTGGTGTTGCAACCATATCGATGCAGGTGCCGCTAATACCTCCGGCCTTAGGCATCTGGACAGATGAACGGGGCAGACATGATTGGCGCGGCGTGGGGCTGGCAGGGTTTGAGACGCGGTCTGGCCGCCGGCATGGCGGCCGTGTCGCTGACGCTGGCGGGCTGCACATCGCCGGCGCCGCTGCCGGTGGTGGAACGCGCGCCGGCGGGCGCCGCGCCGGGGCCGGCGCTGTGGCGCGTGGCGGATGCGGATACCACCATCTACCTGTTCGGCACTGTCCATGCCCTGCCCCAGGGCACGCAGTGGTTCGACCCGCGGGTGGAACGCGCCTTCGCCAGTTCGGACGAGCTGGTGACGGAGGTCGACCTGTCGACCATCGGCAGTTCCGGCCTGTCGCTGAAAGGCGCGGGTATGCTGCCGGCTGGGCAGTCCCTGCGCGCGCTGATGACGCCGGAGGCGCGCGAGGCGTTCGAGGCGGCGATGGTCGGCCTGGGCCTGCCGGTCGAGGCGTTCGACACGATGGAGCCATGGCTGGCCGCCATGTCGCTGACCCTGCTGCCCGTCGTGCGCGCTGGCTACCAGGCGGATAGTGGGGTGGAGGCCGCGCTGGGCAGCAGGGCGGAGGGCAAGCGCCGTTCAGGCCTTGAACGGATCGAGGACCAGATCGCGCTGTTCGACACCATGCCCATGCCCGCTCAGCTTGCCTATCTGGAACAGGCCGTGGCCCAGACCGGACGCGGGGCGATGGCACTGGACGCCATGGTCGGCGAATGGCTGGCCGGCGATGCGGAGGATCTGGCCGCGCTAATCAACGCGGAAATGATCGATCCGGAGCTGCACGAACGCCTGCTGACCCGGCGTAATTCGAACTGGGCGGATTGGATTTCGGGCCGGCTGCAACAGCCCGGCACGGTGTTCGTCGCGGTTGGCGCTGGCCATCTGGCGGGTGCCGACAGCGTACAGGACCAGCTGCGCGCGCGCGGGTTCGAGGTCACCCGCATCTGGCAGTGAAGGCCGTTGCCGCCATATTGCTGCTCCTGCTGCTCGCGGCGTGCGGGCGCGCGGATAACTGGCCGGAGCCTTCGCCGGCGTTGTGGCAGGTGACCGGTCCGGCCGGGCAGCAGGGTTGGCTGTTCGGCACGATCCATGCCCTGCCCGACGGCGCCGAGTGGCGCACGCCGGAGCTGGACGGTGCAATCGCCGCCGCCGGACCGCTGGTGGTGGAGATCGGCGCACCCGACCCGGCACAGACACAGGCGCTGTTCGCCAGGCTGGGCCGCTCGCCCGGTCTGCCGCCGGTGACGCAGCGCCTGCCCCCGGCCGAGCGCCCCGCCCTCGACGCCGCGCTCGACCGGGCGGAATTTCCGCCCGGCATGCTGGATGGGTGGGAGGACTGGGCCGCCGCCTTGACACTGGCCAATGCGCTTCGGTCTGGAGACGTCGCCAACGGGGTGGACCGCGCGCTCGTGGCAGGCAGCACGCGGGTGATCGCGCTGGAAAGCGTGGCGGAGCAATTCGCCTTGTTCGACACCCTGCCACCTGTGGCCCAGGCCGCGTTGCTGCGCGACGCGGCGGCTGGCGGCAATCCCGCGGCCGAGGACGCCCGCACCCGCGCCTGGCTGGCCGGCGACATGGCCGCGCTGGAGCGGGATGCGGCTACCGGGCTCCTTTCCGACCCGGTGCTGCGCGAACGGCTGCAGACCGGCCGCAACCGCGCGTGGATGCCGGTGATCGCCACCTTGCTGGACGAAGGCGCCCGCCCGTTCGTGGCCGTCGGCGCCGCGCACATGCTGGGGCCGGAGGGGCTGCCCGCGCTGCTCGCCGCGCGAGGCTACACGGTCAGGCGGGTGCAATAGCTTGCCTTCGCGCCCCGCTCTGCTATGGGCGCCGGCTTCCCCGTCATGGTCATCCCTGGAGGCGTGGCGGCGGAAGCACCAACGTACAATCGAAAGGCAAGTGCTATGAGCGACGCTCTGAACCTGCCCGCCGAGCTGCGCGAACGGGCTGGCAAGGGAGCCTCCCGTGAACTGCGCCGCAATGGCCGGGTCCCCGCCGTGATCTATGGCGGCAACGAACAGCCGCAGACCATCCATGTGGAAGAGAAGCTGCTGATGAAGCAGCTGATGACCGGCCACTTCATGAACTCGATCATCCAGGTCGGCGTCGGTGGCAACACGGTCCGCACCCTGCCCAAGGATGTGGCGCTGCACCCTGTGTCCGGGCGTCCGGTCCATGTCGATTTCCTGCGGCTGGCGCGCGATGCCACGGTTGAGGTCGCCGTGCCGGTGGTGTTCGCCAACGAGGAGGCCAGCCCCGGTCTGAAGCGTGGCGGCGTGCTCAACATCGTCCGGCACGAGCTGGAACTGGTGTGCGATGCCGACAAGATCCCCAGCGAGATCGTGATCGACGTCACCGGCGTCGAAGTGGGTGATTCCATCCACATCAGCGCCGTGACGCTGCCGGAAGGCGCGACCAGCGCGATCACCGACCGCGATTTCACCATCGCCACCATCGTCGCTCCCTCCGCGCTGAAGAGCTCGGAAGGCGAGGCGGAGGACGAGGCCGCGGCGGAGGGCTGATCGCCCGCCATTGCGTCAGCATGACGGGGCCGGTGCTGCTTGGCAGTGCCGGCCCTTTTGCTATGTGCGGCCCATGCAAATCTGGACAGGTCTCGGCAATCCCGGCCCGCAATATGCGCTGCACCGGCACAATGTCGGCTTCATGGCGCTAGACGTCATTGCCGACATGCACGGCTTCGGCCCGGTGCAGAAGAAGTTCCAAGGCTGGCTGCAGGAAGGACGCATCGGGACCGAGCGGGTGCTGCTGCTAAAGCCCGGCACCTTCATGAACGAAAGCGGGCGATCGGTGGCGGAGGCGATGCGCTTCTACAAGCTGGATCTCGCCGCCCTCGCCGTCTTCCATGACGAGCTGGACCTTGCCCCCATGAAGGTGAAGGTGAAGCAGGGTGGCGGCACCGCCGGGCACAATGGCCTGCGCTCCATCGACAAGCATCTCGGCGCCGATTTCCGCCGGGTGCGCCTCGGCATCGGGCATCCGGGCCACAAGGATCGCGTCACCGGCCATGTGCTGGGCAATTATGCCAAGGCGGAGATCGACGGGTTGACCGACATGCTGGCGGCCGTCGCGGCGGAGGCGAAGTGGCTGGCGGACGGTGATGACGTGCGCTTCATGAACGATGTCGCATTGCGGCTGCAGGAATGATCCGCCACGCCGCACCGGCTGACGCCGCGGCGGCGACTGCCCTGTGGCACACCTGCGCGCTCACCCGCCCGTGGAACGATCCCGCTGCGGATTTCGCCCGCGCCCTCGCCTGCCCCACCGCCACCGTGCTGCTGCTGGAACAGGCCGGCGCGCCGATCGGCACCGTGATGGCCGGTTACGACGGGCATCGGGGCTGGCTCTATTACCTCGCGGTCGATCCCGCTCACCAGCGGCAGGGCCATGCCCGCGCACTGGTGCAGGCCGCCTGCCCTTTCCTGCAGCAACAGGGCTGCCCCAAGGTCGAGCTGATGGTCCGCAACGGCAACCCGGCGACCGCGCTCTACCAGCATCTCGGCTGGCAGCGGCAGGATGTGGAGGTCTGGGGGCTGACGCTGCAGCCCTAGCAATCCCCCGCCGCTCAGCCTATCGGGCCGGCTTTCCAGTTCTACGGAGTTAAGTGATGGGTTTCCGCTGCGGGATCGTCGGCCTGCCCAATGTCGGCAAGTCCACCCTGTTCAACGCCCTGACGGAGACGCAGGCGGCGCAGGCCGCCAATTATCCGTTCTGCACGATCGAGCCCAATGTCGGCCAGGTCGCCGTGCCCGATGCGCGGCTGGACAAGATCGCCGCCATCGCGAAGTCGGCCAAAATCGTTCCGACCCAGCTCGCCTTCGTGGATATCGCCGGTCTGGTTAAGGGTGCCAGCCAGGGCGAAGGCCTCGGCAACCAGTTCCTCGGCAACATCCGCGAGACGGACGCGATCGTTCACGTCCTTCGCTGTTTCGAGGATGACGACATCCAGCACGTCGCCAACAAGGTCGATCCCATCGCCGATGCCGAGGTGGTCGAGACCGAGCTGATGCTGGCCGACCTCGACAGCCTGGAGAAGCGCGTCCCCGCCGCTGCCAAGCGTGGCGCCGCCGGTGACAAGGAGAGCAAGGTCATCGCCTCCGTGCTTGGCCAGGCGCTGGAGCTGCTGCGCGACGGCAAGCCTGCCCGCCTGACCGAGCCCAAGGACGAGGAGGAGGCCCGCCTGTTCGCGCAGGCGCAGCTGCTCACCGCCAAGCCGGTCCTGTATGTCTGCAACGTGGCCGAAGGTGACGCCGCCACAGGCAACGAATTCTCGGCCAAGGTCTTCGCCAAGGCGGAGGCTGAGGGCGCGAAGGCGGTGGTCGTGTCCGCCGCCATCGAATCCGAGCTGGTGGGCATGGATCCGGCCGAACGCGACGAATACCTGGCGGAACTGGGGCTGGAAGAAACCGGCCTCGCCCGCGTGATCCGCGCCGGGTACGAATTGCTGGGCCTGCGCACCTTCTTCACCGCCGGGCCGAAAGAGGCACGGGCCTGGACCTTCCCCGCCGGTGCCAAGGCGCCTCAGGCGGCGGGCGAGATCCACTCCGACTTCGAACGCGGCTTCATCCGGGCCGAGACGATCGCTTTCAACGACTACATCGCCCTGAACGGCGAAGCTGGCGCTCGCGATGCCGGCAAGCTGCGGCAGGAAGGCAAGGAATACCTGGTGCAGGACGGCGACGTGCTGCTGTTCAAGTTTAACGTCTGATGGATCGTCTGGCAGAGATCTGCGCCACCAAGCTGGTCGAGATCGCGGAGCGGCAGGGCCTGCGCACCATCGCCGATCTCGACCGCATCGCCGCCACCGCCACCCCGCCGCGAGGCTTCCGCGCCGCGCTGGAGGCGAAGGCGGCGAACGGCTTCGCGCTGATCGCGGAGATCAAGAAGGCCTCGCCTTCGAAGGGACTGATCCGGCCCGACTTCCGCCCGGCGGAACATGCCATCGCCTACAGCCAAGGCGGCGCGGCGTGCCTGTCGGTCCTGACGGACGCGCCCTATTTCCAGGGGCACGAGGATTACCTGATGGACGCGCGGGCCGCGTGCGACCTGCCGGTGCTGCGCAAGGATTTCACCCTCGATCCGTGGCAGGTGGCGGAAGCGCGCGCGATCGGCGCGGACGCCGTCCTGCTGATCGTCGCCGCGCTCGAAGAC
This sequence comes from Croceibacterium sp. TMG7-5b_MA50, assembly GCF_039830145.1. Classification (NCBI taxonomy): domain Bacteria; kingdom Pseudomonadati; phylum Pseudomonadota; class Alphaproteobacteria; order Sphingomonadales; family Erythrobacteraceae; genus Croceibacterium; species Croceibacterium sp. TMG7-5b_MA50. The sequence goes on along the minus strand of NZ_CP156082.1, from coordinate 802,187 downwards.
GGACAGATGGCCGAACTGGAGGCTGCTGCGCTGGAACGCGGCATGGACGTGCTGGTGGAGGTCCACGATGCCGCCGAGATGGAGCGGGCCGCTCGCCTCCGCTCGCGCCTCATCGGGGTCAACAATCGCGATCTGAAGACCTTCCGCACCGATCTCGCCGTGACGGAACAACTCGCCCCGCTCGCGCCCGAAGGCACGCTGCTGGTCGGCGAGAGCGGCATCGCCACTCATGCCGACTGCCGGCGGCTGGCGGAACACGGCGTGCGCACCTTCCTGGTGGGTGAGAGCCTGATGCGGCAGCCGGACGTGACCGCCGCGACCAGGGCCTTGTTGGAAGGTTAGCTCCTACAGCCGCTCGATCTGCCGGGCGGCCTCGTCCAGGATAGCGGCCACCTCGTGCGGCAACTCGGCGGCGTCCGCGCCGCCGGCGCGCATCCGGTGCTTCACCGCCATCATCAGGTTCGCCGTCGCGCGCTCCACCGCCGGGGCGCGGCCGTGTTCGGCATGGCGGGCCATCTGTTCCAGCCGGGCCATCGCCTCGTCCGCCTGCTCCACCTCGGTCGCCAGCACCACCTCCCCCGCCGGGGTGATGGCGAACTTGCGGCGCTGATCCTCGCTCGCCTGCTCGGCGATCAAGCCCTCGTCCGCCAGTAGCGCCAGCGTCGGATAGACCGCGCCGGGGCTCGGGGCATAATGGCCGCCCGACAAGTCCTCGATCGCGCGGATCAGGTCATAGCCGTGGCGCGGCTCGGCCGCGATCAGCCGCAGCAACACCAGCCGCAGCCCCGCCCGGTCGAACCGGCGCCCGCGTCGCCCACCGCCATCACCGCCGCGCCCCTGGCGTCCCTTGCCGCCGAACGGACCATCGGGCCCGAACGGACCTGACGGGCCGAACGGGCCACCGGGGCCGAACGGCCCATCCGGACCGAACACCCCGTCGGGTCCGAAGACGCTGCCGCCACCGCCGCCGCCCTGCCGGGCCCAGCCCTGCCAATTGCCGCCACGCTGCATGGCGTGCTTCATCCAGTGCCTCGCCTCATGACCCAGCCAGTCTCGATCCGGTCGCATGTCGCTTGTTTCCTTAATGAACATATCTGTGATATATCATGAGCGGTTCTGCTTTCAAGAGGTGATCTGCGCCTCTGTCCTACTCGTCCACTGTCTGCCATGAGCACACGGATGACCTTTCCCCTGCTTCACCGGGCCGCGCATACGCCTACGACCTCACGCCTTGCTGACCTTGCGCCTCGCCGGTCAGCTCCGTCGGTTCGGCCATTCGGAGGTGTCAACTTAGTGTCAACTTACGCCGGATTGGCTCTTCACGGGGTTGCTGCATGACCGCCCTGACCCACCTCGACGAAACGGGCGCCGCGCGCATGGTCGATGTCGGTGGCAAGCCGCAGACGGCCCGCTCCGCCACCGCCGCTGGGCGCATCACCATGTCGGCAGAGGCGCTCGCCGCCATCCGCGATGGCAGCGGGCCGAAGGGTGACGTGCTCGCCGCCGCGCGTATCGCCGGCATCATGGCGGCCAAGAAGACGGGCGAGCTGATCCCGCTGTGCCATCCGCTGGCGCTCGACACCGTGAGCGTGGATTTCAGCTTTGCCGATGATCGCACGGTGGAGGTGAGCGCGCGCGCCGCGCTGACCGGAAAGACTGGTGTCGAGATGGAGGCGATGACGGCGGCGGCCATCGCATTGCTGACGATCTACGACATGGCCAAGGCGATCGACAAGGGCATGGTGATCGACACCGTTCGCCTGGTCGAGAAGACCGGCGGCAAGAGCGGCGCCTGGCGCGCGCCATGATCCCGCCCATCCCGCTGGAGGAGGCGCAGCGGCGCCTGCTCGCCGCCGCCGCGCCATTGGGGACGGAACAGGTCGCCACGGCCGAGGCCGCAGGCCGCTTCCTGGCGGCGCCGCTTGCCGCCATCCGCACGCAGCCGGCGGCGGACCTGTCGGCGATGGACGGCTATGCCATGCTGGGCGACGATCTGGCGGGGCCGTGGCAGGTCGTCGGCCGCAGCGCCGCCGGCCGACCGTTCACCGGCACACTCGCGCTGGGGCAATGCGTGCGCATCGCCACCGGCGCGCTGATGCCCGCCGATGCCGCAGCCGTGCTGCTGCAGGAGGAGGCGGCACGCGACGGCGACACGCTCAACCTGCTGCCGGGTGGCGAGGCCAGCGCGCGCCATGTCCGCCGGGCCGGCTTCGATTTCGCGGCGGGCGACCCGCTGCTGCCGGCGGGCGCTCCCGTCGGCCCGGCCCAGATCGCGCTGCTGCTGTCGGCCGGGCACGCCGCGTTGCCCGTTGGCCGACGTCCCCGCCTCGCGGTGCTCGACAGCGGAGACGAGCTGGCCACCGATCCCGCAACCTGCGCGCCGCACCAGATCCCCGCCAGCAATGGCGCCATGCTCGCCGCCATGGCGGGACCGCACGTCGCGACCCTCACCCGCATCGGCCCGGTTGCCGACACGCTGGAGGCGCTCGCCGACGCGTTGCAGCAGGCCGAAGGCGCGGACGTGCTGGTCACCAGCGGCGGAGCCTCCGTCGGCGATCATGACCTGATCCGTCCCGCGCTGGAAGCGTGGGGCGCGACGATCGACTTCTGGCGGGTGGCGATCCGCCCGGGCAAGCCGCTGCTGGTGGCGCGGCGCGGCGATCAATGGATCATCGGCCTGCCAGGCAATCCGGTGTCGAGCTACGTCACCGCCGTGCTGTTCCTGTTGCCGCTGCTGCGTGCGCTGGCCAGGGCGAGCGATCCGCTGCCCCGCACGTTGCGATTGCCCCTCGCTACGCCACTGCCGGCGGCGGGCACCCGGATGGAGTTCCTGCGCGGGCGCCTCACCCCCAACGGCGTGGTGCCGCAGGGTAAGCAGGATTCGAGCGCCCTGCTGAGCCTTGCCGGGAGCGACGCGCTGATTCGCCGCCCTGCACGGGCGATGGCAGCCGCCGCGGGCGAGATGGTGGAGATACACCTGCTCGCTTGACGTATGTTCGGAAGTTTCCTACTTGTTCCGTATCCGTTCCCGAAACGGTCGGTCTTTGTTGGGATAGGCGTCATATGCTCACCGCCAAGCAGCACGAACTGCTTCAGTTCATCCAGCAGCGGCTGGAAGCGACCGGCATCAGCCCCTCTTTCGAGGAGATGAAGGACGCACTCGACCTGCGCAGCAAGTCCGGTGTCCACCGCCTGATCTCCGCGCTGGAGGAACGCCAGTTCATCCGCCGCCTCCCCAACCGTGCCCGTGCGCTGGAGGTGTTGCGTCAGCCTGAGAACACGACGCGGCCGGCAGTTGCCAACGACGTGACCCCCGCCCGCCCGGCCCGCACGACGCCCGAACCGGCGAACGATGTGATCGAAGTGCCGCTGCATGGTCGGATCGCAGCCGGCCTGCCGATCGAGGCGCTGGAGGACAGCCGCAGCCTGCCCGTCCCCGCTGCCTTGCTTGGCGCGGGTGAGCATTACGCGCTGGAGGTCTCCGGCGACTCCATGGTCGAAGCCGGCATTCTCGACGGCGACTACGCACTGGTGAAGCGCACCGACAGCGCTCGCGATGGTGAGATCGTCGTGGCGCTGATCCGGGGCGAGGAGGCGACGCTCAAATATCTGTGGCGCGAGAAGGGCGGAATGGTCCGGCTCGACCCGGCCAACAGCGCCTACGACCCGCAGCTCTACCCCGCCGGCGACGTGCTGGTGCAGGGCAAGCTAGCGGGACTGCTGCGGCGATATAATTGAGGGTCGGGCGCGCTCAGTGCGCGCCCACCTTCAGCACCTTGTGCAGCACGAAGGCGATAATGGAGCCGAGCACCAGCCCGACCACGGCTGAGATGCCGGCATAGCCGAGCCAGCCCAGAACACCGCCCCCCACGCCGCCATGCGCGGCCAGCCAGTGTTCCGCATCATGCGCCAGGTGCGCCGGTCCGGGTACCCCCAGCACCTCGCCCGAATGCAGCACGATCCCGCCGCCGACCCACAGCATGGCGATCGTGCCGACGATCGACAGCAGCGTCAGCACGCGCGGCATGGCCAGCAGCAGTCCCCGGCCGAGGCTCTGCGCGCCGGCGCTGTCCCGCTTGGTCAGGTTGAGCCCGACATCGTCCATCTTCACGATCAGCGCGACCACGCCATAGACGACCACGGTGATGACGATGCCCACCAACGCCAGCGTCACGCCACGCGTCACCAGCGTCTGGTCCGCGACCTCCGCCAAAGCGATCGCCATGATCTCCGCCGACAGGATCAGGTCGGTGCGCACGGCGCCGCTGACCCGCGCCTTCTCGAACGCGGCCGGATCGGTGATCGGATCCTCCAGCGTCTCGCCATGCTTGGCGCCGCCCAGCTTCTCCATCACCTTTTCCGCGCCTTCGTAGGCGAGGAACAGCCCACCGGCCAGCAGCAGCCAGGTGATCGCAGCCGGCAGCAGCTCGCTCAGCAGCAGGGCGCCGGGCAGCAGGAACACCAGCTTGTTGATCAGGCTGCCCTTGGCGATGCGCGCGATCACCGGCAGTTCGCGGTCGGGCGTGAAGCCGGTGACGTAGGACGGGGTGACCGCCGCATCGTCGATCACGACGCCCGCAGCCTTGCTGCCGGCCTTGGCGGCCGCGGCGCCCACATCGTCGATCGAGGCGGCCGCAACCTTGGCGATCACCGCCACATCGTCCAGCAGGGCGACCAGTCCACCGGGCATCAGCTATTCTCCGTTGCAGATTCGCCCGGCTTGGTAGCAGATCGCAGGAGGCGTGCTATCCACGTCAGCGCCCTTGCCTTTCGCGTCCGATCCGCTAAGGCGCCCGCTTCCCGCGCTGGCGATCCGCGCCGCACGGGTCAGCAGAAAGCCGGAGGGGCCGATGCCAGCGCGTGATGCGCATGGCAGATAGCCAGCGATCGGCAGGAAGTGAAAAGGAAGCGCACACATGGCTCTTTACGAGCACGTGTTCCTCGCGCGTCAGGATCTGAGCCAGGCTCAGGTGGACGCGCTCGCCGCCTCGATCACGGAGATCGTGGAAGCGAACGAGGGCAAGGTCACCAAGACCGAGAGCTGGGGCCTGAAGTCCCTCGCCTATAAGATCGACCGCAACCGCAAGGCGCACTTCGTGCTCCTGAACCTGGAAGGTCCGGGCGCGATGGTGGCCGAGCTTGAGCGTCAGAACCGCATCAACGAAGACGTGATCCGCTGGCTGACCATCGCGGTCGAGGAACACGAGGAAGGTCCGTCGGCGCAGATGCGCAAGCAGGAACGTGACCGCAAGCGTCGTGGGGATAGCAACTGATGGCCCGTCCGTTTTTCCGCCGCCGCAAGTCCTGCCCGTTCTCGGCCAAGGACGCCCCGGCGATCGACTACAAGGACACCCGCCTGCTGCAGGGCTTCATGTCCGAGCGTGGCAAGATCGTCCCGAGCCGCATCACCGCCGTTTCCGGCAAGAAGCAGCGCGAGCTGGCCAAGGCGATCAAGCGCGCCCGCCATCTGGGCCTGCTGCCCTACGTCGTGAAGTAAGGAGCGCTTACCCATGGATATCATTCTGCTGGAGCGCATCGAGAAGCTGGGCGGCATCGGCGATGTCGTGTCCGTCAAGGACGGCTACGCCCGCAACTTCCTGCTGCCGCAGAAGAAGGCGCTGCGCGCCAACGACAACAACAAGAAGGTGTTCGAAGCCAACCGGGAACGGCTGGAAACCGAGAACGCCGCCCGCCGTGGCGAGGCCGAGAAGGCTGGCGAGAAGGTGGCAGGCGCCGAGATCGTGCTGATCCGTGCCTCCTCCAACTCCGGCCAGCTGTACGGTTCGGTCAACGTCCGTGACGTTGCCGCTGCTCTGGCCGAGCAGGGTCACGACGTGGATAAGCGCCAGGTCGTGCTGGGCGCGCCCATCAAGACGCTGGGCCTGTTCGACGTGACCATTGCTCTCCACCCCGAAGTGCGCGTGACGGTGAAGGTCAACGTGGCGCGGTCGGAAGACGAGGCCGAGCTGCAGAGCCAGGGCGTGGACGTCATGGCCCGCATGTACGAGGAAGAACGCGAGGAGAGCGAAGGCTTCACCGAAGCTTACGACCCGAACCGCGAGCTGGGCGAATTGCCGAGCGACGAGGACGAGGCGGAGGAAGCCGCGCAGTAATTGCGCCGCTACATCGCCAATGCATCAGGAAGGGCGCGGCACCGCAGGGTGGCCGCGCCCTTTTTGTTAGCGCCGACTACATGCCTTAAGTTTCCGGCGGGTTCCGCCCTTCCCATAGTCACCGATCTGTCATAATCGCGCGTTCGACAGGGCCGATTGACAGGGTTGAAGGACACGACATGACGCGCCGGCGTCCCTATCTGTTTGCAGTCGCGGCAACCGCGATCTGGGTTGCGGTGCCGGTGCAGGCCCAGAGCGTCTCGGACCTCCAGCGTCAAATCGACGAGCTGAAGGCGCAGGTGGAGACCTTGCAGCGGGAGTTGCGGTCAGCCGTGCAGCCCGCGCCAATGGCAGCCACCCCGCCGATGCCCGCCACTCCCCAAGTTGCCCCGCCGGCCGTCGCGGTCAGCGATCCCGCCCCGCCGGTGCTTGCCGACGATGGCACTGCCGATCGCATGGAGCCGCCCGCACGAGCGCCGTGGTACGATCGGCTGCAGCTTCGCGGCTACACGCAGCTGCGCTACAACGCCTTTCTCAGTGGTGATGCGGATGCGCCGGCAGGTATGTCGCGACTGCGCTCTGTCCACGATTCCTCGATCAACGACGACGGCGGCTTCTCGCTCCGGCGAGTGCGCCTGGTCCTGCAGGGCGATGTCACCGACAATATCGAGCTGTACCTGCAGCACGATTTCGGCACCGCCGTGAACAACCAGTCCAGCGCCGAGCCGCGCCAGGGCTTTGGCCAGTTGCGCGACGCCTATGTCGACGTGTTCCTGGATCGGGAAAAGAGCTTCCGGCTGCGGTTCGGGCAGTCAAAGGTCCCGGTCGGCTGGGAAAACCTGCAATCATCCTCGAATCGCATCCCGCTCGACCGGTCCGACGCGATCAACAGCGCTGTTCCGGGCGAGCGCGATCTGGGCGTCGTCGCCTATTACACGCCGCCGCATGTGCAGCGCATCTGGGACCGGCTGGACGATGACGGCCAAAAGCTGTTCGGCAATTACGGCGCCTTCGGTGTCGGTCTGTTCAACGGCGGCGGCACCAACCGGGCGGAGCGCAATGGCAGCGCCATGACGGTGGCGATGGCGACCTGGCCTTTCGAGCTGGACGGCCTTGGCCCGATGTTCCGCGGGCAGGTGCTGGAGCTTGGCGGATCGGCGATGCTGAACCGCATCCGGCCGGAGGTGCGCACCGGCGGCGTCAGCGAGCTGGATTACCGGGAGGACAGGATCGGCGTCCACGCGATCCTCTACCCGCAGCCCTTCGGCGTCCAGGCGGAATGGGCATGGGGACAGGGTCCGCAGTTTGACACCGCCCTGCAGCAGATCAAGGAGGCGCCGCTGAATGGCGGCTACTTGCAACTAACCTATGACCTGGGTGAAATCGGCAGCGGCCGCCTGCTGACCTTTGGCCGCTGGCAGCATTACCGGGGCGGCTGGAAGGCGGCCACCAACGCGCCGCGGCTGGAGACGGACGAGTGGGAGATCGGCGTCGAATGGCCGCTGATGGACGCGCTGGAACTGACGCTGGCCTATGCGCGCATGAAGCGGCGAGAGGCGGACGAGCGGCGGACCGGCCGCGCCGAGGGCGACCTGATCCGCACGCAGTTGCATTGGAGTTATTGAGCGGGGGCAACCGACCCGTCTTGCTCACTTTACCCATTGTACGTCGGCCCCGAGGTTCACGAAGTTATCGACGAAACCCGGATGAGCCCGGCGGATGGGATCAGCATCTAGGATGGTGCTTTCCCCTTCAATGCTGGATGCCACCATCAGCAGGGCGATGGCCACCCGGATGATGTAGGGGCTGGTGACAGTGGCGGGCGCCAGCCTGCTGCCGCCGAAAGTGATCAGCCGGTGCGGGTCGCACAGCAGGGTGTGCGCGCCGAACAGGCTGAGTTCGGTGTGCCAGGTCAGGCCGCCTTCATAGACCTTGTTCCAGAACATCATCTGCCCTTCGGCGCGGGCGCCCAGTGCGATGAAGATCGGCAGCAGGTCGGCCGGAATGTACGGCCACGGCGCGGCCTCCACCTTGGTGATGAGGTGGCTGGTGAAGTTCTCCTCCACACGCAATCGCGCCGGCGCCTCCAACCGGGACCAGCCATCCTGATGCCGGACCTCGCAGCCGAACTTGGCGAAGGTGCGGTCGATCAGTGTGAGGTGTTCCGGGTGGGCATTGCGCACCGCGATGTCGCCGCCCGTCACCGCCGCCAACGCCAGGAAGGTCGCCACTTCGTGGAAATCCTCCGTGAAGGTGTAGTCGGCGCCGGTCAGGTCGCCGATCCGCTCCACCGTGACGGAGGAGGTGCCCTTCCCCGTGATACGCGCGCCGCACAGTTCCAGAAAGGTGCACATCTCCTGCACGTGCGGCTCGCATGCAGCGTTGATGATCTGGCTGGACCCGCTGACCGTCAGCGCGGAGAGGATGAAGTTCTCCGTCGTGGTCACGCTGGCATATTCCAGCCACATGCGCGCCGGTTGGCCGTTGCTGGTGGCGCGGAAGATGATCTCCCCGCCCGTCTGGCTGACATCGGCGCCGAAGCTGCGGAACACGGCGACATGGGGGTCGATCTCGCGCGCGCCAAGCGTGCAGCCCTTCACCTCGTGCTCCAGCCGGGCTTCTCCCAGGCGGTGCAGCAGGCCGGGGATCATCATGATGCTGGCGCGCATCGCCTGCGGCAGGGTGGCGCGGGCATTGGCGGGGATCGCCGAATGGTCGATCTCCAGCACCTTGGCATCCTTGTCCCAGGCGACCTTGCTGCCCAGTTCCCCGAAGAAGGCGACGATCCGGGTCACATCGGTGATCTCCGGCACGTTGCGCAGCGTCACCGGCGCATCGGTCAGCAATGTCGCGCACAGCACAGGCAGTACCGCGTTCTTGTTGGCCGAGGGTTCGATCCGCCCCGTCAGCGGCTTCCCGCCACGCACCAGCAGCGCCGTCATTCGCAATCCTTCACAATCTAGGTGGCGGGCCTCAATAGCCCATCAGATGCAGCACTTCCTGCCGGCTCTTGGAGTCGGAGCGGAAGGTGCCCATCACCTGGCTGGTGGTCATGGCGACGCCAGGTGTCCGCACGCCGCGCGCGGTCATGCAGGCATGGCTCGCCTCGATCACCACGGCGACGCCGCGTGGTTGCAGGTGGTCCCAGATGCACTGCGCGACCTCCGCCGTCAGCCGTTCCTGCACCTGCAGGCGACGGGCATATGCGTGCAACACGCGTGCCAGCTTGGAGATGCCGACGACCTTGTCCGTCGGCAGGTAGGCGATCGCCGCCTTGCCGATGATCGGCGCCATGTGATGTTCGCAATGGCTCTGGAAGGGGATACCCTTCAGCAGGACGATCTCGTCATAGCCGCCGACCTCCCGGAAGACGCGCGACAGGTGGATCGCCGGATCCTCGTCATAGCCCTGGCAATATTCCTTCCACGCGCGTGCCACGCGTTTGGGCGTATCGAGAAGACCTTCGCGGTCGGGATCGTCGCCCGACCAGCGGATCAGCGTGCGCACCGCATCTTGCACATCGTCGGGCACCGGGATCTTGCCCTGCGGCGCCTCGTCATCCGGTCCCAGCAGGCTGCTCATGCGCGGTTACGCTTGCGGAGTCGCTTCATGGAGCGGGCCAATAGGCTGCCGCGGCGGAAAAGGCCACGCCTGCGCGGGGTGAGGACGAACATCTCGGCCGGCTCCTCCGGGTCGAGCATCTGGCGTTCCGCCAGTTCCAGTTCCAGGTCGCTCAGTTCCTGCACCTGGTACGGGCGCAGCGTATGGGTGCGCCCGGCGCCGAGTGAGGTGATGGCGGCGGACATGGATCCGTGCTGTTCCACCAGAGCACCGATCTCGTCACGGGAAAGATCCACATGTTCGCCCAGAAGGTCCAGCCGCAGGTCACGGATCGTGGCGCCGCAATCGCCGTTGCCTGGCCGCGCGCAATCGATGAACACGTCGCATTCGCTGTCCAGCCCCATGGAGCGGTTGTTCCAGTTGGCAGAACCGATACGGATGATCTCGTCATCGACGATGGTCAGCTTGGCGTGGACGTAGATCGACGTGTCGCCCGCATATGGGACGTAAAGGTGGAAGCGGTCTTTATGGTCGGCCGCCTTGACCGCACGGAACAGCAGGTCACGCGCCGGGTCCATTGCCTTCGCCTCCACCCAGCCATCGGCCGTGGCAGGCATGACCAGCACGATCTCCGGCGGATCGGGCTCCGCCACCCGTGCGCAGATCGCCTCCGCTATACGGCGGCTGGCGAAGTACTGGTTCTCCGCATAGATGAAGCGCTTGGCCCGCGCGATATGCCGAAGTATCAGTTCCTCGATCTCGGAAACGCCCTCGTCGCCATCATAAGCGGCGCGGGTTCGGGCGATGCCGATCTCCACATCGGTGAAGTGCGCCTCCAGCGGATCGGGCCAGGCGCTGCCGGTGCTGCCCTCCACCCGCTCCAGCTCGCCACCACCCGCCCGGCGCCAGCGATCACGGCCAAGCTCCTGCAGGGTGCCGGCGATCGGCCCTTCCATGATCATGGTGATGTCGTGCCATGGACCGTGCAACGCGCCCCACGGCCGGCGCCGGCGCTTGTCCCGTTCCTTGTGTTCGGGGGTGTCCCAGCGACGATCGGTCATGTCGATGCCGCCGCACACCGCGACGGTATCGTCCAACACGACAATCTTCTGGTGATGGCTGCAGCCAAGCGGGTGAGCGTTGTCGAACTTGAAGTCGATCCGCCGGTGCGGGAACCAGCGGGCGAGGTCGAACAGCATGGTCCCGCGGAACCCCAGCTTCAGCATGCCGAAGCCCCATTTGAGGATCTTCAGCTCGAGGTTCGGATTGTGACGCACCAACCAGACGAAAAAGCTGCCCAGCCGGCTGGGATACTGGCGCTTGATCCCCTTCTGATACCAGCGGCGGCCGCGGAGCAGATGGATGCGGGTGTCGAAATCCCATCCGATCAGCAGCACGCGGCGGCGTGCCTTGAGCATGGCGCGCTGCATCAGGTCAAAATAATCCGCAGCGTCGATCACGACGCGCACGCGGCTGGCGCGGGCAAAGCGCCATACCCCCGGCTCCACCGGAGCATCGTCGAACGGATCTGCCACCAGGTCTCTGCTTTCGTTCACGAGCGGCGTGATTCCGCCAGGATGCGCCGCTGCATGGGCCGTAGCGCCGCGAGCATGAGCAAAGCCGCCAGCGTAGCTGCGCCATCGGCCAGCCAGTCCAGCCAGCTGCCCTGCCGGTTGAGCATTGGAAGCGCCCATTGCGCGACTTCGATTATCAGGCCGAGCAGGACCATGTACACCAGCAGCACCGGCAAACGCGCGCTTGGCCAGCCGAGACCGGCCAGCAGGGTCAGCGTGAAGAAGGCAATCATATGCTGCCACTTGTCACCTAAACCAGCCGTCGGCACCGGCGTAGCCAGCGGCCACAGGGCCATGGTGACGGCGAACAGGGTGGCGGCCCAGAACAGCAGGCGGAACAGGCGCGTCATTGGGTTATCGTAGCGGACCAGGCAGCGGCATGAAAGGCGCATGTTGCGTTGCGGCAACTTCTGCCTGGGCGTGGAGGCAGGTAAACAAATGGAAACCCGCCGCGCGTGCGGCGTTCACTATCTGAACGAACCGCACTAGTGCGGTGCGGACGGGATCGTTTGGGAGACACTCTTTTGATCGAGGTTCAACGTCGCACCGTGCTGGCCGGATGGCGGGCGTGGCCGTGGCTGTCTTCCCGTCCGTTGCGAACACCCAGCAGGAGACCAATCCGATGAGCACTTTCACCCTGCCCCCCCTCCCCTACGCTTATGACGCGCTGGAGCCGGCCATCGACAAGGAGACGATGACCTTCCACCACGATAAGCACCACCAGGCCTATGTCACCGCGCTGAACGGCGCGGTCGATGCGGACTCCGCCTTGCAAGGCAAGTCGCTGGAAGAGCTGGTCGCAGTCGCCGGCACGCTGGCGCCGGTCGTGCGCAACAATGGCGGCGGCCATTGGAACCACAGCTTCTTCTGGGACATCATGGGCCCGGATGGCGGCGAGCCGAGCGCGGAGCTGTCGGCTGCGATCACGGAAGCTTTCGGCTCGCTGGACGAGATGAAGGCGAAGTTCAAGGATGCGGGCACCAAGCAGTTCGGTTCGGGCTGGGTGTGGCTGATTGTCGGCGCCGACGGCAAGCTGGCGATCACCTCCACGCCGAACCAGGACAACCCGCTGATGGACGTGGCCGCGACCAAGGGCACGCCGATCCTGGGCAATGACGTGTGGGAACACGCCTATTACCTCACCTACCAGAACCGCCGGGCGGACTACCTGGAAGGCTGGTGGCAGGTGGTGAACTGGAACAAGGTGAACGAGCACTTCGCCGCGGCAACCGCCTGATTTGACGATGCCGGCGGTCCCATGTGGCCGCCGGCAGATCAGCCCCGATAAACACGTGGCGATCTTTGTTTAAGCACCAGCATGGCAAGCAGGACCGGCGCAACGCCAAGGAGCGAAGCCGCGTCAAAGCCGATCGACGGCCCGAGCTGCGCCACAGCAAGATACTGGCAGAATTTGCCAAACACCACGCCGCGACGATGATTGCCGCGACGCGCAGCCATCGCAATAGAGGCGCGGCGCAGATCAGCGGAAGTTGTCGGCGTAAGCCTGGATCTTCAGCCGCTTGGGGGGGACCGGGTGCACGATCGCCGCGATGCCGTACTTGTCAGCATAGGCTTGCGCATCTTCCTGTGACGCGAAGCGCAAGGTTACCTGCTGCTGCGTGTCGCCACTACCCGCCCAGCCCATCAGCGGATCGGGCCGCTTGGCTTCTGCCGGAACGAAGTCCAACACCCATTGATCGGTTTGCGCCTTGCCGCTTTGCATCGCGCTCTTGGGTCGTTTGTAGATACGGGCCTGCATGACCACAGCCTTTCCCCTGAAAAACGATCCGGATCAAGACCGTTCGAATGCGTTTCGCGTCTTCAAACTGGGTGCTTCGGCCCAAGGTTCCGCCGGCCAGCGATGCCGGGGGTAGCGGCCTTTCATGTCGCGCACCACATCGGCCCAGCTGCCGCGCCAGAAGCCGGGCAGGTCGCGGGTAGCCTGGATAGGTCGGCCGGCGGGGCTGGTGAGCTTCAGCAGCAACGGGGCGGTGCCGATCAGCGGATGTCGGTCCAGCCCGAAGCAGGCCTGTACCCGCACCTCCACCGAAGGCGCATCGTCCCCGCCGTAGTCGATCGCATGCCGCGTTCCGGCTGGGCTGAGCCACTCGCGAGGAGCCACACGATCAAGTCGCTGGCGACCGTCCCATGGTAGACTGTCGAGCAACGCCTCTGCCAACCGGCCGGGCGAGATGTCGAGGTCGCGACGTCCGGCAAGCAGAGGAGCCAGCCAGATTGAGGCCGATCCGCGCAAGGCCTCCAACCTCAACGACTCGACGCCGGCATAGAAGGCGCGCGCCAGCAGCCCCTTCGGGAGGATATCCGCAAGCTTATCCACAGCCTTGTCCAGCAGCAATGCCTGGATCGCGTCAGTATCGGGCTGCGGGTCGGGGCCGGTGGCCAGTGTGATCGCCCCGATGCGCCGCTGCAGGCGCGCCTCAACCCGGGCGCCGGTCCAGTTCAACACCTGACGACGATCGATCCGGTCGGATAGCCATTGTTCCACCTCAGCGGCCTCCAGCGGCAAGGCGGCCGTGATCCGGGCGTTCTTGGCGGAGCCGGTCGCATCGCCGATCGCCAGCCATTCGCTGCGGGCAAGCGGCGAAGCTGGGTCCAGCGTATAGCCGCGCCCTCCGCCCGAGAGCCAGTGCTCGCCCGACGGATCACGGCGGCGGGCGAGATTGTCGGGTTGCGCGAGCGCCAGCAGGATCCCGGCGGGCGGGCTGCCGTTGCCGGTCGCAGGTTGCAGCTTGCTTGCCATTGCGGCCCAGCGTTCCGCCAGCTTGCGGCTCGCCTCCGCCTTGCCCCCACGCTCTCCAGCGAAGCGGGACAGGCGCTGCGCCAGATCCTCCCCCCGACCGCCGAGATCGCGCTCCTGCAACAGCAGGGCCAGACGGGCCGCTTCTTCCGCCCGGTTATGCTTCGCGCCGTGCAGCAGCATCGCCGCCTGCCATGGCGCCATCGGCAATTGAGCCAGCCGCTGTCCGAAGGCGGTGAGCTGCCCCGCCGGCTCCAGCGCCTCCATGGCCAGCAGCCGCGCCTGTGCCGCCTGCAGCGAAGCGGCGGGCGGTGGGTTCAGCCACGGCAGGCTGGCGGGATCGCCCGTTCCCCATCGTGCCAGCGCCAATGTAAGCGGCGCAAGATCGGCCACCAGCATCTCCGGCGGGTCAAATGGCGCACGCCCGGCATGGCCCGCCTGTTCCCAAAGGCGATAGGCGACACCCGGCCCCTGCCGCGCCGCGCGACCCGCCCGCTGCGCCGCGGCCGCCTGACTGGCGCGTGTGGTGACGAGATGCGTCACACCGGCGGCCCGGTCGAACTCCGCCCGGCGCGCAAGGCCGCTATCGACAACGACGCTGACACCATCCAGCGTCAGGGATGTTTCCGCGATCGCCGTGGCGAGCACGATCCGGCGGCGACCATCGGCATCGCGGCGCAATGCGGCATTCTGGGCCGCGGGTTCGAGTTGGCCGTGAAGCGGCAGCACCGGGGTATCAGGCAGCCGCTCCGCCAGCCGTTCGCGCACCCGCTCGATCTCGCCGATGCCGGGCAGGAAAGCGAGAATGTCACCTGCCTCGTCACGCCACGCGGCAAGGATCGCGCCCGTCATCGCCTCCTCGACCCGCAGCTCGGCACGGCTGCCCAGCCACTCGACCCGCAAGGGATGTGCGCGGCCTTCGCTCTCGATCACGGGGGCGCCGTCCCCCAGCAGACGAGCGAAGCGCGCGCCATCGATGGTGGCGCTCATCACCAGCAGGCGCAGGTCGGGGCGCAGCACGGCCTGACTTTCCAGCGCGAGTGCGAGGCCAAGATCGCTGTCGAGATGCCGCTCATGCGCCTCGTCGAACAGGACCGCGCTGATGCCGTCGAGCTCCTGATCGGAAAGCAGGCGATTGACGAAGATCGCCTCCGTCACGACCAGGATGCGGGTGGCGGCGGATTGGCGGCTGTCGAGCCGCGTCAGGTAGCCGACCCGCTGGCCGACCGGCTCCCCCAATTGCTGCGCGATGTGTTCGGCAGCGGCGCGGGCGGCGACCCGCCGGGGGCTGAGCAGGATCACCTGCCCGCCGCACCATAGCTGATCGAGGAGCGCGGGTGCGACGGCGGTCGTCTTGCCGGCACCGGGAGGAGCGATCAAAACGGCGGCCGGATGTTGCGCCAGCGCCGCCAGCACCTGTGGCATGACAGCCTGGATCGGCAGGTCGATCATCGCCCGGCCAGCAGGCGCTCGACATCCCGAAGATCGGCAGCCTTGTCCACGTCCACTGCGGCGAGGCCGTCGGTAGCAGGCACCAGGGCAACCCGGCAGCCGATCCGCCGCCCGAGACGATCCAGTGCCCCGGCCAGCGTCAGGCGCCCCGCCAGGTAGCGCAGGAGCAAGCCTGGACCTAGCCGTGCCACGATCCGCCACGGGCGCTTGCGATCTGCCTCTACCCGCGTCCATTCCATCACGGCTGCGCGTGCTGCAGAACCGCGCAGCAGAAAGAGGTTGCAGCCGGACCAGTGTCCATCAGCAAAGCGCAGATAAGTCCGGCGGCTGCCGGGCAGCGCGCGTTCGATGGCCCGCCGTTCGGCCAGCATGATCGCAACATCGCCGTCCGCAGGGGTGTCGTCCAGCAATTGCCGCACCCATGCGGGCCGGAGCAGCGCGTGATCGGCCGTGGTGACGAGCAGGGGAGTGCCGACCGCATCCAGCGCGGCAAGGACGCTACCGCTCGGCCCCGTGGCCGGGGCGATGACCTCCGCCCCTAGCTCCCGCGCGATGTCGGCCACGGGACCGGGGTCGCAGCTGACGAGGATCCGCTCCATCCCGGCGGCCTGCAGCGCGCCGACCACCCGCACCAGCATCGGCGTGCCGCCAACCGGGATCAACGCCTTGTGCGTGACGCCCAGCTCCGCCGCGAACGGATCGCCGCCGGGGCGCGATCCGGCCAGCACCAGCGCCGTCACGCTCATGCCGTGGCGCTCGCCCGGCGGAGCGTCAGCCAGACCAGCAGGCTGAGGAGCAGGTAGGCGCAGGCGAAGCCGATCGCGACGGCCCAGCCGATGCCCACCGCACCAAGCCCGGCGAGCTGCAGCACCGCCGCCACGAGCGCCAGACCCGCCAGCGCGCGCGCGACCAGCGGGTAGAAGGCGTGGCCCAACGAATGGAGGATCGGTTCGTAGGTCGCGCCCGCCAGATCGAAGGCAGCGCCGGCGACCAGCGGAATCAGCACCGCGCCGCCCCGGGCGAAATCATCCCCGCCGAGCAACGCGAGCAGATCCGATCCGAAGGCGAGTGCGAGCATGGTCACGACCAGACCGGCACCCGCTGCCATGGCGGTCACCTGCAACACCAGCCGCCGGAACCCGGTCATGCCGTCGGCAAAGCGGGCGCGTGCAAATTCAGGGTAGACCGCGCGGCTAAGTAATTGCGATGCCTTGCCGAAGCCCTGCGCCAACTGGTCCGCCAACCGATAGATGCCGGCCGCACTGGTGCCGAGAAAATGGCCAACCGCGAGCAGCGGCCCCTGCCGGAACAACGCATCCAGCATCGACCCGGCATAGGTCATGCCGAAGAAGTTCAGCACGCCCGGATGATCGCGCACGACCTGCCCGAAATTGCCGAAATGCTGGCGCCGGATAGCGTGTGGCGCGAGGTACCAGGCGGCCGCCCAGTAGGCGATCGCGGATGCCAGCTCCAGCGCGGCCCAGGCGAACAGGAAGCGTTCCACGCTAGCGCCGATACCAAGGATGACAAACGCCGCTACCAGCCGGCCGACGGGGTTCAGCGCCTCCACATAAGTGGCGACGTCGAAGCGGTCGAGCACGCGCACGATGCCCGTCGCCGTAGTGAGGCGAGACACCAGCAGCACGCAATTGAACGTGAACGCCATGTCGACAAAATCGGGGTTGAGTTCCAGCGCGTCGGCAAAGCTGTAATAGATGACCGCTGCCAGCGCGATGCCGACCGCCACGCCCACTGCGTCGATCAGTCCACACAGCCACACCAGCCGGCCGAACCGGGCCCAGTCCGCGCGATGCACCGCCTCCGCCCCGAAGCGGACCAGCGTCTTCCATGTCTGGAAGCCCACGATCGCCACCAAAGCCTGGCCGGTGCCGAAGATCAGCGAGAAGTGGCCGAAGCCACGCACGCCCAGCGATTGCGACAGCACCGCCAGGTAGGCGAGACTGCACACCGCGCCGAAGCCTTTGCCGCCCGCGATCCAGCCCAGATTTCCGAGGATGTTGGACAGCCCCGAGCGCTGCGGCGGGGCGGCGGGGGTCTGCATCACCTGCCATTGGCGCAGCTTGCCGCAAGATACAAGTTGGCGAGCGCAATGCTCGTGCGCTAGCGCCCCGGCCAATGACGCGCGTCTGCTTCCTGTTCAACCACGACCAGCTGCATCAGGTGGCGCACAGCCTGCCGATCGCCCTCGCTCTGGCCGAAACAGGCGCGGCCGATGTGACGCTGGCGGTGGCGAGCGACGCCCTGGCAGCGCATGTGCGGCGGCTGGCAGGTGGCCGGCTGGCGCGTTGCCATTTGGAGGAACTATCGCTCGCCGGCCCGCTGACACGCAGGCTGGCGCATACGCTGGATGGCCTGCTGCCGGCGCGCAAAATCCTACTGTACCGCGACAATCTCGATTTCTTCCGCGGCTTCGATGCACTGATCGTATCGGAGAAGACCAGCCTGCTGCTGCGCACTCGTTACGGGCTGGATAACCTTCGTATCATCCATACGCGACATGGTGCCGGCGATCGGGCGATCGGGTTCGGTCGCGAAAGCGCCCTGTTCGACCTGGTGCTGGTCTCCGGCCCCAAGATCGCTCGGCGGCTTGTGGCGGAAGCGGGCGTCAACCCTGCACGCATTGCGGTGGTCGGCTATGCCAAGTTCGACCTTTATGCCGATGCATCGCCGATAAGGCTCCTCTTCCCCGATGCGGAGCGGCCAACGGTCCTGTATGCTCCGCACCCCTCGCCCCGGCTGTCGAGCTGGTACCGGATGGGACAATCCGTGCTGGATGCCTTTGCCGCAAGCGACCGGTTCAATCTGATATTCGCCCCGCATGTCATGCTTTTTCGGCGGAACTGGACCGTCACGATAAGCCCGCCGGCCATCCGCCGCATGCATCGGCCTGACACCCACGGCGCGGCAAACATCATGGTCGATCTCGGCAGCCCGGCCAGTAGCGACATGAGCTACACCAACCGAGCCGACCTATATATCGGGGACGTCAGCAGCCAGATCTACGAATACCTGATCCGCCCGCGTCCGTGTCTGGCGCTGGATGCGCATGGTGTGGCCTGGCGCGATGATCCCGACTATGCCCATTGGCATGCCGGGCCGGTAATCGGGCCCGGCAGCGACATTCTGACGGCGTCGGAGCAGGCGATGGTACGGCACATGGACTATCTGCCCACACAGCGGGCGCTGCTGGCAGACACGTTCAGCCTGACCCAACGCTCTTCCGCCCTGCGATCGGCTCAGGCGATCATCGACTTTCTGGCGGGCAGCACTTCCGATGCATGACCTTGCCGGCCGGCGCATCTGGGTCATGGCCAAGGGCTACGCTGCGGAGGAAGGCGGCATGCAGACCTATGCAGAGGAGGTCGCGCACGCCTATGCCGCAGCCGGGGCCCAGGTGACGGTGTTCACGCAGACTAAGTGCGGCCCCCGTCATGGCCCGCATGGTCCGGTGTTGCTGGCGGATGTGGGGGCAAAGCCCGCCGCGCTGCTGCCATGGCGGCTACGTCAGGCAATGCGGCGCCAAATGCGGCAGGGGAACGTGCCCGATTTGGTGCATGGGACGACATGGCGAACCTCCATGCTGCCGATGCTGATGGGCCTGCCCTACGTCACGACCTTCCATGGGCGCGAGTTCATGTATGGCGGACGCATGCGGCTGGCGCTGATGCAACGGATCGCCAGCCATGCCGAGGCGATCTGCACGGTCAGTCACTTTTCCGCCGGCAAGCTGCGCGCCAGGCTGGGCGAGCACTGCCCGCCGATCACCGTGGCGTGGAATGGCCTCAGCGCCGATGTCCCGCGCCCCGCGGATGCGCGGCGCGATACCGGGCCGCTGATCTTCTCGCTTTGCCGGCTGGAGCCGCGCAAGAACATCGCCGCCTGCGTACGCGCATTGGCGACGATGCGGGACGAGGGGTTGCCCTTCCGCTACGTCATCGGGGGGCGTGGGCCTGCATTGGACGAAGTGCGCGCGCTGGTGGCGGAGCTAGATCTGGACGACCGGGTCGAAGTCAGGGGCTACATGCCGACGGCGGAGACCCAACGGCTTTATGCCGAAGCCGACATCTTCCTCCACCCACAGGTCATGACCGATTGTGGCAAGGACTTCGAAGGGTTTGGCATCACGATCGCGGATGCGATGGCGGCAGGCTGTGCCGTGGTGATCGGGCGTGAAGGCGGCGCGATTGAACTGGTGGAGGAGGAGGTCACCGGATCGGCGGTATGCGGCCGCGACCAGGATGCCCTGAACCAGGCTGTCCGGCGGCTCGTCACCGACCCGCTGCATCGTCGGAAGATGGGGCAGGCGGCGGAGGCGCACGCCCGGGCAACCTTCTGCTGGCACCGGCATGTCGCCACCATCCTAGGCGCCGCCGCTCCGCGCATCAGCGGCTGAAATCCGTCACCTGCCATCCACGCGCCACGGCGCGCCGCGCCTTGCCGGCGTTGCGCGTCACGAAGATTGGCTCGTCAGCATGGTCGAGCAGCGGCGCATCTGCAAAGCTGTCGCTGTAGAACCGGATGGTCTCGGGCGCCTCGCCCTGCTCCGCCAGCCAGCGCTCCACACGCGCCAACTTTTCCGGACCGTAGCAATTGGGCGACGCCTGAGTGCCCGCCTGCCAGTCGCTGCCGAGCAGGTGCGGCACCTGCAATGCGGCGGCGAAATGACGGGCGTAGAAGGCGTAGGCGGCCGTGGCGATGACGACGATCCGCCCCTCCTGCCGATCACGTTCCAGCGCCGCGCGTGCGCCGGGCTGCAGGTCGCCCAGTCGATTGGCGACGAACCGGGCAGTCACGTTTTCGAGCCGCTTCGGCCGAGGACAGCCGATGAGCAGGCGCATGCCTGCCGCCTTCAGGCGCGTGCGATCAATCAGGCCGGCCTTGTGCGCTACCATCAGCATCACCCACACGGGCGCGAGGACCAGTCGCCACGGTGCCAGGCGTCGGGCGGCGAATAGCAGGAACGGCGTGTATGTGGATCGTCGCAGCAAGGTGCCGTCGAGGTCATAGATGGTCAGCTTCATCGCGCAGGCGCCCTGCCCGCTAACCATCTACGGGGCAAGCGGGGGGCTGCACCATTGATCAGGGTGCCGCCACCTGCCAGAAAAGGTCGGCTGCACGGGGCGGCGCCTGATGCAAGGGGATTTATTCGTGACCGACACTTCGCCCGTCGTGGCCGCTTTGATCATTGGCCGCGGCGGCAGTTCTCTGAAGAATAAGAACATCTTGCCGGTACACGGCATACCACTGCTGCAATGGACGGCGGCAGCGGCCCGGCGCAGCAAGTATGTCACCCGGTTCTACACCAGCAGCGATGACGATGCGATCCTGGAGACGGCGGCGGTAGCCGGCTATACGCCCATTCGCCGCCCGCCCGAACTCGCCTCCGCAACGGCGCAGAGTACGGATGCCGTGCTGCACGCGCTCGACTTCATGGAGGCGGAGGCGCCGGTCGACATCGTGATCGTGCAGCACGCCAATGTCGGCACGATCAGCGAGGAGATCATCGATGATTGCATCGAGATGCTAATCGCGGATCCGAGCCTGACGGCAGTGGTGCCCAGCCACGAACAGTCCGAGTATCACCCGATGCGCGCCAAGGGAGTCGATGCGGATGGCATCATGCGCCCCTTCGTACCGCTGGACGGGACCGTGTCCGCCAATCGGCAGGATCTGCCGGTCGCGTACTTCTTCGATCATTCGATCTGGGCTATCCGCGCCGCGACCGCGCGCGACCCCAACGGACAGCCGCCGTGGCCATGCATGGGCCAGCGCATCAAACCTTACGTCACGGAAGGGTGCCTGGACGTGCATTCCATGGAGGATCTGGCCACGACAGAGGCATGGATCGACGCGCACGGTATCCCACGCCCTGACTTCACGCTGATCTAGTACTTGGCCGATGCGGGGCTCACCAGCCCCGCATCGGCATTCCGGTACCCGGTCAGGCCGCGTCGGCGCGGAAGTACTTGTGATGCTCGCTATCGTTGACCCGCTTCTGGTCGGTGCCGACGATCATCTCCGCCTCACGCACATGATCGACGAACTCGCGGAAGGCGCCTGTCTCCAGGTCGACCGCAACCGCATCGAAATGCGCCCACTCGGTATTGCCGAGCTTCACGTGCTTCTCGATCATACGCGCGCCCGCCGCCACTGCCAGTTGGCTCGCCAGCCAGCCGAAATCGTGCGACGAATAACCGGGCACGATGCGCGGATCGCGTAGCGACAGGTCGTGATAGTGCCGCACCACCCCCACGTCGCAATCGTGCAGCGGCGTCGGATAGGCGCTGTTGCACTGGAGCAGGTAGAAAGTCGACATGCCCGCGAAGTTTTCCAGCACCCAGCGTTCGTAACGCTCGTCCGTCATGCCGGTGGAGAGGATCAGCCCTTTGGAATAGTTGCGGCCGACGAATTCCAGGTAGTCCTTGTGCTCCGAGATCGTCGACGGCAGCTTGATGATACCGGGGTCGAACTGCAGCATGAACTCGAAGGAGGGCTGATCCAGCACGGAGGCGAACCAGCCGATCTCAAGCTCCCGGCACAGATCGTCCAAGAAGCCGAAATCATCCACCGTCAGTTCCAGCGCGTGGCGATAATCTCGGAAAGTCGGGCCGAAAGGCGAGCGATACGGGCTGGCGAGCTGTTCTGCGGTATAGAAGCTTTCCACATCGCGCTTTTGCACCTTCACGTAATCGGCGCCCGCTGCCTTGGCGGAACGGACCATCCGTTCCAGCCGGCTGCGATCGCCGAAGTGGTTGGTGGTGAGTTCGGCCACGATGTCCACATGCGCGCCCTCGCGCTTGCGGCTGCTTTCTGCCTTGGCGACGCGCCGGCTCAGGCGCTCATTCAGCTGCTGCGGCGTCAGGGCGCTGAACGGACGGTGACCGACATGCTCGATCTCGATCTCGCTGCCGCGCGCAAAATACAGCGCGTTCAGCAGGAAGAATTCCTGGATGGAAATCTTGGCGCTCTTCTCCGCCTCGCTCGCGTCGGAGAAATCGTGGGTGATCGCGCTGGAATAGCCGGTGTCTGTCGAAAAATCGAACCCGACCATGTAGACCCGCTGAGTACGACCGCGCTGCCGCGCCATCAGCCTGGCGAGCTTCAGAGCGGTGAGGAACATCACGTCCTCAACCACCAGCTCGTCCGACAGGAAGCGCTGCATGATGAGGTCGCTGCTCTCCTGCGTCTGCGGGACGTAGGGGACGCGCACCTGCGGCGCGGTCGCCGGAACCAAATTGCTCGACGATACATAGAGGCGCGAACGCCAGCCGCTAGCCTTCAGCGCCTCCGCCACCCAGTCGGCGTGAAACACGGTGATGTCAGCCGGCGTGATCGCCTCCGCATCGTTGATCGCGATCACCGTGCCGCGATCGAACACATCGCGTTCGACCTGGTCGGCGGACGCGCCCTTACCCAGGATGAAGATCGTATCGGTGCCGTATGTCGACGCGATGTCGCCGAGCCGGGTCGAGATATCCGCCATCAAAAGCTTCTCCATTGATCTCGATGTCGCAGCCGTGTTCGGCCGCCAGCATGATTCCGGGCAGCAGGTCCCAGACATAGGCGCCACGCGGGTTCAGGAACCTTGTATAAGCGCCGCGCACCACATTGTAGAGGTTGTACACCGCGCAGCCGATGATCCGATACTCCCCGCCACCTTCCAGCGCGGCGCGGACCGTTTCATCGATGGTGGAGGACAGACCGGTGATCCGGCTCTGCAGCTTGGGGATGCTATCGCCCGTGACCAACCGCTCGTGCAATTCGGGCATCAGCAGCATGGAGCCGAGATGCGTGCCGCGATCCCACACGCTGACGCCGGTGCCCCACTCCTTCAGGCCCGCAGCGAAGTTCTCCGTCCCATCGATCGGATCGACGATCACGAAGAAGGCATCGTCCAGCCGCTGTTCAGGAAGAATGCGTTCTTCGGACAACAGCACGGCATCCGGCAGGTCGCGCGCCATGGCATCAACCACCAGGGACTCGACATAAAGGTCACCCGCCGTCACCAGCGATCCGTCCGGCTTCTCCACGATCTCGCTGCGGCCGGCCAGGATGGTCGGCAGGGCAGCTTCGATCGCATCGCCGAGCTGGTGAAGCCATTGCGTAATCACGTGCCGTCTGCCGCCTGATTGAATGTTCATCCCGCAACGCCACTACATCGCTGCGCTGCACTGCACAACGACGCTAACAAACCCCGCAGAATTGTTAGGCGACAGGTTCGTAAGCGTTCGGCGCGGCTGCAGACCAGAAAGGCTGCCCTGCCATGAGGAGGCCTGCCAGCCTGTCGCCCGTCTGCGTGTAGTGCGTACCATCGATGGTATTCGCAGTCGCCAGTCGCTGCAGATCGGTGGGATCGCGCAGCGCTGCATCGAGGTCGATCACTCGCGCGAAGTTGGCCCGTATCCAGCCGTTCAGCTGATCGCGCACCACTCGCTCTGCAGAATCGGCATAGTGGGTCGGGGTGGCGGTACACACGACCGGCCGCATCCCGTCCCGCTCCGCCATGCCCGCCATCTGATTTATGGCATCTTGAATCACCGGCAGCGCCACGCCGCGATGCACGTCATTGACGCCGCCCTGGATGATCGCCCAGCCGGCATTCGGCGCCAGCGGGCTCATGTCGGTATTCCAGCGTGCCGCCATTTGGCTGACGCCGTTGCCGCTGATCGCGCGATTGAAGACCGGCAGCCTCAGACTTGCGGACAGCCATCTGGAAGGGCTCTGCGCCGCTTGGTCATCACGCGGGTTGCCGTCCATGTTCTGGGTCGAGTCACCCATCACTGCGATAGCGACGCGGTCTTGCGGCACTTCCTCGATCTGCAACCCACCCGCGAACAGAGTGACCGGCCCGCTGACAGCGCCGCCCCGGCATAGCAATATCGGCATGCCCTGTCCGGACTGCGCACCGGCACCAATGGTCGGTTCGGACACGGGCGCTACACTGGTCGGGCCAATCGCCACCACCCGCGTCCAGATGCGCGTGACCGCTTGTCCCAGAAGCTTGGGTTCATGCCCACGCCCGGCCGGCACGACCGAACGCATCCAAACAAAGGTATCTCCCACGCTGGCGAGCCTGGCGTAGAAGCTGATCAAATACGTCCGGCCGGCAATAAACGGAGAGGGCTGCGGCGCGTACCGGATGATGGACTGGGCGTCGGTCAAGGTGATCTGCCGCAACCGAATGGTCCTGCCATCCACGGTCACATCCTGCACCGCGCTTGTGCTTATCGCAGCCCCACCCTCCATCTTGAAGGCGCCATCGCCCCAGCTCTCAGTAGCGATTGCCAAATTGTATCGGGGGGCCGGCAGCGGCGCGGAGGTTGACGACGGTACAGGAGATGGCACCGGCGCGGGCCCAGCTACCGGTGGCGCCGAAGAACCGTTGCCACCGTCGCCGCCGCAACCGGTAAGCAGCAAATACGCCCCGCCTTGCATCAGGGCGGCCCGCCGGCTCCACGCGCCAGTGCTGGCGCCGGTCATCTGGTCCATGTTCAGGTCGTGGCCGGGATCGGGCGAGGTCCACGAAGCGCGCGCGCTGCAACCTGCATCAGCACAATGGTAAACACCAACGTTCCCCCATAACCGACCAGACCGACAAGCTCGGGCCACGGCGTACGCACCGCGATACCCCGGATCGGGATCTGCAATGGGCCGTGCAAGCAATATAGTGGATAGGAGATTTCGCCAAGCCAGAGCGACATATTGGCCTTGCGCGGTTCCATCATCGCACCGACGAGTACCAGTGCGGGGAAGACCAGCATGACGACCAAAAGATCGGGACCCCAGTAGCAGGGCAGCATCAGCACCGGCAGAGCAAGACCCAGCCAACCTGGATGGGTGCGCCAGCGGCCAAGATCGTACCGGACAAACGCACGGTGGAGCAGCATGCCCATCGCAAAGCCGAATTGAACCCGTGCAAGGCCGATCCATGCATCGGCCCAGTGGGCCCCGCCATCCAGCGTCCCGGTGACCTGCCATGCCCACACCAGCCCGGCCGCGCCAGCCGCCGCGACAATCGCCAGCAGGATCGCTGGCAAGCGCCACAGAATGAGCACGAAGGCAACGTTGATCACCCATTCGGCGAACAACGACCAATATGCGGAGTTCAGGTGATAAAGGTATTCTGGCCCATCGCCAGGTGTTGGGAGACCAAGCAGACCCAATGGCAGCGCCAGCAAAGCGCTCCCCGGATCTTGCCACGCACGCGCGCCGAGACCCAACATCAGACCGAACAGATAGAAGGGATAAAGCCGCCGCGCGCGGCTGATCATGAAGTTGCGCATGCCCATGCCGCGTTCAAATCGAGGCACATAAACGGCGGCGAGCACGAACCCGCTCAGCATGAAGAACAGGTCGACTGCTAGGTAGCCGCCAGCAACCTCGACAGGGAAGATGCCTTCATAATGGAACGCTATAACGATCAACGCCGCGACGCCGCGCATCCCGTCAAGGGTGGCGAATCTACCAGGAGGCACGATGGCGGATGACACTCCGACACAATGCTGCACTGCACAATCGAATGCAACACGGACCGGAACCATTGTCAGCCACACACAAAGCGCCGAGGGCGTCAATTTTCGCTAGTGACTCGCAATGACCCAGAGTTTTCTTGCCCTCCAACCCGTAGTGACTAGATAGGCCGCATCTGCGAGATCAAGCCTTATCCGGCATCAGGGACGCGTCAGACACATGGCAACCTTCACCCTTCCCAAGAACAGCAAGATCTCCGCGAAGGGGAAGGCGCACACCGCCCAAGGCGCCAATCGCGTGCAGAAATTCCGCATCTACCGTTGGGATCCCGACAGTGGGCAGAACCCACGTTATGATACCTTCGAGATTGATCTCGACCAGTGCGGCCCGATGGTGTTGGACGCGCTGATCAAGATCAAGAACGAGATCGATCCGACCCTAACCTTTCGTCGCTCCTGCCGCGAGGGTATCTGCGGGTCATGCTCGATGAACATGAATGGCAAGAATGGCCTCGCCTGCACCACATCCATGGAGGATCTGAAGGGCGAGATCCGCATCACCCCGCTGCCGCACATGAGTGTCATCAAGGATCTGGTGCCGGATTTCAGCCACTTCTACGCCCAGTATGCCTCAATCCGGCCTTGGTTGCAGACCGTTACCACGACGCCGAGCGGCAAGGAACGGCTGCAGACGCCGGAGCAACGCGAGAAGCTGGACGGCCTTTACGAGTGCATCCTGTGCGCTTGCTGCTCCACTGCATGTCCCAGTTACTGGTGGAACAGCGACAAGTTCCTGGGCCCGGCGATCCTGCTGCAGGCCTATCGCTGGCTTGCCGACAGCCGTGATGAGATGGCCGGGGAGCGCTTGGATCAGCTGGAGGATCCGTTCCGGCTGTACCGCTGCCACACCATCATGAACTGCGCGAATGTCTGCCCGAAGGGATTGAACCCGGCCAAGGCGATTGCCGAGACCAAGAAGATGCTGGTGGAACGCGCGGCCTGAGGCTGCGCGCATACCCTTGTCCAGTATGATTGAGGAGTATCGCGCGCTCGTCCTTCGTGGCGAGTTGCGCGCGGACGCGGAACAGGCCGCCGCGGCAGAGCGTCTCGACCTGTTACAGCGGGAGTTGCGCGACGACGACAGCGAAGGGGGCTGGTTACGCCGTCTGCTAGGCGGACGCCGACAGCGTCCGCGGGGCGTGTACATGTGGGGCGGTGTTGGCCGCGGCAAGTCCATGCTGATGGACCTGTTCCACAATACCCTGCCCATCTCAGAAAAGCGCCGGGTCCATTTCCACGCCTTCATGCAGGAGGTTCATGGCCGCCTGCGCGATGCGCGCCGCAGCGAAAGTGGCGACCCAATCCCGCCTGTCGCTGCCGCTATCGCCAATGGTATCCGCGTGCTCGCCTTCGACGAGATGGTGGTCAACAACTCGGCCGATGCAATGATCATGAGCCGGCTGTTCCGCGCTCTGATCGTGGACGAAGGCGTGACAATTGTCACAACCAGCAACCGCGTGCCTGCCGCTCTCTACAAGGATGGGCTGAACCGAGAGCATTTCCTGCCCTTTATTGCTTTGATCGAGCAGGAACTGGATGTGCTGGGATTGAACGGGCCAACCGATTACCGGCTGGACCGCGTCGGTGATCTCGACCGTTGGCTCTGGCCATTGGGAGACGAGACCACGGCCCGCCTGCGAGAGGCATTCTTCCGGCTGACCGACTACCCGCCGGAGGATGCCGCGCATGTGCCATCATGCGAGCTTGACGTCGGCGGCGGCCGGAAGCTGCACGTCCCCAAAACCTTGAAGGGGGTGGGCGTGTTCTCCTTCAAGCGCTTGTGTGTGGAGCCGCGTGGCGCGGCCGATTACCTCGCCATAGCGCGCGAGTTCCACACCGTGTTCATCGCTGGCATCCCGCAACTGGGACCGGAGACGCGCAATGAGGCAGCCCGCTTCGTCACGCTGATCGACGCCTTGTACGAACACAAGGTGAAGCTGTTCGCCGCGGCCGCCGTGCCACCAGCCGAGTTGTACTGTCAGCCCGCCACGCAGGACGGCGGCAGCTTCGAATTTGAACGCACGGTCAGCCGGTTGGAAGAGATGCAGAGCGACAGCTACATGGCGCTGGGGCACGGTACCGAGGATTAGACCGGAGCTACGGCTCCAACAGGGCCGTGAACTCGACATCAGTCAAAGGGCGGGCACCCAGGAAACCTTGCCAGATCGCGCAGCCTTCTGCCGTTATAGCCGCGCGTTGCGCCTCCGTCTCAATCCCTTCCGCCACCACAGTCAGGTCCAGTGCCCGCGCCATGGCGGTGATGCCACGCAGCACGGCCAGGTCGCGTGGATCGTCGAGAATGCCATCCACCATGCTTCGATCGAGCTTGAGGTAATGAACCGGCAAGAGCTTGAGATAACGGAAATTGCAGAAACCCGCGCCGAAATCGTCAAGAGCGATGCATGCACCGGCCGCTGCCAGCGTAGCCAGTTGCGTTGCCGACCAGTCGAGATCGGCAACCAGCGACTGTTCGGTGATTTCAACCGTCATACGATCCTGCGAGAAGCCGCTGAGCTGTACCGTTTCGGCAAGGCTCGCAGCGAAATCCGACGCCGACAGCTCATCCGCTGTGACGTTGAGCGACAGTCGCAGATCCTGCGGCCAGGATGCGGCGCTGCGTAGCGCCATTGCCGCCAGATGGCGCGACAGCGGCGCGATATGGTCGGCCCGTTCCGCAATGGCGAAAAGGTCGGTCGCACTCAGACGCCCAAGCTCCGGATGGCGCCAGCGGGCCAGCGCCTCGGCCCCGACTAATCGCCCCGTGACCGAGGCGTATTGAGGCTGAAACAGAACCTCGATCTCGTCGCGGTCCAGCGCATGCAGCAGGTCGGCTTCCAGCTGGCGGGCCAACGGCTCGGCCAAAGCGGTCACTCCGTCCGCCCACAATAACCGACGCGCGGGCTGCTCCGGCGCGCGGTCCAAGGTGTTTGCGAGCTGGCCCAGGATCATGTCGGGCGAGGCATCCGGCAGACTTCGGAGCAGGGCGATACGGGGCCACAGCCGCACCGTCCCGCCACCCGCATCCATGATTGGCTCGGCAACAGTGAGTGCCGCTTCCTCCGCCAGGCCCTGCCATTGTTCGCGCGACAGCGGGCGCTGTGTCGCCACCAGGAAGCTGCCACCGCCGACGCGCGCCAGCACGTGTTCTCCCGGGGAGCACTGCTCGCAGAAGGCCCTGAGGCGATCGGCTATGGTCGTCAGGGTGCGGTCGCCGGCAGCCAGGCCGTAAGCAAGATTGATGGACGAAAAGCTGCGAAACCGCAGCAGCATGGCGTGGATCGGCGGTGCGCCCTCGCGCATTGCGGCCGCGTTCTGCCACGCGGCCAGTCGCCTGCGCGCGGCATCCAGACCGGCCAGGCCGGTAAGACTGTCCGTATCCACGCGAATAGCCACCCTGCCGATCGTTTCGCCACGCTACCGCAAGCCGGCGCACGAGGGGACATAGCGTGGTGCGTTGCAAAACGACACCGCGCCGGTAGGGTTGTGCCCATGGGAGACAATCCGCCAGTTGAGGCGACGCCCGACCGGCGCCTGGCACTGTTCGTATCTACGGCTCCGCGTGCGCAAGAGGTGGCCGCGGTGCTCCGAGGAACAGTCGAGTGGGCGACCCTGGAAGAGGCCGACATAGTGGTCGTGATCGGTGGCGACGGCACCATGCTGGATGCCCTGCACCACATGATCGACACCGGCCGCGTACGCCCGGTATATGGGGTAAACGCCGGAACGGTAGGCTTCCTAATGAATCGCTACCATCGGGCGATGAACATCATCGATCGCCTAGCGCATGCCCGACCCATCGCGGTGTCGCCGCTCGCCGTCGAAGCTGTCACGCGCTCCGGCAGGACGCACCGGATGTTCGCCATCAACGAACTCTCTCTGCTGCGCGAGACGCGGCAGACGGCCAAGATCGAGATCAGCGTCAATGATCGGGTGCGCCTGCCCGAACTGGCGGGCGATGGCGTATTGCTGGCGACGCCTGTCGGCTCCACGGCCTACAACTACTCCGCCAGCGGCCCGATCCTGCCGCTTGATTCGCAGATGCTGGCGCTCACTCCGATCAGCCCGTTCCGTCCACGAAGGTGGAAAGGCGCAATCCTGCCTGATCGCAGCCGGGTGACGTTCCGCGTGCTGGAACCCGACAAGCGCCCCGTCTCCGCCGTGGCGGATCAACGAGAGGTGCGAAACATCGCCGAGGTTCGCCTCGCCATTGCCCGCGAGCAAGAAATGACGTTGCTGTTCGACCCGCATCATGCGCTGGACGAGCGGATCGTCGCCGAACAATTCGCGCATTAAGCCCTCATAGCGAAAGTGGCCCTTGCCAAAGGGTTCAGGCCTTCATATAGGCGCACCCCTGCCCGGCGACGGGCTGCTCCCCGATAGCTCAGCGGTAGAGCATTCGACTGTTAATCGAATGGCCGTAGGTTCGAATCCTACTCGGGGAGCCAACATCCTTCCGGCGGCACCAGCCGGGGCCACCCTCGCCCTTTTGGTGCAACGCTCCTAGTCGTTGCGAGCGGAAGCGAAATCCAGCGCATCGGCGTCACCGATCTTTTCCCGCCCGGTGAACAGCGCGTCCAGCCGGCGGCAAATGTCGCGGCGGAACTCGGTACGTGGAATTGAGCGTGGACAGGTCAGCGCCACTTCGTCCGCAATGGCATCTTTGATGCGGCTCATCGCGTTGTCGTCCAGTGCGCCCGTCGCCTTCAGCTCCTTGCACAACTCGACGAAGCCGGCTGCGGTTGCCTGCGCCCGGAGGCCCACATTCACCAGCTCATGATGCACGTCACGCTGGTCGAACTTGCTGCCCATGCCTGCTCTCCTTTATCGTTTGTGCAGCGAAGCTTACCACACCCCCGCACCCGAGGTTAAGCCCTCCGCAGAACACATGGCAAAACGCCCGCCGCACAGAATGCGACGGGCGTCATGAAGGGGCAGTCAGGAGAATAGCGGCCGGGTCAGACTCGCATGGGCATCAGTACGTAGAGGGCGGCAGCCTTTTCATCCTGGCGGATCAGAGTCGGAGCGTTCGGGTCGGCCAGGTGCATCTCCACCGTGTCGCCGTCGATCTGCCCAAGGATGTCCTTCAGGTAATTGGCGTTGAACCCAATCTCGAGCCCTTGGGCGGTGTAGCTGGCTGGCACTTCTTCCGCCGCGGTGCCATTGTCTGGACTGGTGACAGACAGGGTCACGCGATCGGTATCAAGCCCCATCTTGACCGCGCGGGTCTTCTCCGTGGCGATGGTAGCGACGCGATCAACCCCTTCGTAGAAGGAGCGCGGGTCCAGCTTCAGCAGCTTGTCATTGGCAGTCGGGATGACGCGGCTGTAATCCGGGAATGTGCCGTCGATCAGCTTGCTGGTCAGCACCACCCCGCCCTCCCCGCCCAGGGTGAAGCGGATCTTGCTGGCGGACAGGTCGATCTCGACATTGTGCTCCAGCGCCTCTTCCAGCAGCTTGCGCAACTCGGCCACGCATTTGCGCGGCACGATCACGTCGGGCATGCCATCGGCTCCGTCCGGCCGCGGCAGGGTGAAGCGGGCTAGCCGGTGGCCATCCGTCGCCGCGGCACGCAGCAGCGGCCCGTCGCCGCCATCCTCGCTGACATGCAGGAAGATGCCGTTGAGGTAGTAACGCGTCTCTTCCGTGGAGATCGCAAAGCGGGTCCGGTCGATCAGTTCGGCCAGCTGCTTGGCCGGCAATTCAAAACTTGTCGGCAGGTCGCCTTCCACGATCACCGGGAAATCGTCGCGCGGCAGCGTCGGCAGCTGGAACCGGCTGCGCCCGGCCTTCACCGTCATGCGGTTATCGGCCGCCTCCAGGCTTACCTCTGCCCCGTCAGGCAGCTTGCGGGCGATGTCGAACAGCAGGTGAGCGGACACGGTGATCGCGCCTGCACCTTCCACCGCGTTGGCCTGCACACTTTCCACCACCTGCAGGTCAAGGTCGGTGGCCATGATCTTCACGGTGCCATCGCCCGCCGCCTCGATCAGGACGTTGGACAAGATCGGGATAGTGTTGCGACGTTCCACCACCGACTGGACGTGGGACAAGCAGCGCAGCAGCTTGGCGCGTTCGATTCTGGCCTTCATGGCGTCACTTCAACCCCTCTCGGGCCCGGCCAGAGCGTTGCCGGCGCCCACAACAGACGTGTCCCATCCTTAGCGCAGGGGACCTTGGCGGCAAGCCGGAATGGCGCATGCACCGCCAAGGTTGGGGATAACGCGCCGCCATGCAGGCGTCAGATCATCGCCATGCCGCCGTTCACGTGCAGCGTCTGCCCAGTGACGTAGCCGGCTTCCCGGCTCGCGAGGTAAGCGACGGCGGCGCCGATCTCCTCCCCCTCGCCCATGCGGCCCATCGGAATACGGCCGGACAGCGCCTCCTTCTGCGCGTCGGCCAGCGCATCGGTCATCGCCGTGCGAATGAAGCCGGGTGCCACGCAGTTCACCGTCACACCGCGCTGCGCCAGCTCGGCTGCAAGGCTCTTGCTCATGCCGGTCAGCCCGGCCTTGGCGGCGGCGTAGTTCATCTGACCGGGATTGCCCGTCGTGCCGACAATGGAGGTCACCGAAACAATCCGGCCGAAGCGCGCCTTCATCATCGGCTTCGCCGCCGCACGCATCAGGCGGAACGCGGCCTCCAGGTTGATGCGGATCACCTCGTCCCATTCGGCATCCTTCATCCGCAGCGCCAGGTTGTCGCGCGTGATGCCGGCATTGTTGACCAGAATGTCGAGTTTGCCGAACGTGTCGAGCGCGGCGGGCACCAGTTCCTCCACCTGAGTGGTGTCGGACAGGTTGCAGGTGATCTCCACATGACCATCGGCTTCGCGCGGAGGGTGGCTGGCGTTCAGCTCCTCGCGGAAGGCACGCAGCTTGGCAGGGTTGGAGCCGCTGAGCGCCAGCCGTGCACCCTGCGAAGCCAGGGCTCGGGCAACGGACGAACCGATCCCGCCGCTTGCTCCGGTGACGAGGGCGGTCATTCCGGTAAGGTCGAACATGGTGTCGTGCTCCTCAGAGTGTCTTTGCGAAAGCCTCGATGTCCGCCATCGTCACCACGCTGGTGACTGCGGCATCGGGCAGCGTGCGACCGACCATCGGCCCGACCACCTTGCCGCCGAATTCGACGAAACGTTCAATTCCGCCCTCGCCCATGGCCAGGATGCTTTCGCGCCAGCGGACGCGACCGGTAACCTGGCGCACCAGCAGGTCCCGCTCCACTGCGGGGTCGCTGACCAGTGCGGCAGTGACATTGGCATACACCGGCAGCAGCATGGGTGCGGGCGACGTGCGCTCCAGCGCCTCAGCCATGGCATCGGCTGCCGGCGCCATCAGATCACAGTGGAACGGGGCCGATACGGGCAACAGGACGCCGCGCTTGATCCCATGTTCCTTCACCATGGCGACAGCTCTCTCGATCGCTTCTCGGTGACCTGACAACACGACCTGTCCTGGATCGTTGTCGTTGGCGACCTGACACAGGGCAGGCCTGCCATCGCTCAACAGCTGGGCGCTCGCCGCTTCAGCCAACGCGGTGGCTTTGGCGAGGTCGGCACCGAGCAGCGCACACATCGCGCCTACCCCAACCGGCACGGCCGCCTGCATCGCCTGTCCACGCAGCTTCAGCAAACGAGCGGTATCGGCCAGCGTGAAAGCGCCCGCGGCGCACAGCGCGGTGTATTCACCCAGCGAATGGCCGGCGACGCATTCGCCATGCGCCTGCAGGCTGAAACCGCCTTCCGCCTCCAGCACGCGCAAAACTGCGATGGCATTGGCCATGATCGCGGGCTGCGCATTCTCGGTAAGCGTCAGTTGGTCTTCCGGCCCTTCAACCATCAGGCGAAACAGGTGCTGGCCCAGCGCGTCGTCAACCTCCTGGAACACGGCGCGTGCGGCGGTGCTCGCTTCCGCCAGGTCGCGGCCCATGCCGACCTTCTGGCTTCCCTGGCCGGGGAACAGGAATGCTTGGGCCATCTGCCTCTCCTTCTGTGTGGCGGGCGCCGTTATGGTGCCGAGGCGGGGGATGCAAGGCCGAACGGCACCACCTTGTTGTCCGCATCGTGCCCAATGTCAGCGAAGCCCAGGAACGGCACTCCGGCGCGCGCGCACCAGTCCCGCGCGATCTGCTCCGCATTATGCCCGAACGGCCGGTCATTCTCCGGCACACAGCTTATGCGGCCCAGCCGCAGGCCCGCTATGCCCGACAGATGCGGCATCAGGGTGAAGAACAACCGGTCAATAGCATACAGGTGCTCCGCCACCTCCTCCACCATCACGACATGACCGGCAAGATCCGGCATCAACGACGTCCCCGCGAGGATCGCCAGCGTCGTGAGATTGAAAGCGACCCGCGGGCAGCTGTCTAGCGACGGCTCGCACAGATCAGCCCCGTCCATACCCGCCATGAAGCGCACGGATCGAAGTATTGCCGCTTCGCCACCATCACGAACCATGTCGACGACAATCGGGCCATGCACCGGCCGCCCGATCCCCGCCCGGTACAGCGCCGCCAGCAGGTAGCCTCCGTCAGAATAGCCCAAGAATGTCTTGCTGCTCGCAGCCGCGTTCAGCCGGGTAACGGCCTCTGCCGCGATCCGGTTGGAACCATATCCCCCCCGCGCGATCCATACCGCGTCAGTACCCGGATCATTGGCGCAATCCAGCAGCGCCGCAAGGCGGGCCGCATCATTCCCGGCGAAATGTCCGTCCTCAACAAAGCATTGCGCATGGAAGTTGAGGGTGACGTCAGCCATCTCCCTTGCAACCAGCGCACTTACTGCGTCGGCGAGGTCGCGCGTGATCGGCCGGGCGGGCGCGCAGATCGCGATACGGGTCATGCCCCTTGCCTAACTGGCGCGGTTGCAAAGTCCATCTCGAGTGCATAGCCCTGCCGCATGATCGACATGCCCAATGACCTAACCGCGCAGCCCTGGTTCTTCTGCGGGATCGGCGGATCGGGCATGTTGCCGCTAGCTCTGATACTGCGGCAGCACGGCGCCATCGTGGGCGGCTCAGACCGTAGCTTCGATCAAGGCCGGGCCGACCTGAAGCGCGACTGGCTGGCTGCCCTCGGCTTCGACCTGTACCCGCAGGACGGATCGGGCATCACCAGCGCACGGCAGATCTTGGTCGCCAGCGCCGCAATCGAAGACAGCGTGCCAGAAGTGGCCCGTGCCGCCGCCCTTGGCTGCCGTCGGATGAGCCGGGCGGACCTGCTGTCCAAGCTCTTCAACGCCGCGTCTTGCGGCATCGCTGTCGGTGGAACCAGCGGCAAGAGCACCGTCACAGGCATGATCGGCTGGATCCTGCATGCTGCCGAGCGCGATCCGACGATCGTCAATGGTGCGGTGATGAAGAACTTCGCTGCGCCCGGTGTTCCTTTCGCCAGCGCGATCGCTGGCAGGGGCGAGCCGTTCGTGGCCGAAGTCGACGAGAGTGACGGCTCCATCTCGCTCTACAACCCCGCTGTCGCGGTGCTGCTGAACGTCAGCCTCGATCATAAAAGTATCGAGGAACTGCGTGTCCTATTTGGCGATTTCGTCGGCCGTGCCGGTACGGCGGTGCTGAACCTGGATGACGAGGAGGCGGCCTGGCTGCTGCCCAAGGCTCGACCATCGATGACCTTCGCCATCAATCACCCCGCCGCGAAGATCGGCATCGAACCCGGCACAATCGAAGAGAGTGCGAACGGCATCGCTGCACTGGTGGTCGACCGGCGGGAGGATGTGGCGCATACCCTTCGGCTTAAGGTACCTGGACGTCACAACCTGGCCAACGCGCTCGCCGCCATCGCCGCGACGGCCGCCGCGGGGGTGCCGGTGCATGAGGCCGCCTTGGCGCTGGACAGCTTCGCTGGCTTGGCACGCAGGTTCGACGTATTGGGTATCACGCTCACCGGCATCACCGTGATCGACGATTTCGGCCACAATCCGGAGAAGTGTGCGGCAACGCTCCGCACGCTGCGCGCCCATCCCGGCCGAGTGATCGCCTTCTTCCAGCCGCACGGCTACGGGCCCCTGCGGCAGATGGGGCAGGAACTGGCCGCGACGTTCGCCGATGAACTGGCGCCGGGCGATCTCACCATTATGTGCGATCCGGTCTATTTCGGCGGTACCGTCGATCGCAGCGTAGGGACCGAGGCGGTGGTGGCGCGGATCAACGCGCTTGGCGGGCAGGCGGAACATGTCCCTGCGCGGGAGGCATGCGGCAATCGGATCGTCGCATTGGCACAGCCAGGCGATCGGATCGTAGTGATGGGCGCGCGGGACGACACCCTGACCAGCTTCGCACAAGGGGTGCTTGAACGCTTGCGCTAGTCGGTCCAGCCCCGCCACCAGCCGTGCTGGCCTTGGCTGTCGGCAACGGTGGTGATCCTGGCTGTGGTCCCAAGCGTGATCGCCAGTCCACCCGTACGCCCGAGCGATGAGCGATCGGCCTTGAGCACCCGCGGCACGCACGCGCGCGGCAGGCGGCGATCTGCGACCACGATGTCTGCGGCGGTACAAGCCGCTGTCAGCGGCTCCCAAGCGACCTGCCGATTGCTGCGCGCCAGCAGCAGGTGCCAGCGGCGGCCACCGCGCAGCAGCTCCGTCGTGCAGAAATCCCGGCTGCAGCGTGCGCCTTTCCATTCGGTCAATGGCACCGGCTCTCCGCTGAAAGCTGCCAGTTCGCCCAG
Organism: Croceibacterium sp. TMG7-5b_MA50; assembly: GCF_039830145.1. Lineage (NCBI taxonomy): Bacteria > Pseudomonadati > Pseudomonadota > Alphaproteobacteria > Sphingomonadales > Erythrobacteraceae > Croceibacterium > Croceibacterium sp. TMG7-5b_MA50. Next base: position 765,505 of record NZ_CP156082.1, on the reverse strand, counting down.
CACCTCTCGCGCAAAGCCTTCCCGCATGGGGCGCAGGACCAGCAGCCGGTCGCCCTCGCCGCTGATCGCCACATGCCGGCCGTCGGCCGTGATCAGCAGGTCCGGCACAGGGGTCAGCAGCAATAGGGCAGTCCCGGCGGCGACCGGCACAAAGCCCAACAGCCGCACGCGGCCATGCCACAGCGCCAGCCACAGCCCACCAACAACAAACAACGTGAAGTTGCCGGTGCTCATCTGCGGCAGCAAATGCACGGCCCCCGGTTGACCGGCGGTGAAGTGCGCCAGCCATAACAGCAGGTCGAGGGAGCGGCCCGCCAACCACCACGCCGGTGCACCCAGCCCCACCATGTCGAACAGCAAGGCCAACGCGATCAGCGGCATGGAGATGAACGTTGTCAGTGGAATAGCGATGGTATTTGCCAGCGCACCGTAAATTCCCGCGCGATGGAAGTGGAACAGCACGATGGGCATCAGCGCCCATTCGATCACCAGCCCGCTGACCAGCAGCATGACAAGGCGCTTTGCCGGCCGCCGCCATTCCGCCTCTTCCCGCGGTGCCAGGAAAGCACGTACCGGCGCACTGTCATGCAGGGCGACAATGGCGATTACCGCAGCGAAGCTGAGCTGGAAACTTGGCCCGATCAGCGCCTCGGGCCAGACGAGCAGGACCAGCATGGCGACGACCGCCACCATGCGCAGGCTCAGCGGCTCTCTCCCCAGCGCCAGCGCCACCAGCACCAGCAGCGCCCCCAGGCAACTTCGCACGGTCGGGACCTCCGCCCCGGTCAGCATGGTGTAACTGATCCCGGCGAGCGCTGCGCATGCCGCCGCTACCAGCGGCAGACGGACCCGCAACGCCAGCCAGGGCCACAGCGCAAGCAGCTTCACCGCTACGAACCAGGCCGCCGCCATCAGCGCACTCACATGCAGCCCGCTGATCGATAGCAGGTGAGTGAGGCCGGCATCGCGCATCGCCTCCTCGTCAACCGCAGCGATGGCCCCGCGATCGCCGCTGGCCAGCGCCGCGGCGATCGTGCCGGCTGACCCGTCCAGCCGTGCACGGATGTGATCCGCCAAGCCGCGTTGCGCCTTCGCCAGCACGCCGCCCTCGCCCGCTCGTTCCAGCACCTCGACCGGGCCGCTGGCGCCTCCGGTCGCAGCCAACCCTTCGAACCACGCCGTGCGCGCGAAGTCATAGCCGCCCGGAACCATCGGTGATGCCGGCGGCATAAGCCGTGCCGACAACCGGATCAGCGCGCCTTCTGCAAGGGCGGGGCTGTCGTCCGCCAGCGGCAGGTTGACCCGTACCTTCACGGCGCGGCCAGTATCCGCTTCTCGCGTCGCCAGAACCAGTCGTACGCGCCCTTCCGCCGGTTGCTCGATCCGATCGAGCACGCGCCCGGTCAGAGTACCGGCGACCCGTCGCTCCAGTGCCGGCGTGCCGACCGCCTCCGACCGCAACCAGGCTAATGCGACACCAACGGCAAACACCAGCCCGAGCGCCATGCAGGCGGACATCAGGTGGTAACGGCCGCTCTCGCCACGCCACATCGCGATCGCGCCAGAGCCGAGCAGCAATCCGCCGGCGATCGCCGCCACCCACCAACCGGGCCCATCAGCGGCGAACCAGCATGCAATGCCTGTGATTATCGCTATGGCCAGCCACGGGGCGCGGTCGAAGCCCGCCTGTGTCAGGAATCGCTCGGTAGCATCTGCGCTGTTCTCGGCCATGCTGGACAAGCGCAGCCGCTTTCGCCAATGCGGCTGCTGCAACGCAGCAATGCCCTCGTCCTCGCCGATCGGAATCGCAGGAAGGTGCAAAGGTGCCATGACAACGGGTTGAAAAGGACAGAAGCGTCAATGGCAAGCGGGAGTGTGACAGGCAGTGAAGCCGCCGGGTTGGTGGTAACGCGCTTTGCACCATCGCCCACCGGTTTCCTGCATATTGGCGGCGCGCGTACCGCGCTGTTTAACTGGCTGTTCGCGCGCCACCATGGCGGCCGCGTGCTGCTGCGAATTGAGGATACCGATCTCAAACGCTCCACGCCCGAGGCGATCGAGGCCATTCTGGATGGCCTTGATTGGCTTGGCCTCACCTTCGACAATGAACCAGTATACCAGTCCGCTCGCGTGGCGCGCCATGCGGAGGTTGCGCAGCAATTGCTCGCCGCCGGACATGCCTATCGGTGCTATGCCACGGCGGAGGAGCTGGAACAGATGCGGGCGGCGCAGCGCGCCGCAAAGCAACCGCTACGCTATGATGGCCGCTGGCGCGACCGGGACCCTGCGGACGCTCCCGCTGGTGCGCCCTTCGTGGTCCGCCTGAAGGCTCCGCGAGATGGCGAGACGGTGATCGACGATGCCGTGCAGGGTCGCGTGACTGTCCGGAACGCGGAACTTGACGATTTCGTGTTGCTGCGCACGGACGGTACGCCGACCTACATGCTGGCGGTGGTGGTGGACGACCATGACATGGGCGTCACCCATGTCATTCGCGGCGACGACCATCTCAACAATGCATTCCGGCAGCTACCGATCATGCGTGCGATGGATCAGATCGAGGGTGGCTGGCCCGATCCGGTCTATGCGCACATTCCGCTGATCCATGGCAGCGACGGGGCGAAGATGTCCAAGCGGCATGGCGCCACCGGTGTCGACGCCTATCGAGACGAGCTTGGCATTCTGCCCGAAGCGCTCTTCAACTATCTGCTGCGGCTCGGCTGGGGCCATGGTGACAAGGAGGAATTCACGCAAGAGGAGGCGATCGCCCTGTTCGATCTCGCCCATGTGGGTCGCAGCCCGAGCCGCTTTGACCTTAAAAAGCTGCAAAGCATGAATGCTCATTACATCCGGCAGGCCGACGATAACCGGCTGACGGATCTGGTCGCACCGCGCCTGGGCGGTGATGCGATGACGGAGAGTGGCGCATCGCTGCTGGCGAGAGCCATGCCGGTGCTGACGCCGAGGGCAAAGGATCTGGATGAGCTGGCAGCGGGCGCCGCTTTCCTGTTCGCGACCCATCCCCTCACCCTGACGGAGAAGGCCGAGGCGCTGCTGGACGATACCGCGCGCGACCTGCTTGCTGAAATCGCGGATCGTTTGCGCGCGCTGCCGGACTGGACTACGGAAGCGCTCGAAACGGACCTCAAGAGTCTGGCGGAAGGGAAAGCAATCGGCCTCGGCAAGCTGGCGCAACCGCTCCGCGCGGCGCTGACCGGGCAGACCACCTCCCCGGGGATTTTCGATGTGCTGGCGCTGCTTGGACGGGACGAAAGCCTCGCCCGGATCGACGCGCAGGCGGCACGGATGGTTTGAACGAATACACCTACGACGCAAGGAGACGCGCTTTGGCGGACAAGCAGGCAAAGCTCACAATCGGCGGGTCCGATTTTGACCTTCCCATCATGCACGGCACCACCGGCCCGGACGTGGTCGACATCCGCAAGATGTACGGCCAGACGGGCATGTTCACCTTCGATCCGGGCTACAAGTCCACGGCTTCGTGCGAGAGCGCGCTGACCTACATCGACGGTGACGAGGGCATCCTGCTGCACCGCGGCTATCCCATCGGGCAGCTGGCGGAACAGTCCAGCTTCATGGAAGTGTCGTACCTGCTGCTGAATGGCGAGCTGCCGAGCCAGCAAGAGCTGGACAGCTTCACCTACACGATCAGCCGTCACACCATGCTGCATGAGCAGCTGTCGCGCTTCTACCAGGGCTTCCGCCGGGACGCGCACCCGATGGCGATCATGTGCGGTGTCGTTGGTGCACTGTCGGCGTTCTATCATGACAGCACCGATATCGCCGACCCGGAACACCGCCGGATCAGCAGCCACCGGCTGATCGCGAAGATGCCGACTATTGCGGCAATGGCGTACAAGTATTCCATTGGTCAGCCCTTCATGCAGCCGAAGAACTCGCTCAGCTACACGGCGAACTTCCTGCAGATGACCTTCGGCGTACCGGCCGAGGAATACGAAGTGATCCCGGCGGTGGAGAAGGCGATGGATCGCATCTTCATCCTGCACGCTGATCACGAGCAGAACGCGTCCACCTCCACTGTGCGGCTGGCGGGTTCCTCCGGCGCCAATCCGTTCGCCTGCATGGCGGCGGGCATCGCTTGCCTATGGGGCCCGGCGCATGGCGGCGCGAACGAGGCGGCGCTGGAAATGCTGCGGGAGATCGGCACGCCTGACAAGATCCCGCACTACATCGAGCGGGCGAAGGACAAGAACGACCCGTTCCGCCTGATGGGTTTCGGGCACCGCGTGTACAAGAACTACGATCCGCGCGCGACCGTGATGCAGAAGACCGTACGCGAGGTGTTCGAGGCGCTGAACGTCACCGATCCGGTATTCGAGACCGCGCTGCGGCTGGAGGAGATGGCGCTGAACGATGATTATTTCATCGAAAAGAAGTTGTTCCCCAACGTTGACTTCTATTCGGGCGTGATCCTGTCGGCGATCGGCTTCCCGACGACCATGTTCACCGTGCTGTTCGCCCTCGCCCGCACCGTCGGCTGGGTGGCGCAGTGGAACGAGATGATCAGCGATCCCGCACAGGTCATCGGCCGTCCGCGCCAGCTCTACACCGGGCCGACGCAGCGCGATTACGTACCGGTCGGCCAGCGCTGACCGACCAGACGGCTCGGGCTTCGCAGCCCGGGCCGTTCTGCTATTCTGCTGATCCGCGCATCGCCACCGCGCGGTCGCCCACCAGCAGTGCCAACGCCAGAACCATGGTCAGCGGCTGCGTCAGGGACAGCGCCGTGCCAAGGGCCAGTATGGCGGCCAGCGCCAACCTGTCTCCAAGCCAGCCAATCTGCCAGGGCCGCGCCATCGCACCCGGCAGATGCAACGCGGCCAGCAGGACCAGAGGCGGGAACAGCCGGTCCATCCACCCGCCGGGAATGGCACTGGCGACACCCCCCAACAGGGCCAGATCCACCGCAACTTCCTGCAGCGGCGCCAGCCGTGTTGTCGGCATCGTCGGCGCGAATGGGCCCGCAGCCATGCGTCGCAGCCGATCGCCGATATCGCTCAGCAACACGGCCGGTACCAGCGCGGCAAGACCCCAGGCCGGCGCTCCCGCCAATGGCAGCAGCAGCGCCGCCCCTAGGAGGACAATCGCCAGTGCACGCGCGCCGCTTGCCTCCGCACCGCGATAGAGCAGCGGATCAAGCCAGCGGCCGATGATGGCGCTGGCAGCGCGGCCGGTCACATCCTGCCGCCCACGCCAATGTAGCTGCCGCCGGAGCCACGCCTCCCCCGAAAGGCGACGCGCGCGTCCGCCGGGCAGAAGCGACCAGGTTCCGTCCAGCACCAGCCGTGGTTCCAGCGCCTGCTGCCGCGCACCTGCCTGCAGCGCAATGCGCAGCAGCGCGGCGGCGGCATCGCAATCAGGCGGCAGATCTGCCAGCCGCTCCACGAGACTGCCCGGCAGCAGCGCCACGCCGGCCCAGGCGTGATCGCCATCGATCCGCTCAAACCCCCGCTCCACCGTACCACCGGCCGGCAGGGTCAAGATCGCAGGCGCCCGTTGCAGCAGCGGGGCGATCTCCGGCGCCTCCGGCAGCAGCTCGGCCGCGACCACCAGCACCTCTTCGCTTGCGCTGACGGCGCCGAGCAGGCCGTGGGCGTCCCTGACGAACCGCAGCACGAGGCCCAGAGTGCGCGCCCGCTCGGTCAGGATCTGCGTCTCCGCCCCCTCGCGCTCCGACAGCACGATCACCTGCCCGCAGCCGACCGCGGCAGCAAAGGCGAGTTGCTGCAAGGCGAGCGGCCGCACTTGGCGGCCGGCCGGTCCGTGATCCGGCGGGGACAAGACGGTCAGGATCGCGGTGCGCATCAGGTCAGCAGGGTCTCAGAGATTGGACAATCATGCACCGATCCCTGCCAATCCGCGCCGGCAGGGGCAATGCTTGCGGCGACTATCCCCGGCATTTCGGGCCAAGGCGGGTGCCGTCCCACGTCGTCCTGTGCTACATACCCGCGATGGAAAGCGGACACAGCATGGCCAGCAGATTGAACGACGCGCAGGCGCCGGAGCCGACGCCCAACATGATCGAGCCTGGCTACGCACCTGTCTGGGAACAGGATGACGGGGTCGAAGCCGATGCCGGCTCGGGCTCTACCTGGCCGCTGATGCTGGCGCTGCTTGCCGCGGCGGCATGGACGGGCTTCTTCGTCTGGGCGAACGTACCACACCTGTCGCCTGCCGCACCGCGTGCGACCTGGGCCGGAATGATCGCCGAATGGTCGATCCCGCTGGTGCTGATCGCCGCCCTTTGGCTGATCGCCATGCATGGCAGCCGACGGGAAGCGCGCCGCTTCGGCCATGCGGCGCAGAGCCTGCATGCCGAGGCGGCGGCGTTGGAACAGCGCCTCGCCACCGTGAACCGTGAACTCAGCCTCGCCCGAGATTTCGTGGCGGGGCAATCCCGCGACCTTGAGAGCCTGGGCCGCGTCGCGGTGGAGAGGCTGTCAGGCAGCGCCGAACAGTTGCAGACGCTGATCGGCCACAACGCCGCCGAACTGCAGACGATCGGCCGGATCAGCAGCAGCGCGGCCGCGAACATGGAGAAGGTCCGCAACGACCTGCCGGTGCTCGCCGCAGCGATGCGCGACCTCACCAATCGCATCGGCTTGGCCGGGCAGGCGGCGGGCGAGCAGGTCGACACGTTGACCCACGCAATTGAGCGGCTAGGCGCGAGCGGAGAGGAAAGCGAGGCGGAGATCGCCAGCCTGCGCGCTGCACTGGACGGCACCATCGCCGAACTCACTCGCCAGACCGACCAGCTTGCCGGCATTGCCGAGGATCGCATGGCGAGCCTGGAGGATCGCTCCCGCGGCTTCACCGCCGGCCTCCGCGCCAGCGAAAGCGAGGCGGGCGAGGCCTGGAACCGGGCACTTGCCGAATTTGAGGAGCGCATGGGCGATACTTTGAGCCGTGTCGGTCGGCTCGACCAGCAACTCGCGGAAGCGGGGCGCGAGCGACTGGCTGCATTGCACGAGGAAGCGCACCAGCGCGATACGGAGGCGGCGGAGCGTCATGCATCGTTCGATGCCGAACGACAGGCGCGCGACGCCGAGGCGGCCGAACGGCAGACCGGCGCCACCATCATGCTACGCGAGCAGTTCGAGATGCTCGATGCCGAGATCGCCCGCCGCCAGCAGGAGCATGTGGCGCAGGTCGAACGGCTGGTCGAACGCGGGGAGGCAGTCGTTGCCCGCCTCGCCAGTGCGCGCGGCGAAGGGTCCGCCACCCTGGAACAGATCGACCTGCTCGAACAGCGCCTCTCCGCCCTGCCCGCCCATGCGGAAGCCGGCGCCGGCGCCGTCAGCACCCAACTCGCCGCCACCATGGCGGAAGTCGAGACTTTGGCGCAGGCGCTGGAACACCGCATCGCCACCGCGCGCGAACAGGCGCTTGCCCGCATGGATGGCCATCTCGCGGCAACCATGACCGACATTGTGAATCGGCTGCAGAGCGAATCGATCGACCTCACACGCGCCTTCGCCGGCGAGATCGAGGATGCCGATTGGAACGCCTATCTTTCGGGCGACAGCAGCCGCTTCACCCGCCGCGCTGTCCGCCTGCTCGACGATGCCGCAGCCAATCGCGTGGCGAGCCTGCACGACAGCGATGCCGCATTCAGCGAATCCGCCGACAATTACTGCCATGATTTCGAGGTATTGCTGCGGGAGGTACTGGCTACCCGCGCGGGCAATGCGCTCGCCGTGGCGCTGCTCTCCAGCGACATGGGACGGTTGTATGTAGCGCTGGCTCAGGCGACGGAGCGGCTGACTGAGTGATTCGTTGGCCCCATGGCGATGATTGCGGCTCATCAGGTGTTGTCGAGCGGGGCGCGCGTACCGCGCCGGTCGATCGCCATAGCCGCCTTCTCGACCGTCGTGGAATGGTACGACTTCACGCTGTACCTTTATCTGGCGACGGTGCTGTCGCGCGTGTTCTTCGGCGGTGGAACAGCATCGCTTGCCATGACGCTTGGCGGGTTCGCCCTTGCCTACCTGATGCGCCCGCTTGGCGCGGTGGTGTTCGGTCATATCGGGGATCGGTTCGGGCGTCGGCGCATGATGCTGTTGTCCATGGCGCTGATGACCGCCGCGATGCTCGCCACCGCGATGCTGCCGACCCATGCGCAAGCTGGCCCCACCGCGGGCTGGTTGCTGCTGCTGCTCCGCTGCATTATGGCCTTCTCCGTCGGCGGTGAATATACCGGCGTGGTCGCCTATCTTCTCGAGGGGGCACGTGCGGAACGGCGCGGTTTGCTAACCTCCCTCGCCGCCGCCGCCAGCGAGGTCGGCGGCCTGCTTGCGGCCGGTGTGTCTGCGCTCGTGGTAGCACTCCTCGCCGGCCCAGCGCTCGACACTTGGGGTTGGCGGATCCCGTTCCTGTTCGGCGCGGCGTTGGCGGCTTTCGTCTGGATCGCCCGATCCACAATGGCGGAATCACCGGATTTCGTGCAGCAGGAACTGCAGGGAACCGTCCCGGCCAGTCCGCTGCGCCACACCCTTGCCCATCACCGCCGCGGCATCCTTCGGGGTTTCGCGATCTCGGCGCTGGGTTCCATCACCTATTATGTCGGCATCTCGTACGTGCCGGCGTTCCTGGCCACAGTGGGCGGCACCGGTGAAGCCGATGCGCTGTGGCTGTCGACGGCGGCTGCGCTGGTCGTGGTTATCGTCACGCCGCTTGTCGGCGCGCTTTCCGACCGGGTCGGCCGCAAGCCGGTATTGATGGGAGTATGCATAGGCGCAGCGCTGCTGCCGGGATTGATGTTCACGCTGATGGCCGGGGGGTCGCCCGGACTGGTCGTGCTTGGCGCCTTTGTGCTGGCCGGCATTGGCGGCGCTGTCAGCGCAGTGGGGGCAGTTGCAACCGCCGAACAGTTTCCAGGCGAAGGACGTCTTACTGGTCTGGCGCTGGGCGTGACCAGTGCGACGGCAATCTTCGGCGGGCTCGCGCCTTGGCTCGCCCATCTGGCGGTGGAAACCAGCGGCTCGGCTATCGCGCCAGGACTTATGATCATGGTGGTCGCTTTGGCCGTGCTGCCAGTATTGGCCGCGATGGGCGAGACCCGGCCCATGCGCCAGCCACCAACCTGATCCTGCTCTCTTGGTATCAGGCCTGCGGCGGCTCTCCGATTAGATTCAGATCATCAACCGTGATCCAACCCTGGACGTAATTCAGGACGTATAGACCGCAGAGCACCGCGGCCATGACGCTGGCGCGCACCACCAGAAGGCCGGGACGGAAGTTTGCCGGCGCACTGTCCGCCTGGCCCGGCACCTTGGCCATGCCGGCCTCGTCATGCGTGCGCACCCCGAAGGGCAGCAGCAGAAATGCGCTGAACACCCAGAACAGCGCATAGATCGCCAGCATCGAAGTCCACTTCATAGCCGGCGCCTACCTTCAGCGCGCACGAATGATGCGCATCTGCGGCTTCTTGCCGGACCAGCGCTGCGCAGCGCGGCGGGCCGCCAGACGTGCGGCCTCGTCCTGCTGCGCCGTGTCGGCGCGATCCCGGCCCTTCAGCTTGGCAAGGGCGTCAGCAACGTCACGCTCTGCCTCCGCGACGAAAGCTGCATAATCCTCGTCCAGTGGCAGGCCGATACCCTGCACCTGCGCACCGCCTCGACCATCAAGAATCACGATGACGAGACCGTCGCGCGCCAATCGACGACGGGTGACGATCGCCTCGCCATCAGCCGGGACGATGATATCGCCATCCAGCACAAGTCGACCGTTCGGAACCTGCGCGATGCGGCCGGGCGCGCCTGGGGCCAACCGCACGATCTCTCCATTCACCTGCGCCACCTGGTCAGGGATGCCGGCAGCCTTCCCCACCCGCGCCTGTTCCCGCAAATGGCGCAGCTCGCCATGCACCGGCACCAGGATCTGTGGCCGCAGCCAGCTGTACAGGGACTCCAGTTCAGGCCGACCGGGATGGCCGGAGACATGGATGCGGCTCTGCCGATCGCCGATCATGGCGATACCGCGCGCGGCCAGCATGTTCTGCACCCGCCCGATCGCCAGTTCGTTGCCCGGTATCTGACGGCTGGAGAACAGGACCACGTCACCGCTGGTCAGCTCCAGCGGATGGTTACCTTCCGCGATGCGCGACAATGCCGCGCGCGGTTCGCCCTGTCCGCCAGTGGCTACGATCAGCACCTCGCCACGGGGCAGCCCCATGGCGGTTTCAAAATCAACGAGTTCTGGCAGGTTCTTCAGATAGCCATTGTCCTGCGCCACCTCGATGATCCGGTCGAGGGAGCGGCCCGCAACACATAGCTGCCGCCCGCTCGCACGTGCAACCTCACCCAGCGTGTGCAGCCGCGCGACGTTTGAGGCGAAGGTGGTCACCAGCACCCGCCGTCCGGCGTGACGGGACACCTCCTCCATCATTCCGCGCAGCACTTCGCCTTCGGAGCCGGATGCGCCCGGATTGAACACGTTGGTCGAATCGCAGATCAGCGCCAAGACGCCTTCGTCGCCGATCCCCATCAACTCGTCAGGCGTAGCGGGATCGCCAATCAGCGGCTCGGGATCGAGCTTCCAGTCACCCGAGTGGAACACCCGTCCAAATGGCGTCTCGATCAACAGTGCGTGACTTTCGGCGATGGAGTGCGCCATTGGCACCCAATCAACTGTGAAAGGCCCGAGCTCGACGGGATCATGCTCCTCGTCGATGACATGGACCTTCACCTCGCCCGCGACGCCTGCCTCCTTCAGCTTGCGCCGTACTAGGTCCGCGGTGAACGGCGTGGCATAGATCGGCACGCCCAGATCGGCGGCGAAATAGGGAAGCGCGCCGATGTGATCCTCATGTGCATGGGTCAGCACGATGCCCAGCAACTGGTCCGCCCGGTCCTCGATGAACTGGATGTCGGCGAACATCAGCTCCGTGCCAGGATATTCGTTGGCGCCGAAGCTCATGCCGAGGTCGACCATGATCCACTGGCCGCGGCAGCCATACAGGCTGACATTCATGCCGACCTCGCCCGACCCGCCCAACGCCAGGAACAGCAACTCGTCTTCAGGCGTGAAATTCTTCTTCATTCAATGTCCCGCTTGGTCGGCCAGAATTGCCAACCCCTTCAAGGTAAGATCGGCATCGACCGCATCAAAGATCTGCGTATGCCGCTGGAACAGCAAGGCCAGCCCGCCGGTGGCGATGACCTGCACCGGCCGGCCGATCTCCGCCTTCAGCCGGGCAATCAGGCCTTCCATCATCGAGACATAGCCCCAGAAGACGCCGATCTGCATCTGGTCCTCCGTATTGCGGCCCGTGACGCTGGTCGTGCGCGGATGTTCAATGGCGATCCGCGGCAGCTTTGCCGTGTTGTTGACCAGCGCGTCCAGCGACAGGTTGATCCCCGGCGCGATGATGCCTCCCTGGTACGCCCCATCCGCGCTGACCACGTCGAAGGTGGTTGCGGTGCCGAAATCGACCACGATCAGGTCCCCGGCAAATCCGGCATGGGCCGCCAACGCATTGACCGCCCGGTCGGCGCCTAAGGTGCGCGGCTCGTCCACATGGATGGGTAAGGTCCAGGCTGCGTCACCCTCACCGGCGAACAGCGGCGTCTGGCCGAAATACTTCTGGCCCAGCACCTCCAGATTGTGCCGCGCACGCGGCACCACGCTGGACACGATGACGGCGGTGATGCTCTCGCGCCCGACCGTCTCGATCTCCATCAACTGCAGCAACCACACCGCATATTCATCCGCTGTACGGCGCGGGTCGGTCGCGATCCGCCAGCGGGTGCGGATCGCTCCATCCTCGATCAGGGCAAACACCACATTGGTGTTGCCGACGTCGACCGCCAACAGCATGTCAGGCCTCGCATCCTTCCAGCACCACGTCGCCGGCCCGTACTACGCGCATGTCACCGTCGGCCATTTGCAGGCGCAGCGCGCCGTCAGGCTCCAGCCCGGCAAAGCGGCCTGACAGCCGCGCGGCCGTCTCGTCATGCACCGACAGCATCGTGCCCACGGGATGCGCCGCGGCAAGCCAGCGGTCAATTGTCTCGGGCGCACCACCGGCACGCCACTCGCGCAGTTCGGTTGCCAGTGCCTGGGCCAGATTACGACCGAAGGTGTCGCGATCTATGATCGGCCCGTGGCCAAGTGAGCCAACAACGCGGTCCGGCATCTCGGGCGCAGATGCCAGGTTGATGCCAAATCCCGCAATGACCCGCGCACCGGTGGCTTCCAGCAGAATACCGCCAAGCTTGGCACCGTGCAGCAGCACGTCATTCGGCCATTTGAGCTGCAGCGCTGCCGCCATCTGCACGTGGCTTGCCAAGGCTTCCACCACCGCCAGTCCGCAGACCAGCGGCAAGGTGGTAACGACCGGATCGTCAGCCGACCGGGCGATGATTGTCGAGCCCATGAAGTTGCCGAGCGCATCCAGCCAGGTGCGCCCCTGTCGGCCACGCCCGCCGCTCTGCCGGTCGGCTACCAACCAGGTACCCTCCGGCGGTGGTACCGCGGCAAGGCAGCGCTGCCGGAGATCGGCGTTGGTGGAACCGGTCGCCGCGACGAACTCGATCATGCCGCGGCGATCATGCTGGTAAGCCGGTCAGGCAAGCAGCAGCAAAGATGCCGCCGCCTGGTCGGCCAGTGCACCCAGCCAGCCATTTGCCAGGTACCCGAGAGGGGAGATCATCAGCGTGGACAGCGTCAGCAGCACGGCCAACGCCAACTCGCCTTGCGGACGGATGGCCGGTGCCGCGATCACCCCAGACGGCTCGTCGAAGAACATGACCTTCACGATCTTGAGGTAATAGAACGCGCCAATCACGCTCGCCGCAATGCCGATGGCCGCCAGCACGACCATGTCGGCCTCGACCGCCGCCCGGAACACCACGAACTTGCCCCAGAAGCCGAACATCGGCGGAATGCCAGCCAGACTGAACATCACGATCATCAGCGACCACGCGACACCCGGCCGCACCCGCGACAGGCCGGCCAGATCTGCAATCCGTTCAACGGGCTCGCCGGCACTGTCACGCAGCATCAGCACGGCGACGAAGCCAGCGATGGTCATTGGCACGTAGATCGCGAGATAGACCAGCATCGCGCTGGTGCCGGCTGTGCTCGCCACGGCAAGGCCGATCAGGATGAACCCGACATTATTGATCGAGGAATAGGCGAGCAGCCGCTTCATGTTGTCCTGGCCAATCGCGCCAAGCGCACCCACGACAATGGAAGCAAGTGCCAGGAACACCACGATCTGGCGCCAAGCATCGACCTGAGAGCCAAACGCTTCCAGCATAACCCGGCTCAGCAGGGCGATCGCCGCGACCTTCGGCGCGCTGGCGAAGAAGGCGGTGACGGGGGTCGGGGCGCCTTCGTAGACGTCGGGCGTCCACATGTGGAACGGCACCGCGCTGATCTTAAACGCAAGCCCCGCCAGCACGAACACCAGCCCGAACAACGCTCCGGTGGACAGACCACCAGTAACCGCGAAGCCGATCCCCTCGAAGCTGGTCGTACCCGCGAAGCCGTAGGTCAGGCTCATGCCAAACAGCAGGATACCCGAAGCCAGCGAGCCCAGAACAAAGTACTTGAGACCCGCTTCGGCCGAGCGCGTGTCGTTGCGGACGAAGGAGGCGAGAACATACGCGGCCAGCGACTGCATCTCCAGACCGATATACAGGGTCAGCAGGTCGGCCGCCGACACCATGATGCTCATGCCTAGCGCCGAGAACAGCACCAGAACGCCATACTCCGCGCGCAGCGAACGGATGCGGTCGAGGAAGGCAGGAGCCAACACCAACGCAGCGATGCTGGCGGCAAAGATCATCAGCTTGGCAAGTGAGGCGAAGGCATCGGCCCGGAACTGCCCATCGAAGGCGATCCGGTCAGCGCCGGACAGCCCGTTGATCACCGTAGGCATGCTCAACGCGAAGGCAGCGCCAAGCGCCACGCACGCCAGGATACTGATAAGCCGCGCGGAACGATCGCCCGCCCACGCTGCCACCAGCAGCAGGACGAGACCGGAAAGCGAAAGCACCAGTTCCGGTGCGATCAGCGCGAAGGAGGTCGAGAAATCCATCAGTGCGCGCCCCCATGCGCGTCGGAACCATGTACGCCGCCACGGGCGCCATGCTCATCAGCCGGTGTCACGGTGCCCATTACCAGACGCGAGTCATCCTGTGGCGCGGCGCGTGCGATGCGCGCGTTCAGCATTGCGATGTCCTGCCGCATCGGCGCCAGGAAACTCTCGGGATAGACCCCCATCCACAGCGTCGCGGCCGCCAGCGGCGCCAGCATCAGCCATTCGCGCGGGCCCAGATCCACCATGGCGGCGGCATCGGCATTCTTCTGCTCGCCGAACACGACGCGCCGATACAGGTACAGCATGTAAGCAGCACCCAGGATAATGCCGGTCGTACCGACGAAGGCAACCCAGGTGTTCACCTGGTATGCGCCAGCCAGGCTCAGGAACTCCCCGACGAAGTTGCTGGTCCCCGGCAGACCGATGCTCGCCATGGTGAACAGCAGGAAGAACATGGCGTAGCGCGGCATATTGATGGCGAGGCCACCGTAGCGGCTAATCTCGCGGGTATGCAGCCGATCGTATATCACGCCCACGCACAGGAACAGCGCGCCCGACACCAGGCCGTGGCCCAGCATCACCATCATGGCGCCCTCCAGCCCCTGCACGTTGAAGGCGAACAGACCGATCGTCACGATCGCCATGTGCGCGACCGACGAATAGGCGATCAGTTTCTTCATGTCGTGCTGCACCAGCGCGATAAGGCTCGTGACCACTACTGCAACCATCGACAGCCCCCAGATCAGCCAGGCCAACTGGGCACTCGCTTCCGGGAACATCGGCAGGCTGAAGCGAAGGAAGCCGTAGCCGCCCATCTTCAGCAGCACGCCCGCCAGGATCACAGAACCTGCCGTCGGCGCCTGCACGTGCGCATCCGGCAACCAGGTGTGGACCGGCCACATCGGCATCTTCACCGCGAAGCTCGCGAAGAAGGCGAGGAACAGCCAGACCTGTGCCTCCGGCGGAAAGTCGAATACCATCAGCGCCGGGATGGAGCTCGTGCCCGCCACGTTCACCATCCACAGCATGGCGATCAGCATCAGCAGGCTGCCGAACAGCGTATACAGGAAGAACTTGTAGCTCGCGTAGATGCGGTTGTCGCCGCCCCAAATGCCGATGATCAGGTACATCGGGATCAGGCTGGCTTCGAAGAAGATGTAGAACAGGAAGATGTCCTGCGCGGCGAATACGCCGATCATCAGCACTTCCATGAACAGGAACGCCGCCATGTATTCAGGCACGCGCTTGTTGATGGACGCGCTCGCCAGAATGCAGATCGGCATCAGGAACACGCTCAACACGATAAGCATGAGAGCGATACCGTCGATGCCCAACGCCCACTGGAAACCGGCAAAGATGTCGGCTCGTTCGGTGAACTGCCACTGGGCGCCGCCCACGTCGAACCGCGTCCACAGCAGGATGCCCAGCACCAGATCGGCCAGCGTCGCCGCCAGCGCGATCTGCCGCGCGGCCTTTTCGCCCGAAAACAGGCAGGCGGTGGCGCCCAGCAGGGGCACCAGCAACATCAGCGAAAGGATTGGAAAGCCCCCCATCACACCAGCACCCAGCTGACTGCGGCCACCAGGCCCAGCAGCATGACCAGCGCATAGCTCGTCAGATAACCGGACTGCACCTTGCGGGCCAGCACCGCACCCTGCGCCACGACAAAGGCCGCGCCGTTCGGACCGAACCGATCGATCCCGCCGACATCACCCTTCTGCCAGAACACACGACCGAGCGCGAAAGACGGGCGCACGAACAACCAATGGTACAGTTCGTCGAAATACCACTTGTTGAACAGGAACCGGTACACCGGCCCCAGCGCTGCCGCGGTCTTCCCGGGGATCGAGGTATCACGGATGTAGGCCAACCAGGCGACCGCCAGACCGATCAACATCACGATGGTCGCCGACAGCTTCACCCACAGCGGCACCAAGTGCATCTCGTGCATAAGATGCTCGTTGTAGGCGATAGAGCCGTTCCAGAAGCCTTCGCTTTCCAGGAACGCGCCGCTGAACACATATCCGGCAAAGATTGCGCCCAAAGTAAGAACCACCAGAGGCACCAGCATCGGCAGCGGGCTTTCATGCGGATGGTACCCGGCGGTGCCGTCATCCTGCTTGGGCGAAGGAACCGCATGGGCACGGTCATGCCCTGCATCTTCCTGCGCCGGCGGATTGGCCGCATGAGCCGCGGCATGGCCGTGCGCGTCATGGTGAGCATCGTCGTGGTGCGCGTGACCATGACCGTGCGCATCGTGCACTGCGTGTTGGATGTGCTCGGACTGAGCCCACCGCGGCTTGCCCCAGAACGTCAGGAACATCAGGCGCCAGGAGTAGAAACTGGTCAGCAGCGCGGCAAAGGCGCCGACCCAGAATGCGAACCGGCCCATGTCGCTGCCGCTGGCGAACGCCGCCTCCAGGATGGCATCCTTGGAATGGAAGCCGGCGAAGCCTGCATGCAGCCAGTAGATACCAACACCGGTGATCGCCAACGTACCCGCCAGCATCGCGAAGAAGGTCAGCGGGATGTGCTTACGCAGGCCGCCATAATACCGCATGTCCTGTTCATGGTGCATGGCGTGGATCACGCTGCCGGCGCCCAGGAACAGCAGCGCTTTGAAGAAGGCGTGCGTGAACAGGTGGAACATGGCCGCGCCGTAAGCGCCAACCCCGGCGGCGAAGAACATGTAGCCGAGCTGCGAGCAGGTCGAATACGCGATCACTCGCTTGATATCCCACTGCGTCGTGCCGACAGTCGCCGCAAACAGGCATGTCGCCGCACCGATGAAGGTGACGAAAGTCAGCGCCGCAGGCGCCGCTTCGAACATCGGGGAAAGGCGGCACAACATGAACACGCCGGCGGTCACCATCGTTGCCGCATGGATCAGCGCTGACACCGGCGTCGGGCCTTCCATCGCATCAGGCAGCCAGGTGTGCAGGCCAAGCTGGGCCGACTTGCCCATCGCGCCGACGAACAGCAGCAGGCACAGGATCGTCATGGTGTCGAGCCGCATGCCCAGGAAGCCAATCGTGCTGCCCTGCATCGAAGGCGCGGCTTCCAGAATCGCAGGAATTGACGTGGTCTGGAACACCAGGAAGGTGCCGAAGATACCCAGCATGAAGCCGAGGTCGCCCACGCGATTGACCACAAACGCCTTGATCGCGGCGGCCCCGGCAGACGGCTTCCGGAACCAGAACCCGATCAGGAGATAGGAGGCAAGGCCGACACCCTCCCAGCCGAAGAACATCTGTACGAGGTTGTCCGCGGTCACCAGCATCAGCATGGCGAAGGTGAACAGCGACAAATAAGCGAAAAACCGCGGCTGATCCGGGTCTTCCGCCATGTAGCCCCAGCTGTACAGGTGCACGAGCGCGGAGACGCTGGTGATGACGACCAGCATGATCGCAGTCAGCGTGTCGACCCGCAGCGTCCAGTCGAACGTCATCTCGCCCGACTGCACCCAGGTCAGCACCGGCACGACCTGCCCGGCAACATCACCGCCCAGGTAGGACAGGAAGATCGGCCAACTGAGCGCACAGGACACGAACAGCCCGCCGGTGGTGATCGCCTTGGCGACCGTGTTGCCCAGCGCGCGGTTGCCCAGCCCGGCGATGATCGCTGCCAACAGCGGCAGGAAGACGATGATCAGGATGGAAGGCACCGTGTTTACCCCTTCATCCGGTTGACGTCGTCAACCGCGATGGTGCCGCGTCCGCGGAAATAGATGACCAGGATGGCAAGACCGATCGCCGCTTCCCCGGCGGCCACGGTCAGCACGAACATGGCGAAGATCTGACCCGTGAGGTCGCCAAGGAAGGCGCTGAAGGCCACCAGGTTCAGGTTCACCGACAGCAGGATCAGTTCGATCGCCATCAGGATGACGATGATGTTCTTCCGATTCAGGAAGATACCCAAGACGCCAAGCACGAACAAGATCGAGCTGACAACGACGTAGTGTTCGATGCCGATCACAGTGTCACCCCCTGTCCGATCTCAGGCCGCACGTTGCGGGTCGCTTCGTCCGGGCGGCGGGCGATCTGCTTGCCGATGTTCTGCTGCCCGCGATAGGCCCGCCGCTCCCGATGCGTCAGCACGATCGCGCCGACCATCGCCACCAGCAGGATCACGCCCGCGGATTCGAACAGGAACAGGTACCGGCCATACAGCAACGCGCCGATGCTCTCGATATTGCTGCGGCCCAGCAACGGCGCTGCCTCGCCGCTTGCGCGGCCTAGTTCCAGCGCACCCGACTGCCAGGCGCCGATGCCCAGCACCAGCTCCGCCAGAAGCACGGCGGCTATGGCAATGCCCAATGGAAAGTTCTTGACGAAACCGGCGCGCAGTTCGGCGAAGTCGATGTCCAGCATCATGACCACGAACAGGAACAGCACCGCGACTGCGCCAACATAGACGATCACCAGCAGCATGGCGATGAACTCGGCACCAACGAGCACCATCAGCCCCGCGCCATTGAAGAAGGCAAGGATCAGCCACAACACGGAATGCACCGGATTGCGGGCGAGGATGGTGAACGTCCCGCTGGCGATCACCAGCGCGGCGAACAGGTAAAAGGCAAGGGCTTGCAGCATGTGTCTGGGTCCGTCCTGCCGGGCGCCTAGCGGTAGGGTGCGTCGGCTTCAAGGTTGGCAGCGATCGCGCGCTCCCACTTGTCCCCGTTCGCCAGCAGCTTGGCCTTGTCGTACAGCAATTCCTCGCGCGTTTCCGTCGAGTACTCGAAGTTCGGTCCCTCGACGACCGCGTCCACCGGACACGCCTCCTGACAGAAGCCGCAATAGATGCACTTGGTCATGTCGATGTCGTAGCGCGTGGTGCGGCGGCTGCCGTCCTCGCGTGGCTCGGCCTCAATGGTGATCGCCTGCGCCGGACAAACCGCCTCGCACAGCTTGCACGCAATGCAGCGCTCCTCCCCGTTGGGGTAGCGGCGCAGGGCATGCTCCCCCCGGAAGCGGGGCGACAACGGGTTCTTCTCGAACGGGTAGTTGATCGTCGCCTTGGGCTTGAAGAAGTACTTCAGCGTGAGGGCGTGTGCCTTCACGAACTCCCACAGGGTGAACGACTTGACCAGTTGCGCGACACTCATGCGCCGTACCTCGTAAACATCAGCCAGCCACTGACCACCACGACGAAGCCGAGGCTGAGCGGCAGGAACACCTTCCAGCCCAGCCGCATCAGCTGGTCATAGCGGAAGCGCGGCACCGTGGCCTTGATCCAGGAAAACACGAAGAAGAAGAACGAAATCTTTAGCAGCAGCCAGATCCAGCCAGGAATCCAGTACAGGATCGACAACTCAAGCGGCGGCAGCCAGCCCCCGAAGAACAGGATCGAGTTCAGCGCGCACATCAGCAGCACGTTCGCGTATTCGCCCAGCCAGAACAGCGCGAAGCTCATGGAGCTATATTCGGTCTGGTACCCGGCGACGAGCTCGCTCTCCGCCTCCGTCAGGTCGAACGGGGCACGCGCCGTCTCCGCCAGGGCGGAGATCAGGAACACCACCCACATCGGGAACAGCAGCAGGTTGAAGAAGAACCCGTTGACGATGCCCAGCCCGTGCCCGCGCTGCGCCTCGATGATGCCGTTCATGTTGAACGTGCCAGCCCACAGCACCACGCAGATCAGCACGAAGCCGATCGAGACCTCGTAGGAGATCATCTGCGCCGCAGCGCGCATGGCGGAGAAGAACGGATACTTCGAGTTCGACGCCCAACCGGACATCACCACGCCGTAGACTCCCAGCGAACTGACCGCGAGGATGTAGAGTAGCCCGACATTGATGTTCGCCAGCACCGCGCCCGAATTGAACGGGATCACCGCCCAGGCCGCCAGCGCCACGGTGAAGGTGATGATGGGCGCGATCAGGAACAGGCCCTTGTTCGCGGCGGACGGGATGATGGTTTCCTGCAGGAACACCTTCAACCCATCGGCAAAGCTTTGCAGCAGGCCGAAGGGGCCAACCACGTTGGGACCACGCCGCAACGCCATCGCCGCCCAAACCTTGCGATCGACATAGATCACCATCGCGACCGCGAGCATCAACGGCAGCGCGATCAGCAAGATGCCGGCGATCGTAGAGGTGATCCACGCCGCCTCGTAGCTCATGCCCCAGCCCTGGAAGACAGGTATCATTCCGCGGCCTCCGCCAGTTCCTCGCCATGCAGCAGTTCAGCCGAACAGCGCTGCATCACCGCGCTGGCCCGCGCGATGGAGTTGGTGAGATAGAAATCCTTGATCGGGTAGGCGATCGCCCCACCAGCACGCTCCGCGCTGTCTGCCGCAGGCAGCGCGCCGTAATCGACCAGTCCCTCGACACCCAGAGCCGGCACGTCCGCGATCATCGCGGCGCGCAGCTGGTCAAAGCTGTCGAACCCGACGGTCACGCCCAGCGCATCGGCCAAGGCACGAAGGATTGTCCAGTCTTCGCGCGCATCACCGGGCGCAAACACCGCCTTGTCGGCAAACTGCACGCGGCCCTCTGTCGAGACATAGGTCCCGGCCTTCTCGGTATAGGCGCTGCCCGGCAAGATGATATCGGCCGAGGCCGCACCCTTGTCGCCATGATGGCCGATATAAACCTTTAAGGCGCCTGCGAACTTGCCGTGGTCCAGCTCGTCCGCGCCGAGCGAAAGCAGCAGCTTGGGCGCAGCCTGCACCAGCTCGGCAAGGCCGCGCGGGCGAGCGAAGCCGAGCATCAGCGCACCCATGCGTGCCGCCGCCATGTGCAGGACGTTGAAGCCGTTCCAGGTGTCGCCACCGTTATCGCGCACCACGTTCCAGGCATGCGCCAGCGCCAGTGCCGGGCCATGAGCACCCGCCACCAGGCCAGCCGCGCCAAGGATGATCGCCGGCCGCGCCGCGCCCTGCATGGCGGAGGCAACGTGGTCAGGCAGGTCATGCAGCACGGAGGCATCGTCGCCCAGGAACTCGGCCGGGAAGGTCGTCTCCCAGTGCGGACCCACGATGAAGATCTTCGCACCCCGCTTCGCGGCCTTCCGCAGGCGGACATTCAACAGCGGCGCTTCCCAGCGGATGTTGCTGCCCACGATCAGCACGGCATCTGCCGTCTCAATTCCAGCGAAGGTCGTGTTGAAATTGACCGCCGACAGGCTGCCCACCGGATAGGCCATGCCGCCCTGGCGACTTTCCACCAGATCGGAGCCCAGCGCATTCACCAGCCGCTTGGCCGCAAACATCGTCTCGCAATCGAGCATGTCGCCCGCGACTGCCCCCACGCTGCCGCCGCGTCCCGCTTCGGCGATCAGCGCGAACGCCTCGTTCCAGTCGGCCGATTGCAGCTTGCCATCATGACGAATCCAGACGCGATCGAGGCGGCGGCGCGTCAGCCCCTCCACCTGATAGCGGGCCTTATCGCTCAGCCACTCTTCGTTCACATCGTCATTGGTGCGCGGCAGCACGCGCAGCACCTCGCGCCCGCGACTGTCGATGCGAATGTTCGCACCCATCGCGTCCGACACGTCGATGCCCAGGGTCTTCTTCAACTCCCACGGCCGCGCCTCGTAGGCGTAAGGCCGACTGGTCAGCGCGCCCACCGGGCACAGGTCGATAACGTTTGCCGACAGTTCGTGCTTGGCCGCATGTTCGAGATACGTGCTGATCTGCATGTCCTCGCCGCGATACAGCGCGCCGATCTCATCCACACCGGCCACTTCTTCGGAGAAGCGGACACAGCGCGTGCAATGAATGCAGCGGGTCATGATCGTCTTGATCAGCGGACCCATATACTTCTCGGTCACCGCACGTTTGTTCTCGTGGTACCGGGAACCGCCGCGGCCGTAGGCGACCGACTGGTCCTGCAGGTCGCACTCGCCGCCCTGGTCGCAGATCGGGCAGTCGAGCGGGTGGTTGATGAGCAGGAACTCCATCACCCCTTCCCGCGCCTTCTTCACCATTGGCGTGTCGGTGCGAATTTCCTGGCCGTTCGTCGCCGGCAGGGCGCAACTCGCCTGCGGCTTGGGCGGGCCTGGCTTCACCTCGACCAGGCACATGCGGCAATTGCCGGCGATGGACAGGCGTTCGTGATAGCAGAAGCGCGGGATCTCCTTGCCGGCAAGCTCGCAAGCCTGCAGCACGGTCGCCCCATCGGGCACTTCGATCTCGGTTCCGTCAACGGTGACTGTGGGCATAATCTCTGTCCGCCTGGATGAACGCCCCGCGCTTGTGTGCGGTGCGGCATCGCTGTGCCGTGTTCCTCTGTCCGACCCTGTGCCTCAGCGCAAGGCCACAGCGCCCATTTCCGGCGCTCATTCGCACTTTGATGCAAGGCTTGAGCGTACTTCCCAAGTAAAGACGCAAACGCCTCGCAATAACCTGCATACTTCCTATCGGAAACATGCAGCCGCAACTATCATTCGGCTGCTTCGGGCAACTCCACCGCCTCGCGCTCCGCGATACGCCGCTCGATCTCCGGCCGGAAATGCTTCAGCAGGCCCTGGATCGGCCATGCCGCCGCATCGCCCAGCGCGCAGATCGTGTGGCCCTCGACTTGCTTGGTCACTTCGTACAGCATGTCGATCTCGGCCGGCTCGGCATCGCCGGTACGCAGCCGCTCCATCACCCGCCACATCCAGCCGGTACCCTCGCGGCACGGCGTGCACTGGCCGCAGCTCTCATGCTTGTAGAAGTACGAAATGCGGCTGATCGCCCGCACGATGTCGGTGGACTTGTCCATCACGATCACCGCCGCGGTGCCCAGACCCGAGCCGACGGCCTTCAGCCCGTCGAAATCCATAGGCGCGTCCATGATCTCCGCCGCAGGGACCAGCGGAACGGACGACCCACCGGGGATCACCGCCAGCAGGTTATCCCACCCCCCGGTAATGCCGCCGCAATGCTTTTCAATCAGGTCGCGGAAGGGAATGCCCATCTCCTCCTCGACCACGCAGGGGCGATCGACATGGCCGCTGATCTGGAACAGCTTGGTGCCCTTGTTGTTCTCCCGCCCGAAGCTGGCGAACCAGGGTGCACCGCGCCGCAGGATAGTGGGCACCACAGCGATCGACTCCACGTTGTTCACCGTGGTCGGACAGCCATACAGGCCGGCGCCTGCCGGAAACGGCGGCTTCAGCCGGGGCTGGCCCTTCTTGCCCTCGATGCTCTCGATCATCGCGGTTTCTTCGCCGCAGATATAAGCGCCGCCACCCCGGTGGACGAAGACATCGAAGTCATAGCCGCTTCCCGCCGCGTTCTTGCCCAGCAGGCCGGCGGCATAGGCCTCCGCAACCGCGGCGAACAGCGTCTCCGCCTCGCGGATATACTCGCCACGGATGTAGATGTAGGCGGCCCGCGCGCGCATCGCGAAACCCGCGATCAGCGCCCCTTCAACCAGTTTGTGCGGATCGTGGCGGATGATCTCGCGGTCCTTGCAGCTGCCCGGCTCCGACTCATCAGCGTTGATGACCAGGAAGGACGGACGCCCATCCTTGCTTTCCTTGGGCATGAAGGACCACTTCATGCCGGTCGGGAAGCCCGCCCCGCCGCGACCGCGCAGGCCGGACGCCTTGATCTCGTCGATGATCGCATCCTGCCCGCGTGCGATCAGCGCCTTAGTATCGTCCCAGTCACCACGCATCTGCGCGGCCGGCAGCCGCCAGTCCTGGTACCCGTACAGGTTGGTGAAGATACGGTCCTTGTCGGCGAGCATCAGCCGATCCCTCCAAACACAAACAATGCCGCGGCGACCAGGATGATGACTAGCACCACCGTCTTGATCAGGCCGGAGAAAATCTTCCACGCCACCGCGACCAGCAGCAGCGTGACAATGAGGACGATCAGCGCTTCCATCAGCCGGCCCTGCCCTTGCGGGAGAATACGCCCAGACCACCGAACAGCACGCCCAGGATCAGCCAGACGACCCAGTCACCACCCTGCACGAACTTCAGCAGCGCCAGCGTCAGGAGGACGATGCCGACGATCGGCAATCCCTTGCTGACAGGCGCCGGCGTGCTCACGCCCACGCACCGCGATAATCGTGGTTCGCGTCCACCATCTCGCGCAGCGTGGTCGGGCCGCCGACCGGCTCCACCGTGTGGCGAGTCGGATCCTGCGTACCGCCCTTCGGGCTTTCGCCCTTGGCCAGCGCGTCCAGCACGGCATCGAGCCGCGCCGGTGTCAGATCCTCGTAATTGTCGTCGTTGATCTGCACCATCGGCGCGCTTGCGCAATTGCCCATGCACTCGACCTCGGTCAGGGTCCACATGCCGTCAGGCGTGGTGTGCCCCTTCTTCATGCCGCGCGTCTTGCACGCCGTCATGATGTCGTCCGACCCGCGCAGCATGCACGGCGTGGTGCCGCAGATCTGGACATGGAAGCGGCCGACCGGCGCGATGTTGTACATGGTATAGAAGGTGGCGACCTCCAGCACGCGGATGATCGGCATGTCGAGCTGCGCCGCGACATATTCCATCACCGGCAGCGGCAGCCACCCCTGGGTCTGCGTTTCGGCACCGACCTGCCGCTGGGCAAGGTCCAGCAGCGGCATCACGGCCGAGCGCTGGCGACCCTCGGGATAGCGGGCCACGATCTCGCGCGCCTTCTCCGTATTGCCAGGTGTCCAGGCAAACCCGCCCCAGCGGGCGCGCAGTTCGGGGGTGTCGGGATGTGGTGCGCGTTCAGCCATTGATCTTGCCCCAGCGCATTTGCGCATGGATGGTCCAGAGGACGGAAAGGAGGATGGCGACGGGTACGCCCGCGCCCGGCTTGCCCTGCCCGATCGCGAAGCACAGCATCGCGATCGCCGCGGCCACCGCCACGAACAGCCAGATGGACGGGCGTGCGCTCACCGGTCGCACTCCCCGAACACCACGTCGATCGCGCCCAGGATTGCGGTCGCGTCGGGCAGCATGTGACCCTTGGACATGAAGTCCATCGCCTGCAGGTGGCTGAAGGCGGTCGGCCGGATCTTGCAGCGGTACGGCTTGTTGCTGCCGTCGCTCACCAGATAGACGCCGAACTCGCCCTTGGGGCTTTCCGTCGCCACATAGACCTCGCCCGCCGGCACATGGAAGCCTTCGGTGTAGAGCTTGAAGTGGTGGATCAGCGCTTCCATCGACTGCTTCATCTCGGCGCGCTTGGGCGGCGCCACCTTGCGGTCGCTGCTGCTGATCGGGCCATCGGGCATCTCGCGCAGGCACTGCTTCATGATGCGCATCGACTGGCGCACCTCCTCCACCCGGACCATGAACCGGTCGTAGCAATCGGAATTGGTGCCGACCGGAATGTCGAACTCCATCCGGTCATATACGTCGTAAGGCTGGCTCTTGCGCAGATCCCACGGGATGCCCGCCGCGCGGATCATCGGGCCGGAGAAGCCCCAGCGCAGCGCATCCTCCTTGCTGACAACGGCGATGTCGACGTTGCGCTGCTTGAAGATGCGATTGTCCACCACCAAGCTCATCGCGTCCTCGAACAGCTCGGGCATGCGCTTGTCGAGCCAGTCGCCGATATCGGTCAGCAGCTTCAGCGGTACGTCCTGGTGCACGCCGCCCGGGCGGTACCACGCAGCATGCATGCGCGCGCCGCTCGCCCGTTCGAAGAAGTTCATGCAGTCTTCGCGGATCTCGAACAGCCACAGGTTCGGCGTCATCGCGCCCACGTCCATGACATGGCTGCCCATGTTCAGCATGTGGTTGCTGATCCGCGTCAGCTCCGCGAACAGCACGCGCAGATATTGCGCGCGCAGCGGCACCTCCACGTTAAGCAGCTTCTCCACCGCCAGGACGTAGGAGTGCTCCATGCACAGCGGGCTGCAGTAATCGAGCCGGTCGAAATACGGCAGCGCCTGCAAATAGGTCTTGTACTCGATCAGCTTCTCGGTGCCGCGATGCAGCAGCCCGACATGCGGATCGATCCGCTCGATGATCTCGCCATCCAGCTCCATCACCATGCGCAGCACGCCGTGCGCCGCGGGATGCTGCGGGCCGAAATTGATCGTGTAGTTGCTGATGACCTCGTCGCCCGTGGTGGGGGAGGTCTCCTGCATCAGGCCGGCCATCAGTCCTTGCCCTCGCTCTTATCGGTTTCGGTCGCACCCGGCGTGTCCGCCGGACCGTCTGCCCGCGCCGGACGGTCGGGCCGGCTTTCCGTCGGTTCAGGTGCATCAGGCGCGGTGCCTTCGCCACCCTTGGCCTGCGTCGGCGGTCCGTCGCTGGCCTTCTCCGCCGCTTTGGCGTCGGTCGGCGCACCGGCGCCGCTCTGGCCCGGCTTCTCCGTCACCTTGGGCTCCGCCACAGGGGCGGGTCCGCTGGCCTTCTCGTCACCCGGCAGCACGTAGTCCGCGCCTTCCCACGGCGACGTGAACTCGAATGAGCGGAAGTCCTGCGCCAGCTCCACCGGCTCATAAACGACGCGCTTGTCCTCTTCGGAATACCGGACTTCCTGGTAGCCAGTCAGCGGGAAGTCCTTGCGGAACGGATGCCCTTCGAACCCGTAATCGGTCAGGATGCGTCGCAGGTCGGTGTTGCCGTCGAACAGCACGCCATATAGGTCGAACACCTCGCGTTCCAGCCAGCCCGCATTGGGCCACAGGCGGGTGGCGGTCGGCACGGGCGTGTCCTCGTCCGTGGTGACCTTCACCATGACCCGGCTGTTGCGGGTCACCGACAGCAGCATGTAGACGACCTCGAACCGCTCGGCCCGGCCGGGATAGTCGACCCCGGCGATCTCCATCAGCTGCTGGTATTCGTGCTCGTCACGCAACAGGCGCAGCGCGTCTTCCAGCCGGTCGCGCTGAACGGTCAGCAACACCTCGCCATGCTCGCACGCATGCTCGATCACCATGGTGCCGAGCGCGGTCCCCAGCGTCTCAGCGATGCTGGGACCGGTGGCGAAGCGGGGCGCGGGGTGGAGAACAGTGCTCATCGCTCGATCGTCCCCACGCGGCGGATTTTCCGCTGCAACTGCATCACGCCGTACAGCAGCGCCTCTGCCGTGGGCGGGCACCCGGGGACGTAGATGTCGACGGGCACGATCCGGTCACAGCCGCGCACCACGGAATAGCTGTAGTGGTAATAGCCGCCGCCATTGGCACAGCTGCCCATGCTGATCACATATTTGGGATCAGACATCTGGTCGTACACCTTGCGCAGCGCCGGGGCCATCTTGTTGCACAGCGTGCCGGCCACGATCATCACGTCGGACTGGCGCGGGGATGCGCGCGGCGCGGCGCCGAACCGCTCCATGTCGTAACGGGGCATGTTGACGTGGATCATCTCGACCGCGCAGCAGGCAAGGCCGAACGTCATCCACCACAGGCTGCCGGTGCGCGCCCACTGGAACAGCTCTTCGGTGGTGGTGACCAGGAAGCCTTTGTCCGACACCTCGGTCGACAGCGCGTTGTAGAATTCGCCGTCGGGCTGCCGGATGCCGGGATGCAGCACCGGGTTGTGCGCCTCACCGCTGACCGTGCTGCCCGCCGGATTGGCGAGCGGCCGGTCCAGCGCGCTGTTCAGGCCCACGGACTTGCCGTGACCATCGGTGACCATGTCGTTCACTCCCACTCCAGCGCACCCTTCTTCCAGGCATAGGCCAGGCCGATACCCAGCTCGGCCAGGAACACCATCATGGTGATCCAGCCGGCCCAGCCGGTCAGGTCCAGGCTAACCGCCCACGGGAACAGGAACGCCGCCTCCAGGTCGAACACGATGAACAGGATGGCGATCAGGTAGAACCTGACGTCGAACTGGCTGCGCGGGTCCTCGAACGCGGGGAAGCCGCACTCGTACTCGCTCAGCTTCTCCGCATTCGGGTTGTGCGCGCCGGTCAGGCGGGCGACACCCATCGGCAGGAAGACGAAGGCGGCCGACAGGCCGACCGCGATCGCCAGGAAGATCAGGATCGGAAGGTACTGGCTAAGGTCGACCATTGCTGTCCTCGGGGCATGCCAGCCGCGCATCGCTGCCGGCTGAATCGCCCGGAAAAAGTGGGGGTTGTCGCGTCGCACCTAATCAGGTGCTGCACTGCGTTCAAGAGTTGCGGCCTTGTTGCGAATGCTTAGCGAAAGTTCACGGCGCAACCGCCCTGCCTCGCCCGCATTCCGCACGTGCCCGGCTTCATCGCGCTGCCCGTTGCGCTGTGTGCCGCAGCCGCCTAGCTAGAGCGCGTATTCTGC
Source organism: Croceibacterium sp. TMG7-5b_MA50 (assembly GCF_039830145.1). Classification (NCBI taxonomy): domain Bacteria; kingdom Pseudomonadati; phylum Pseudomonadota; class Alphaproteobacteria; order Sphingomonadales; family Erythrobacteraceae; genus Croceibacterium; species Croceibacterium sp. TMG7-5b_MA50. The sequence goes on along the minus strand of NZ_CP156082.1, from coordinate 737,273 downwards.
GTTTTCGACCAATAAAGGAATGCGGCAATGGCCACCCTGAACGAAGCCGATCCCATCGTCATCCTGTCCTATGCCCGTACTCCGATGGGCGGGATGCAGGGCGCCCTGGCGGACGCATCCGCCACCGATCTCGGTGCCACGGCGGTGAAGGCGGCGGTGGAACGTGCCGGCATCGACGGCGCGGCCGTGGACCGGCTCTACATGGGTTGCGTGCTGCCTGCCGGCCTCGGCCAGGCGCCCGCCCGGCAGGCCGCGCTGAAGGCGGGCCTGCCCCAATCCGTCCAGGCGACCACCGTGAACAAGGTCTGCGGCAGCGGGATGCAGACCGTCATCATGGCGGCCGAAGCGCTCGCCACCGGCGGGGCCGACCTGATCGTCGCCGGCGGGATGGAGAGCATGACCAATGCGCCCTACCTGCTGAAGAAGCATCGCAGCGGCGCACGCATCGGCCACGACAAGGCCTATGACCACATGTTCCTGGATGGGTTGGAGGATGCCTATGACGAAGGCACCTCGATGGGCTCCTTCGCTCAGTGCACGGCGGACGAGTACCAGCTGACTCGCAAGGACATGGACGATTTCTCCATCACCTCGCTCGCCCGCGCGAACGAGGCGATCAAGAGCGGCACCTTCGATGACGAGGTCGTCCCCGTGACGCTCAAGACCCGCAAGGGCGACGTCACGGTCTCGCATGACGAGGCGCCGGGCAAGGCGAACCCGGAGAAGATCCCGCAGTTGAGGGCCGCTTTCGCCAAGGAAGGCACGATCACCGCGGCGACCTCCTCTTCCATCTCTGATGGCGCGGCGGCGGTCGTGGTCGCGCGTGAAAGCGTCGCCAAGGCGCAGGGCAAGGCGCCCGTGGCCCGCATCGTCGCCACCGCGGCTCACGCGCAGGAGCCGAAGGACTTCACCACCGCCCCGGTCGGCGCGATCCGCACCCTGCTCGACAAGGCCGGCTGGTCGGTCGACGATGTGGACCTGTGGGAAATTAACGAGGCGTTCGCCTGCGTGCCAATGTTCGCCATGAAGGATATCGGCATCCCGCATGACAAGGTAAACGTGAATGGCGGCGGCACCGCGCTCGGCCATCCGATCGGCGCCAGCGGCACGCGCATCATCGTCACCCTGCTGGCGGCGTTGAAGGCACGCGGCGGGACCAAGGGCGTCGCATCGCTGTGCATCGGCGGCGGCGAGGCGACCGCGATCGCGGTGGAACTGGTCTGACCTGACCCGCGCCTCCTCCTGCGTCGCGGACGGGGAGGAGGCGCGGCACCATCCGGGTAGGCCCGGATTTGCGGCGGCGAAGCCGCTTGCCCCGCCCCCGTTCCGCCGCATCGCCCTTGTAATCACCCCGTAACATCGCCATTGGCGCGGGCAGCCCCACAGCAGCTGCGAGCCCGATGAACCTGACCCATCCCTTCATGGACGCGGACGGCGACAAGCTGCGCGAAGAATGCGGCGTCTTTGGCGTCATCGGCGCCAGCGAAGCCGCCGCCGCCTGCGCCCTCGGCCTTCACGCCCTGCAGCACCGCGGACAGGAGGCGGTGGGCATCACCTCCTTCGATGGCGCCGAATTCTACACGCGCCGCGGCCTTGGCCATGTGGCCGAGAACTTCTCCACCGGGGAATCGGTCGCCGAATTGCCGGGCGGCATGGCGGCGGGCCATGTGCGCTATTCCACCACCGGCGGTTCTGGCCTGCGTAACATCCAGCCGCTCTATGCCGACCTTGCCAGCGGCGGCTTCGCCGTGGCGCACAACGGCAACATCTCCAACGCCCGCCACCTGCGTCAGGAACTGGTGCAGAAGGGCGCGATCTTCCAGTCGACCAGCGATACGGAGGTGATCATCCACCTCGTCGCCACCAGCCGCTACCCCACCATGCTGGACAAGCTGGTGGATGCGCTGCGACTGGTGGAAGGCGCCTATGCACTGATTGTGATGACGCCGCGCGGCATGGCCGCATGCCGCGATCCGCTCGGCATCCGCCCGCTGGTGATGGGTCGCCTGGGCGACGCGACCGTGTTCGCCAGCGAGACCGTGGCGCTCGACGTGGTCGGCGCCGAATTCGAACGCCAGATCGAACCCGGCGAGTTCGTCGAGGTGGATTTCGACGGCACCCGTCGCAGCCACCGCCCCTTTGGCACGCCCGCCGCGCGCCCTTGCATCTTTGAACATGTCTATTTCAGCCGCCCGGATTCGATCCTGGACGACCGTTCCGTCTATGAATCACGTAAAGCGATCGGGATCGAGCTGGCGCGCGAGGCGGTGGTCGATGCCGATATCGTGGTGCCGGTGCCTGACAGCGGCGTGCCTGCGGCGATCGGCTATTCGCAGGAATCAGGCATTCCTTTCGAACTGGGTATCGTGCGTTCGCACTATGTCGGCCGCACCTTCATCCAGCCGTCGGACAGCGTCCGCCACGCCTCTGTGAAGCGCAAGCACAACGCTAACCGCAAGCTGGTGGAAGGCAAGCGGATCGTCCTGATCGACGATTCCATCGTGCGCGGCACCACCAGCCTGAAGATCGTGCAGATGATGCGGGAAGCGGGCGCGAAGGAGGTTCACTTCCGTGTCGCGAGTCCGCCGACCGGGCATGGCTGCTATTACGGCGTCGACACCCCCGAACGCTCCAAGCTGCTGGCCGGCCGGATGGATGTGTCTGCCATGTGCGAATTCATCCAGGCGGACAGCCTCGCCTTTGTCTCGATCGACGGGCTTTACCGGGCGGTCGGGCTGAAGGGTCGCAACAATGCCGCGCCGCAGTATTGCGACGCCTGCTTCACCGGCGACTACCCCACCAGCCTGACCGACCTGACCGAACGCCGCGGGCTGGACAACCAGTTGACCTTCCCCGTCGGCAAGGTCGCCTGATGGCGGGTTCGCTCGACGGCCGTATCGCTTATGTGACGGGGTCCAGTCGCGGCATCGGCGCGGCCACCGCGCAGGCGCTGGCGGCAGAGGGCGCGCATGTCCTGCTCTCCGGCCGCACCATCTCCGACCTGGAGGCGGTGGAGGATGCGATCCACCAGGCCGGCGGCACCGCCACCATCGCCCCGTTCGACCTGACGGAAGCTGATGCCGTCAGCCGCCTGGCCGGCGCGGTCGCCGAAAGGTGGGACCGCCTCGACATCCTGGTGCTGAATGCCGCGATCCTGCCCCAGTTGACGCCCGTCGCGCAGATCGAAGGCAAGGCCTTCAACCAAGCTCTTCTCACCAATCTGCTGGCACCGCAGGCGCTGCTGGCAGCCTTCGACCCGTTGCTGCGCCGCAGCCCGGCGGGCCGCGTGATCGGGCTCACCAGCTCCGTTGCCACCTCCCCGCGCGCCTATTGGGGCGCCTACGCCGCCAGCAAGGCCGCGCTGGAGGTGCTGCTGGACACGTATGCGCAGGAAGTCGAGCGGATCAGCGGCACCCGCGTCGCCATCGTCGATCCCGGCGCCACCCGCACCAAAATGCGCGCCCGCGCCTTTCCGGGTGAAGACCCGCAGGGCGTGAAGCCGCCCGAGGCTGTTGCCGCCTGCATCGCCGCCCTGCTCGCGGCCGACTTCCCCAACCGCCACCGCGAGCGGGTCGAAACCTAGCCGGTCCTGAGCTGGCGATAGGCCGCCAGCGCCCGCTCCCGCCCTTCACGGTGGCCGATGATCTTGGGGATGTAGGTTCCGGCCGGCGGATCATGGATCAGCCGGTCGGGCACGTCCGCCAGTTCCGGCACCCAGCGGCGGATGTAATCGCCCGCATCGAACTTCACCGATTGCGTCAGCGGCGCCATGATCCGGGTGAACAGCTGCGTATCCACGCCCGTCCCGCTGACCCACTGCCAGTTGACGGCGTTGTTCCCGCAATCGGCATCGACCAGCGTGTCCCAGAACCATCGTTCCCCTACCCGCCAGTCGACCAGCAGATGCTTTATCAGGAAGCTGGCGACGATCATCCGTACGCGGTTATGCAGCCAGCCGCTCTGCCATAACTGGCGCATGCCGGCATCGACGATGGGGTACCCCGTCCGACCCTGCCGCCACGCGCGGATTTCCCCTTTGTCATAGCGCCACGGGAAGCGGTCGAACGCCTCGCCATAGTTCCGGGTCTGGTAGTCGGGAAAGGCCAGGATGACGTTCTGCGTGAAGTCGCGCCAGATCAGCTCCCCACGGAACGTGTCCACCCCCGCGCCGCTCCGATCCGCCAAAGCGTGCCACACCTGCCCAACCGACAGCTCCCCCCAATGCAGGCGGGGCGACAGGCGGCTGGACCCCTCAATGGACGGGAGGTTTCGTTCATCCGCATAGCGGTCCGCATGGTCGGCGAACTGTTCCAGCTGCGCCTTCGCGGCGTTCTCGCCCGGCGTCCATGCCTCCACGAAGCCGCCGGCCCAGTCGGGGGTGGTCGGCAGAAGGCGCCAGTCCTCCAGCCGATCCGACCTGGGCCACTTCGCGGGAGCAGTCAGCTGCGGCTCCGGCAGCGGCTCGAGGCTTGGCAGCTCCCGCCGCAAGGCCTTCGCAAACGGCGTGTAGATACGGTAAAGCTCGCCCGCGCCGGTGCGGACCGTGCCGGGCGGGACCAGGTAATTGCCATCATGCAGGTGCAGCTCGAACCGGCCCGCCAGCTCGCTCTCGGCCTTGCGCCACCAAGGTTCATAATGATGCAGCGCATGGATGCCCTTGGCGCCGGTCTCCTCCGCCAGCCGGCACAACTCCTGCACTGCATCGCCCCGCCGCAGCACCAGGCGGCTGCCCCGTTCGCGCAGGCTGCGGTCCAGTGAGGCGAGCGAATGATGCAGCCACCAACGCTGCGCGCCGCCCATGCGGTGTTCGCCCGGTCGCTCGTCATCCAGGACATAGACCGGGATCACCGGGCCGCTCTCGGCGGCGGCGAACAGAGCGGGCTGATCGACCAGCCGCAGGTCGCGGCGCAGCCAGACAATCTGGGGTGCTGTCATCCGCCGATGAACGAGATCATCCGGCGCCTTGTTCCTGGCACGCTCCCGCCGGCAGCCTCACCGTGAACCGTCCGCGGGAAAGGTCACCGGCAAACCGTGCGTCCCCCAACACGAATGCGGAGCCATCACGCAGGATCGTCGGCGCTCGCGACCAGAACAGGAAGGCATCCACCGCACGATCCTGCCGCCGTGCCCGCGCAAGATCACAGCTGGCCAGCGGCATCGCGCCAACCCGCTGCCCCGCCACCTGCCACAGGCCATCGCCATTGCCGATGATCATGTCCCGCCGCCAGAACGCTACCGGCATCTCGTTGGCAATGGCGATCAGCGGATAAGGCTCGCTCATTCGGGCGTGTCGTTCCGCAAGATAGGTGATTGCCGCGTTCAGCCCGATATAGGCCAGCGTCGCCGCCAGCATTACGCGGGCAGGTCGGCGCCAGTCGCCACCCTGCCGCTCCCGCCGTACGGACAGCCACGTCGCGCAGCCCATGCCCAGCCACAGCCACAGATCGATGATGAAGATCATGTCGCCATGGAACCAGCGGCTGGAAAACGGCTCCAGCAGGCGCACGCCATAGCTGTTCAGCCAGTCGAACGCCGGATGGCTGAGGCAGGCGATCGTCGCCAGCGCCCACAACCAGCCGAACCGTACCGGCAGGCGGCTGGCGGGGCGCCTGCCCCGTGCGGCCTGCCAGCGATCGAATGCGTACAGCCCGCCCGCCAGCAGCAGCGGCAACACTATCATGGCGATCGGCCCGTGAGTCAGCCCGCGGCGCAATGCCAGATGCTGCATGTCGCCGATCAGCACGCAACCGGCATCGATGTCGGGAATGTTGGCGCCGATGATCAGCGCCGGCATGGCGAGACCGGTTCGCCGCTTCAGCCCGGCCTGCCCGATCAGCGCGCCCACCAGGCTATGCGTCAGATTGTCCATTGCGGATGCTTGTCACAGATCGCGGCGCCCCGGCAAAGCGCCAATCTGGCATTCGTGACGGGCCGGGCCTATGGCAGGTCCATGACCGAACAAGATCGCGCGAAGTACCGCCCCTGCGTGGGCGTCATGCTGGTGAATGGCGAAGGCCAGGCCTTCGCGGGCAAGCGGATCGACAACAAGGAAGGCGACCGTTGGCAGATGCCGCAGGGCGGCGTCGATCCGGGCGAGGACCTGGATGTCGCCATGCTGCGCGAGCTGGCGGAGGAAACCGGGGCGAAGCCGCAGCATCTCCAGATCCTGGACCGCCTGCCGGACGAGCTGTTCTACGACCTACCGGCGGACTTGCAGGGCAAGTTGTGGGGCGGCCGCTATGTCGGACAGCGCCAGACCTGGTACCTGGTGCGCTTCACCGGCGCTGACAGCGACATCGACCTCGACGCCCACAAGCACCCGGAATTCTGCGAATGGAAGTGGGTGGCGCCCGATCTGCTGCCGGAGATGATCGTGCCATTCAAGCGCGACATCTACCGCGCCGTGGTGGAGGGCTTCCGCGGGAAGCTCTGATCCGTCAGTTCTGGGTCACCGCATTGTCGGGCAGCGCCGCATCGGCGGTACGTACCGGCGGACCTTGCGCGATGGCGACGGCCAGCTGCTCCGCCTCCGCACAGCCTTCGCCGCACAGCGACTGCAATCTGGCAAGGTTACGTTCCGCCTTGGCGACGGCGCCCTTCTCCACCAGCGCGGCACCCTCGCCGCTGATCGCCGCCAGATTGCCCGGCTCGCGCTCCAGTGCCTCGCGGTAATAATGGATCGCCTTGCCCTGCAGCCCTTGGGCGCGCGCGGCTTGCGCCAGGTCGAGGTAGACGCCGGTATAGGCCGGATCGATCGCCAGCGCGGCCTCGAACGCATCGACCGCCGCCTGGACGTTGCCGGCTTCCGCCGCACTGCGGCCATCCGCCACCAGCGCGGCGGCACGCGGATCGGGATCGTGGGTCGCGCCATGACCGACGCTGGCACTCACCCCCACCAGCAGCGACAGGGCGAGGGCGGCTGGTGTAAAGCGCATCACAAACTCCTGGAGCGCGGTTCGGCGGGTGAGACGGCTGACAGCCATGGAATGGCTACGCTATCACCTCTTTACCAGACGTGCGACGAAAAAACCGTCGGTACCGTCCGTATGCGGCGTCAGCCGCCAACCCGGCCCGTGCTGTCGCCCCGCCGGCAGATCGACCGACTCCGCCTGCCATTCCGGATTTGCCGCCAGGAAGGCCGAAATCTGCTCCGCACCTTCCTCGTCCAGCAGGGAACAGGTGACATAGACCAGTCGCCCGCCCGGCCGCACCAGCCCGCTGGCCAGCGTCAGCAGGCGGCCCTGCAACTGCACCAGCCGCGCCAGTCCATCAGGCGTCAGGCGCCAGCGCGCCTCCGGATTGCGGCGCCATGTGCCCGTGCCGGAACACGGCGCATCGACCAGCACCGCATCCGCCGCCGCCATCCACGGCTGCAGCGCCGCCGCCTCCCGTCCGGGATCGAGCAGCACCGTGCGATCCACCCGCGCTCCCGCCCGCTCGGCCCGCGGTGCCAGTCGGCTCAGGCGCGATCGGTCGGTGTCGGCCGCGATCAGCAGGCCTTCGTTCCGCATCGCCGCCGCCAGCGCCAGAGTCTTGCCGCCGGCACCCGCACACAAGTCGATCACCGTTTCACCGGCTTGTGCCTGAACCGCCTCGCACACCAATTGGCTGCCGCCATCCTGCACCTCGATCGACCCATCCTGATAGGCGTCCCATCCCTGCACCGCCGTATCGGGCGCGAAGCGCAGGCCGTGGGCCGCAGGAAGGCGATCGCCTGTCTGCGGCAGGGTCAGCGTCTCGCGATCCGCCTTCAGGTTGTTGACGCGCACGTCCAGCGGCGCCCGGGCCAGCAAGGCTTCCGCCTCAGCGCCCGCGATGGCGGAGGCCGCAAGCCGCTCCACCAGCCAGGCAGGCGCCACGCCGCCTTGCGCCACCGGTTCGCCCGGTTGCACCGGCGCCGGGCCGTAGGCGGAACCGTCGAACAGGGGGGCGAGATCGGGCTGCTCCTCCACCAGTCGCAGCAGCGCGGCCCGCCCGCTTTGCGGGATCGGGCCACAGGCCCGGATCGCGCGATAGACCAGGTCGCGGATCGCGCGGCGGTCCTTCGATCCGGCGAACCGCCGTTGGCGCAGCCATTCGGTCAGCAGTCGATCGGCCGGCGCACCCTGCCCCCGCGCCGCCTCGATGATTCCGTCCAGTACCTCGATCGCAGCGGCGACGCGGGCAGCCGGGGTCATCCGCGCAGGAAATCCACGATCGCCTGCCCCAGGCTGGCCTGAGTGACGCTGCTCATATGCGTGCCGGGAACCTCGGCAGGTTGCGCATCGGGCAAGGCCGCGACCAGATCTTCGGGCGATCCGTTATCGCGATCCTCGCTGCCGCACAGCACCAGCGTGGGCATGGTAAGCGCGACAAGATCGGCCGGCTCGATATCGCCGACGCTCGTCAGCAGCAGGCGCGCCGCGACCCGGTTGACGCCCGTCGTGCGCATGAACTGCACCGCCAGCCAAGCGGGATCGCCACGCTGCACGTCGTCGAAACGGTCGATCGCATCGATAAAGAAGTTGGCGCGCCGGTCCCATCCGGTCAGCCCGTCGAGCCCCATGCCCGACAGCACCAGCCGCCTCGGCGACAGCCCCTGGATCACCGCGCCGGCCGCCGTTCGCGCGCCCAGGGAAAAGCCGACAAGGTCGAGGTCGGTCAGACCCAGTGCCTCCACCAGCAACTGCACGTCGCGCAACAGAACACCCGGCGGGTAGGCGTTCGGATCGGTTGGCGCACCGCTTTGTCCATGCGCGCGCAGATCCGGCATGATCGCCTCGAACCCGGCATCGGCCAGCTTCTGCGCGTGCCCGAACTTGATCCAGTTCGTCTGGGCGTTGGAAAACAGCCCGTGCAGCAGCAGGACGGGCCGCCCCTCGCCTGACTGGGGCCCAAGCCGGTGGACAGCCAGCGGCGTGCCGGCATGGCCGATCACGGTTTCGGTACGGACGTCAGTCAAAAGGCCACTCCTGTCATCCCGTGGGATCAGGCGCATGCGCCCTCGCCGCCGGCCGCATCGGGCCGGGGCATCCGCAGGGAAGTGCCGCCACTATCCGTCCGGCGGCATGGCGGCAAGATCAGCGGGGCGGCCCGCTCTGCGCCTCGCGCCAGTTGCGGCGGGTGCGTTCGTCCTTGTCCGCATGCTCCGCCGGTAGATTGTCGAGGTTGGTCCAGCCCGGAAGCATGCTCTCCACGCATCGGTTCTGCGCCGGACGGAACCGGTCCGGCCGATCGAAGCTGCCGACGGTCAGGTCGAGATCGATGAGGTCGTCGACAAACGCGAAGCCGATCGGCGTTCCGCACTTGGGGCAGAACGCACGATGGCCGATTGCAGAGGACTGGTACCAGTCCGGCTTGCCCTGCCAGTGGATGCGATTGAGCGGCACGCTTACCAGCGCGATCCAGACACCGCCGGTCGCCTTGCGGCACACGGTGCAATGGCATGCATATGCCGTATCCGGCTCAACCTCTACACTGTACCGCACACGGCCGCACTGGCAGCCGCCGCTCAGCTCTTCCATCAGCCCAAAAATCCTTGCTGGTTCGCGCGCAACTTCAATGGGCTAGCCAGAGGTCACGCGCCACGATCCAGTAAGGAACTTTTGTCCCAAAACGGGAATGTGTCAAGAAGGTACGGTTAACGCACCGGGGGAAGCCGGCGGCGATCACCCCTTCTTCAGGTGCCGCCGACCCAGCAATTCGGCGATCTGCACGGCGTTCAACGCCGCACCCTTGCGCAGGTTGTCGCTGACGCACCACAGGTTCAGGCCGTTCTCCACCGTCGGGTCTTCGCGCAGGCGGCTGATATAGGTCGCACCGTCGCCGGCTGCCTCCACCGGGGTGACGTATCCGCCATCTTCCCGCTTGTCGACCAGCATCACGCCCGGCGCCTCGCGCAGGATGTCCTGCGCCTCTGCCGCGCTGATCTCGCGCTCGAATTCGATGTTGATCGATTCGGAATGGCCGACGAACACCGGCACGCGCACGCAGGTGGCGCTGACCTTGATCTTGGGATCGAGGATCTTCTTGGTCTCGACCACCATCTTCCACTCTTCCTTGGTCGACCCGTCGTCCAGGAAGCTGTCGATGTGCGGGATCACGTTGAACGCGATCTGCTTGGTGAACTTGGTCGGCTCCACCGGATCGCCGACGAAGATCGCGCGGCTCTGCTCGAACAGCTCGTCCATGCCGGCCTTGCCCGCCCCGCTCACCGACTGATACGTGCTCACCACGACCCGCTTGATCCCCGCGGCATCATGCAGCGGCTTCAGCGCGACGACCATCTGCGCGGTGGAGCAGTTCGGATTGGCGATGATATTGCGCGCGGTGTAGCCGTCGATGGCCTCTGGGTTCACCTCCGGCACGATCAGCGGCACGTCCGGGTCCATGCGGTAGAGCGAGGAATTGTCGATCACCACGCAGCCCGCCGCCGCCGCCTTGGGCGCATATTCCTTGGTCGGCGCGCTGCCGGCGGCGAACAGGGCGATGTCCCAGCCGCTGAAGTCGAAATGTTCGAGGTTGCGGCACTTCAGCATGCGGCCGGTATCGCCCAGCTCGATCTCGCTGCCGGTCGAGCGGGAGGAGGCGACCGCCGCCACCTCGTCCATCGGGAACTCGCGCTCGGCCAGGATCGCGAGCATCTCGCGTCCCACATTGCCCGTCGCGCCCACGACCGCCACCCGGTAACCCATCTCACCCGTACTCCACTGCGTATTAAGAGCCGCGCGCGATAGCGGATCGGGGGCGGCGCGCAACCAAATTGCCCGCGCCCCGCCCCAAGCTTGCCTATTCGCCCGCTCCTTGCGGCCCGGCCCCGTTCCGGTCCAGGAAGTCGAAGATCGAATTCCAGACATGGACGCTGACCTTGGGTCCACCGACCCGGTGGGTGAATCCGGGATACAGCATCATTTCGAACGGCACCGCCTCGCCCTGCATGCGGGCGATCAGTTCGGATGCGTTCTCGAACACCACGTTGTCGTCGGCCATGCCGTGGATCAGCAACATGGGATCGGTGATGCCCAGCGCCCCTTCGATCGCGGCCGATTGCTGGTACGCCGCCGCATCGGTGGTCGGCAGGCCCATGTAGCGTTCGGTGTAGTGGGTGTCGTATAACTCCCACCGGGTCACCGGCGCACCGGCGATGCCGGCCGCGTACAGCCCCGGATCGGCCGCAAGCTGCTTCAGCGTCATGTAACCGCCGTAGGACCAGCCATAGATGCTGATCCGGTCGGGATCGACGTAATCCAGCGTCTTCAGATATTCAGCCCCGGCCTTCTGGTCGGCCACCTCGACGCCGCCCATCGCGCGGTAGATCTGCTTCTCGAATTCGACGCCGCGATTGTTGCTGCCGCGATTGTCGATCTTGAAATAGATGTAGCCGCGATCGACGATCGCCTGCGCCAGCGCCCCCTTCCACGCCAGCGTCACGTCCTGCGCGTGCGGGCCGCCGTAATGCTCGAAGAACACGGGGTAACGCTTGCCCGGCTCCAGCGGGGGCGCGATCATCTCCCAGTACAGGTCGGTCCCATCCTCCGCCTTGACCGTGCCATAGGTGGTCCGCTGATGGCTGGCGAGGAACGGGGCGTAGGGGTGATCGGCGGTGAGAGCATTCTCCTCGATCCACACCAGGCGCTCGCCGGTCGTGTCCGCCAGATAATGCTGCGGCGGCTGCGTATCGTTGGACCGGCTGACCAGCAGGCTGCGCGCCGCGCCATCCATCTGCACCGCATTGGCGAAGGCCGGATCGGTCAGCCGGGTCTGCTGCGCCGGGTTCGCCAAATCCAGCACGTAGGCCTGCGCCGCGCGCGGATCATCCTTGGTGCCGGCGAAGAACACGCGGCCCGCATCCTCGTCCACTCCCACCAGGCTGGTCACGACCCACTCGCCATCCGTCAGCTGCGTCCACTCACCGCCGGCGAAGCGGTACAGGTGGCCGTAGCCGTCCCGTTCCGACCACCAGATCAGGCTGCCATCCTTCAGGAAGCGGTAATTGTTCGTCAGGTTGATCCAGTGCCCCTGCGCCGCCTGCTCGGTGAACAGGACCTCGCTGGTACCGGTGGCCGGATCGACCTTCAGCATGTCCAGCCGGGTCTGCAGCCGGTCCTGCCGCTGGACATACAGCGCGCTGCCATCGGGCGCCCAATCGACCCGGGCGATGTAGATGTCGCGCTCCGCCCCCAGGTCGACCTCAACCTGGCCGCTGCCGTCAGGGTTCATCACGAACAGCCGCACATCGGCATTGGGCGTGCCCGCCGCGGGGTAGCGCTGGTCATAGACGCGCGTGCCCGTGGCCCCGATCGCTGCGCGCGTGACGACGCCCACCGGGCTCTCGTCCACCCGCGCCACGGCAATGCGGCGGTCATCCGGCGACCACCAGAACCCGGTATGCCGGTCGATCTCCTCCTGCGCCACGAACTCCGCCTCGCCCCAGGTGACCAGATCGCTCGTCTCCTCCGGCGTCACCGGCGCGGCCTCCGCACCCAGTCGGCCGACCCACAAGCGCCGGTCCCGCACGAAGGAGATGTAGTCGCCCGTCTCGCTCAACGTGGGGTTGAGTTCGCTTTCCTCCGTGTCCGTCAGCCGCTGCACGGTACCGTCCAGCCGCGCGAGATACAGGTCGCCCTCCAGCGGCACCAGCAGCGCCTGCCCGTCGGCCGACCATTGGTAATCGACGATGCCCTTCAAGCTGCCGATGCGCAGCCGCTCGCGCTGCATCTTCTCGGCTTCGGACAGTTCGCGCCCGCTGCCCAGCGCCTCGCTGTCGACGAGCATGCGCCATTGGCTGTCCTGCCGGTCGTAACCCCACAGATCATACCGTTCGCGGTCACTCTCCCGGTTGCGCAGCAGCGTCAGGTACCGGCCGTCGGGCGACATCTTGGGCGCACGCGGCGCCGGGCCATTCAGGCTGGGGCTGCCGAACACGCGTTCCAGCGTCAGTTCCTGTGCATTCACGGCCTCAGCCACGGGCACCTCCTGCGCCAGCACGGGGGTCGCAGCGGTGGTTGCCAGCAGGATGGCGGCGATCAGGGTACGCATGGACGGGCATTCTCTCGATCCGGGAAACATGGCGTGCGTGTGGTTACGCATGAAATCGGCAGGGGGAAAGGGCACCATGAAAAAGGGCCCGGCCACCCATCGGCGACCGGACCCTTTCAAAGCCATTCGGCGGCAGGTGACCCTTACGGGTTGACCTTGCGCTCCGCGATGCGGGCGCGCTTGCCGGTGCGGCCGCGCAGGTAATACAGCTTGGCGCGACGCACCACGCCGCGGCGGACCACGGTGATGCTGTCGATGTTCGGCGAATACAGCGGGAACACACGCTCCACGCCTTCGCCGAAGCTGATCTTGCGCACGGTGAAGTTGCTGCCCATCGCGCGGTTCGAACGCGCGATGCACACGCCTTCGTAGTTCTGCACGCGGGTACGCTCGCCTTCGACGACGCGCACGCCGACGCGCAGCGTGTCACCGGGGCGGAATTCGGGGATGTCCTTGCCTTCTGCCAGCTGGGCAATGGCTTCGGCTTCCAGTTCCTGGATCAGACCCATGGTCCGTTATTCCTCAATCATCATGCCGCGCGCCAGAGGCAGGCTGGCCCCGAACGCCCCAGTGGCGTTCCCAAAGGTCCGGCCTGCGTGACCGTGTGTCCTGTTCCGCCTGGACTTTCCTCCACGCGGCGATCTTCGCATGATCCCCCGATCGCAGCACTTCGGGGATCGTGCGTCCTTCCCATGTCGATGGTCGGGTATAATGCGGGTATTCGAGCAGCCCTTCCTCGAAGGATTCCTCGGTCCCGCTGGACGGCGCGCCCATTACGCCGGGCAGCAGCCGAATGCAAGCATCCAGAATGGCCAGCGCCGCGGTCTCCCCGCCGGACAGGATGATGTCGGCAAGGCTCACCTCCTCGACCTGCCGCCCGTCGAAGATGCGCTCGTCGAATCCTTCGAACCGGCCGCACAGGATGCTGACACCCGGCCCCGCCGCCAGTTCGCGGATGCGCTGCTGGCTGATCGGCCGGCCACGCGGCGTCATCGCCAGGACGGGGCAGGTCGGCCGGCGTGTCCGCACGTCGTCGATCGCTGCGGCAAGCACGTCCGCCTTCAACACCATTCCCGCGCCGCCGCCTGCGGGCGTGTCATCGACCGTACGGTGCTTATCGGCCGCATAGTCGCGCAACTGCACCGCCTCGCACGACCAGGTGCCTTCCGCCAGTGCGCGCCCCGCCAGCGAATGGCCGAGCGGTCCGGGGAACATGTCGGGGTACAGCGTGATGATGCTGGCGGCGAAGGTCACGCTTGCTCTGCGAACAGGCGGTCGATCACCACCCGTTCCGCATTCCATTCGGGTACCGCCTCGGCGCGCATCGGCACCATGAAGCGCTTGCCGTCCGGCCGCTCCACCTCGATGATGTCGCCCGCGCCGTAATTCTCGACCGCGACCACCGTGCCCAGCGGCGCATCGTCATCGCCAAATGCGGGCAGGCCGATCAGGTCGGCATGGTAGTACTCGCCCTCCGCCAGCGGAGGCAGGGCGGTACGTTCGACACTCAGCAGGGTGCCGCGCAGCGCCTCGGCCGCGGTACGATCCGCGACTTCGGCGAAACGGACGATCGCCCCGCCCTTGCCATCATCGCGCAGCTTGCTGACGGTCAGCGCGCCGGCGTTGAAGGCTTTGTGCGCCTTCAGCGTGGGCAAGCCCTCGCCGAACAGCTTCAGTCGCACTTCACCGGTTACGCCATGCGCACCGGTGATCGCGGCTAGGACGATGGGCTTGTCGCTCATGGGCAAAACCCCTCCCGCTGGCGGGAGGGGTCATCACCTTCAGCCTTCGGCCGGTTCTTCGCTGCTGGCGCCGACCGCGGCGTCATCACCCGTGGCGGGCGCTTCGCTGCCCTCGGCCGGCTCCTGGCTGCTGGTCTCTTCCTCAGCGGCCTTCTTGGCTTCCTCGGCCTCGGCGGCCTTGGCGGCACGCTCCTCGGCGCGCTCCTTGGCCTTGTCGCCCGGCTCCGCCTTCTTGGGGTTGTTGCGCGCCGCACGCTCCTTCACGCCGGCCTGATCCAGGAACCGGGCCACGCGGTCGGTCGGCTGTGCGCCGACGCCGACCCAGTACCGCGCGCGATCCTCGTCGATCTTCACGCGGTCGGCCGAATCCTTGGGCAGCAGCGGGTTGTAGGTGCCGATCTGCTCCAGGTACTTGCCGTCACGCGGGCTGCGGACGTCCGCCACCACGATGCGATAGTAAGGACGCTTCTTCGCACCACCACGCGACAGACGGATCGAGATTGCCATTGTATTCTACCTTTCCGGAAAATTCGCTTAAATCAGTTCTTCTTCAACAGGTTCATCAGGTCCGGCGGCAATTGGCCACCGGCGCCAAGCCCCGGCAGACCACCCTTGCCGCCCGGTCCACCCAGTCCGCCCAGGCCGCCGGCACCCCCCATGCCGCCGCCGCCGCCGAACATGGCGCCCAGGCCCTTCAGCCCGCCCATCTTCTTGATCTGCTTCATGGCGCGGCCCATTTCCTGGTGCATCTTCAGCAGCTTGTTGACGTCCTGCACGGATGTGCCGCTGCCAGCGGCCACGCGCTTCTTGCGCTTGGCGTTCAGCAGTTCGGGCTTGCCGCGCTCCGCCGCGGTCATCGATCCGATGATCGCGTCCATGTGCAGCAGCACCTTGTCGTCCATGCCGCTGGCGGCCATCGCCTGCTTGGCCTTCTTCATGCCCGGCATCATGCCGGCGAGCATGCCGAGGCCGCCCATCTTCTGCATCTGGCTGAGCTGCTGGCGCAGGTCGTTCATGTCGAACTGCCCCTGCATCATCCGCTTGGCCAGCTTCTCGGCGTCCTCCGCCTCCACGACCTGCGCGGCACGCTCCACCAGGCTGACGACGTCGCCCATGCCCAGGATGCGGCCAGCGACGCGGCCGGGATGGAACGGCTCAAGCGCGTCGAGCTTCTCGCCCGTGCCGGCGAACTTGATCGGCTTGCCGGTGACCGCCCGCATCGACAGCGCCGCACCACCGCGCGCATCGCCGTCCATCCGGGTCAGTACCACACCGGTCAGCGGCACCTCGCCACTGAAGCTCTGTGCGACGTTGACCGCGTCCTGCCCGGTCAGCGCATCGACGACCAGCAGCACCTCAGTCGGCGCGGAGACGGCAGCGACCGCCTTCATCTCCGCCATAAGGGCTTCATCAACGTGCAGGCGCCCAGCGGTGTCGAGCAGCAACACGTCCACCGCCTGCAGCTTGGCGCTTTCCAGCGCGCGGCGAGCGATGTCGACCGGCTGCTGACCCGGCACGATCGGCAGCGTGCCGACCTCCGCCTGCTCGCCCAGCACCTTCAGCTGTTCCTGCGCGGCCGGACGATTGACGTCCAGCGAGGCCATCATGACCTTCTTACCCTGCTTGGTGCGCAGCAGGCGCGCGATTTTGGCGGTGCTGGTCGTCTTGCCGGAGCCCTGCAGGCCGACCATCATTACCACGGCCGGCGGGCGCACATCCAGGTTGAGCGGCGCCGCCTCGGCATCACCATCCCCGCCCAGCATCGCGACCAGCTCGTCATTGACGATCTTGACCACCTGCTGGCCGGGCGTGACCGACTTCAGCACCTGCTGGCCGACGGCCTTTTCCGTCACGCGGGCGATGAAGTCGCGCGCCACCGGCAGGGCGACGTCCGCCTCCAGCAGCGCGACGCGCACCTCGCGCATGGCCTCGCGCACGTCGGTCTCGTTCAGCGCACCACGCCCGCGCAGGCGGTCGAAAACGCCATTCAGGCGATCGGACAGCGTGTCGAACATGGCCTCACCTCACTCGCAAGCGACCCGAACCCGGGCCAAACGCCGAAAACGCCGGCGGACGAAACCTCGTCAGCCAGCGTGCAGCCTGAAACTGGTTGACCATCACCTGCAAACGCCTGCGATGGTCGGTAATCAAGGAAATGGTGGAGCCTAGCGGGATCGAACCGCTGACCTCTACAATGCCATTGTAGCGCTCTCCCAGCTGAGCTAAGGCCCCGTCCATTTCAGCACCGCATCCCTGGGAGGGTGCGGCGGCCCGGCCCTGCGGCCGGGGAGGAGCGCCCTTTATGGGCAGTCTTCCCGGCGCGCAAGAGGCAAAATCAATTGTCTTCGTCATCCTCGTCGGAAGAGCCGGCGACACCCAGGTCGTCGTCACCGCCCAGATCGACGTCGTTGTCCGGGGAATCCTCGTCCTCGTCGATGTCGCCCAGATCGTCATCCTCGGCCAAGTCGTTGTCCTGGTTCTCGGGCACGGGCTTCTTGGCGACCTCCTCGTAGGGGATCGGCTGCTTGCTCTTCAGCACCGGCTCCGGATACCACTGGAACCCGTTGGGGCTGGTGACCGGATTGTCGTTGCCGAGATCGTAGAAGCGCTCGCCCGTCTGCGGGCAGGTGCGCTTGGTTCCCCATTCAGGCTTGACCATTGCGTTTCCCTTGTCAGCCCCCGGCAACCCGGCGGCATGTCTGCTATGCAAATTGATGGATGCGACGCGCCTGGACTTCAAGGCCTGGCAACCGCTCGCGATCGCGTGGGGCGGCGCCTTGCCACAGGGCACCCCCGCTGTCAAAAGCCGCCCGATCCCGCCGCGCCAGCATGAAGGCCATTACCCTGCACGCCTCCCCCACTCCGCACCGCTTCCTCCCCGCAGGCCCGCTGAGAGGTCGCATCCGCGTGCCCGGCGACAAGTCGATCAGCCACCGGTCCATCATGCTGGGCGCGCTCGCGGTGGGCGAGACGCGCGTGACCGGCCTGCTGGAAGGGGAAGACGTGCTCGCCACCGCTGCCGCCATGCGGGCGATGGGTGCCAGTGTGGAGCGGCAGGATGACGGCACATGGTCGATCCACGGCACCGGCGTCGGCACGCTGCTGCAGCCCGCGGGCGCGCTCGACATGGGCAATTCGGGCACGTCCACCCGGTTGCTGATGGGACTGGTCGCCAGCCACCCGATCACGGCGACCTTCACCGGCGATGCCAGCCTGTCGCGCCGGCCGATGGGCCGGGTGATCGAGCCGTTGAGCCAGATGGGCGCTGACATCAGCCCCTCGCCGGGCGGCACGCTGCCGCTGATGATCCGCGGACTCAGCCCGGCGGTGCCGATCACCTATCGCCTGCCGGTCGCCTCCGCCCAGGTGAAGAGCGCGGTGCTGCTCGCCGGCCTCAACACCGCCGGCATCACGACGGTGATCGAGCCCGTACCCACCCGCGACCATTCCGAACGCATGCTGCGCGGCTTCGGCGCGGACCTGACGGTGGAGGAGCATGGCGGCGAACGTCACATTCACCTGCGGGGGGAGGCGAGCCTCAGGCCGCAGACGATCACCGTCCCCGGTGATCCGTCCTCCGCCGCCTTCTTCGCTGTTGCCGCCCTGCTGGTGCCGGGCAGCGACCTGGTGATCGAGAATGTCGGCCTGAACCCCACGCGCGCCGCGCTGTTCACCGTGCTGCGCCAGATGGGCGGCAGCATCACGGAACTGAACCCGCGAGAGGTGGGCGGCGAGCCGGTCGCCGACCTGCATGCGCGCCACTCGCCATTGACCGGGGTCGAGGTCGATCCCGCACTGGCCCCGGCGATGATCGACGAATTCCCGGTCCTGTTCGTCGCCGCCTCGCTGGCGCACGGCATGACCGTGACCACCGGGCTGGAGGAGTTGCGGGTGAAGGAATCCGATCGCCTGTCCACCATGGCCGCCGCGCTGACCGCGGCCGGGGCCCGCATCACCGAACAGCCGGACGGCCTCACCATCCATGGCACCGGGGGCGACCCGTTGCCGGGCACGCCCCATGCCGTCGCAACGAAGCTGGACCACCGCATCGCCATGAGCATGGCGGTCGCCGGGCTGGTCAGCCAGGGTGGCGTGGAGGTGGACGATACCGGCCCGATAGCCACCAGCTTCCCCACCTTCCGCGCGCTGCTCGACAGCGCGACCGGGCAGGCATGACGCCTCTGGCGGCCGATATCATCGGCCTCGTCGGCAGCGCCTTGTTCATCGCCGCCTTCGCCTATGCGAACATGGTGCAGGTGATCGACAAGGTGCTGTTCAACAGCATCAACCTGGTGGGTGCAGCGCTGCTGCTGACCTCCTTGTGGGTCAACTTCAATCTCGCAGCCTTTGTGCTGGAGACCGCCTGGGCACTCATCGCCGCAGTCAGCCTGGTCGCGGCGCTCCGCACCCGTGCAAGTCAGCGCCGCAAGGTGAGGATGGAACCATGATCATTGCCGTCGATGGACCCACTGCCAGTGGCAAGGGCACGATCTCCAAGGCGTTGGCCGCGCATTACGGCCTGCCGCACCTCGATACTGGCCTGCTCTATCGCGCGGTCGGATGGCAATGCGCCGTGATCGGCGGTGATCCGGACGATCCGACGACCGCGCTTGCCGCCACCTCCTTCCCCGACGACCTGCTGCTGGAAGAACGGTTGCGGACAGAGGCGACCGGCGGTCTCGCCAGCCGGGTCTCCGTCCATCCGGCTGTCCGGCAGGCGCTGTATGACCGGCAGCGCGCCTTTGCGCTCCAGCCGGGTGGCGCCGTGCTGGATGGGCGCGATATCGGCACCGTCATCGCGCCGGAAGCCGCACCCAAGCTGTTCGTCACCGCCAGTGTGGAGGCCAGGGCGCAACGCCGCTGGCACGAGATGCATGCCCGTGGGGAAGCTCCTACCCTGGCGGAGATCGAGGACGATCTGCGCCGCCGCGACGAACGCGATCGCAACCGGACAGCAGCTCCATTGATGCCAGCGCCCGATGCATATGTGCTGGATACGTCCATGCTGGATCGCGCGGCAGCAATCAGCGCCGCGATCGCCGTGGTCGACGGGACCGCCGGCTGAAACGGGGAGCGGGCCGCAGCCCGCTCCACCCGGACACTACATCCCGTCCACGCTCTTGCTGACGAGGATGTTCACCGCGACACGGCGGTTCTGCGCCTTGCCTTCTTCGGTGGTGTTGTCGGCCAGCGGGTCCGCTTCCGCCATGCCGGTAGGCGTCAGCATGCGCCACGGCGCCCACTTGCACTGCTGCTGCAGGTAATTGACCACCCGGCCCGCACGCCGTTCGCTCAACGTCTGGTTGTATTCCTCGTCGCCGACATCGTCGGTGTAGCCGACGACCAGCAGCAAGGCATTGTCCATCGCTTCTGCCTGCTGCGCGGCATAGCACAGCTCCGTCCGCGCCTGCGGGGACAAAGTCGCCTGGCCCGTGTCGAAGTAGACGTTGGTCGTACCCTTGATGTTGTACTTGTCGATATCGGCCAGACGCCCGCGCAGTGCCTCCGTCGCGGCGGTCTGCTCGGCAAAACCCTGCGCGGTGCCGGTGCGGATCATGGATGCGGTGCGCAGGTCCGTGTTGCGCAACGTGATCCGGCTGGCCACCAACCCGCCGCCCCACTGCACCGTACGGACAGTGACGGGCAGCCCGTTCAGCAGCGCATCGCTCGCCAGCCGGTCACGACCCAGGCCGAGGAAGCCGCCCGTGCCGGTGATCTGCGTCCCTTCGCTGATCGCCACGGTCTGGCTCGTGCCGTCTTCCGCCGTGATCTGCAGGCGGTTGTCGCTGCGGGCGGAGATCATGCCCTTGACCTCGGGACCTTCCTCGAACTCCGACAGGTCGGCAGGCGGGGTGCCATACACCGTGGCGGTCACGTCGGTGCCGGTCGCCGCCTGCTGCGCCGATACGGCGCCCATCGGCGTCGCCAGCATCGACAGCAGGGCAATGCCTGCCGAACCCTTCATGATAGAATGCATCAACGTGTCTCCCTATAGTCTGCACGCGCGGTGCAGCGTCACAATGCCTGCGCGCCCGCCTTTCTCCCGAGAGAGAGGGCGCGACAACACCGCGGGTGTTGTTCAGGGTTTCCTGTCCCCTTTATGAACAGGTCGGATTCACCTCATTCGCTCCGGCAACCTGCCCGATGGGTACGGCGAATGGATGTTCTTTGCTGCTCGGCGCACGTCCCGTTTCAGGTGTTGGCCTGCGTGACTTGCGCCATGCTGCAGTGCACACCTATGGCGACCGCATGCAAGCCGCACCGGCCAGTCGGCCGCTCCTCGCCCTGCTGATCCGCCTCGGCGCCGTCGCCGCGCTGGCCACGATGTCGGCCCTCATCAAGCTCGCCTCGCAAAGCGGCGTGCATCTGGTGGAGATCATGTTCTGGCGGCAGATCATCACCGTGCCGCTGCTGCTCGGCTGGGTATTGCTGACGAGCCGCAGCCTGGCTCCGCTCAAGACGCAGCGTCCCGGAACCCAGTTCATGCGCGCATTCTACGGCACGATCGGCATGTCGCTGAACTTTGGTGCGGTGATCCTGCTGCCCTTGGCAGAGGCGACGACCTTCAGCTTCACCGCGCCGATCTTCGCCGTGCTGCTGTCCATCGTGCTGCTGAAGGAACAGGTGGGCATCTGGCGCTGGTTCGCGGTGCTGGCCGGGTTTGCGGGAGTCGTCATCATAGCGCAGCCCGGCGGCAGCCATTTTCCGCTCTATGGCGCGCTGGTGGCGCTGGGTGCTGCATTTATGGTGGCGCTGATCTCCATCCAGATCGCCGACCTCAACCGCACGGACAAGCCGCTGGCGATCGTGTTCTACTTCGCCGCCTTCTCCACGCCGCTGACCGCCCTTGGGCTACCCTTCTTCGCCACCCCGCATGACGCGACGCAATGGCTGCTCATCGTCGGGATCGGCATCATCGGCATGGCCGGGCAGTTGCTGCTGACCGCGGCGCTGCGGTTCGGCTCGCTCTCCAGCGTGATCGTGATGGACTATTCGGCGCTGTTCTGGGCGACGCTGTATGGCTGGGCGCTGTTCGGCATGCTGCCGCCGGGCAGCACCTGGTTTGGCGCGCCGCTGGTCGCGGGGGCCGGCATCCTTATCGCCTGGCGGGAGCATCGCCTTTCCCGCCCGCGACGAGCGCCGACGCCGCTGGAAGATGCATGACTGCGCTGATATCAGGCGAGCCTCATCAACAAGGACCTGCCATGACCCGCACCTTCACCCTCGCCGCTTGCCTCCTCGCCATGCTGATGGTGAGTGGCTGCAACACGGTGAAGGGCCTTGGCCGCGATATCGAAAGCGTCGGGGAGGCGGCCGACAGGGCGATCTGATCGCCCGGCCCGCGCGTCATACGTTGGTGAGGCCGTCCGGCTGCTCGCCAGTGGCGCGACGGAACTGCTGGATCGCGAACCGGTCTGTCATGCCCGCAATATAGTCGGCGATATGGCGCCCCCTCGCCGGCTCCGCCTCCGGCAGCGTCGCCCGCCAGCTCTCCCCCATCAGCGCAGGATCGGCACGGTAGGCGGCAAACAGGCGCGCCACCACGTCGCGGGCGCGGGCGGCCGTCGCCTTCTGCTCCGGATGGAAATAGAGCCGCTGGTACATGAACTGCTTCAGCCGCCGCTCGTACTCGGCCATCGCCGGGGAGAACGTGGCGAGCGGCGCACCGGCGGCCCGCACCTCGTCGACCGATTTCAACGTGGCGATCCGCGCACGGGTGGTGGCGATCAGGTCGTTGACCATCAGGCCGATCTGCGTGCGCACCAGCTCGCGCAATTGCGCCTGCCGATTGCTACAGGGGTGGCGGCGCTCCACATCACGCCACTGATCCGCCAGCTCCGGCAAGGTCAGCAGATCGTCCAGATGCAGGAACCCCCCGCGCAGCCCGTCGTCGATGTCGTGATTGTCGTAGGCGATGTCGTCAGCCAGGGAGGCGACCTGCGCCTCCAGGCTGGCATGTTCGCCCAGGCGCAGGGGAAATGCGGCGTCCAGTTCCGCCAGGGCCCAGCCCGGCCGAGTGACCGGCCCGTTATGCTTGGCGAGGCCTTCCAGCACCTCCCAGCTGAGATTGAGGCCCGGCACATCGCAATATGGACTGTCGAGCCGCATCAGCGTGCGCAGGCAATGCTCGTTGTGATCGAACCCGCCATGCTCGGCCAATGCCGCGTTAAGCGCGTCCTCCCCCGAATGGCCGAAGGGCGGGTGGCCGATATCGTGGGCGAGGCACAGCGCCTCCGTCAGATCCTCGTCCAGCTGCAGCGCGCGGGCCAGCGTGCGGCCGATCTGCGCGACCTCCAGGCTGTGGGTCAGGCGGACGCGGTAGTGGTCTCCGTCCGGCGCGACGAAGACCTGCGTCTTCCCCGCCAGCCGGCGAAACGCGATGGAATGGATGATCCGGTCACGGTCGCGCTGGAATGCGCTGCGCGGTCCGCGCACCCCGTCCCCGGCGGTCGGATGTTCACGGCCGCGGGTTCGGGTGGGATCGGCGGCGTAAGGCGCGCGGAAGGAGCCGGGGACCATCGCCCGTGGCTAAAGCGGTGGCGGAATGCTGTCACCGTGAACAGGTGGCGAACACCGGCCTATGCGGCGGCGTTTTCCACCGCTGGCACGTCCGCCAGGATCCAGTCGGCCGCAGCCTGCGAATGGATGCGGGCGCTGTCGTAGATCGGCAGCACGTTGGCGTCGGTGTCGACCACCATCTCCAGTTCCGTGCAGGCCAGCACCACCGCCTCCACCCCGTTCTGCTGGATGATCGTGATCATCGTCTTCAGCGCACGCTCGGCATTGCGGGTCACCCGGCCGACCATCAGCTCCTCGTAGATGATGGAATCGAGCTGCTCGACATTGCTCATGTCCGGCGGGGTGAGGTCGACGCCGCGCGCCACCAGACGACGGCGGTAAAATCCTTCCACCATGACGTTGCGGGTGCCCAGCAATGCGGCGGAACGCACACCGTCGGCCTGCATCTGCGCGCCTACACAGTCGGCGATGTGCAGGATGGGGATCGCGACCGCCTTGCTGACCTCATCGTATACCCGGTGCATCGAATTGGCGCCGATGATCAGCGCCTCGGCCCCGGCGGCTTCCAAGCGGCGGGCACTGGCGGACAGGATCTCCGTCGCGCGTTGCCAGTCATCCTCCGTCCGCAGGGCGTAGAGCTGAGCGAAATCGAGACTGTCGATCAGCAGCGGCGCGCTGGACCGGCGGCCCTGCCGCTGCTGCACGATCCGGTTGATATGTTCGTAATAGGTCCGGGTGGAAACCCAGCTCATCCCGCCGATCAACCCCAGCTTGCGCACGCCGCCTCCTTCGCCAACCCCGCCGGCCCGATCCCGGCAAGCGGAGTTCTAGGAAACGGTGGGCCGAGCGTCCAGCCACGCCAGCCCGGTTGCACACAATGCAGCGGAACTGGCGGTGACCGCCACCACCTCGGCATCGCCGACGCGGCGCACCCGTTCGACATATTCGGCCAGAGTGGTCGGCCGGTCAGGCTCGCCCGGCTGCGGTCGCAACGCCTCCAGCCGGCGCAACTGGTCGATCGTCAGGCGATCCACCATCCGTTCGGCCATGCAGCCGGCGTTGCGTTCCGACAGGCCGGCATTGCGCAGGGCGGTCTGGACCCGGCTTTCGGCAATCGCCTGCACACACCCGCCGACCGCCAGCAGCATCACGGCGGCGGCGATCAATCTTACCCCGCGGATCATGCCGCGATGGCTTTGTTGATCTCCTCGACCATCTTCTTCGCATCGGCGAGAAGCATCATGGTCTGGTCCATGTAGAAGACGTCGTTGTCGACCCCGGCATAACCGACGCCGCCCATAGACCGCTTGATGAACATGACCGTCTTGGCCTTGTCCACGTCGAACACCGGCATGCCGTAGATCGGGCTGCCCTTGTCCGTCTTCGCCGCCGGGTTAACCACGTCGTTCGCGCCGATGATGAAGGCGACGTCGGCCTGCGCGAATTCGCTGTTGATGTCCTCCAGCTCGAACACGTCGTCATACGGCACGTTCGCTTCTGCCAGCAGCACGTTCATGTGCCCGGGCATCCGACCGGCGACAGGGTGGATGGCGTACCTGACAGTGACGCCTTCCTCCTTCAGCAGGTCGCCCATCTCGCGCAAGGCATGCTGCGCCTGCGCCACCGCCATGCCGTAGCCGGGAATGATGATGACGCTTTCGGCCTGCTTCAGCATGAAGGCGGCATCGTCCGCGCTGCCCTGCTTGTAGGGGCGCTGCTCCTTGGCCGCGCCGCCGCCGCTCGCCGCCGCCGCGCCGAAGCCGCCGGCGATGACCGACAGGAAGCTGCGGTTCATGGCCCGGCACATGATGTAGCTTAGGATTGCGCCCGACGATCCCACCAGCGCCCCGGTGACGATCATCGCCGTGTTGTGGAGCGTGAAGCCCATCGCCGCCGCTGCCCACCCGGAATAGGAGTTCAGCATCGACACCACCACGGGCATGTCCGCGCCGCCGATCGGGATGATCAACAGAAACCCGATGGCAAAGGCGAGCGCCACCACCACCCAGAACAGCGGGTTCTCCCCCGGCCCGCCCACCGGCGAATGCGTGAACATGGCGGTCAGCAGCAGGATCGCACCCAGCGTGCCCAGGTTGATCAGGTGCCGACCAGGCAACAGGATCGGCGACCCGCCCATATTGCCGTTCAGCTTGAGGAACGCGATGACCGATCCCGAGAAGGTGATCGCGCCGATCGCCGCGCCCAGCATCATCTCCAACCGGCTGACGGGCATGATGTTGCCGTCCAGTCCCAGAATGTCGAACGCGCCGGGATTGAGGAACGCAGCCGCCGCCACCAGCACCGCGGCCATGCCGACTAGACTGTGGAACGCGGCGACCAGCTGCGGCATCGCCGTCATCGCAATGCGCCGCGCAATGACGAAGCCGATCGCGCCGCCGATCGCGATCGCTGCCAGGATCTCGGGGAGGCTGGCGATGTCATGCGTGACCAGCGTGGTGACAATCGCGATGGCCATGCCCGCCATACCGAAGCGGTTGCCCCGCCGGCTGGTCGCCGGGCTGCTCAGGCCACGCAACGCCAGGATGAACAGGACACCAGCCACCAGATAGGCCAACGCGACCCACGGATTGACGGCGTGCGCCGCATCGGCAGCCACACCCAGATTGGTGGTCGTATCGGGCGCCAGCATCATGGCCGCTCACTCTTCGGCGCGGCAGGCCGATCCTTCTTCTTGTACATCGCCAGCATCCGTTCCGTCACGGCAAAGCCGCCGAAGATGTTGACGCTGGCCAGCACCACGGCGCCCAGGCCCAGCCACTTGGCGCCTGCGCTGCCCGCCTCCGCCGATGCGACCAGCGCGCCGACGATGATGACGGAACTGATCGCATTGGTGACCGCCATCAGCGGCGTATGCAGCGCCGGGGTGACGGACCACACCACGTAATAGCCAACGAAGCAGGCCAGCACGAAGATCGACAGGATGGAGATGAAGTCCATGGCGCTTCAGCCTTTCAACCGTTCGTGCACGATCGCCCCGTTCTGCGTCAGGCGGACGGCGCTGCCGATCTCCTCGTCCAGCACCGGGCGGCCCTGCTCCTTGTCCCAGAAGGCGGACAGGAAGTTGAACAGGTTGCGCGCGAACAGGGCGCTGGCATCCGCCGGCAGCAATGCCGGCGTGTTGCTGTAACCCATGATCGTCACCCCGTGCCGCTCCACCACCTGATCCGCGACGGAACCTTCCACGTTGCCGCCCTGCGCCACCGCCAGGTCATAGATCACGCTGCCCCGCCGCATGGTGGCGATCTGCGCATCGCTGATCAGGCGCGGCGCGGCGCGGCCGGGGATCAGCGCGGTGGTGATGACGATGTCCTGCTTGGCCAGATGGCCGCTCACCAGTTCCGCCTGCGCGCGCTGGTACTCTTCGCTCATCTCGCTGGCATAACCGCCGCTGCCCTCGCCCTCGATCCCGGCGACATTCTCGACGAAGACCGGCTTCGCGCCGAGCGACTGGATCTGCTCCCTGGTGGCGCTGCGCACATCGGTCGCGCTGACCTGCGCGCCCAACCGCCGCGCGGTGGCGATGGCCTGCAGCCCGGCGACGCCCACGCCCATCACGAAAACGCGCGCCGCCGATACGGTGCCGGCGGCGGTCATCATCATGGGGAACGCGCGGCCATACTGGTTGGCTGCGGCGAGCACCGCCTTGTAGCCGGCGAGGTTGGACTGGCTGGACAGCACGTCCATGCTCTGCGCCCGGGTGATCCGAGGCATTAGCTCCATGCTCCACGCCTCCAGCCCCGCGGCGGCATAGCCAGCGACGCGGTCCGGCCGGGTTAAGGGATCGAACAGGGCGGCGACCTGCGCCCCAGGCGCTGCCGACGCCAGCGATGCCGGGTCGGGCGCCTGGATGCCGAGCACTATGTTCGCCCCCGCCACTACCTCGGCCGCGAGGCCCAGGACGGCGCCGGCAGCCTCGTAGTCGGCGTCGGAGATCGCGGCCGCCTCTCCGGCGCCACGCTCCACCGCGACTTCGGTGCCAAGGGCGACGAACTTGCGAACAGTCTCCGGCGTGGCGGCGACCCGTGTCTCTCCAGCCGCCTGTTCGGCCAGAATGGCGATACGCACCGGGACCAGCGCCGTCAGACGATCACGAGGATTATGATGAACACCAGTATCGCGATCAGCGGAACCGACCATTTCAACGTCGCGACAAAGCCGCTGTAGGTGCGGCCGGCCGCCTGCATGTCGTTCACCGGTTCCATGGCCTCTCCTCCAGTCCCAATGTTTGTTTGCAAACGTTAGTGCCCCCTTTCCTGTCACGCAACAACCCCGCATTGCGCTTAAACAGCTTTTTACCAATCGACTTTAGAGCCAAGAGGAGACAGTCAAGCATGGTGGTAGAAAAGGATGGCCGATCCTGGCGCGCGTATGCTGCTGCTGATCGATAACGCGCCGGCGCAGATCAGGCTTGTGACAGCCCTTGCTGGACGTGAGGGTTGGCGGGTCGCCGTTGCGCGGGAACCTGCGCAGGTGTTTGACCTGCTGAAGGGTCGTGAAGGCGCGCAGATCAACGCAGCGATCCTCGACCAGATCGTTCCGGGCGACGATCTGGTGCAATTGATCGCCGATCTGCGTGAACGGCGGCCGGACCTGCCGATCCTGGTGCTCACCGGCAGCACCTCCCCGCTGCAA
Source organism: Croceibacterium sp. TMG7-5b_MA50 (assembly GCF_039830145.1). Classification (NCBI taxonomy): domain Bacteria; kingdom Pseudomonadati; phylum Pseudomonadota; class Alphaproteobacteria; order Sphingomonadales; family Erythrobacteraceae; genus Croceibacterium; species Croceibacterium sp. TMG7-5b_MA50. Next base: position 709,341 of record NZ_CP156082.1, on the reverse strand, counting down.
TCGGTCGCGGCCATGCGGGCGGGTGCCAGCGATTACCTGGTGAAGCCCGTCGCGCCGGAACGGCTGATGCAGGCGCTGCGCAACGCCACCGCCGCCGCCGCCTGGCAGCAGGAACTGACCCCGCTCAGCGAGAAGATGCCCGCCGTCCTCGACTTCGAGGCGATGGTGGGTACGGCGCCTTCCTTCCGCACGGCCCTCGCCCGCGCGGCCAAGGCCGCGCGCGGGCACGGCAGCCTGCTGATCGAAGGGGAACGCGGTACGGGCAAGGAGATGCTGGTTCGCGCGATCCACGCCGCCAGCCCGCGTTCGCGCGCCGGGCTGCGGATCCTGAACATCGCCGCCATCCCGCAGGCCAGCCTGCCGTCAGTCCTGCTGGGGCACGAGCAGGGCGCCTTCGCCGGCGCGTTCGAACGGCATGTGGGCGCCTTGCAGGCGAGTGACGGCGCCACTCTGGTGCTTGACGAGGTCGATCACCTCTCGCCCGAGGTGCAGTTGCAACTGGCGCAGGTGCTGCGCGATCGGCGGGTGCGGCCGATCGGATCGCCGCATGGCTACCACATCGATGTGCGCGTGATCGCCGCCAGCAACCTGCCGCTGACCGATCTCGCCAGCACCGGCAATTTCGACGAGGAACTGCTGGGTCTGCTCAGCGCGACCATCATCACCGTGCCGCCACTGCGGGAACGTCACGGCGACATCGTCGCGCTGGCCCGCCATTTCCTGACCCGGATCGCGGCCGAGCCAGGCCTGCGCCAGCTCGGCATCACGGATGGGGCGCTGACCCTTCTGTCCAGCTACGACTGGCCCGGCAATGTGCGGCAGCTGCAGGCGGTCCTGTTCCGCGCGGCGGTGTTCTGCGACGGCAACGCGCTGACCGAACTGGATTTTCCGCAGCTCGCCGAACTTGTAGGCGACGGCAATCGGGGCGACCAGCCGCCGGAACGCGGCGGCGTCGACATCTTCACCTTGGAAGGGCACCTGCGCCCGCTGGAGGAGATCGAGGCGGATGTGATCCGCCTCGCCATCGGCCATTATCGCGGCCGTATGTCGGAGGTCGCGCGGCGCCTGGGGATCGGCCGTTCGACGCTGTATCGCAAGCTCTCCGACCTCGGCATCGACAACGCGGTGTAACCGTCGCGCAACACAAGTGCGACGAGTGACCGGAACCTGTGCGCCTGCCATGCACTTGCACCGGCATGACCCCGCGTTGGCTGACATGTCTGGTGTTGCTGCCCCTGCCCTTCCTGACGGCTTGCAATCAGGAAGGTCGTAAAGAACAGACGCTTGCAGCCGATGCCGCAGCCGGTATCGAGGTCATGACGGGCGAGGAGGTGCTGGCACGCCTCATCACCGCCAGCGTCGGCCCGCTGGAGTTCGACTACGACCCGGAGGCCCTGACGCTGATCGAGATGCCGGTGCAATTCCCGATCGGCCCCGAGCAGCAGGCGTGGGGCGCCAAGTTGCTGCCGGCGGGGCGGGCCGAACAACTGGGGCAGCGCAAATGCGTGTACGGCGATCCCCCCCGCCGCCGCACCTGCAATGCACGCGATGAAGGTGGCCTCGTCCTGTCGCTGCTCGAACGTCCGATCGATGATTATCGCCGGCGCTTTCAGCAGGCCGGCCTTGGCACGGCGATCGTCCCGGCGCGGCTCGATGGCGTGGTCGGCTTCGCCTATTACCGCGATCGCCTCGGCCGCAGGTCCCGCTACCGCTTCATCCCCGTGGGAGAGCGCACGCTGATGATTGGCGAGCAGGAACTACCCTCCGCCGAAAAGGTCGCCGAACAGGCCATCGGCAGGGTGGTGCAGAGCCTTGCCGCCGCCCTCCCCGGTCGCGGCTAGAGCTCCGGCAGCAGCGCCACATCCGCCAATGCGCCGTCCCGCAGGCCTAGCCAGACATTGCGGGCCTGCACCGTCTCGTACACGTCGTGGACCCGGATGATCTGGCACCCGGCCGTCATCGCTGCCAGCGCCATCGTGATGCTTCCGCCCAGCCGGCGATCCACCGGCGCCTCGTCGTGCAAGGCGCCGATCATCCGCTTGCGGCTTGCCCCCACGAGCAGCGGGTGGCCAAGCGCATGGAACAGGGCGAGCCCGTTCAGCAGGGCCATATTGCCGGCGAGTGACTTGCCGAAGCCGATCCCGGGATCGAGCACGATGCGGTCAGCCGCAATACCAGCCGCCAGCGCCCTGTCGCGCGCATCACGCAACCAGTCGAAGACATCCAGCAAGATGTTGGCGTAATCACCACCGCCGTGCAGCCCCTTTCCGCTGCCGGCACCCGGCGCGTGCATCAGCACGACCGGCACGCCCGCCGCCGCAACAACGGGGGCGGAACCGGGATCGTCTAACAGGGCGGAGACATCGTTGATGATGTGCGCCCCGGCATCCAGCCCCGCCTGCATCACCGCCGCGCGTCGGGTATCCAGGCTGATAAGCGCACCAACCCGCCGACAGGTCTCCACCGCCGGGATGATGCGGGCGATCTCATCCCCCTCCCACACCGGATCGGCGCCGGGCCGCGTGCTTTCCCCGCCCACGTCGATCAACGCAGCGCCGGCGCGCAGCATGTCCCTCGCATGCCCCTCGGGATCGCCGGAATGTTGCCCACCGTCCGAAAAGCTGTCGGGCGTCATGTTCAGGATGCCCATCACCTGCGGCCGGTCCAGCGGCAGCGGTCCGCCCGGCACTGCCAGTGGCGGCTGCACGCGGGTCAAATTCGCCCATTGATGCTGCCCTTCTGTGACCAGGTCGTCCGGCAGGCGCGCAAGCTCTGCCACGATCGTCGCGGGGGTGGCCAGCGTGCGGTGCGTCACCCGTCCGCCCTCTGCCACCATCACGGCGAAGTCGCGTGCCCACACCGCACCGCCCGCGATCCGCACCGCCCCGCCGTGCAGCGCCTGCGGCGATGGCGCCATCGTCAGCGGCTGCAGGTAGACCCGGCGCATCAGTCTTCGATGGCGAGCAGGTGCAATTGGCGCAGGGCATCAATCGGCTTGACGGCCCCGTCATGCTCCAGATGCCAGAATGTCCAGCCGTTACAGCTCGGCGCATCCTGCAACGTCTTGCCGACGCCGTGGATGGAGCCCGTCAGGACGCCGCACTCCAGCGAACCGTCCGCCCGCACCCGCGCCTCCCACCGGCGCTGCCGATCGAACAACACACTGCCGGGCGGGATCAGCCCGGCCTCCACCAGGGCGCCGAAGGCGACCTTGGGCTGGTTCTTCCGGCTCTGCATGACCTCCAGCGCGCTCTCGTCCAGCGGCAGAGCCGCCTTGATCCGCTCCAGCGCGACCTCACGATAGAGGGGCTCCTGCTCGCAGCCGATCCACTGCCGACCCAGCCGCTTGGCGACCGCGCCGGTGGTGCCGGTGCCGAAGAACGGGTCCAGCACCACGTCGCCCGGCTCCGTCGTCGCCAGCAGCACGCGGTACAGCAGCGCCTCCGGCTTCTGCGTCGGATGCGCTTTGGCCCCGTCCCGCTTCAGCCGTTCCTGCCCTCCGCACAGCGGGATCAGCCAGTCGCTGCGCATCTGCAGCTCGTCATTCAGCGTCTTCATCGCGCGGTAGTTGAAGTGGTAGCGCGACTTCTCACCCATGCTGGCCCACAAAAGCGTCTCGTGCGCATTGGTGAAGCGTGTGCCGCGAAAATTGGGCATCGGGTTGGCCTTGCGCCACACGATGTCATTCAGCAGCCAGAAGCCCAGATCCTGCATCGTCGCACCGACGCGGAAGATGTTGTGATAGCTCCCGATCACCCACAACGCGCCGTCCGGCTTCAGCACGCGGCGGCACTGCGCCAGCCAGTCGCGGGTGAACGCATCATAGGCGGCGAAACTGTCGAAGCGGTCCCACGCATCGGTCACCGCGTCCACCATGCTGCCATCCGGGCGGTTGAGATCGCCACCGAGCTGCAAGTTGTACGGTGGATCGGCGAAGACCAGGTCGACGCTGCGCGCTGGCAGCGACCGCATCGCCTCGATGCAGTCGCCCGGCAGGATCTGCCCGAGAGGAAGCTCCGGCCGTACTGCGGCGCGCGGCGCGCGGATGGAAAGAACTTCGCCCATTTTACGTATCGGTCCCTGCTGACTTATCCACAGCGTGCGCCAGCAGCGACTCCGCCGTCAAGTCCAGCTTTTTTGCCGAGTCGCTTCGAGTCAAAGGTGTTGGTGGAACGAAGGGAGTCCGGCCCCAGCATCTTGAGTCCACCCCGCCCCGGCGGACTCAAGATGCTGTGGTGTGTCCGCGAAGACTCAGCCTGCGGCGGAAAACAGATCAGCCTGCGCGACGGGCGCGAAGGACCGGCGATGCAGCGCACATGGCCCATGCGCCCGCAGCGCAGCCAGGTGATCGGGCGTGCCATAGCCCTTGTTGCGGTCCCACCCGTAATGCGGGTGATCCAGCGCCGCGGCGCGCATCAGCCGATCCCGATGCTCCTTCGCCAGGATGGAGGCCGCGCTGATCGCCGGCTCCAGCGCGTCGCCGCCCACGATCGCGCGGGCGGGCCAGCGCCATTCCGGGCGGCGCCCGGCGGGTGTCAGGTTGCCGTCAACCAGCACCTCCGCGCAATCGCTACCCAGCGCCGCGCACAATTGCTGCACCGCCAGCGTCATGGCCAGCATGGTCGCGCCGAAGATGTTGAGCCGGTCGATCGCCTCCACCTCCACCACCCCGATGCCCCAGGCGCAGCGTCGGCGGATGCGCTCCTCCAGCAAGGCGCGGCGCTCAGGGTTCAGCTTCTTGGAATCGTCCAGCCCGGACGGGCGCGGACGGCACAGCAGCACCGCGGCCGCGACCACCGGCCCTGCCAGCGGGCCGCGCCCCGCCTCGTCCACGCCGAATACGAGCGGCCCCGGCAGGCTGGCACAAAAATCGGGCGAAGGTGTTGCTGACAGCATGCGCAATATTGTCCTGGCTTCCAGCCTGTTACCGATCGCCCTGGCATCCGCAAGCTGCGGCAGCGCACAGGATGGCGGCGCGACTGCCGATGTTCGCACCTCCGCGGGCCTCGCCTCCGGGCAGCCGGTGTCGCTAGACGGCGATCCGCCCTTCACCGCGGCATCTCTCGGCCAGTTTGCGGAACCTTGGGCACTTGCGCTGGCGCCCGGCACGGACACCCTGTTCGTCACCGAACGTGCCGGCACGATGAAGTTCGTCAATCTGGTGGACGGGCAGGTCGGCACAGTTACCGGATTGCCCGACGTCGCCTATGCCGGACAGGGCGGCCTTGGCGACGTGGCCTTCCTGCCGGGCGAGAGCAGCGCCACGCTGGGTGGCCGCACGATCTATCTCACCTGGGCGGAGCCGGGCAGCGGCGATACGCGCGGGGCGGCACTGGGACGTGGCACACTGACCTGTGCCGATGCGAGCAGTTGCGCGGTGGAGAACCTGCAGGTGATCTGGCGGCAGGATCCGAAGGTCACGGGTGCGGGTCACTACTCGCACCGGATCGCCTTCGCGCCTGATGGCCAGCACCTGTTCCTGGCGTCGGGCGACCGGCAGAAGAAGACCCCGGCGCAGGACCTCGGGACCAATCTGGGCAAGGTGCTGCGGCTGAACCTCGATGGCACACCTGCGGCCGGCAATCCGTTCGCCGATCGCGGCGGGGTTTCGCGCGAAATCTGGTCCTATGGCCACCGCAACATCCTGGGCCTGCACTTCGATGCGCAGGGGCGCTTGTGGGACCTGGAGCATGGTCCGAAGGGTGGCGATGAGCTGAACCTGGTGGTGGAGGGCGACAATTACGGCTGGCCCATTGTGTCGGACGGGGACGATTATAACGGCACGCCCATCCCCGACCACGCCACCCGCCCCGAATTCCACGCCGCCGCCATCGGCTGGAACCCGGTGATCGCGCCCGGTGATTTCCTGTTCTATTCCGGTGCGATGTTCCCGCAATGGCAGGACCAGGCGCTGATGCCCGGCCTCGCATCGAAGGCTCTGGTGCGCGTGTCCATCAATGGGGAGCGCGGGACGGAAGAAGCGCGCTACCCCTTCCCGGAACGGCTGCGCGACATCGCCCAGGCCCCCGACGGATCGCTGCTGCTGATCGAGGATGGCGAAGGCGGTCGGCTGCTGCGCCTTACCCCACGCTGATCGGGCAGCAGACGCAGCTACAAACCGCTTTCCTACACCGCCCCAGCTGTGCCTCTAGCGGTCCCATGCACCGCCGCGCCATCACCGCCGATCCAGCACCACGCAGCACCCGCCATAGACCGGCGGGTGTTCGCGGGAGGTGTCAACTTAGTGTCAACTTCCGCCGGTCAGACCAGTCGTGACTGGTGCAGCGCCGCCTCGATGAAGCCTGCGAACAGCGGGTGTGGTTCGAACGGCCGGCTCTTCAGCTCCGGATGGAACTGCACCCCGATGAAGAACGGGTGGTCCGGACGCTCCACGATCTCGGGCAGCAGCCCGTCCGGCGACATGCCGGAAAACAGCAGGCCGCCCGCTTCCAGCTCCTCGCGATAGGCGGCATTCACCTCGTAGCGGTGGCGATGCCGTTCGGAGATCTCGGTCGCCCCGCCATAGGCGCGGCTGACATGGCTGTTGCCCGCCAGCTTCGCATCGTAGGCACCCAGCCGCATCGTGCCGCCAAGGTCGCCTTCGGAACTACGCTGCTGCAGCCCCTCGGCGCTCATCCATTCGGTGATGATGCCCACAACCGGCTCGGTCGTGGGACCGAACTCGGTTGAGCTTGCCTCCGCGATCCCTGCCGTGTTGCGGGCGCCTTCGATGCAGGCCATCTGCATGCCCAGGCAGATGCCGAAGAACGGCACGCCCCGCTCCCGCGCGAAGCGGACACTGGCGATCTTGCCTTCGCTACCCCGTTCGCCGAACCCACCCGGTACCAGGATGCCGTGCATCGGCTCCAGCTGGGCGGCGATGGTGGCATCGTCCTCTTCGAACAGCTCGGCATCGATCCAGCGGATATGGACCTTGACCTTGTTGGCCATGCCACCGTGGACCAGTGCCTCGTTCAGGCTCTTGTAGGCGTCCGGCAGGCCGACATACTTGCCCACGACGGCGATCGTCACCTCCCCTTCCGGGTTGTGGTAGCGATCGACGATATCGTCCCAGCGGCTCAGGTCCGGCATCGGCGCGGTCAGGCCGAAGTGACGCAGCACCTCCGCATCCAAGCCTTCCCGATGGTATTGCAACGGCACCGAGTAGATCGACTGTGCATCCAGCGCCTGGATCACCGCCTCTGGCCGTACATTGCAGAACAGCGCGATCTTCGCCCGCTCTGCCGCGGGCAGCGGATGCTCGCAGCGGCATAGCAGCAGGTCGGGCTGCACGCCCAGGCTCGTCAGGTCGCGCACGGAGTGCTGGGTCGGCTTGGTCTTCAGCTCGCCCGCAGCGGAGATGTAAGGCACCAGCGTCACATGCACCAAGGCGGTGCGTTCGCGCCCCAGTTCATTGCGCAACTGCCGGATCGCCTCAATGAACGGCAGGCTCTCGATATCGCCGACGGTGCCGCCGATCTCGCACAGCACGAAGTCGAGCCCGTCAGTATCGGCCTGCGCGAACTCCTTGATGGCGTCCGTCACATGCGGGATGACCTGCACGGTCGCACCCAGGTAATCGCCGCGCCGCTCCCGTGCGATGATCTGCTGGTAGATGCGCCCGCTCGTGACGTTGTCGCTCTGGTGAGCGGACACGCCGGTGAAGCGTTCGTAATGGCCGAGATCGAGGTCCGTCTCCGCGCCGTCATCGGTAACGAACACCTCGCCGTGCTGATACGGGCTCATCGTGCCCGGATCGACGTTGAGGTAGGGATCGAACTTGCGGATGCGGACGGTGTAGCCGCGGGCCTGCAGCAGCGCCGCAAGGCTAGCGGCCATCAGCCCCTTGCCGAGCGAGGAGACCACGCCGCCGGTGATGAAAATGTACCGGGTCATGGGAGGTGGGCCTTAAGCGGGCAAGCGGATTCGGCGCAAGGCCGCGGCGTCACGCTGTGCACAGTATTGGGGGAAGCGCGGCGGGAGGCCGCGCAGCAGAATGGCCGGGCAGCGCTTACTGCGCCACACCCGCCAGCGGATCATCCTCGACCTGCGGGACCGGGTCGACCGGCGCCTGTCCGTCCAGGCCGGGATCGCCGGGGATCGCATCAGGGGCCTGCTGCGGGTTGACCGCAGGCGTGGTTACGCTCCGGTCCAGGCTGGTGTCGATCTCCTGCGTGCCCGTCTGGTTCACGGCCAGCCCTGCCAGCACGATGGCGAGCGCCACGAAAGCGACCGTCAGCCACTTGGTCGTGCGGGTCAGGAAATCGGCCGCGCCGCGAGCCGACATCAGGCCACCCGGGCTGCCGCCGCCCACGCCCAAGCCGCCGCCTTCGCTGCGCTGCATCAGCACCACGCCCACCAAGGCAGCAGCGATGATCCCTTGGATCACGGAAAGAAAGATGAACAGCGACATGGGTTACCTTGATGCGAATGGCGCGGGACATGCGCGTGTCGCCGCGCATCTAGTCCGCCCGACCCGATTTCTCAAGCGGCGCGGCTCTGGCGGGCTTGCGACTTAGTGGTGATGCTCCAGCCGCTCGGCAGCGGCGACCACGATCCCGACAAAGCTTTCCGCCGTCAGGCTTGCACCACCAACCAGCGCGCCGCCGACCTCGTCGGCCGCAAGCAACGCGGCCGCATTGTCCGCTTTCACCGACCCGCCATATAGGATGCGAACCGCTTCGGCGCCCTCACCATAGATCTCGAGCAACTTGGCGCGGATTGCGCGATGCATCGCGGCCACATCCTCAGTCGTCGGCGTCCGCCCGGTGCCGATCGCCCACACCGGCTCATAAGCGACGGTCACCCGTTCCAGCACATGCTCTCCTCGCGGCAGCGAGGCATCGAGCTGGGAAGCGACCACCGCCTCGGCCTGGCCGGCGTCACGTTGGCCTTCCGTCTCGCCCACGCAGACGATGACATTGATGCTGACGGCCAGCGCCGCCTGCGCCTTGGCGCGCACGTCGGCATCGGTCTCGCCATGGTTGGCGCGGCGTTCGGAATGGCCGACGATGACGAACCCGGCACCGGCATCCTTGACCATCGCGGCGGAAATGTCGCCGGTATGGGCACCGCCCTCCGCGGTGTGGCAATCCTGAGCGCCCACGCCGATCAGGCTGGCTTCCTTGCGGATCGCCTGGATCAGCGTCGCCGGCGGAGCCAGCGCGACCTCCACCTTGATCAACCGTTCCGCCGCCCGGTCAATCGCACGCGCCTCCGCCACCATGGCGCGGGTGCCGTGCATCTTCCAATTGCCGACGATATAGGGGCGCTGGGCCATCTATAGTCCTTGAAGCTAGTAAGTATGTGCGAATATGCGGCCGATGCACGGGCGATGCCGCCGGTCGGCCTGATTGGCTGCCCGCTACCGCCCGCGATCACGCTTGTCAAAGCCGCTCCGCGCGCCGGTCTGGCACACTTGTCCCGCACTGTTGCGGAAGCGCCGCAGGGGGGATAAGGCCGCCGCTCGCAACGTCTCCGGATGCTGCCTCCCCACCAGATTGCAAGAAGCGCCGTTCCAATGCTCCAGATGTTCCGCAATCTCACCCGCTCCAAGCTGGGGGTCGGCCTGACGCTGGCCTTTCTTCTGCTGATGGCCATCGCCTTCGCCAGCGCGGATGTGGCCAATACTGGCGTGTTCGGCGGCATCGCCGGCGGCGACCGGGTGGCGAGTGTCGGTGGGAACCGGATCGACAGTGCGGAGCTGGTCGATAACGCCAACAGCGCGCTGGAACAGGAGCGCCAGCAGAACCCCACCATTACCATGCCCGCCTTCATTGCGCAGGGCGGGTTGACGCAGGTGCTGGACCAGTTGCTGCGCCGTACGGCGCTGGCAGTGTTCGGCGCTGATCAGGGCCTGCGCATCAGCGATCGGCTGGTGGACAGCGAATTGCTGCAAATCCCCGCCTTCCGCGGTGCCGACGGGCAGTTTGATACCAACCTGTTCCGCGCCACGCTGGCTCAGCGCAGGCTGAGCGAGACGGCAGTGCGGCAGGATATCGCGAGCGGCCTGATCGCCCGCCAACTCCTCTCCCCTCTCGCCATCTCGCCGGTGATGCCGGCCAGTTTCGGGCCTCGCTACGCCGCGCTGCTGCGCGAGCGGCGTGAGGGCGCGATCGCCCTGATTCCGAGCGAGGCCTACGCTCCGGCCAGCGGTCCCAACGATGCGCAGTTGCAGGCGTTCTACCGCGCCAATGCCGGCAGCTTCATCCGGCCGGAGCGGCGCGTGTTGCGCTATGTCACCTTCGGTGCCGACGCGCTCGGCACCGTGCCGGCTCCGACCGATGCCCAGATCGCCCAGCGGTTTCAGCGCGATGCCGCGCAATACGCCGCCAGTGAGCAGCGCCGACTGACACAGCTAATCGTGCCCACGCAGGCTGCCGCACAGGCCATCGTCACTGAAGTGCGCGGCGGCATCAGCCTTGCGGCGAGTGCCCAAGGCAAGGGGCTGCGCACCGCGGCGATCGGCCCTGTGACGCAAAGCCAGCTTTCGACGCAGGCCTCAGCCGCGGTTGCGAGCGCCGCTTTTGGCACGGCGCAGGGCGCCCTCGCCAATCCCGCACGCGGGCCGCTCGGCTGGTACGTCCTGCAAGTCGACGCGGTCGAGCGCACGCCGGCCCGCACGCTGGCGCAGGTCCGAACGGAGATCGCTGCGACCCTGGCGCAGGAGGCGCGCTCTGCCGCGATCGCCGGCCTGGGCGCGCGGGTGCAGGATCAGCTGGAGGATGGCGCAACCCTGGCCGAGGTCGCGACCTCGCTGAAGGGCACCGTCGCCACCACCCGTCCGGTAACCGCCGAGGGCGCCGTCTATGGCGCCACCAGCGACGAACGCGTCCCGGCCGAACTGACCCGCGTGCTGCCCGCCGCCTTCGAGATGGAGGAAGGCAACGCGCAGGTCGCCGAACTCGTCCCGGGCGAGCAGTTCATCGCCTATGACGTGGCGGAGATCACCCGCTCCGCCACCGCCCCGCTGGCAGAGATCCGGGACGAGGTCGCCGGCCTCTGGCGCCGCGATCAGGGTGCCGCTGCCGCTAGGGCGGCCGCCGGGCGTGTGCAGCAGCGTATCGCCGGCGGCTCCACGCTCGCCGCCGCGCTGACGGCGGAGAACAAGGGTCTGGCCGCACCACGGCCGGTCAACCTGACGCGTGACCAGCTCGCGGGTCAGCAGCAGGTGCCGCGTCCGCTGGCCCTGTTCTTCTCCATGGCCAAGGGCACGGTGAAGGTGTTGGAGGAGCAGGGCGACAGCGGCTGGTACGTGATCCAGCTGAACAACGTCACCGCGCCGCAGATCGCGCAGACCGATCCGGTGGTGATCCAGGCACTGCAGCAGCTCGGCACCGCCACGGGTGAGGAATACGCAGCGCAGTTCATCGCCGCGGTCCAAGCGGAGGTTGGGGTTGAGCGCAACGAGGAAGCCATCGCGGCGGTCCGTACGCAATTGACCGGCGGCCAATGACCGGATCCGCACTCGCGAACGCCGACGCCGCCCGCCGGCAGCTTGCGGCCGGGCAGCCCGCGTTGGTCTGGCGCCGGGTCGTCGCCGATACCGAGACACCGGTCGGTGCCGCCACCAAGCTGATGGAACCGGGCCGCGGGGACTTCCTGCTGGAGTCGGTAGAGGGCGGCGCGATCCGTGGCCGTTACAGCCTGCTCGGCCTTGATCCCGATCTGGTCTATCGCGCCACCGGCGCCTCCTGCGCGATCAATCGCGCGTGGCAGCATGACCGCGATGCGTTCGAGCCGCTGCCGGGCGGGTCGCTGGCAGAATTGCGGGCGCTTGCCGCATCCTGTCGCATCGACGTGCCAGCGGAACTGCCCCCTGCCCTTGCCTGCCTAGTCGGCTATTTCGGTTACGAGACGATCGGCCTGGTGGAGCAGCTCCCCCGCGCTCCACAGGGTGAGTTGGACCTGCCGGACATGCTGTTCGTGCGCCCGACCGTGGTGCTGGTGTTCGATGGCCTGACCGACGCGCTGTTCTGCGTTGCGCCGCTCTGGGCCGATGGTACCGAACCGGAGGCAGCCCTGGCCCGTGCGGCGGAGCGGATCGACGAGGCGCTGCGCAGCCTCGCCGCGCCTGCTCCGCCCGCGACCGGGTCGTTGCCGGCGCCCACCGAAATGGCGCTGCAGCCGGTCCTTGCCCCTGGCGACTACCCGGCAATGGTGGCGCAGGCGAAGGAGTACATTACCGCCGGCGACATCTTCCAGATCGTGCTGGCGCAGCGTTTCACCTGCCAGTTCCCGCTGCCGCCGCTGGCACTGTACCGCGCACTGCGCCGGATCAATCCGTCACCGTTCCTCTACTTTCTCGACCTGCCAGGCTTCGCCCTAGTCGGCTCCAGTCCCGAGATCCTCGTCCGCGTTCGCGATGGGGAGGTCACCATCCGCCCCATCGCCGGCACCCGCCCGCGCGGCGTAAACGAGGCGGCGGACCGGGCGGCGGAGGCCGACCTGCTGGCCGATCCCAAGGAGTGTGCCGAGCACCTGATGCTACTCGACCTGGGCCGGAACGATGTCGGCCGTGTGGCGTCCGCAGGCAGCGTCACCGTCACCGACAGCTTCACCGTCGAACGCTACAGCCACGTCATGCACATCGTCAGCAACGTGGTGGGCCAGCTTGCACCGGGGAAGGACGCCCTCGACGCACTGTTCGCCGGCTTCCCGGCCGGCACCGTCAGCGGCGCGCCGAAGATCCGCGCCTGCGAAATTATCGCCGGGCTGGAACCGGAGACGCGAGGCCCATATGCCGGCGGCGTTGGCTACTTCGCGCCGGATGGGTCGGTCGACAGCTGCATCGTGCTGCGCACGGCGGTGGTCAAGGATGGCACCATGCATGTCCAGTCCGGCGCCGGCATCGTCGCGGACAGCGACCCTGCATACGAACAGCGTGAGTGCGAGGCGAAAGCCGGCGCGCTGATCGCCGCCGCCCAGGAAGCGGCCCGGATTGCCGCCGAGCCCGGCTTTGGACAGTGAAGCAGCCATGACCGCCCCCATCCTCGTCATCGACAATTACGACAGCTTCACCTTCAACCTGGTCCATTACCTGATGGAACTGGGCGCTCCTGTTGAGGTGGTCCGCAACGATGCGCTGTCCGCCGCGCAGGCGCTGGAAACGGGTGCTGCCGGCTTCCTGATTTCCCCCGGGCCATGCACCCCGAGCGAGGCCGGCATCAGCCTCGATCTGGTCGGCGCCTGCGTGGATGCGGGACGGCCGTTGCTGGGCGTGTGCCTCGGCCATCAGGCGATCGGACAACATTTCGGCGGTACGGTGACCCGCGGCGGGTTAATGCACGGCAAGACATCCCCCGTCACGCATGACGGCAGCGGGGTGTTTGCCGGACTGCCCAGCCCCTTCACCGCGACTCGCTACCATTCGTTGGTCGTGATCGACATTCCCGACACCCTGGTGGTCAACGCCCATAGCGAGACGCCGGGACTGGACGGGACGGTGGCCATGGGCTTCCGCCACGCAACGCTGCCGATCCATGGCGTGCAGTTCCACCCGGAGAGCATCGCGACCGAGCACGGCCACGATCTGCTCGCCAACTGGCTGCGCCTTTGCGGGATCGATCCGCAGCCCCCGCGATGATCGATCCCCTCTCGTTGGAGGAGGCCGAGGCGCTGTTCGGCCGCATGCTGGACGGCGTGATGGACGATGCCGCCGTGACGCGGACACTGGTGGCCCTGACCGATCGGGGAGAGACCGCCGCCGAGATCGCCGGTGCCGCCCGCGCGATGCGGGCGCGCATGATCCGGGTGTCGGCGCCCGTCGAAGCGATCGACGTCTGCGGTACGGGCGGTGACGGGCACCACACGCTGAACGTCTCCACCGCGGTTGCCATCGTCGTGGCGGCGTGCGGCGTCCCGGTGGCCAAGCACGGCAACCGCGCTGCCAGCAGCAAGGCCGGGGCTGCCGATACGCTGGAGGCGCTGGGTCTCGATCTCGATGGGGCCGCTCGTACGGCGGAGGCGACGCTTGGCAGTATCGGCATCGGCTTCCTGTTTGCCGCCGCATACCACCCTGCCCTGGCGCGGATCATGCCGATACGCCGGGCGATTGGTCGACGGACCATCTTCAACCTGCTTGGACCGCTCGCCAATCCGGCAGGAGTCACCCGGCAACTGATTGGCATTGCCCGGCCAGCCTATGTGCCGATCTATGCCGCTGCGCTGGCGCAGCTTGGCACCGATCATGCGCTGATCGTGTCGGGTGACGAAGGGCTGGACGAATTGAGCGTTGCCGGCGGAAACGAGGTCGCCACGGTCCGCGATGCCGCTGTGCTCATGGCCCGGTTGTTGCCGGGGGATGTCGGGCTGCCGACCGCCCCGGTCAGCGCCATCCGAGGTGGCGATGCGGCGCACAACGCAGACGCCCTGCGCGCCCTGCTGGACGGGACGCCGGGTCCATATCGGGATGCCGTGCTGCTGAATGCAGCCGGTGCGCTGATCGTTTCGGAAGCGAGTGCTGACTGGCAGTCAGGTGCCGCACGTGCGGCAGAGGCAATCGACAGCGGCGCGGCGCGGGCTCTGCTGCGGGACTGGATCGCAGCGGCGCGTTAGGGAGAACGGCGCGGGCAGATCCCGCGCCGTTCCCAGTCGTCAGGCCGACTTCGTGTCGGCGTAAGCCATCCACATCCGTGCCACGGCCGCACGCGGACCGCTGACCTGCTGCAGCGTCGCCTTCGCTTCCGCCGCCTTGCCCTGCATTGCCTGCGCGATGCCGAGCCGGGTCAGATTGCGGTCACGATCGACCCCGCCCTTTTCCAGCGCCAGCTGGTACATGGCTTCGGCTTGGGCGTAATCGGCCAGCGACATCTGCACGTCGCCCGCGCCCTGCGCACCATTACCCTGCGCCTCGCCCCGCGCTTCGGTCACCAGGCCGGCGGCTTCGCGCTGATCGATAGGCGCGCGCTGGTCGGCCAAGCGCTTCACCTCCGCGTAATAGTCGTCGCTGGCGGAGAAGATGCCGTTTTGCAGGCCCTTGGCCAGCACGCGTTGCACCTCGTTGGACATGACGCGCACGTCGGCCGCTTCAATATACGTCACGTACTCGCGGCGCTCGCTCAGCGCATCTGTCGCCAGCATCAGTCGCAGCAGGTCCAGCTGAGCCTGTGGCTCCAGATCGACCATCGCGTTCACTACCTGCAGGCTCTGCTTCCAGCTTTCCTGCGTCGGGTTGTTGGTGACGAGCAGCGCGGACAGCTCGGTCGCCTGGTCGGTCATCTTGCCCTCGTAGGCGAAGCGCAACGCACGGCGGATCAGCTGTTCGTTGACCGGGCGACCGGCAGCCTGCTCCTCAGCCACGATCTTCTTGACGTAATCGATGCCCGGCTGGACCTCCCCGCCGGAGAAGTAGGTCTCGGCGATGGTCGGACGCACGTCCTCCTCGCGGTAACCGGCGTCATACGCAGCCTGCAAGGCAGTACGCGCGGCCGCGTAATCCTTCGCGTCATATGCCAGGTTGCCGACGAAGAACTGGAATTGGGCCAGGCGTTCCGGCGCGACCTTGCCGCTCTGCAGCATGGTTTCCAGACCGCGACGCTGCAGCGCACGATCGTTGAGCTTGGTGCCGATGTTCAGCGCCAGGCTTCCCGCGGCGTTGCGATCGTCCTCGCTCTTGACGGCGGCGTACACGGCATCCACCTGCCCGCGGGCAGATTCGAGATCCGTTCCGGCGTTCACGATCTCGGCCACCGGCTGGTAGACCGCGACGAATTCCTTGGTGTATTCCTGCGCCGCTGCCGGTGCAGCGGTCAGCGCCGCGCCACCCAGTGACACGCCGGCCAGGGTCAGGCCCATGGCAAAGGCCGATGCCGCTCCGCGCAGCGCCGGCAATCGGATGATGCCCTTGCGAACCATTGTCTGTTCTCTCCTAAACATGGAAATCGGGTATGTGACGGTGTGTATCTGTCCGCCGCTTTGCAACATGGCAATGCTCATCACGCCGATGCGGTCCTGCCAAACGGCAAGTGAACCGGCTTTGAACTACCCCATCGGGGCTGTGCGCTGCGCTCCCGATGTGGAAAAAGCCGTCTGCGCCTCCGCTGACGGGCTGCATGACTGGCCTTGCCCGCCGCTTTCGCCTAGGGCCGATGGTTCAACCGAAATCCGAAAACCAGCAAGGCAGGCCGAATCCTTTGGCTGATACCACCGACATTATCGACCCGCCCGCACCCGCGCAGCCGGGTGGCGAATGGGAACGCATCGACATCGTCGATGAGATGAAGACCAGCTACCTCGATTACGCGATGAGCGTGATCGTGGCGCGCGCCCTGCCCGACGTGCGCGATGGCTTGAAGCCTGTCCATCGCCGCATCCTCTACGCCGCGCAGGTTGGCGGCTACACGTCAAACCGACCCTATCGGAAATCCGCCAAGATCGTCGGTGAGGTGATGGGTTCGTACCACCCCCATGGCGACAGCGCGATCTACGACGCCCTCGCCCGCATGACGCAGCCATGGTCCATGCGGCTGCCGCTGATCGATGGTCAGGGCAATTTCGGCAGCATGGATCCCGATCCCCCGGCGGCCATGCGCTACACCGAAAGCCGGCTGGCCAAGCCCGCGGAAGCGCTGCTGACCGACCTCGACAAGGACACGGTCGACTTCGTCCCGAACTATGACGGGTCGGAACGCGAACCGTCCGTGCTGCCCGCCCGCTTTCCCAACCTGCTGGTCAACGGCGCCGGCGGCATCGCGGTCGGCATGGCGACCAACATACCGCCGCACAATCTGGGTGAGGTGATCGACGGCTGCCTGGCGTTCATGGACGATCCGGGCCTGACGAGCGAGGACCTGACCCGCTACATCCCCGGTCCCGACTTTCCGACCGCGCCGCTGATCCTGGGCCATGCGGGCGCGCGCGCCGCCTATACTACCGGGCGCGGGTCCATCCTGCAGCGCTGCCGCCACGTGATCGAGCAGGGCGCGAAGGAGCGCCGCTCCATCGTGCTGACCTCCATCCCATACCAGGTCGGCAAGAACAATCTGGTGGAAAAGATCGCGGAGGCCGCCAAGGACCGCCGGATCGAGGGCGTCAGCGACATTCGTGACGAAAGCAACCGCGAAGGCGTGCGCGTCGTCATCGACCTGAAGCGCGACGCCACGGCGGAGGTCGTGCTGAACCAGCTGTGGCGCCACACCCCGGCGCAGTCGAGCTTCCCCGCCAACATGCTGGCGATCCGCGGCGGCCGGCCAGAAACGCTGGGCCTGCGCGACATCATCCAGACCTTCATTGCCTTCCGCGAGGAGGTGATCACCCGCCGCACCAAGTTCGAACTGAACAAGGCGCGCGACCGGGCGCATATCCTGCTCGGCCTGGTGGTCGCGGTGACCAATCTGGACAAGGTCGTCCAGATGATCCGCGGCTCCTCCAACCCCGCCATTGCCCGTGCCAAGCTGCTGGCCGAGGAATGGCCGATCGGCGACATCGCGCAGTACCTCCGCATCGTGGAAGCGATCGAGCAGGACGAGAGCAACGGCACCGGAGCCACCTACCGCCTGTCGGAAACGCAGGTGAAGGCGATCCTCGACTTGCGCCTCCATCGCCTGACCGCGCTCGGCCGGGACGAGATCGGGGAGGAGCTGGAGGAACTGGCCGGCAAGATCCGCGAATACCTCGCCATCCTTGCCGATCGTGCCCGCCTGTACCAGGTCATGCGGGAGGAACTGGAGCAGGTCCGCGTCGATTACGCCACGCCCCGCGTCAGCGAGATCGCGCCCGCCTGGGACGGGATCGAGGACGAGGACCTGATCGAGCGCGACGAGATGGTCGTGACCGTCACGCTGGACGGCTACATCAAGCGCACTCCGCTCTCCACCTTCCGTTCGCAGGCACGCGGCGGCAAGGGCCGCGCCGGCATGGCCACGAAGGACGAGGATGCGGTGATGGCGATGTTCGTCACCTCCACCCACAATCCGGTGCTGTTCTTCTCCACCGCGGGCAAGGTCTACCGCCTGAAGGTGTGGCGCCTGCCCGAAGGTGGCCCGGCCACCCGCGGCCGGCCGATCGTCAACCTGCTGTCCGCACTGGACGAAGGCGAGACCATTGCCGCCGTCCTGCCGTTGCCGGAGGATGAGGATAGCTGGGGCGCGCTCCACGTCATGTTCGCCACCGCCCGTGGCAGCGTGCGGCGCAACGCCATGGACGCGTTCACCAACATCCCCACCAACGGCAAACTCGCCATGCGGTTCGAGGATGGCAGCGCCGACAAACTGATCGGCGTGGCCCTGGTGGAGGCCGGTGACGACGTGCTGCTGGCGACCCGCGACGGCAAGGCGATCCGCTTTGCCGCAGACGAGGTACGCGAGTTCCAGTCCCGCACCAGTACCGGCGTGCGCGGCATGACTCTGCGCGCTGGCGACCAGGTCGTTTCCCTGTCGATCCTGCGGGACGGCGGCGCCAATGCGGAGGAGCGCGAGGCCTATCTCCGCATCGCCCCGTGGAAGGGTGACGACGCCTCCGCGCTGTCGGACGATCAGGTGGAGATGGCGACGAACGAGCAGTTCATCCTGACGGTGTGCGCCAACGGCTATGGCAAGCTGTCCTCCGCCTACGAGTACCGGCAGACTGGGCGCGGTGGTCAGGGCATCGTCAACATCGACAATATCCGCCGCAACGGTCCGGTCGTCGCCAGCTTCACCGCGACCAAGCAGGATCAGCTGATGCTGGTGACCGATCAGGCCAAGCTGATCCGAATCGGCCTCGACAGCCTGCGCGTCATTGGCCGCAACAGCGCCGGAGTGCGCTTGTTCGACGTCGCCAAGGACGAGCATGTCGTCAGCGCGGTTCGCATCGATGAGCAGGAAGCGCCTGAGAACGAGGCGGAGGAAGCCATTGTCGAAGAGATGCTGGCGCGAGGCGCGGAGACGACCGCGCCCGAGCCGACGGTCGACCGGGACGACCCGGTGGAGGACGAGGACGCGAACGGCGGGGAGTGATCCCCGCCGTCAGCGGCTGCGTACCAGCCGCAGTTCCGGCTCCCGCTTCCGCAGCGTGCCCACCACGCCCAGCGCGATAAGCAGCTGCCCCAGATAGGTCAGCGGCCAGCCAAAGATCTGCGGCACCTGACTGCCCAGCAGCGGCCCCGTGCCCGCGAACCACAAGAGATCGCCCACCGCGATCAGCATAGCGCCAGCCGCCACGCGGGCGCGCGGGAACGTGCTGGTCCACGCACCCGCCGCCATGCCGCCCAGTGCCAGGCCGTAAGCGGCGCTGACGATGCCGCCCCATTCCTCCCCCACCAGCCACGCCAGCATGGCTGACGGCGCCAGCAGCAGCAGCACCGCGACTACCTTGTCCTGCCTGCCAACCAGGATTCGCCGGTGACGCAGCCACAGCATCAGTGCGACGGCATGAAACGCAAACCACAGGACATGCGCCGCCAGACCGTCCACCTCCAGCGCCATCTCCGCCCCGGCCGCGATCAGCAGCAATACGGCAAGCAGCCGGGCATCCGCCCCGCCATGGCGCAGCCTGGCATAGACGGCCAGCAGCACCACGGCCGCACCTTTGAGCGGGATGAACCACGCCTCCGGCCACGGGCCGGATCGCAGGTAGTAGAACGCCAGCGCCGCAACGATGCTGGCGAGCAGGAATGGGCGCTTCTCGGCCAGCGGCTTGGTGGTACGGACCATGCGCGTTCCCTTGACGCGGGGTGGGCGGCGGAGCAAGCCCGGCCGCATGACCCATGACGTGCACATCATCGGCGGCGGCCTCGCTGGCAGCGAAGCGGCGTGGCAACTGGCGGAAGCCGGCTGGCGCGTGCGCCTGTCCGAAATGCGCGGAACGGGCGAGACCACGCCGGCGCACCAGACGGACGGGTTGGCGGAGATGGTCTGCTCCAATTCCTTCCGCTCCGACGATGACGAGAAGAACGCCGTCGGCCTGCTGCATCACGAGATGCGCCGGATGGATTCGCTGGTTATGCGCGCGGCGGAGCGGGCGAAGGTGCCGGCGGGCAGCGCCCTCGCCGTCGACCGCGACGTGTTCAGCGGCGAAGTCGGGCGGGCACTCGCCGACCATCCCAATGTCACGATCATGCGCGAGCGGGTCGACACCCTTCCCGCCGACGGCGTCACCATCGTCGCCACCGGGCCGCTGACCGCAGCTGCGCTGGCCGACAGCATCGCCTCTGCCACGGGCGCCGGCGCTCTCGCCTTCTTCGATGCGATCGCGCCGATCGTCCATCGCGACAGCATCGACATGGAGGTCGCCTGGTTCCAGTCGCGCTGGAACAAGGGGGCCGAGGAAAACGGCGGCAAGGACTACATCAACTGCCCCATGACGAAGGAGCAGTACCTCGCGTTCCATGCCGGTCTGATGGCCGGGGAAAAGACCAGCTTCAAGGAGTGGGAGGCGGACACCCCCTATTTCGACGGCTGCATGCCGATCGAGGTGATGGCGGAACGCGGTGTTGATACGCTGCGCCACGGGCCCATGAAGCCCGTGGGCCTTGACAATCCACGTGACCCGACGCCGGAGTTCCCGCAGGGCCGGTGGCCGTATGCCGTGGTGCAATTGCGTCAGGACAACAAGCTGGGCACGTTGTGGAACATGGTCGGGTTTCAGACCAAGCTTCGCCATGCGGAGCAGGTGCGGCTGTTCCGCACTATCCCGGGGCTGGAGAATGCCGAATTCGCCCGGTTGGGCGGGCTGCACCGCAACACGTTCCTGAACAGTCCGACCCTGCTGGACCGGCAATTGCGGCTGATCCGCGCGCCGCACATCCGTTTCGCGGGCCAGATCACCGGTTGTGAAGGCTATGTCGAAAGTGCCGCCATAGGTTTGCTCGCCGGCCGCATGGCGGCAGCCGAGCTAGGCGGTCGTGCATGGCAGTCGCCGCCGGTCACCACTGCGATGGGCGCATTGCTGGCTCACATCACCGGCGATGCGGACGTGACCGACTACCAGCCGATGAACGTCAATTTCGGGCTGTTCCCGCCGCTGCACGACGTGCGCAAGAAGGTGCGCAAGGAAGCCTATACCGAACGCGCCAAGGCCGACATGACCGCATGGCTGGCGGACGAGCCGGTTCCCGCCTGATCAGCACTTGCAGACCGGCGTCGCTCGCGGGCGGGGCGCGGTGGTGCGGAACTCATCCGGGGTCAGCTCGCGGTCTCCGTCGGCGTCGGCGCGATCAAATCGGCGGACAGTGGCGACCGCCCATTCCTCGAACGTCAAGAGATTGTTGCCGTCCACGTCCAAGGTCCGGAAAGCATCGGTTCGGGTGGACAACATCTCGGTTCGGGTGATCCGCTGATCGCGGTTGCGATCGTAGCGGAAGAACCGGCGCTGCTCGTCGCTGAGCTCGGTCGCTTCTGGCGGCGGTGGCCCGGTCAGTCCGGACACGTCGGCGCTGGGCAACGTCTCGGGGCGAGTCGGCGCCGGCTCTGGCGGCGGGGCGCCCGCCTCCACAATGGCCGGACCGTTGAGCCAGAACAGCGCCAGCGCCGCAATCGCCAACGCGCCCACGGCAGGCAGAATCAATCGCCTCATCGTCCAGTCAGCCCCACCCGAAATGCCGTCAGCGCCGCCGTGCGCCCCGCCAGCAGCGGTCCGCCGCCCGATTTGACGGCACGCCAGCCCAGGCCGGCAAGAACGCCAAGTGGCCGCATGTGGCGGGACAGGGCTGGTGGTGGCCCGCCTGCCTGTGCCAGGGCAAGCGCGTCGGCCCGCTCCTGCCGATTGGAGATATTGGCAGCGAGATCGGCCAGGGCCCAGATGCGACCGGCCAGAAATGCCGCGCCGCGCGGTTGACCCAGTTGATCGGCCAGGGCCGCAAAGCCAGACGCACGCCCGGTGGCGAAGCGGTCCAGCGCTGCACGATCGACCCGCTCATCGATCAGCACTTCCCAGCCATCGACCACCGGCACCAGGCCGGATGGCTCGCGCCAGTCGCGTATCGCATCGAGCACGGCGTCGCCAGCGGGCCACCGATCCGGTGTCTCGCCCAGCCGGTCGCGCCACCAGGCAAGCCGCAACTGGGCCAGCATCGGCTCCCGCTTCTGCCGCAGGATGGTGGCCAGCCGTTCGTCCAGCGCCATCAGCGCTGCCGTCTGCCGTTTCGCGGCCGGCGGAGCGTAGCCCAGCGCCAGCCGCGACAGGTCAGGCAGGTCGGCAGTCAGGTCACCCGCCACCGATGCTGCTCCGTCAGCCCTTGTAGCAGACCTTCTTCACGGCGCTGACGATCTTGGGCGTGTTGATCAGCGCGGCCGCTTCCAAGTTGGCAGCGTAAGGCAGCGGCACATCCTCGTTGCACACGCGCATCACGGGTGCATCCAAGTGATCAAAGCCCTTCTCCATGCATACGGAGATGATCTCCGACGCGATCGAGCAGGTCGGCCAGCCTTCTTCGGCCACGACCAGGCGATTGGTCTTCTTCAGGCTTTCCAGCACCGTCTCGGTGTCGAGCGGGCGCAGGGTGCGAAGGTCGATCACCTCGGCATCGATGCCCTCACCCGCCAATTGCTCGGCGGCTTCAAGCGCCAGGCCGACCGCGATGGAATAGGCGACGATGGTGACGTCCTTCCCTTCGCGCACGATCCGCGCCTTGCCGATCGGCAGGACGTGATCATCCAGCTGCGCCAGTTCGAAGGTGCGGCCGTACAGCAGCTCGTTCTCCAGGAACACGACCGGGTCTTCCGACCGGATCGCGGCCTTCAGCAGCCCCTTAGCATCGTGCGCGTCATAGGGCGCAATCACGATCAGGCCGGGCACGCTGGCGTACCACGGGCCGTAGTTCTGGCTGTGCTGCGCGGCGACGCGACTGGCCGCACCGTTGGGACCGCGGAACACGACTGGGCACCGCATCTGGCCGCCCGACATGTAGTTGGTCTTGGCGGCGGAGTTCACGATGTGGTCGATCGCCTGCATGGCGAAGTTGAACGTCATGAACTCGACGATCGGACGCAGACCACCCATCGCGGCGCCGGTGCCGATACCGGCAAAGCCGTATTCGGTGATCGGCGTGTCGATCACGCGCTTCGGGCCAAACTCTTCCAACAGGCCCTGGGTCACCTTGTACGCGCCCTGATATTCAGCGACTTCCTCGCCCATGACGAACACGCGCTCGTCCCGGCGCATCTCTTCCGCCATGCCATCGCGTAGCGCCTCGCGCAGCGTGACCTTCACCATGTTGGTGCCGGCAGGGATCTCGGGATCGGCCTTGCGCGGCGTCGGCTTGGCTTCCATCAGCTCGGCCGTGCTGGCGCTGGCGCTGGCCTTCTCGCCCTTCTCCTCGGCCGCGCCGCCCTTTTCGGGCGACTTCTGCTCGGCGGAGGTGTCGGCTTCCGGCGCCTGTGCGATGGTGGAGGCATCCTCCCCCTCGCCCGCCAGGATCGCGATCACGGTGCCGACCTTCACGCCTTCGGAGCCCTCGGGCACCAGGATCTTGCCAACGGTGCCTTCGTCGATGGATTCGAACTCCATCGTCGCCTTGTCGGTCTCGATCTCGGCCAGCACATCACCGGCGGAAACGGTATCGCCTTCCTTGACCAGCCAGCGGGCCAGCGTGCCCTCCTCCATGGTCGGGGAAAGCGCGGGCATCTTGAGTTCGATAGACATCAGTAGGTTTCCACCAGCACGTCGGTGTAAAGTTCGCCCGCCTCGGGCTCGGGGCTCTTCTCGGCGAAATCAGCCGCTTCGGACACGACCGCACGGATGCGCTTGTCGATGTCCTTCAACTGATCCTCGCTGACGCCGAGCTTCAGGAGGTCAGCCTTCGCGCCCTCGATCGGATCACTCTTCTCGCGCACGCCCTGCACTTCCTCGCGCGTGCGATACTTCGCCGGGTCGGACATGGAGTGGCCACGATAGCGATAGGTTTCCAGTTCCATCAGCACTGGGCCGCCGCCGCCGCGCACATGGTCGATGGCCACCTTGGCCGCCTGCCGCACTTCGAGCAGGTCCATGCCGTTGACCTTCATGCCGGGAATACGGAACGCGGTGCCGCGGCGGTAGAACTCGGTCTCCGCACTGGAGCGCTTGACGCTGGTGCCCATGGCGTACTGGTTGTTTTCGACCACGAAGATCACCGGCAGCTGCCACAGCGCCGCCATGTTGAACGTCTCGTACACCTGGCCCTGGTTGGATGCGCCGTCACCGAAATAGGCAAGGCACAGGCCGCCATCTTCCCGGTACTTGTGCGCAAAGGCTAGGCCGCCACCCAGCGACACCTGTGCGCCGACGATGCCGTGGCCACCATAGAACGCATGTTCAGTGCTGAACATGTGCATGGAGCCGCCCTTGCCCTTGGAGATGCCGGCCTGGCGCCCGGTCAGCTCCGCCATGATCACCTTAGGGTCGATGCCGTAGGCGAGCATGTGGCCGTGGTCGCGATAGCCGGTGATGACCGAGTCCTTGCCCTCTTCCAAGGCGGACTGCAGGCCCACGGCCACCGCTTCCTGTCCGATATAGAGGTGGCAGAAGCCGCCGATCAGGCCCAAGCCGTACAGCTGCCCGGCGCGTTCCTCGAACCGGCGGATCAGCAGCATCTGCTCGTAGAGCTTCAGCAGTTCCTCCGCATCGGCCTTGTACCGGCGGTCGGCCTCGAAACTGTCCTGCAGCGACCGCAGCGAGAAAATGTCCCCACCCTCGGCACCGGCGGCGCTTGGCGCGGCCAACGTTACGGCAGCGGCCTTGTTGGGGGATGCGGGATTGCTGGCTTTAGCCAAGACGCGTTCCTCTTGTGGGACCCTTGCCGGGCCGGTTCGTATGCAGCGCCTATAGTCAGAGGATTGCCGCGCTGGCAACGCCTCCTCGTGCGTTCGCTGTACCCGCCCGCTATTGCGCAGGCGGGGCAATCTCCATCACATATTCGTCAGGGTGGGCAACGTTCAGATCGCGCCGGATAAGCTCGGTCACCAGATCGGGGTCGGTCGCCTGCGGGTCCAGCCGGTCGACCAGGTTGGCAAGCTCCGCCCGCTCCTCCTCCAGCTTGGCGATACGCGCCTCGCGCTGCTGCAGCACCGACTTGGATTCGCTCCACGCTAGCAGGCCGTACGGCCCGGCCAGCGCCAGCGCCCCGAGGCCAACCAGCGCCAGCGCGATCAGGGCCGAACCGCGGCGACCGCCGGACAGGGATGGACGGGACAGCGAACCGGACTTCATGCGCCTACGGGCTCCCAAATCTGATCGTTGCAGCTTCAAACAGATTCAGCGGCGTTTGCAAGATGGCGCAGGCACGTAGCAGCCGCGGAGGCACAGAATTCTGCGATCCTTAACCGAGATGGAGCACTGCCAGGTGTTCCACCCGTTCGAACGCCTGCCGCGCACCAGCCTCGCATCGGCGTTCCGCCGCATGGTCGAACGGCACGGCGTCCAGCGATGCGGTGAAGTCGCGCCAGTGGGCTGCGGGCCCCTCTCCCGCCGGGGCGAGATGGCGCGCGCCATGCCCGTCGCCGAGGCCGAGGCGAGCCGCCTGCTTGCGCAGCAGCGCCGCGCCCATGTTCGATCCTTCCGCGACATACAGCCAGCCCAGCGCCGCCGCCGTGTCGATCGCGCCGCGCCTGAACCGCAGGTCCGGCTCCATCACAGGCGCCAGCCCGAGATCGGTCAGATCGGCAGCAATCAACTCCAGCTTCTGACGCCGGGGCAGACCGGGCAACAGATCCTGGAGCAGCGGGTCGGCATAAAGCGGCGCAATCTCCGCATGGAAGACCCATTGCATCTGCACGAACCGGCCATATTGCCCGATGCTGCCAAAGGCGTCCGCCGCGTTGATCCGGCTGTCGAGCCGTTGATGCATATCGTCCGTCGCGCCGCGCAGCCGGCGGGCCCGGCTCTGCTCGATAACCTCCATCGCCAATCCTTTCGCAAGCCGCCCTACTGGCGCCCGCCATCGGCGGCAATGGCGGGGGCCCGCAACTGCCGGGAATAGAACCAGCCGATCGCGATCAGGCAGACACCCAGGGCGAAGAACGATCCGATGCGCGCCAGCCCGTCCAGCGCAGCAGCGTCGAGGATGAATACCTTCAGCACCGCGCCCAGCATCAGCACCAGCGACCCGACGCGCCAGCTGCGCCGCCCTGTCCGGGCACCCCAGGCCAGGAAGCCCAGTGCCAGCGCGATCGCCAACAAAGACTGCAACAGGTCTTCCGCCGGATCTATCGGTTGCAACAGGATCGTGCCGCTGAACGCCTGCCGCAACAGCGACAGCGCACCGATCGACAGCAACAGCATGGCGCCGGCCTCCGGCAACCAGGCATGGCGCCCGCCGGGTCGCAGCCACAGCACCATCAGGGTCGCAAGCAGGTAGGCGGGCAGCAGCAGGTTCAGCACCGGCAGCGACCCAACCGCCTGATCGCTCCACAACGGATTGTGCAGCAACAGCGTGAAGCAGGCGAAGTGCGCCAGCGCCAGCCAGCCGAGCACCCGCCCGGCAATCGGCCGGTGCGTACGCCAGACCAGCAGCGCACCGGTGCCCGCCAGCAGCCCTTGCCACAATGTGCGCTCCGCCATGCCCAGCGCCACGAAGCGCGGCAGGTCGCCAATCGCGAACAGCTGCTTGTAGCTGACATGTACCACCGCCAGTGCCAGCGTGGAGGCCAGCACCCAGGCCGCCCTGCGCCAGCGGCCGAAGGCGGCACGCTGCAGCAGCAGCGTCGCCAGCCAGCCGGTCGCCAGCGGCGCCAGCAATTGCCAGGTCATCGTGATCGCCGGCAGGTCGCCGATCAGCGCCGGTTCGCCATGCAACACCGCGGCTCCCGTGCCGATCAGGCGGACGAGCGCCTCGCCCGCCCAGACCAGTCCGGCGAGTAGCAGGGTCACCGAAATCGGCACCGCACCGCGCACCTTCCAAGCCAGCGGAACGGCGATGACGGTCAGCAGCAGCGGCAGCCAGGCATCGGGCAACAGCAGCGCGGCCGCCGCCTGGCCCAATATCGCCGTTACCGCGCCGGCAGACAGCATCCGGCCACGCCACCATGCCGCCAGCGGCAGCAGCGCCAGCAGCCCCGAGCCCAGCGCCAGCACCTGTGCATCGCCGCTGCTCTCCAGCTCGAACTGGTACAATGCCGCCAGGCCCACGCCCAGCGGGTGCAGCGCCACCTGCAGGTGATCGACGCCCGCGGCAGTGCCACGCCAGGCCTGTGCCAGCGCACCGCCGCCGAAGATCACGGCCGCCGCACCTGCGACCAGCGCAAAGGTCGCGCCATCGGGCTGCGGCCACGCCGCCAACAGCAGCACGCTGACGCCCGCCGCCACCGCGCCGCCTTCGCGCAGACGCGGATTGTTCCAGCCCAGCACCGCCAGTGCGGCACCCAGCAGCAGGTAACAGGCCCACGCCAGCGGGCCATAGCCGCTGCGGCTGACCAGCAGCGCGATCTGCAGCGTCGCCAGAGCGCCGATGGCCAGCCGTGGTCCCTGTTCGGCCGTGCCGGTGCCGACGCCGGTACCTGCAAGGTGTGGCAGCACCCCGCCCAGCAGCACCAACAGCAGTCCGATGGACAAGACCGCCGATCCGCTGCCCAGCGCGGCCCCGTCGGCCAGCAGGGCCGCACCCCACAGCAGGCCACCGGCCAGCGCAGCCATGCCCAGCCACGGGCGCTCCTGCCGCTCGCCAGCCACCACCAGCCCACCCGTGACCACCGCCAGATATCCGGCGAGCAGCGGCAGGTTCGGCTCCGTCGCGCCGGCCAGCGCCGGTGCGGCGAAACCGCCGGTCAGACCCAGCACCGCACTCGGCAGACCGAAGCGCCAGGACAGTCCCACGGCCAGCGCGGTCACTCCCGCCAGCCCGGCGAAGGCGAGCCACGGAGCGAACAATTGGTAGACGCTGCCCCCCAGGTAGAACCCGGCATACAAGGTCGCCAGTCCGGCGCCGGCCAGCGCCTGCCGCACCCGTTCATCGTCTAGCCGGGCCGACAGGCGATGCGCGAGTTCCGCACTCGCCAGCAAGGCGGCGCCCGCACCGAAGCTCAGCGCCACGCGCGCCCACGGGCCAAGCACGCCGTTGTCGATCGACCAGCGGACCAGGAAGAACCCCGCCACCGCCAGCGCGATGCCGCCGGCCCAGATCGGCAGCAGACGGCCGAACACTTCTTCGAAATCAAACACCGGCCGCCAGCGTCCCGGCTCCGGCTCGACCACAGCGTCCGCCCGTTCATCGGATGAAAGCGCGGGCTGCGCCGACGCGGGCGGCTCCGCTCTCGACCACGCTGCCGGCTCCGCCCGTGACGCTTCCACCGGAGCGACTGCTGGTGCCGGGATCGATGGCGGCACGATCGCTGGCGGCGCCGTTGCCGGTACACTGCCCTGCCCTGCCTCGAGTTCCAGGACACGCTGTTCCAGTGCATCCATCCGCCGCCACAGCCACGCCATTGGAATCAGCAGCAGAACCAGCAGAATGGATGCGACCATGGCATTGCTCCGACGATAACCAGCGCACCCTAGCGCGAAAATAAGCACTGTTCAATTGCAGAATTGGACATTGTTCAATTTTGTAGGTATGATCCCCGTCATGGGCCGGCGGTCGGATCATACACGCGACGAATTGCAGGCATTGCTGCTGTCCGAAGGGCACCGGTTGTTGGCGGAAGGCGGTCTGGCGCGCTTCTCCGGCCGGGAGGTGGCCAAGCGCGCCGGCTACTCCGTGGGCACGATCTACAACGTATTCGGATCGCTCGATCACCTGCTGGTGGCGCTGAACTCGCACACCTTCACCCTGTGGGCAAATGCGCTCGAACGGGAGCTATCGCGCGGACCTGCCGACCGCATCGCCGCGCTGGTCGAGGCCTATTTCGCCTTCGCCCGCGACCACACGCATCTGTGGTCAGCGATCTATGAACACCGGGTCGCGCCAGACCTGCTGGGCCCAGCCGACCATGCGGCCCGCGCAGCGCTGACCACGATCGTCGATGCGGAGGTACGCGCCGCGCTCCCTGCCGACACTGGGACCGATATCGGCCGGCTCACCCGGTCGCTGATCGCGGTCGTCCACGGTCATTGCAGCTTCGCCCTTGGCGGCACCTTTGCCCTGCTCGAAGAACACGATCCCGCCGGCAGTGCCCTCGCGCGTGTCCGCGAAAGCCTGGCGATGCAAGGCTACGATGCCACATTGCCCGTCGGATAAGGGGAGGAGATGGCACCCGGACTCCGCGCACAGGTAGCGCGGAGCGCGGCAGCGCCACAGAAATGGTGCGCCTCGGCGAATGTGTTTCGAACCAGTTGTTCCGTGATCTTGAGAACTGGAACCGCTGTCTGATCGACACCTCGCTCGGTCCAAAGCCCGGCTGAGCCAGCCACCTAGCGGTTAACCGCCGCCCAAAATAACAGCCTCTACCACGCAGCCTGCATCCCCCCGGATGCGGGCTGTCGTCGTTTAACCTCGCTTTTTATCAGAATCATGTCCGACGAACGCTCCTCCAGGCGGCCAGCGCCATTCTCGCTGCGCCTGACGCCAGAGGAGCGTCTTCAGCTGGAGCGAGACGCCGGACATCTCCCCGTCTCCGCCTATATAAAGTCTCGCCTGTTCGATGGCGTTGCCGCCCCGGTGCGGACGCGCGGCATGACTCCAATCAAGGATCGCGCGGCGCTGGCGGAGGCTCTTGCCAAGCTCGGCCAGTCGCGCATCGCCAATAATCTCAACCAGCTCGCTCGCGCCGCCAATCTCGGCGCGCTCGATCTCACGCCGGAGCTGGAAGCCGAACTGCATGAGGCCTGCGCGGCTGTCGCCGAGATGCGCGCCCTTCTGGTCCGGGCCGTCGGTCTGTCGGAGGGTCGGTCGTGATCCTCAAGGCCAGCCAGCGCGGCGGAGGCAGAGACCTGGCCGTCCATCTGCTCAAGCCTGAAAATGAGCATGTCGAGGTGCATGAGGTCCGGGGCTTCTGCTCGGAAACGGTGCTCGGCGCTTTCAAGGAAGCTCAGGCTATCGCTCTTGGCACCAAATGCCAGCAGTATCTCTTCTCGGTCTCCCTGAATCCGCCAGAGACAGCCTCAGTGCCAGTCGATGCCTTCGAGGGGGCAATCGAGAAAATTGAAGACCAGCTGGGCCTGACCGGCCAGCCGCGCGTCATCGTCTTCCATGAGAAGGAAGGCAGACGGCATTGTCATGCCGTCTGGTCCCGTATCGATGCCGAAACGATGACAGCCCGGCAGATGTCGCACTTCAAGATGAAGCTGAATGCGGTCTCCAAAGGACTTTATCTGGAGCATGGCTGGGAGCTGCCACGCGGCTTCATCGACAAGGGGCTGCGGGACAGAGGCAGCTTCGATCTTGCCCATTGGCAGCAATGCAAGCGCATGGGGCGCGATCCGAAGCAACTCAAGGAAGCCATTCAGACGGCCTGGGCCATATCGGACAGCAGGCAAAGCTTCGAAGCGGCATTGGAAGCCAAGGGTCTATTCCTCGCCCGTGGCGATCGGCGGGCTCATGTCGCCGTCACCTATGAAGGGGAAGTTCTCTCCCTCTCCCGGATGACGGGACAGAAGAGCAAGGAGATCGCTGCCCGGCTCGGCAAACCGGAGGAATACCGGAGCGTCGAGGAGACGAAGCAGCATATCGCCGCCACGATAGCGCCAAAGTTGCGGCACCTACTCAAGGAGAACGAGCGGGCGAAAGTGGAAGCGATGCTGCCGCTGGAGGCGAAGCGCATCGCCATGCGAGACCGGCACCGGGAGCATCGGCAGGAGCTGGGTGACGCTCAGCGCCAGCGGAGCGAGGCGGAAGGCAAGGCCAGAGCCGCACGGCTGCGAAAAGGCGTTGCCGGGCTATGGGACCGCTTGACCGGCAGGCGGAAGGAAACGCTACGGCAGAATGAGGCGGAAGCGCTGGAATGCCGCAATCGCGACCGCACCGAGCGGCACGACCTCGTCCACGACCAGCTAACTGAGCGGCGCGGGCTTCAGCGGGAGATTGTTGCCGTTCGCAGCCGGTTTGCGGCGCGGGCGGAGGAACTTCACCACGATCTTGGCAAGCAGGTTTCTGCAAACGAGCTCGAAACGCACACTCTCGGCGAGAACTTCCGAAGTGCAGTCAGAAATGAGCGAGCGGGCACTGATGCATGCCCACGCAATCTACGGGGACGCACAGCCACGCATCTGAACCACGAAAAGGGCGGCTTCGCGAGGTGAACACTTTCGGCTACTCGTCGAGTGATAACGTGGAGCCCGTGCACTCCTTGAAGGGGGCTCTCTAAGTAAGCCAAACCCAGCATGGTAATGGGGAGTTAGCAGCCAAAACAGTTCGTGGCATAGCAAAGTTTGGCTATGTACGCGCGACGACGTGGCAAAACGCGATAGACCGCTCAAGGAACCACACAAAGCTCGCTATGCCCAAGCGGCCATGGCGCTATTAACAGAATCTCTATCTGTCTTGCGACAGGCCGCGCGCTGTGGAAAGATCGAGCGAGTTGAAACTTATTTCAGGTACCAAACGGCTGGGCCGAGCGAGGAATTGGAATGACACTGCTTGGAAAAGCCGAGGCGAACCCGACGAAGTCCTTCTTTGTAAGAATGATCACACGCGATATCGCTTTAGAGGATTGCATCCTTGACTTGGTGGATAATAGCATTGACGGCGCTTGGAGTCTTGAAGGCGGTCGGCCGATTGGCTTAAATCAGGCCGCTGACCTCTCCAAGTATGAAATCAAGATCATTGCAAATGAGGGTTGCTTTAGCGTTTCCGACAATTGCGGGGGAATGACGCTCAAAGATGCCGAAGAGTACGCATTTACCTTTGGCCGAAAGGAGACCAGCGAACGAGAGGACTTTAGTATCGGGGTCTACGGTATTGGCATGAAGCGCGCCGTCTTCAAGCTCGGTGAGAACATTGAGATAACGAGCACATGGGCGGACGGCAGCGCGCTGAGCGCGTTTCGGGTCTCTATCGATGTAAACCAATGGCTTAGCCCGGCCAAAGCTAAAGAGTGGGATTTTCCAATTTATAGCGCTGACCCAGGCGCAGATAGTGGCGTTAACATCCAGGTAAACACGCTCACTCCCGAGACTGCGGCTGCTTTCTCATCTCCTTTGTTTGAACGCAACTTAAGACGCATTCTCGCCCGAGACTATACGCTGCATCTTCACTATGGTTTGCGGATCATTCTCAATGGCAAGGCGGTCAATGGGTGGCAGATTGAGCTTCGCGAGAGCGATGCATTTCAATCCATGCGCGATGCTTATCCCGATGACGCAGACGGACGGGGCGAAGTTCGGGTGGAGATTGTGGCGGGCATGGCTGCTCCTCCACCAGACACGAACGATGTTGAGGAGGCTGAAGGCGACGAGCGCTACGGATGGTACGCGATCTGCAACGGACGAGTAGTTATGGCGGGCGATAAGACCGCTGCTGCTGGCTGGGGAACCGAGGGCTGGCCGCAGTGGCACGGCCAATATAATGGTTTCATCGGCCTTGTGGTTTTTAGTTCAGTCAACGCCGCTCTTCTACCTTTAACAACGACCAAGCGCAGCGTGGATGTCTCTTCGGGCGTGTATAGACGGGCACAGGCCAAAATGCGCGAAGCATCCAAGCGGTGGACGTCTTACACAAATCAGCGAAAGCAAGCGCAGGAAGAGGCAAAGATCGCCGAGGCAGCGACACGTCCACTATCTATATACGCAATCCCCGCTCGCGCCGCGGTAGCTCTGCCGACCTATAAAGCTGTGCCAAAAGAGCCTTCAGGAACAATAAATTACACTTTGCCAAAGAAGCGTATACAAGCTCTCGCAAGCGCATTGGGTAGCATTAACATGTCATACCGTGAGGTCGGTCTTAAGTCATTCGAACACACCTACGATGACTTCGTCGGTGACGACTAATGGGATCATTTGACAATATAAATTATAGCCTTCGACCAAGTAAAAGCATTGAGCGTAGTCTTGTTTTCGAAGGCTTGGGGCGATTGCAGGCCGCTTTGGATCTGAACGCACAAATCTACGTTGGAATGGGCTCGATCTGGTTCGCCGACTTCTTGATGGCCCATCGGCTGCTCGGTATCGACGACATGGTCTCAATCGAGGCGGACGATATCGGATATACACGTGCGGAGTTTAACCGACCATATCGTAGTGTCGACGTTCGACACGGACGATCTGGCGTGGAACTCTCTGCAATGTACCTTTCCGAGGATCATCGGCAACGGCCTTGGATCATTTGGCTCGACTACGATGGCCCTCTTGACGAAGAGGGCGTCGAAGACCTCAGAAATGTGTTTAGCGGAGCACCGCACAACACCATTTTGCTCACGACGTTCAGTGCGACGGGGGCGGCGTATGGCAAACCTAAGGATCGACACGAGCGTTTGAAGCGCCTGCTCGGCGGAGTTGTTCCCGACGATTTGGATGAGGACGCGATCCGTGACGGCCTTCCAGAGACGCTCGCGAGCGTCACAATGGATTTCCTTACATCTGCGGCCGAGGTCAGCGGGCGTCCTGGCGGCTTCGTTCCTGCGTTTAAATTGGTTTACACCGACTCAGCTACTATGGTGACGGTCGGCGGTATCCTTCCGCGACCGGGCGCCCGTCCAGCAGCAAAGGCCGTGATAGATTTACCGAGCTGGCCTGGTATTGTCGAACCAAGGATTACCGCGCCCCACCTCACCCTTCGGGAAGCAGCAGTGTTGCAAGCTCAGCTGCCTACCGAGGTTCCTCTTACCCGCGACAACCTACAAGGACTGGGCTTCGACCTAAAGGACGAACAGCTAGCGTCCTACGCCAGCTTCTATCGCTACTATCCAACCTACGCTCAGATCAATTTTTAGCAATCATGCTCGGTTGGAAAATCGTTTAGGCTACCGAGTAATTCGTCCACTGCGCCATGACGGCCGGGGAGAGGTTCTGCGCTCCCTCCGGCATGCGGTATTGGCGCGACCGGCGCAGCTTCCACTCGGTCGCCTTTGCTAATCGGGTAGCTTGTAGACGGTTAGCTCGGCCGGTGTGATTTCGCTCGCGCCGACAAGGCGATAGTGCTTTTCCCGTACGATCGACACGTCGTTGCCGTCGAAAGTTAGCTCGAACATGGCGATCACGTCACCGTCCATGAACTGCGCCGAGACGGTTCTCGGGACGCAATGCTTATAACGCTCCTGCGTCTGGCAGAACGTCACATCCTGGATCGTCTGAATGACGCCGAGCTTATCGTTGCCACCTTTGGCCTGCACCGGAACGATAAACTGTGCGCCTTGGCTATCGACGCCGACGTACAGCTCGTCGATTTCGATCTGGCCATAGTTGGGTATTTTGGTACGGAGATGGTTTTGCAGGCTGTAGGCGGTCACGCCTAAGAAAATGTCGATAAGCCGATTGTACCGAACCTTTGCAAGCAAAGCCTGCTCATCGCTCAAAGCGTACTGAGCGATGATCTCGGGCGTCGCATCCGGGATCTTACGAACCAAAAGACCGCGTGTCGGCTCGATGTAACACAACTTACTCAGCCGAAAGCGGTATCGCGCATCTCCAGCGCCTAAAATCAACCAATACAAGCCGTCCGGCTGAGTGTCCAGAATGGACCTCGGCAAAGCTCGGCGATATCGAAAGGAGTAAATTACGTCACCAAGGTTCTTTGGGGCCTTCACGTTCGTTCGAGTGGCCGCTGCCGCGATTTCCTCACGCTCAAACTCAAACTCGGTGGCACCCTGTGTATAGTACCTCCTGAAGATATCTTCGATTATGGCGACATAGGCGCCTACACGCTTCGCTTTTGCCTTTGGCGGAAGTTCATCTTCGTCGAGCTCTTCTACTGCGACATCATTTTCATCGTCCGCCATTTACCACCTTCAGCTTCAACCGCATTTCCTCAATTTCATGCTGCTTGCGCTTCGTTGCCCCGCTCTTGCGATCGCGCTTGCTGCTCGGCTTGGGAACGCCAAAATGCTCTGCCGCTTCGGACATCTCCATGTAGAGGAGACTTGGGTCTCCAAGCGAAATGGAACGCTCCGGTCGTGTGGGCGCCACACCTAGTGCCGCGACCACCGCTTGCCCGATAGCCCTAGCGAGCGGAGCCGGAACTGCATTGCCGATTTGCCGAGCCCCGTGCCACTTCGTTGCCTGAAGTCTAAACCAGTCCGGAAACCCATGTAGGCGAGCCATCTCGCGCACGGTGATGCAGCGGTCGGCAGCGAAATGAATTGGACGCGGGCTCGTGAAAGCTCCGCGAGCTCCATCGGTGCCAGCGCGGAGGGTATTTGCCAAACCTGTCGGGGACAGCTTCAGAAAGCGGCTGATCGGCTCGACCGTCCCCGGCACGGTCTCGGAGAACCGACGGCGGGAGATCTCGGTATGAATCGTCCGGGCGCTCGAAGTCAAAAAACCTGGCTGCCAATTCCTAACATAGCCGTAATGCCAGGCATCGTTCGTTAAGCAGCGCATCTCGGCAGCGTAAGGGGACGGCTTCTTGAAGGCCGACGTCTTCACGCAGTCGGTTTCGATAAGCGTAGGAAAGCGGTCGGCATCAGGGATGTCGCCTATGGCATCCCCACAGGTCGGGCCGCTCGGTAGACCGGGCATCGGCTTACGTGCATCCGCGGCATTGGTCGTTGGCATGGGATAATTTGGAAGGGTCTGTCCCTTTTTTGCGCCTAGTAGAATGAGGCGTTGGCGCTGCTGAGGGGTGCCGTAGTTGGCAGCGTTTAGAACGTGCCAGGGAAACCGCACTTCGTAGCCGACTTCGTCGAAAGCTCTAACCAGTTCCTCCAGCACGGCCTTGTGCTTGCCAACGGTTAGTCCTTTGACGTTCTCGAACACGAATGTCCTAGCATCGAGCTCCGCTACTATCCGGACGAACTCGAGCACGAGGCTGTTGCGGGGATCGTCCAGCGCACGCTGCCCGATCATTGAGAAGCCTTGGCAAGGCGGGCCACCGAACACGCAGTCTACCGGGCGGTCTCCGATCCCGGCCGCAACACGGATTTCCGAAGCCGATAAACCAACGACTGAGCGAGGAATCACCGCCGTTTCGGGAAAATTGAACTTGTGGACTGCACAGTGCACAGGGTCGATTTCGACCGCTGCCACTACATCGAAGCCGGCCTGCTCGAATCCAAGCGACATCCCGCCGGCGCCTGCAAAAAGATCGATACCAATGGGTCTCACGTGTTCCCTCTCTGTGCCTTTCGGGCGGTGTCGGACAAGCTAACCGATTCGAGCTTGGCTGTCGATCGAAAATTCGGCGGCCCCAGAAAATCGTGAAGGCGGCCTCTCAGCTCGTCTTCGTCCTTTATCTCACATTGCCAAATAGTTAGCACACGCCAGCCCATGGCTTCCAGCTTCTCGACCTGCATGCAATCGCGGGCCCGGTTTGCCGCCAGCTTTGGCCCCCAATAATCAAGCCGAGATTTCGGGGCGTTCCCTTTTTGACACTCATGGCCGTGCCAGAAGCATCCGTGCACGAATATGGCAGCTTTCCTGCCGCGAAAGACGATGTCGGGTTTGCCGGGGAGTTCTTTGGGGTGGAGCCTGTACCGGTATCCCATGCTGTGAAGCAGCCGCCGAGCCGTCATTTCCGGTCCAGTGTGGGCCGTTTTGACGGACTGCATAATGCGGCTGCGCTGCTCGGGAGACCGGGTGTCGACCATAGCTGCAATGTAAGGCAATATGGGTGACGGTCCAGGAACCAAGCGGCACTCACTGCCCGCGGCGCGGTCGTCGAGGGTTAGATAAGCACGCTGCGTCACCCCTCTCAGGCACTGAAGAAGATCATCGCAAAATTTGCATCGGCTTTCACGTCGACATGGCCACAAATGCGGCGTTTGGGATAAAATACGGTTTCCGGGAAAGAAGAGGATGTAGCGGGATGGAGAAATGAAAGCAGTCTTCGACACCAAACCGACCTCGATTTACGACGACGAGGTCACTAGCCATTACCAGTTTCCCAAGCGCTACCTCAACCTCGTGGAGCGCTGCATCGGCGACAGAATCGTCTTGCGGCGGCCTCGCGCGGATGGCGGAAATCTCGCCTACTTCGCTTGTGCCGTCGTCTCGCATCTTGAGCCTGATGCGAGCACGAAAGGCATGACCTTCGCCCATCTGCGAGATTTCATGCAATTTGATCGGCCGGTACCATGGACCGTCGATGGCAGATACTGGGAGGAGGAACTGCGAAACCTGCCGCCTGCCCGCGTGGGCATGTCTCTTCGTGGGCGGTCCGTTCGCGCGCTCTCTGAAGCCGACTTCGCGGCTATCGTTGCCGCTGGGCTTTCAGAAACGCTCTCCCTCAAAAACGCGGATCGGTTTCAAATCGAACACGAGGCAATTGTGCAAGCCGAAGCTGCGTTGCATGAGTTGCCTGGCCAAGATCAGGCCCGCCGAACCGAGCAGGTCCTGACGAACCGAATTATCAGGGACGCGAGCTTCCGCGGATTAGTATGCGACGCATATGGCGGGCGTTGCGCCGTCACCCGATTGCGGATGCTAGACGGTCGAGACAATCCGGAGGTGCAAGCCGCTCACATCTGGTCGGTCGCTGACGGCGGACCCGACGTGGTGCAGAATGGAATTGCGCTCTCGGGGACTGTGCACTGGCTCTTCGATAGGCACTTGATCGCCATCGGAGACGACTATCGTCTCATCGTGGCGAAGGGCAAAGTGCCTGCCGAGTTCCAAGCCGTCTATGGGCAGCACGGCACGGAACTGCACCTGCCAATGAAACCCGAAGAGTGGCCGCATACGAGCTTCCTCGAAAAACACCGCGCGAAGTTTTTCGAGAAGAACGGGCACTAGGCGCATCGCTCGCCCGAAGGTCTGAGCGTCTGTGGGTTGAGGTTCAGGGTGCGAGCGTTCGGGACGGTATCCAATTGGCGGCCGGTTGATCGTAGGTGTCCAAAGGAGAGCGAAGGCTTCTTGGTCATGGGGTCAACGGGAGCAGAAACGCTCCCTTGCCGCGCCGGAGGCGGCTGGGTTCCACAGGGGCGGGCACGCCCCTTGGTCGATGGGGTTTGGGGAGCGCCGAAGGTTCCCCATCGGTCCGGAGCAGGCTCGATGCCTGTGGAGTGCCGTAGGCCAGAGGGATGCAACGGGAGAGCGCAGCGTCTCCCTTGCCAAGATGCGTGGTACTACCACGCACATCTTGCGCGCAGCGTTATCTCTGACCTTCAGCCCTTCCTAAGTAGCGGAGTTATCTCGAACCGGTGAACACCTGGGCATTCTTTGCTGGTTCGCTAGCGCTTGAAGTTTGGCTGATGTAGCCTCCGTTTCAGGAGAGACTATGGCCGACAAGACAAACAAGCTGACCGTTGGCCTTGTCCGGGCCGAACTGGTTGATGTCGCAGATATCATCAAGGATGGTGCTGCGGCGTTACCTGTAGACGGGCTCGGCACATTCTACACGCAGCCGTCTTTCCCTCGTGCCCCCTCATGGATTCAGGACTTCTTCGGCAGCAGGTTGGGAGCTGGTCCTCAACTCATCACATCAAGCGCGAAGGGTCTGCTCCTCGTTCCGCTTACCGCTGGTGAAGAAACCCGGATTTTTGCCGTCCTGTTTGGGCATGGGCGTCATCTCCTCAAGGATGGTGCTCTCGAGGACCGGTTTGGGCTCAAAGTGGTCCTAAACAGTGTCGACCCTGATAGCCTGCGCAGCATCGATAAAACGGCTTTAGGTTCTGTCCCGAAGCAAAGCCGGGAGCAGATAAGCCGCGAGGGTGGAGCATCAAGCTTTGGCATTGATGTCGAACAGGACCTTGTGAACGCCGTCACGGGAAAGTCCCGGATCGAACGCTTCGGCCGCACGATCTCAGGCAGAGACACCTTTGCTGCGTCTGCCAAATTTGACGCCGGGGATGTGAAAGACTTCCTCGCTGATGTCCTGAGCCAATATCGCAGTCTCACCTATCAGGACCGCTTCGACTGGATCGACCAGATTAAAGATGTGCGCCCGTCACATCAGATCGCCAAGCTCAACGATGAACTGATCGCCCGCCTGCAACGTGGGGAACTGGACCACATCTGGATGGCTCCACCTGAGATAGTCGACTGGGCAGACGTGAAGGGTTTCCGCTATTGCCGCAAGCGATCCGACCTTCATACCGATCTTGATCCGGCGCAGCTGCTTGTAAGCCTCGGAGAAGATGGAATCGATTTCGAACGGCTAAAATCAGCAGATATTCTTCTTGTCAGCGCAACTTCGGACACCACCCTTACGAGCTGGTCCGCTTACCGCTGCATCTATGCGGAAATTGTGCAAGACGGCACCTTGTTTATTCTGAATGCCGGAAAGTGGTTCGCGATTGCGAAGGACTTCACGGAGCTGGTCAACAATGACTTCGTATCGATGCCGGAGTCGGACATCGTTCTGCCTGACTATGCGCACGGCAACGAGGCTCTCTATAACAAGGCCGCCACGAGCGCGCTTGCTGGTTCTCACTGCCTAGATGCCGACGTTATCGTACACGGAGGAGGTCAGAGCCGGATCGAGTTTTGCGACCTTCTTACGGCGGACAAGCGGCTTGTTCACGTTAAGCGATACAGTGGATCGGCCCAGCTCAGCCATCTATTCGCACAAGGCGTCGTTTCAGCTGAACTGTTCGTCACGGATGCAGAGTTTCGCCGAAAGCTGAATGAGAAGCTGCCCGATCATCACAAGCTCAATAATTGTGAGGATCGTCCGAACCCGGAAGAGTTTGAGGTGGTCTACGCAATCATCACCGACTCAGCCAATGCGCTCAACATCCCCTTCTTCAGCAAGGTTACACTGCGCAACGCCGGACGCCGTTTGCGAGGCTATGGATATCGAGTTTCGAAGAAAAAAGTGACCTCGAATAAAGCGAAAGCTTCGTAGCTATCCCCCCGCTGCTTCTGCCTGCCTGACTTAGCCCGTCTGCAACGGCAATTTCGCCGGAGGAGACGTGCAATGCAGAATGATCTTCCGCCGCTTCCCGAGATGAAGCCGATTCCTTCCGCCGCTGCCGAGCAGCCGTTCGAACGGCCTGCTCCTCGTGGCCAATCCGCCTACCAGACCGCCATGCCGTTTGGACGGCGTATGCGGCAGATGTTCACAGCCTGCACCGGGATGGGATTCGGGGTAATCCTCGGGATTGTCGCCTTGCAGGTGACGATGCCACCCGAATGGAAGCCGACTACGATCGCCGCCATGCTGGAAGCTCAGATTGATCTCAGCGTGAAAAATCAGATGCTGGGAGCGAAGCCGGGCGAGATCATCGTCAACGAGGCCGAGTATCGCGAAAGGATCGCCGAAGCTGAACGTTCGGGGCAAGCCTCGGCCGAGCTGGCTTATCAAAAGGAGCTGGCGCTTGTGTCTGCGGACAAGGAGCGGGTCGTCCAAGCTTATGCCGCCCTCTACCAGCGGGCGAATGCTATCGCGCAAGCTGCGATCGAGCTGGAACGGATGGCGCAGGCTTTCCGTCAGCAGCTCCTTCAGATGAGCAATGGCGGCCGGAGTGTGGTCATCATGATGAAGGATTTATTTTGCGGCCTTGGTGACCCTCAGGCCTGTGCAAGCGCCCGTAACGATCGCGGGACCATGATCGCGGAAGCCGATGAACTCTCTCGCGGCGATGTCGGCAATCGGGTGCGTGAACTGATGGCCGGGGTCGATGATCCGGCAACTCTCATCGCCCAGGCCGACCAGCGGCAAAACGGAACGCCCTCGCTCGACGCTGGCCAGCAGCGCGATCCCACTTTTGGGATGAACACGCAGCCCTGATCTAAGGCTATCCCCCCGCCTTTAGGCCCGGCCCGCTTACTCTGCGAGCCGGGCCTTTTTGCATCCGGAGCCGGTATGTCTACTTCCTCTTTCCCGCGTGGCACTGGAGACGATGGCAAATCTGCGAAGCTTGCAACCGCGTGCTGGTCATTCTCCGCTTCGCCCTGGCAGCCCGGTCATCTCTGGCTGGGGCGCGATCGTAACGGTGCCGCTATCGGTCATGGGGATGATCGCCATGCCGTCATCATCGCTGGTTCGCGATCTGGCAAAGGCCGCTCGGCGATCATCCCAAATCTCTTTCTCTGGCCGGGAAGCTGTCTCGTCATCGATCCCAAGGGCGAGAACGCGACTGTCACCGCTTCCGCCCGCGCTAAACGTTTCGGTCATCGCGTTGCTGTGCTCGATCCCCGGGGCGCGGCTGATAACCCTGAGACCTTCCGCGTCCGCTTCAATCCGCTCGACCTCATCGATCCTGCTTCTGACGACGCGATCGATCTGGCGGCGGCAATCGGCGACGCGCTCATGCTTGGCTCCGAAGACGGTAAGGACATCCACTGGAACGAGTCGGCGCGCGGTCTCTTTGAGGCCGCGCTTTTGTATGTAGCCGTCACCCAGAACGGCGCTTCGCGGTCTCTCGTGAAGGTCCGTCAGCTCCTGACCCTCGGCGATCCTGCATATGCCGATCAACTCAACATGAGCTTGGGCGAGAAGGAAAAGCCGGTCTCACCCTTCGACGCGCTGTGGACGGCCATGGGGGATAGCAAGGCCAGCAATCCCGCCGTCCGCGATGTCATCATGGGAGCCGCGCATACCGTTGCCGATATGGGGGAGAACGAACGCGGCTCTGTCCTCTCCACCGCGCGCCGAAATACGAAGTTTATCGACTCTCCCTGGATGCGGCGTTGCCTTGAAGGGGATGACGGCGCTGCCGGTGCCATCGATCTCGACGCCTTCAAGGCAGCGCCGGGCGGGCTGACTGTCTATGTCTGCCTGCCTGCTCGCTTCATCCCGACCCATGCGCGCTTCCTGCGGCTGGTGCTCAATCTCGTCCTCTACCGGATGGAAGCGCAAGGTCTGGATAAACCCGCCTGCGGTCATCCGGTGCTCTTCGTGCTGGATGAGTTCGCAGCCCTCGGCAGAATGGAAGCCATCGAAAAAGCGGCGGGTCTCATGGCGGGCTATGGCGTCAAGCTCATGCCTGTCCTTCAGGACCTCGGCCAGCTGAAGCGCCACTATCGCGAAAGCTGGGAGACCTTCCTCGGCAATGCAGGCGTCCTTCAGTTCTTCGCCAATGCTGATCTGACGACACTCGAATGGCTCGCCAAGCGCATGGGCATGGTCGAGCTGATCCGGGAGACGCAGGGAAGCTCGGAAGCCAGCACGACCGGCCTCTCCCGAAGCCAGAGCGAAACCAATAGCGGCGGCTGGTCGCGCTCCTCCGGCACGACCAAGGGCAACTCCGATATGGCACAGCTGCAAAGCCTCGCGACGAAAGATGGCGGCTCGGGCCTGGTGCCTTTCTTGGCTAGGGCTGGGGCAAGTGGTCGTGGAACATCGGAAGGCTGGTCGGACAGTGAAGGTGTCTCGGGCGGCACCAGCCAGCAGCGCGGGGACAGCTCCTCCTCCGGCACCAGTTCTACCGCTTCCACATCCGAAGGCATTCACCAGGCAGCGCTCATGACGCCTGACGAGATTGCTCGGTTCTTCGATCGTCGGACGGGCATGCAGGTGGCGCTGATCGACGGCCTCCCGGTAGCGCTCTCCCGGACGAATTACGACGCGGATGAGGCTTTCGCAGCGTTCCGCGATGATGGAGGCAAGACATGAAAGAGAAGGAAGAGAGCGCGGACCTGCCGCTGATACAGGTGGGGCATCTGGATGATCCGACGGCTATTACCGTGCAGGTCAGCCTTCCGGCCGCTGTTTGGGAGCGCCTCACAGCTGACCTGCGGGACTTCGATCGCATGACCTTTGACCGACCCGAGTTGCCGGACCTATCGCTGCCCGAGCGTATCTGGCAGTTCCTCGATATGGAGCTGCTGAGCTGGGAAGCCTCGGTAACGGATTATCCGGAGCGTAAGGAAGTCGAATTTGATGACCTCGATGACGGGCTACCGTTTTGATATCATCGCCGAAGGAATCATCATCGAGAGAGAAAAATTGTGACAGCGCGCCATGAGTGACGAGAACGAGGCTTCCGATGGCCTAGACGATGAATGGCGCGACAAGCTTGTTGCCATTGGCAAAGGCGTTGCCGGAGCCGTACCTTTCGCGGGCGGTGTCATCTCCGAAGTTGTCGGCATGGTCATCCCAGGCCAGCGAGCCGATCGCATCGCTGCTTATCTCAGGGAGCTGGCATCGCGCGTTGACGATCTATCCGCTGAAATGCGGGACGGTATTGCCTCTAACGCCGAGAAGATCGACCTTATCGAGGAAGGCGGCTTCCAGTCGGCGCGAGCAACGTCGCGTGAGAGGATAGACCAAATCGTAGAGGCCGTGAGCCGTGGTTTGAATGAAGATGATGCCAGCGTCATCCGGCGCAAACGGCTGCTGCTAATATTGGGCGAGCTGGACGATGATGAAGTCACGTTACTAAATGCTTATGGACGGTCCTATGCAGGTTTGGATCGTCTTGCGTTCGAGAAAATAAACCGACCGGACCCAATCGGGTTTCAATCCTCCCCATCGGCGCTCGATCAAAACCAACTATTTGATGTGGGAAAAAATCACCTCATTCGTCTTGGGCTGTTGAGAAAGAACTACGGCAACATCAAAAAAGGTCAGATACCTGA
Source organism: Croceibacterium sp. TMG7-5b_MA50 (assembly GCF_039830145.1). Classification (NCBI taxonomy): domain Bacteria; kingdom Pseudomonadati; phylum Pseudomonadota; class Alphaproteobacteria; order Sphingomonadales; family Erythrobacteraceae; genus Croceibacterium; species Croceibacterium sp. TMG7-5b_MA50. Next base: position 665,964 of record NZ_CP156082.1, on the reverse strand, counting down.
GTTCGTCCCTCGGGATGGTGATTTCAAACACAATCTGGAAATTTCCCCATTGGGCCGAATGCTGCTGAAGGAGATTGGCATGGAAACGCCCTTCGATGCTCAGCATGGAAACGCCTAGGCGCGAAGGTTATGCCGTTCGGCGCTAATTTGACCAAACTACCTTAGGCATACGGGTCGGGGTCGAGATAGCCGTAGCGCTCAAGCCGGTTCCGGCCTGCTCTTTCCAGTTCCGCCATATCGAAGATGCAGAACAGCTTCACCGAGCGCTGAAAAAGCTCGAACGCCCTAGACTGGACAGACAGAGCCTCGGCCGTGTGCGCCCCTGATCGATCACCGTCCAGCTCCGCCACGTCGAAGAGGATATCGGCCAGCGTGTGATAGAGGCCAGCTATGAAGGCGGACGCTAGGGGGTCGATCTCGCGTACCTTTCTGATGACGGCATCGAGTGCATTCGCGATTTCCTGAGAAGGCATGGTTCCCATGCGAAGGGCGATGATCAGCTCGATCGCATCCAGATAATGCGGGATCATCTTTTCTTCGGTCGTCGTCGGATTGTCCGTCTTCAACAGGATGCGGGCACGGGCAACGGCTTTGGTCGCGACCTCGAACCGGCCTCCCGCTACGGCCAGGCAGGCTTCGCAGCGCCATATCGAGGCGCTTTCCAGCCCTTCAGTGCCGCGCAGCTTCTTCAGGAAGCTGTCGCAGGTTTCCTCGGCTGAGAGATCGCTGTGCTCCAGCACGTAATCGGCTCGATCGCGCAGAATCATCGCTGTGCGTTGATCCCGGCCAAGGCTGCGGAACGATGGAAGCCAGGAGAGTGCCTCGGCTATCCCGCGCGGATCGTTTCGTACCCTGTGGTTCTGGGCATAATCGAGGATCAGGCGCAGGATGTCGGGATCGGTCCTGTCGGCTGCTTTGTCGATCCCGGTCGCTACCAAGTCGTTATATTCGGCGACGCTTTCATGAGCAGCGCGATCGGACCAGTGGCCGACGCCGTAAAGCGATGCGAGCTGTGACAGAACCGCGCTCGCGTCATGCTCATACACGTATAAGTGCAGCTTTCCGATCAGCTGGGTCTTTCCGGCCTTGAGATGCTGAAGCTGCGTCCAGTCCGCTCCGTCCCCATAACGAAGCCGGTTGAGCTTGCGTTCGATCTCCAGGAGCTGATGAGCTGCGAGCCGGGCCTCTGCTTCATCCCTGATGCCAGGGCCGGTGATATCCGCAGGCGTCCTGTCCGTGATTACAGCAGCCGCTTGGTCTGGGTCACCAATGAACCTGCGGAACGGCGCTTCGATGACAGAGGCAAGCTCGGTCTCGGCGTAGAGCTCTGCCGCTTCCGCCGGGTGCTTGTGGCATAGCCAGGCCAGATACATGGCAATGGCCGCCTGCGACCGACCGGCTCTGATCTCCTTGAAGTGGTAGCCGATCCGCGAAGCAGGGGTCAGATATTGCTCGGCAAAGCCGACATTGAAGATTTCGCGAAATCGCGTCGTTGTCTCGTAAAGCCTGCGTCTGCCGTTCGTGCCGCCGCCGCTTACGCTGTCCAGTGCAGCGATGAGGAGATGGGCGTTGCTATGCGCGCGCAGATAGCTGGCGTCGTGGCCGTACCCGGAATTAGCCTCCCTTAGTCTCATCAGGCTGCCTCATCTGCCCGCTTTTCAGATGGGTAGGACAAACTCACTGGGTCCGCCACTGCTCGCGAAAGAACGAGTAATCCCGGCGACATTGCCTGATTTGCTGCCGCCTATTGCCGGAATAGCTGCCCGCGCCTGCTCGCGTAGTGGGGGCATAAGGTAGCAGTGCACCCCAAGAGCGCTTTACCCCGGCAGGCCTGCCTCCAATCCCGGAGGCTAAAATGGCAAAGAAAGTCCAGGTCGCGGCTGACAAGATTTTGCTCAGCATCGACTTCATCGAGAAGCTCGCGCATGCGGTTGTCGCGCTTAACCTGTCTCGGCGACGGACGCCCGACTGGCTGGCAGATGTGATTTTCGGCTGGATCGAGAATGAAGGCGTCATCCTCGATCCGGACGGAAGTGAGATCAACATCCATGACGAGATTATCGACGACGCGCATGGATCGGACCCCAGCCTTCGCTGCATCGACGACATGAAGAGGAAGGCCAAGGTGCGACCGGCAAGAAGGCCGAAGATGTCGATGCTACTGCGTCTTCAGCTTTACGATGCAGCCTTCAAGATCATCGGCACGCCGATCAGCAAATAAGCTGGACAACTCCGGCTAAATAGAACATATTAGGAACGAATACCTATAACTGCGTCCGCGCCCTGCCGAGTTTCGGCGGGGCTTTTTTTGTGCCGTAAGTCCCCGGAGGGCAGGTCCGCAGCAGGCATTCCGCAATCAGAACAACACCGAATACGGCCTGCGAGTACATGCTGCGCGGCCGGGAAAGCCATGGGCCATGCAGCTCGACATCAACCGCTATCGCCATTTCGTTGACCGTTTCGACATGCATGAGGAGGCCAAGGTCGCCGTTCTCACGCAGGTCTGGGGCATGATGGGCAGCTTCGTCGATCGGGCGTTCGGCGATGCGCCGGAACAGCAGCTGCGGATGGGATTGATGGGCAATCAGCGGGGGACATCCGCCGCAAAGCAGCTCGAAACCTTGGCATCCGAGTCCACAACCGCGTTAGACTGTGAAGAACCTTTAACACCGACATTCAACGACGCGGCCAGGCCGAAGCCTCCCGCGAGAAAGAGACGCCGATGAGCAAAGGCGACATACAACAGCCAGCCGTCATCTATGCGCGCGTTTCCAGCGTGCAGCAGAAGACGCAAGGCCATGGGCTTGAAAGCCAGGAAACCCGCTGCCGGGAGTTTGCGACCTATAAAGGCTACCGTGTCGTCGAGACCTTCTGCGATGATGCCTCCGGCTCTATCGTTGGCCGCCCCGGCATGATCGCCATGCTGGCTTTCCTCAAGAAGCAGAAGCAGCCGCACATCGTCATCATCGATGACATCAGTCGTCTCGCGCGCTCTCTAGAGGCTCACCTTCAGCTCCGGACGGCGATCAGTAGCGCCAACGGCATCCTGCAATCGCCTTCTATCGAATTCGGCGAAGACTCGGACTCCCAGCTGGTCGAGAACTTGCTCGCTTCCGTGTCTCAGCATCAGCGGCAGAAGAATGCCGACCAGACGAAGAACCGCATGCGGGCGCGGGTTCAGGGCGGCTACTGGTGCTTCCCGGCTCCCATCGGCTACCGCTTCGAGCGTGTCTCCGGTCACGGTAAGATGCTGGTGCGCGATGAGCCTTTGGCTTCAATCGTGCAGGAAGGGCTTGAAGGCTATGCCTCTGGCCGCTTCCAGACTCAGCCGGAAGTGATGCGCTTCTTCCAAAGCCGCCCGGAGTGGCCGAGCAAGCGCCGGAGCACTCTTACAACCGAACGCATCCGTGAGATGCTCACCCGTCCAACCTACGCCGGTTACATCAGCATTCCGGAATGGGGCCTCAATCTTGTGCCCGCTCGCCATGAGCCTCTAGTCAGCTTCGAGACCCTCCGCGCCATCGAGCGCCGCATGAAGGCGGTCGCTAACGTGCCCGCGAAAGCCAACCTGGGCGAAGACTTTCCGCTGCGCGGATTCATCACCTGCGGCTGCTGTGGACATCAGCTCATGTCCTGCTGGTCCACGGGCCGCTCCGCAAAATATCCTTATTACCTCTGCATGCAGAAGGGCTGCGTGTCCTACGGCAAGTCGATCAGGCGCGAGCAGCTGGAAGGAGACTTTGCTGCGCTGCTCAAAGAGCTGAGGCCTTCGACCGAGCTGATGGAGCTGGCTGCGGCCATGTTCCGCGATCTGTGGGATGGAAGGCTGGCGCAAGCCGGGCAGCAGGCCAAAAGCCTCGAAGTCCAGCTCAAGAAGCTCGACACGACAATCGAGCAGCTCGTCGACCGGGTTGTCGAGACGGACAGCCCGGCGCTCATCAAAACCTACGAGCAACGAATCCAGAAGATGGAGGCGGAAAAGGCCGAATTGGCTGAGAAAGTGGCGTCCTGCGGTCGTCCGCTGAAAAGCTTTGACGAGACTTTTAGAACCGCGATGCAGTTCCTAGCAAACCCTTGTTATCTTTGGGAAAGTGACCGCATCGAGGACAAGCGGGCGGTGCTCAAACTGACTTTTGCGGAGCGGCTGGCCTACACCCGTAATGAAGGGTTTAGAACCGCCATAACCTCTTCTCCCTTCAGCTTTTTTTTGAGTCTGAAGGGGGATGAGGAAGGTATGGTGCGCCCAACAGGATTCGAACCTGTGGCCTTCAGATTAGGAATCTGACGCTCTATCCTGCTGAGCTATGGGCGCGCCACCAGCGCGTTTAGGTAAGCTGCGGAGGGATGGCAATCCGTCTCGCTCGCATCAGCCATCCTCCCCGAAGCGCGGCGCACGAGCGTAATCGGCTTCCCCGAACGGTCGATCGCTGAACAGATAATCGTAGTAGAAGCGCCGCAACCGTCCATGGAAGGCGCGAATGCGATCCTGATAGGCAAGCTGCGCGGCCAGGTCAGTTTCGGCCAATTGCCCCAGCAGCATCTGCATGCCAACCGGCGGCAGCACCCAGCCGAGCAGACGGGCCGCGCGGTCGCGCTGCTCCAGCCCGGTGCGATAGGCGGCGACCTCGTCGGCCACGCTTTCATCGCCGACCTGATGGAAGGCGAAGTACCACTTCCAGTGGAACGCCACCGGCAACGGGGCGGAGGCGGCATAGGCCGGGTGACCGGCATAGAAGCGGCGCATCGTCGTCTCGCGCGGGATGTCCCATGCACGGTTGACCATCTCGCGCTGCGCCAGCGCGATCTCCGCCCCCTGATTAACCGGCACGGCACGGTTGATGGCGACATTGGCCAGCGTCGGGACGATCAGCACCAGCACCAGCCAGATCGCCGCCAGCGTGGCGGCATTGGTGACGGAACTCCATCGCAGCCTTCCGACGATCGCGGCTAGCGCAATCCAGAACCATAGATACGCGGCGGCAAGCAGCAGCACGGCCACGATCGCACCCGGACTCACGCCCTGTACCAAGGCGGCGCACAGGAATGGGGTCGAAAGCCCCAGCCACAGTAATGCGAAGCGCAGCACACCGCGCCTGCGCCACAGCCGTGAATTGCCGCCCGGCAGCGCCTCCAGCATGCGCACCCGCCCGGCTTCCCGCTCTCCCGATTTAAGATCGTGAAACGACGCGATCACGAACAGTGGCGCCAGGAACACCAGTACGAAGGCAAAGTCGAACCGGCCCGGCAGGGCAAGCTCGGGATTGAAGGTGTCGCCGTCGTGGATCTGCGCCTCCAGCCCCAGTGCCCGCACGCGCATGATGAAGGGTGCGACGTCCCGCATACCCATGGCCGCGAAGGCCAGCGGCGCGGGTGCATCCCAGGTGGGATGGAAGCTGTAATAGGCGGCATTGCCAGGGTCGCCGGTTTCCGCCGCCCAGCCGATCACGGCCGCCATGTCCTCCGTCTGCAACTCGGGAATGGCGGCAATCGCGGCGCGCTGCCGCGCGACCTCCACCATGCCGAGGGATACCGCGGCCGTGCTCAGCCCGGCCAGCAGGACCAGCGCGAGGAGGTTGAGACGCGCCCGCAGCAGCAGGCGCAGTTCGTGCAGCCACAGGGTCACCGGCGCTCTCCCAAAGTGGTGGTCGCCCGGGCAAGCAGCACGATGGCGACGATCAACCAGGCCAGAACGACCAGCAGCCCAGGCAGCGCTCCACGCGCCAGCGTCGCGGCAGATGGTGCGGAATAGGTGAAATCGGGCATCTCCTCCCAATTTGTGGACCCGACCCGCTTGCGCTCGTCTGCCCCGGCATCCTCCGCCGTGTCGTCAGCATAGGTGACGCCGGTCGCCTGCAGCCGGTTCAATCGCTGGACGAGATCGTAGCGGTAATCCTCCGCCTGTTCGAGGAAGCGGCGATGACCCGCGAAGTCCGTCCCGGCTGCCGCCATGGAGAGGTCGCGCAAGGCGATCGCCGGGCTCAGCACACCGATGGCCGCGACAATCCCGTTCTGCCGGGCCTGCGCGGCGTAGCTCGCCGCCGCGTACCGGTCGAACAGTTCGGACGTCATCCGCTCTCCCTCGACCGCCACCAGCCCTTTGTAGTTGACCGGCAGATCCTCCACGTCTTCCGCACCATACCTGTCGAGCACCTGTTGCTTGAAAGCGGCGAAGAACGGGTCATCTGGGTTATGGCTGTCCCCCATCCGGCGCAGATCGCGTGCGATGGCGACGTCGGTCTGCATCCGGTTCGCCAGCGGCACGGCGGAACTGGCCACGTCCGGAGCCAGCCGGGGCAGCAGCACGATCGCCACGGCCCACAATGCGACCAGCGCCAGCAGCGCATCTCGGCTGCGGCGCACCAGGGTGGAAGTGAGCACGACCAGCACGACCCAAAGGAACAGATACGCGGCGTAACCAAGCGCGATCACCAGCACAGGCAGCAGCATCGCGCCGGGCTGCCCGGCGATCAGCAGCAGGCCGATCATCGCCGGCAATCCGGCGAGAAGCGCCACGATCCCCAGCGCCGCCAGCTTGCCGAGCACCACCTGCCGGCGGGTCACGCCCTGCAGCATCAGCAGGCGCAGCGTGCCCCGCTCGCTCTCCCGCACGATAGCGCCATAGCCCAGGAAGATCAGCAGCAACGGCGCCACCACCTGCAGCACGAAGGCGGGGGTGAGCTGGCCAAAACGGATCAGCATCGAACTCTGCCGCACATCGCCGAAATTGGCGGTGTTCTGCCGATGACCTTCCAGGAACATGGAGTTGCCGGTGAACGCATCCACCCCCGGATCGAACGCGGCGAGCGCCCCCAGTGGGCGGTAGATGAAACTGCCGTAATGGACCACACGGTGGGGGTGGCGATCGGGCTGGCTGTCGAACGCCTCCTGCGCCGCGTCCTGGTGCCGGGCCCGCAGGTCGGCGATCGATTGCTGGTGGGACCACGCGCTCAGGACCGCCACTAACGTCAGCAGGATCAGCAGCATGAAGGCGATCAGCGCCACGCGGTTGCGCGCCATCAGACGCAGTTCGTCGCGGGCGATCAGGCGGACGGCGCTCATGCAGCGCCCCGCCGGTCACCGACCTGGAAACGGGCATGGAGCGCGCGCAGGTCGAACCGCTCCGGCCCGCTCGGCATCACCTGCTCGACCATCCGACCGGCCTCAAGGAAGCCGATCCGGTCCGCTACGTCCGCCGCGCTCAGCAGATCGTGCGTCACCATCAGCACCGCCGTGCCCCGCCCCCGAACCGCGCTGACCAGAGTGTTGAAATCCGCCGTGGCCCGCGGATCGAGCCCGCTGGTCGGTTCGTCCAGCAGCAGCACCGGCACTTCCCGCAGCAGGGCGACCGCGATGGCAACCTTCTGGCGCATGCCCTTGGAAAAGCCACCTAGCCGCTGCTGCCACGCCCGTTCCTGCAAACCGGCAGCCGCGAACGCTTCGGTTATCGCACCAGCGTCGCGGCGATCGCCGGCGAGTGCCAGCAGATAGTCCGCGTTCTCCAGCGCGGTCAGGTGTTCGTAAAGCGCCACGTTCTCCGGCAGATAAGCGATCCGGCGCCGCGCCTCGTCTGGGTTGGTACTGGGATCGATCCCGCAGATCTCGATCCGCCCGGCCTGCGGACGGGCGAAGCCGAGCAAGGCCGCAAGGGTCGTGGACTTGCCTGCGCCGTTTCCGCCCAGCAGCGCCGTGATGCTGCCTGCCGGCACGGTCAGCGAAAGCTGGTCGAGCACGCGATGCTCACGATAGGCGAGCACAAGCTTGTCGATCAGGATCGGCGGTACGCCGGGTTCAGTCATGGCGGGTCCTTGCATGTAATCGAGCATGGGGGAGAAATGTTACAACAGCCCATTGACGGCCCGATCGCTGCATGTCTAGCGCAATGTGACAACATCACTTTCAGGTAGGGCGGGACATGAGAACACGGATCATCGGGTGCTGCGGCATCGTGGCAGCGGTGTTGCCATGGACCGCGATGGCGCAGGAGCAGGCAAGCGGGGCCGACATCCTCGTCACCGGTGTACGCCAACCCTATCGCGGCGACTTCGCCCTGTCGGAGATACCGCAGGCGATCACCGGGATTGATGGCGAGACCTTGCAGCAGAACGCCATCGTCCGCCTGACCGACGCGTTGGACCTCAATGCTTCCATCTCCCGCCAGAATACGCTTGGCGGATTGTGGGATGCCTTCGCGGTCCGGGGCTTCGCCGGGGACGAGAACCTGCCGACCGGCTACCTCGTCAACGGCTTCAATGGCGGGCGCGGCTTCGGCGGACAACGCGATGTCGCTGGGATCGAGCGGATCGAGGTGCTGAAAGGGCCCGCCGCTGCTCTCCTCGGCCGTGGGGAGCCGGGCGGCACCGTGAACCTCATCACCAAGCAGGCGGACCTCGGCGGCAGCTTCGGCAACGCCGCGCTGCAATTGGGCAGCTTCGATACGATCCGGGGTGACATCGACGCAAACCTGTTGGTCACCGATGGACTGGCGGTGCGCCTCGTCGGCTATGCCGAAGACGGCGGCAGTTTCCGCGACACGGTCGAACAGAACAGGCGCGGCCTGCTGCCATCGGTCGGTCTGGCGCTCGGTCGCGCCACACGGCTGACCTACGATCTGGAATGGACCAGGGTCGCGGCACCGTTCGATCGCGGCATCCTCGTCCTGGACGGCGACTTCACCAGCGTTCCGCGCGAGCGCTTCCTGGGTGAGCCGGGCGATGGCGACACGGCTGCGCGAGCCAACGGCCACCAATTGCGCCTGCAGCACGAATTTTCCGATCGCTGGAGCCTGCTGGTCGGGGCTTCGCTGCGGGACACGCTGCTGACCGGATTCTCCTCCGACGCGGAGCTCGTTCCCTCGCGCCAGCGGGTCTATGTCGACGGTCGGTCGCTATCCCGCCAGCGTCGCTCCCGTCGCTACGATTCACGCCAATGGGTGATCCGGGCGGAGCTTTCGGGCGAGTTCGACACCGCCGGACTGACTCACCGGGTGCTGGTCGGTGCCGATCACGACCGGTTCGACAATGACCAGCTGTTCTTCCGCTTCCGGCCCCCCGCCATCGCTACGCAGACGAGCGACGGGGCCGGGTTCGTCATCGACATCCTCGATCCCGAATATGGCCGCTTGCCGTTGCCTGCTCCTGGACTACTGAACAACCGGCTCGATACGCAGCGTTCCACCGGCATCTTCGTCCAGGACCAGATCAGCCTGACTAATCGGCTGCAGGTGCGGGTCGGAGGACGATATGACGACTTTGCCCTGCGCACCGACAATCGTATCACCGGAGTAACGAGCCACAGCGATCGCGGCCGGTTCAGCCCGCAGGCGGGTGTCGTCTTTGAAATGTCCGCTCCGGTCACACTCTACGCCGCTTATGGCGAGGGATTCCGGGCCAATATCGGCACCGACGTGACCGGTCTTATCTTCGAACCGGAGACCAGCGAGAGCAAGGAGGTTGGCGCCAAGCTGGCCCTGTTCGGCGGGCGGCTGACAGGCACCTTGTCCGCCTTCCAGCTCGACAAGTCGAACGTGCTGGCGAGCGACACGAACAATCCCGGCTTCTCCGTCGCGATCGGCGCCGCGCGTAGCCGCGGGATCGAACTGGACCTTGCCGGCAAGCTGCCCGGCGCAGTCGAAGTGCTGGTGAGCTACGCCTATATTGATGCCGAGGCGCGATCGAGCGTGCTCGACCCCAACTTCTCGTTCCAGGTCCGGCCGGGCGATCCGCTGATCAACATCCCGCGTCACAATGGCAACGTACAACTATCGAAGCGCTTCACCTTCAGCGGGCGCAACGCTCAATTGGGCGCAGGCATCCAGCATGTCGGCAGTCGCTCGGGCGAGACCGGAACCGCCTTCACCCTCCCCGCGCACACGCTGGTGCGGTTGTTCGGCGAGATCGAGCTGACCAAGGGACTGGAGCTGTTCGGCACCGCGCAGAACCTGTTCGACGAGCGCTGGTACGCCAACAGCTACCATCCCCTATGGGTTCAACCAGGCACCCCGCGGACCGTCACCGTCGGGCTGCGCGCAACCATGTAGCGGGGGCTGACCAGGGGAGCCGCCGATCAGTGCCGTTCCCCGGGGTAATCGACCAGTTCGTCCAGACCGCCGAACCGGAACCAGCGATAGCCCAGCGGCTCCAGCACGACCTTCACCTTTCCCTCCGTGTCGGCGCGGCATCCTTCGTTGGTTTGCAGACAGATCAGCGCGCGCCCACCTTCCGGCACGGTCAACGTCAGCGTGCATTCGCAGGCCGCGCGAACCAGATTGTGGATGAAGACGGAGACCTCGCCATCCCATTCATAACGGATCGCCAGGACGGATGGCGGCGTGTCCAGCACCTGCCAGCTGCCGCGGCCTATCTCCGGCAATTGCTGGCGCAGGCGGATGGCCCGCTCGGTCCAGTTCAGCAACGATCCCGGCTCGCTGCGCTGCTGCGCCACATTGATCTCAGAAAAGCCATACGGTCCCTCTGCGATGATTGGCCGGACCGGATCATCGCTGGCGGTGAACCCACCCTGCGGCCCGGCGGACCACTGCATCGGCGTACGTGCGGCGTCACGTTCCGGCAGCGCGAGGTCATCCCCCATGCCGATCTCGTCACCGTAGCGCAGCACGGGCGTGCCCGGCAGTGTCAGCATCAGGCTGTAGGCAAGGTGCAGCCACGCCGCATCGCCGCCCAGCATGGGTGCGAGCCGCCGGCGGATGCCGCGCCCGTACAATTGCATCTCCGGCTCCGGCCCGAACACGTCGAACACCTGCTGGCGCTGCTCGTCCGTCAGCCGCCCCAGATCCAGTTCGTCATGGTTGCGCAGGAAATTCGCCCATTGGCCGGTCTCCGGCAGACCGTGGCTGTCCGCCAGCGCCTGCTTCAACAACGTGCCGTCGCCCGTCGCCAGCGCATGGAACAGCGCCTGGTTGACGGGAAAGTTGAAGACCATGTGCAGACGGTCGCCGTCTTCCCCAAAGTAGCGCAACGCCTCCGCCGGGGGGATGTTAGCCTCCGCCAGCAGCACGGCATCCCCTTTGCGCCATTGCGCCATGGCGCGGATGTCGCGCAACAGGCCGTAGGCTGGTTGGGGATCGGCCGTGTTGATCCCGTCCTGCGCGATCATGAACGGCACCGCATCCATGCGGAATCCCGACACGCCCAGTTCCAGCCAGTATCCGACGATCTTCAACACCTCCGCCTGCACGTCAGGGTTCGCGATGTTGAGGTCCGGCTGGAACTTGAAGAACCGGTGGAAATACCATGCTTTCGCCTGCCGACTATAAGTCCACGTGGATTCCTGCACGCCGGGGAACACCACGCCCTCGTCGGCGTCCGCCGGCTTCTTGTCCGCCCAGATGAAGAAATCGCGATAGCGGCTCTTGGGATCAGCGATCGCGGCCTGGAACCATGGATGCTGATCCGAACAATGGTTGACGACCAGGTCCATCATCACCCGCATGCCCCGTTGGCGGCAGGCATTGACGAACTCGACGAAGTCCCCGGGTGAGCCGTAGCGGGGATCGACACCGTAGTAATCGGCGATGTCGTAACCGTGATCCTTGCGCGGCGAAGGCTGGAACGGCGCCAGCCAGACTGCGGTGACCCCCAGGCCATGCAGATAGTCCAGCCGCCGCATCGCGCCGCGGAAGTCGCCGACGCCGTCACCATCCGTGTCCAGGAAAGTGTCCAACGGCAGGCTGTAGATGATGGCGGTCTTGTACCACAGGTCGGGGATCATGCCGCCATCTCCGGCAGGCGCAGCACCAGACCTTCATCGCCGGGCAGCATGTCAGGGACGCGGGCGAGATCGGCACCGCTGGCCGTCAGCAAGATGTCAGCGTCCTGCCATCCGGTCGGTAGCGTCAGGGCCCTCGCCTCTGACGAAAGATTCAGCACAACGGCGATCGTCGGGCCGCGCCGGTATGCCAGCAAGCCCTCGCCTGCATCGACCCGGCGGTAATCGCCACTGCGCAGCGTCGGTTCGGCCTGGCGCAGGCGCAGCAATGCGCGGTGCAGCGCCAGCATGGATGCATCCTCATCCGCCTGGCTCGCCACATTGCGCGTCTGCCAGTCGGTGGTGAGCGGCAGCCACGGCTCTCCGTTGCTGAAGCCGCCACCCGGATCGGGCGACCATTGCATCGGCGATCGGGCCCGATCCCGATTGAAGCTGGCGCCCGGCTCGTTGATCGCGGCGGGATCCTGCGCCTGATCGGGCAGGATGGTAACGTCGGCAATCCCGATCTCGTCACCGTAATACAGCGTCGGCGTCCCGCGCAGCGTAAGCAGCAGCATGGCCGCGATCCGAGCCTGCGCCTCTCCCACCCGAGCGGCGATACGCGGCTGGTCGTGATTGCTCAGCACCCAGTTGGGCCAGCCGCCGGGCGGCAGCGCAGCCTCGTACTCGTCGATCAGCGCCGCGATGCCGCCGGCATGCCACGGCGCCTGGATCAGCTGAAAGTTGAACGGCAGGTGCACCCCGGCATTGTCTTGCCCGTAATAGGTCATCAGCCGTTCGAGCGGCAGGTAGATCTCGCCGATCAGCAGGCGGCCGTCATATTCCTCAATCACGCCGCGCAACTCGGCGATCACCTCGTGCACTTCCGGCTGGTCGGCGGAATGGAGCTGGAGATATCGCTGGATGTCGGGCTGCCCGGGCGCGTAGCCCGGATTGGGCGGATTGTCCCGCAGGCCGGCATCCTTGATCAGGTGCCAGATCACGTCGACGCGGAAACCGTCCACGCCCTTGTCCAGCCAGAAGCGCAACGTGTCCGCCATGGCCGCGCGTACAGCGGGATTGCGCCAGTTGAGGTCCGGCTGCGCGGCAAGGAAGGCGTGATGGTAATACTGCCCGGTCGCCTCGTCCAACGTCCAGGCACTGCCCCCGAAATTGCTCTGCCAGTTGTTCGGCGGACCGCCATCGGGCGCGGGGTCGTGCCAGATGTACCAGTCACGCCGCGGATTGTCGCGGCTGGACCGGCTCTCCGCAAACCACGGATGCTGGTCGCTGGAATGGTTGGGCACGAAGTCGAGCAACAGCTTCAACCCGCGCCCATGCGCCTCCGTCAGCAGCGCATCGAAAGCCGCCATGTCGCCGAACAGCGGGTCGATCGCGCAATAATCTGCCACGTCATATCCGAAATCCGCCATCGGGCTGGCAAAGATCGGCGACAGCCACAGCGCGCCGACGCCCAGCTCAACCAGATGGTCCAGCCGCTGCCGGATACCGTCGAGATCGCCGATCCCGTCACCATCGCTGTCCATGAAGGATCGCGGATAGATCTGGTAGATCGCCGCGTCGTGCCACCATTGCGCGCCACTCACCGCCGGCGCAGCCCGGCCAGCACCGCACCGGCGGCACCCAGCGCCGCGACGCCCAGCCCCACCGCAGCGCGATGCTTGCTCAGCCACCATTGCGCGCTGCGGCGGCGGGCGATGGCGTCGAAGCGGCCATGCGCGCCGTGATCGCCCGGCACCGGCTCGTACAAATTGTCGCGCCGGCCCGCCTCGACCTCCTCCTCGCTCTGCTGGCCCGACACCCCGGTCCACGCGAGATAGCGGTCCAGGAGAGGGGAGGCGAAGCGGTCGCCCCAGATCGCTTGCATTGCGGGGAAGCCGACCACCACCTCCTTGCGCCGGTGATGCGCCGCCCAGTGGATCGCATCGGCGGCCAGTTCGGGCTGATAGGGCGGGCTCGCCGCCTGCGGCTTCATCGGCAGGTCTGTGCGGATCCAGTCGAATTGCGGCGTGTTGACGCCCGGCAGCTGCACCATCGAGACATGCACGCCGCTGCCTTCATGGATAAGTTCGGAACGCAGCGAATCCAGAAATCCCTGAATGGCATGCTTCGCCCCGCAATACGCGCTCTGCAACGGGATCCCACGATAGGCGAGTGCGGAGCCGACCAGCACGATTGTGCCTGTGCCGCGTGGCCGCATCCGCTTCAGCGCGGCCATCGTTCCGTAGACCTGCCCGTGATAGGTGACGTCGGTCACGCGGCGGTAATCGGCCAGGTCCATATCGACGAAGCGACCAAGCACCCCGGCGAAGGCGCTGTTGATCCAGATGTCGATCGGACCCCAGTGTTCCTCCACCAGGGTCGCGGCCTCCTCGATCGCGGCGGCATCGGCAACGTCCAGCGGCAGGACCAGCGCCTCGCCGCCGGCTTCCTCCACTTCCCTCGCCGCTGCCTCCAGCCCGTCGATGCCGCGTGCGATCAGCGCAATGCGCGCACCATCCTGGGCGAAGCGCCGCACCACCGCCCGGCCGACACCCGCCGATGCCCCGGTCACCACCACGATCTCGCGCTTGCCTGCTACCATGCGTACCCTTCCCGATGCCATGGCAAGCCAACAGACCTGCCGCAGGCATGTTCCCCTCGCGGTGTTTGGCCATCGCCGATCCGGTGCTATCGGCCGGTCCGCTGACATGGAAGGACGATGATGACCGATCAGGCGATGCTGGGCGCGGACGCGGTGTGGCCGTTGTGGGGCGACGAAGGGTCAGAAGGCGCCGTCACCCTGAAGGACCCGGCCGGCACCGCGGACAAGGCAGTCGTCACCGCGGTGGAGCGCCCGGTGCTGCTGCGGTTCGACCCGCCGCAGCCCGGCGGGCGCGCCATGCTGGTGCTCGGCGGAGGTGGCTACACCGCACTGATGGCAGGGCGCGAAGGGGTGCAGGTGGCTCGATGGCTGACCGGCCTCGGCTATCAGGCCTATGTCCTGATCCATCGCTTCCCCAATGCCGCGAACGGTCCCGCGGCTCCGCTGGACGATGCCCGGCAGGCGATGCGGCTGATCCGTGCCTCGGGCGATGCGGGCGCGGGCGTCGGCGTGGTCGGTCTGTCATCCGGCGGGCATCTCGCCGCCTGCCTCGCGGCGGAATACCCGGCCGAATGGGACGAGCCGCCCTCCACCTTGGCAGGGCAGCAGACCCGGCCGGACGTGCTGGTCGTCGGCTATGCGCCGATCTCCACCAACGCGGCCGGCCGCACGATCATCCCCGACAAGCCGCCGCTGCCGCCGGTGGAAAAGCAGGCGATGTATGACCGGCTGCAGCCCGACCTGCAGCTGCGCGCCGACCCGCCGCCATGCTTCATCACCTATGCGGGCAACGATCCGGTCGTTCCAGTGGAGAACGCCCGCCGCTTGCATGCCGCGTGGGAAAGGGCCGGCGTCAGCGCCGAACTGCATGTCTTCGGCGATGCACCCCATGGCTTCGCGCTCGACACGCAAGACCTGCCGGTGGCGATCTGGCCACGGCTGTGCGAGGCATGGCTGCGTCAGGTCCGCTTCCTGACATAAAGGCGGACACTTCTTCCCGTGCGCAATTAGGATGCTACTCTCCCGCCAGCGACCGGATGCAAGCCGGCGCGCGGGAGACGAGGCATGGCGATGGTTCGGTTCGCAAGGCGATGTGCCGGTATGGTGGCTGTGGCCACCTGCGCCATCACTGCGCCGCTGCAGGCGCAAGAGGCCGCGCCCAGCTCTCCACCCCAGGCCGGACGCGACATCGAGGTGACGGGACAGCGCCGGCCCGAGGCGGAGGCGCCGCGATACGCCAAGTGCGAGGCACTGGCCCGCGACGGTCACTTCGCCGCGGTGCAGATCGCCCTGTCGCAGATGGGGATGGGCACGGTGCCGCTGCTCGCCCCCACCCGCATGCCGCGCAACCCGGACTGGAATGCAGCGCCGCTCAGCCCGCCGGGATCGCCGGTGCCGGAACTCGGCGAAACCCGGTTCGGCCAGGCGCGCGCCGATCTCGACCCGGCACTGGTCAGCATCGAGCCGGACGATGCGGCGGCTGATCCCTTCGGTAATTCCATCAACAGCCGGGATCAGGCGATCGCCCTGTGCCAGGCGGCATACCAGCCGGGCGGGGCGGACCCGAACTTGCGGGGAAACTGGCCGTTCTCCGCCGACTGGCAGGATTTCGGCGGCCGGCCCGCATCGTTCGTCCCCGGCTTCAATCCGGCCCGGATGGTACGCAACGACCGGACGCTGCCGACCGCGTTCTGGCTGTTCGACCAGCATCGGTATGAGGAATCGCTGGACTGGTTCCGCCGGGCCAGCCGGCGCCTCTCCAGCAATTCGGGCGGGGTGGAAGCGGCGCTGTTCATCGGCAAGCTCAACCTGCTGGCGCCGGGCGCATGGGCCAACCGGGAAGACGGCATCAAGTGGCTGAAGAAGGCCGCGACCTCCCGCTTCAACCCGCAGCAGGACCTGCCCGTGTTCGACCCGGAACAGCCGGAACGCAACACTGCGGTGGGGGAGGCGGCGGTCATCCTCGGCAATGTGTACCGCCATGGCATCGGCGGCGTCGCGCCAGACATGGAGGAGGCGCGCCGCTGGTACGATCGCGCGCTGGATGTCGGCCATCTCGCCGCCGCGCAAATCATGGGCGACATGTCGTTCGAAGGGGTCGGCACCAGGCGCAACGTCCGCCGTGCCGTCCGCTATTATCGACAAGCCGCCCGTTTCGGCCTGCCCTCCGCGCAATACTCGCTCGCGCAGCTGCTGGAGTTCGGCGACGAGGGGGTGCCACAAGATCTGGAGGAGGCATTGGGGTGGTACCGGGAAGCGGCGAATGCCGGACATCCCGGTGCGCTGTTCGCCCTCGCCATCGCGTTCGATCGGGGCGAAGGTGTCCCCCGCAATCTGGATACCGCTCTCGGCTTCTACAAGCAGGCGGCCCTGCTGGGTCACTCCGGCGCCATGACGTCGCTCGGCACCATGTTCTATGATGGCGATGGCCTGCCGCAGGATCTTGCCGCTGCGCGTGAATGGTTCAGGCACGCGGCCGAACGCGGGGATGCGGATGGAATGGCGAACTTCGCCGTCATGGCATCGAAGGGCGAAGGCGGCCCGACAGACAAAGTCGCGGCATGGCACTGGCTGACACGCGCCACCGCCGCCCGGCACGAACGCGCGTCCATGATGCTCTCTGCACTGGAGGCACAGCTCAGTCCGGAGGAACGCCGCGCCCTGTCAGCCAGGGCGGTCGACAGCTGATTTCGCGCCCGCGACGTTCAGTTCAATTCGTCCGGCGGGCTGACGGGAAAGGGCAACGGCACGACCGCGATGCCTTCTTCCAGCAGGCCGCGTGCCTCTTCCGCACTGGCCTGCCCATGGATCGGGGCGGCATCGCGTTCACCATAATGCATCGCGCGCGACTGCTCGGCGAAGCCACGGCCGACCCAGGTGGATTGCGACAGGGCTTTTGCCTGCGCCTTGGCCAGCGCCTCGATCGCCTGCGCGACTTCGGCGGGCACCGGCCCGCGCGCCATTGCCGGAGCCGGAGTGGCGCTCGGCACGCCGGCGGCGGGCGGCGCCGGGTCGGACCGGCGGGCGGCACCTGCCGGACGCTCGACCATCTGGTTGCCCTTGCGCCCTACGGCCGGAGCCATCGGCGCCCGGTTCACCTTTGCCGAACCGCAATGCGGGCATGTGACCAGCCCACGCCCCTGCTGGCTGTCGAAATCGGCGGAGGAGCCGAACCAGCCTTCGAAGCGGTGCTGTCCGTCGCATTGCAGGTCATAGACGATCATGCAGGCGATGTAGCCACCGGCCGGCGGTTGGCAAGGCTCGGCAATTGCGCCCTCACCGCCCGCGTGCGCTCCGCATCGATCTCCGCGAAACCGAGCCCCGGTGCATCCCCACCCATGTCGAGCACGATGTCACCCCAGGGATCGACCACGAGCGAATGGCCGTAGGTGGTGCGGCCATCCGCATGGTGGCCCACCTGCGCCGCGGCGATCACCCAAGCGCTCGCCTCCACCGCACGGGCGCGTTGCAGCAGATGCCAATGCGCCTGCCCGGTCGGTACGGTGAAGGCTGCCGGGGTGGCGATGACATCGCATTCGGCCCGGCCCAGTACGTCGAACAATGCGGGAAAACGGATGTCGTAGCAGACCGTCAATCCCAACCGCCCGATCGGGGTATCCGCCACACTGACGGCAGCCTCGCCCGGCTGGTAAGCGGCGGATTCGCGCCATTTCCCCCCGGTTTCGAGCGTTACGTCGAACATGTGCATCTTGTCGTAATGCGCCACGATGCGGCCGGCGGCATCGATCAGCAGAGACCGGTTGGCAAACTTGCCCTCTGCCCCCGCGCCTTCGGCCACGACCGCCATGGAGCCCAACGCCAGCCACACCCCTTCCCGCGCGGCCGCCGCCGAAAGGCGGGCAAGCTGCGGGTCGGCTCCCTGCGTTGCGATCTGCGCGCGTCCGCGCATCCGGTCGCGATCAATCAGCAGCGACATCTCGGGCGTGAACAGCATCGCCGCGCCACCCGCCCGTGCTTGCGCCAGCGCATCCTCGATGATCGTGGCGTTCGCTTCCGGATCGATGCCGGATGTCATCTGCAACAGCGCGACGCGCGTCACCGGCTAACGGCCCAGCAGGGCGTCCAGCTCGCCCTCACGCTCCAGCCGGGCCAGATCGTCGGATCCGCCGATCGCCTTGCCGCCGATGAAGATCTGCGGCACCGTCGATGCGCCGGGCGCCCGTTCCACCATCTCCGTCCGCTTCGGCCCGCCCATGGTGATGTCATATTCGGTGAATGCAACGCCCTTGCTGTCCAGCAGGCGCTTGGCCCGGTGGCAGTACCCGCAGAAGGCCTTGGTATAGATTTCGACCGTCGGCTCCGTCATGCGACACCTTCCGTTTTCTCCCGCCGCGATGCCTCTTGAACCGGCCGCGACAGGCCATATTTTCCACTCGCCACCCAGCGTGCCGCAATCGGGCGCCGGGGGCAACGGGTGCTGCCAGGGGCAGGCCCGCACATGTCAAATTGCTCAATGGAGGATTTGTTCAGATGAACCGTCTCGATTTCACCCCCTATCGTCGTTCCACCGTCGGCTTTGACCGGCTGTTTGACCTGCTGGAAAACCAAGCGCGCGGTGCTGGTGGCGACAATTTTCCGCCCTTCAACATCGAACGTCGTACCGAAGATGCGTATCGCATCACCCTCGCGGTGGCCGGCTTCCGTGACGGCGACCTCGATATCACCGCGCAGCAGAACCTGCTGGTGGTCCAAGGCCGCAAGCGTGACGAGCAGGCCGATGGCCAGATGCTGCATGTCGGCATCGCCAATCGCGGGTTCGAGCGCCGCTTTGAACTCGCCGACTTCGTGCGGGTCGAACATGCGGAGCTCGCCAACGGGCTGCTGGTGATCGACCTGATCCGCGAAGTGCCTGAAGCCATGAAGCCCAAGAAGATCCGCATCGGTGCGGAGCCTCGGCTGGAAGTCGTGCAGGACGACAAGGGGCAGGCTGACGCTGCCTGACACGTACTGACCGGGGCGGCGCCGTGCAGGTGCCGCCCCTTTTCCCTGATCCGCTTTCCTGACGGCATCAGGCCCATTTCAGGTGTCAACTTAGTGTCAACTTAGGCGGAAGTCTCCGGCGCGACGACGCCCGACCGCCGCCCTGCCCGTGCCTCTCGTGCCCATTCCAGCAGGCACAGCACCACCGCGATCCCGCCGATCCAGGTGACGAACACGAACACCTCGTAATAGCCGCGCTGCTCAATCATCTGGCCCAGCGCACCGCGCCCCAGGGTTCCGACCAGCAGCGTCAGCGACGCTAGCAACGCGTATTGCACCGCGCTGTATCCCTTGGCGACGATCGACGACAGCCACGCAACGTAAGCCGCGCCGGCGATCCCGACGGCTAGGTTCTCCATGCCGATGGTGATCATCAACCGCGCCAGCCGCTCGCTGCCGCCGGGGAACTGCAACACCGCCCAAGTGAAGCCCGTCGCATTGCTGACCGCCTGCATGCGCGCACCGCCCGCCGCCAAGTCAGCGTAAAGCAGGTTCGTCGCCGCCGCCAGCACTGCGCCCAGCGTCAGTGTCGGCATCCGGCCCAGCACCGTCAGCAGCCAGCCCCCCAGCGCCAGACCCAGCACGATCGCCCCGACCCCGAAGAACTTGGACGCGACCGCCACCTCGTCATTGGTGTACTGCAGCTCTCCCAGGTAAAACGGGTAGGCGAAGGTGCCCCAGATCGCGTCGCAGATGCGGTAGGTCAACACCAGGGCCAGGATCAGCACCAGTGACCAGCCCATCCGTCCGACGAACTCCACCAGCGGCACCAGCAGCGCGCGGTAGAGATGGTCCGCCGCGGCATTGCCGCCGATCTCTTCCGCACCGGCCTGCACGACAAATCGCGGGTTCCGCTGCAGGCGGACCAGCCATGCCGCGATAAGCGCCGGCAGCACGATTGTGGCCACTACAATCAGCGGACCAAACGTGGCGGTAAAGGCGGTCGGGTCGGGCCGGTTCTCCGGAATGGCGGTCATGGACCGGATCATGAACCACCCCACGGTGCCAAGCGCCCACACCCACAGCAATCCGACCGCAGCGAGCGCGAGGTTCCGGACGCGGGGGACGAGTTGCCCCACCTCCCGCATGGCTGCGCCTGCCTGATCGATTGTCCGGCTGCCATCCGCATCAGGCGCGAACAGGCCGGCGACGCCGATGGCAAGGAGGATGGCGCCCATCGTCAAATAGGTCTGCGGCCAGCCGATCCGGGCAGCGATGATGAGACCAAGCGCCCCGCCCACCAGCGAGGCAAGCCGGAAGCCCATCTGGTACACGGTCGAAAGGACCTCGATACTCGCGTCCTCATCCGCGATGTCGATCCGCCAGGCATTGATGGCGATGTCCTGCGTCGCGCTGGCAAAGGCGCCTATGGCCGCCAGCAGGGAAAACCAGCCCAGCGCCGCGGCGGGGTCGAGGCCTGCCATCAGCACTAGGATCGCCCCCAGCAGCACCTGCGCCGGCACGATCCACTGCTTGCGCTTGCCCAGCCGTCTGAGACCTGGGATGTTCACGCGGTCGAGCACCGGGGACCACAGGAACTGGAAGGCGTAGGCAAGGCCGATGAGCGAGAACACGCCCATGGTTTCCAGATCGACACCGGCCTCGCTGAGCCAGGCGTACAGAGTGCCCAAGAACAGAGCGAACGGCAGGCCGGACGCGAAGCCGAACAGCGCCATGAAGCCGGTCTTGCGCTGCCCAAGTGCCCGCACCAGCTGCAGCCATGATCCGGTCTGGCGTTTCATACGCTGGCCCTCACTCTCTCCATTGCCAGATATCCGCCCTTCGCACCTACGACACTGTATGGTACCGGACAAAGCCCGTTAACCATGCTGTGATATGCTTCGGAAGGTAGGCTCATGTTCGCGAAGCTTGTCTGCTCCACGATGGGGCATCAGATCAACCGCCACCGCGTATGGCACGACAGTGTCGATTACCGGACGCGATGCGAACGCTGCGGCAGCGAGCTGATCCGCGCAGCGGAAGGCTGGCGCGAGTATGACGGAGCCGAACAGGCGGAAGAACGCCTGCCGCATCCGCGCGAACGCAAGCAGGCGTAAGAACATCACAGGGGACACGCCATCGCGGCGTGTCCCCTGCACATGGTACCAGTAGGCAGGCTGGCTCAGGCCCAGCCAGCCATTTCCTTCTCCAGCCCTTCGACGATCGCTTCGAAGAACTGCTCCGTGGTCATCCACGCCTGCTGCGGACCGATCAGCAGTGCCAGATCCTTGGTCATCTTGCCGCTTTCCACGGTCTCGATGCACACGCGTTCCAGCGTCTCGGCGAAACGAACCACGTCGGGCGTGTTGTCGAACCGGCCGCGATAGATCAGGCCGCGCGTCCAGGCGAAGATGCTGGCGATCGGGTTGGTGCTGGTCGCCTTGCCCTGCTCGTGCTGGCGGAAGTGGCGGGTCACGGTGCCGTGCGCGGCCTCAGCCTCTACGGTCTTGCCGTCGGGCGTCATCAGCACGCTGGTCATCAGGCCCAGCGAGCCGAAGCCCTGCGCGACCTGGTCGGACTGCACATCGCCGTCATAGTTCTTGCACGCCCACACGAACTTACCGTTCCACTTGAGCGCGGAGGCAACCATGTCGTCAATCAGGCGGTGCTCGTAGACGATGCCCGCTTCCTTGAACTTCGCCGCAAAGCCTTCGCTATCGAACACTTCCTGGAACAGGTCCTTGAAGCGGCCATCATACGCCTTCAGAATGGTGTTCTTGGTCGACAGGTACACCGGCCAGCCGCGGTTCAGGCCGTAATTGAAGCTGGCACGGGCGAAGTCGCGGATGGATTCATCCAGGTTGTACATCGCCAGCGCGACGCCCGGCGCCTTGAACTGGTAGACCTCGCGGTCGATGACCTGACCGTCCTCGCCTTCGAACACCAGGCGCAGCGTGCCCGCGCTCGGCACCTTGAAGTCGGTGGCGCGGTACTGGTCTCCGAAGGCGTGACGGCCGACCACGATGGGATCGGTCCAGCCCGGGATCAGGCGCGGCACGTTCTGGATCACGATGGGTTCGCGGAAGATCGTGCCGCCCAGGATGTTGCGGATCGTGCCGTTGGGGGAACGATACATCTCGTGAAGGTTGAACTCCTCCACCCGCGCCTCGTCCGGCGTGATGGTGGCACACTTCACGCCCACGCCGTATTCCTTGATGGCGTTGGCGGAATCGATGGTGATCTGGTCGCGCGTCTCGTCGCGCTTCTCCATCCCGAGATCGTAATACTTCAGGTCGATGTCGAGATAAGGCAGGATCAGCCGCTCGCGGATCCACTGCCAGATGATGCGCGTCATTTCATCGCCGTCGATCTCGACGACGGGGGTTGCGACCTTGATCTTCGCCATGCGGGCCATCCTGTCTGCTGCGGTTGCGTTCCCGCGCGCTTTACGAAGGGGCGTGGCGCAAGGCAAGGATGGGCGGACAGGCCCAGAAAGGAAAAACCCCCGCAATCCAGGACCGGATCGACGGGGGCTTTCGGCCGATGGTGGGCGTAGCAAGGATTGAACTTGCGACCCCTACGATGTCAACATAGTGCTCTACCACTGAGCTATACGCCCGCACCATCGTGGCCGCACCGGCAGCATGCCGCCGGGCAGGCGGGCGAATTAGCGCCGGCTGCACCCATTGGCAAGAGCTCAATGGGACAGTGTCGACGCATCTTCCATAAACAGCCGCTCTATCTCGCTCACCAGCGCCTTCAGGTGGAAGGGCTTCGACAGCATACGGGCGGGCTGGCCGGTGCCGTCGTGCATCTTCAGGCTGACTGCGGCAAAGCCGGTGATGAACATGACGCGGGTTAATGGGCTGATTTCCGCACAGCGCTGTGCCAGTGCGATGCCGTCCATTTCGGGCATGACGATGTCGGACAGCAACAGGTCGTAAGACCCGGATTGAAGGAGCGGCACCGCCTCTGTCCCGCGGTCCACCGCATCCACGGCATAGCCCGCGTGCTGGAGGGCGCGGGAAAGATAATGCCGCATGGCGGCGTCATCCTCCGCCAGCAGGATGCGCATGGTCATGGGCGTTCGATCCGGGATTGTGGCATGTGGCGGACGGGATAGCACACAAGCGTTGACGAATCCTGACCGGCAACCTGTCCGGACGCTTTGACTTGGCCGGGCAAAGGGTCGACGCTGCGCAGCCATGAACGGTCCTGATCCGGTTGGCATCGATTCGCCCAGGCCCGCCGTCATACCGGGCTTGGACGGACAGCCCGCCTTCTCCCTCCACCTGCCTGACGAACCACCCCCGGTGCTAATCGCGGTGCCCCACGCCGGAAGATATTATCCCCCCGCCCTCACTGCCCGCATGCGCTTGCCCAGGGTGGCCAAGCTGCGACTGGAGGATCGGCTGGTCGACCTGGTGGCGCACGCCGTGGCGCGCGAGACCGGCGCCGCGCTGCTGGTGGCCCACGCGCCGAGGGCGATGATCGACCTCAATCGCGGGCCGGCGGACATGGACTGGGATATGGTCACCGGGCTGCCTCCGGGCGAGCGTCCGATCCAGCCATCGTCCACTCGCGCACGTGGCGGGCTAGGCCTGATCCCGCGGCGTTTATCGGGCACGGGAGAGATATGGCGCGGTCCCCTCCCCGCCGGCGAAGTCGAGGCACGGCTGGAGATGGTGCATCGGCCATACCACCAGGCACTTTCCGAGACGCTAGCGAAGCTGCGCAAGCAATGGGGTGCGGCCCTGCTGCTCGATCTGCATTCGATGCCGCCGCTGCCGGTGAGGGAAGATGGCGGCAGGACGCTGTGCGTAATTGGTGACCGTTTCCGCGCTGCCGCCGGTGCCGAGCTGTCGGCGGCGGCGATCAGCCATCTGCAGGACGCCGGATACAGGACTGCGCACAACCGGCCCTATGCCGGCGGATACGTGCTTGATCGTCATGGGCAGCCCACACGCGGCATCCACGCGTTGCAACTGGAGCTTTGCCGCAGCCTCTACCTGGACGAGAACCTGCGGGAGCCCGGGCCAGGCCTGACTGCTATCACCACAGTGATCGCCGGCCTCATCCGGCGTCTGGCCGCCGAATTGGCGTCTGTGCCAGAGCAGCGCTTGGCCGCAGAATGAAAAAACCACCTCGTGCGAAATGCACGAGGTGGCCAAGGTTCAGGGAGGAGACACATCGCGGACGAGGTCCGTCGAGTGTCTATCCAGCCGAGCCATGAGGGGAGCGCCGGCCGAACAATGCAAATCTAGGCTGTTGATTCCCGATTGCAAGACCCGGCCTGGCACAAAAAGACGCATCTGCAGCAAAGCAGCTGCAGCACGTCCGGTCAGAACAACGGCTCAGCCGCCCGGCAGCGAGGCAGCAGCGGCCGCCAGCGTGTCGGCGGCATTGCCGGAATTGGCGCCCGGGCCCTTACCCAGCGCGGTCTGCTTGGCAAAAATCACGCGCATCAGGTCTAGCGACAGGATCTGTGCGAACAGCAGCGGCAGCAGGCCGCTTTCGTTCCACTTTCGCAGCTGGTCCCCGCGAAGCTCCTTCAGCTTGTCCTGGTTGATCATGCGGAAACCACGATAGATATACGGCTGGCCGTCGGGCTGATCGTTGCGCTGAATGGAGACTTCCCCATCCATCAACAGCCCGGCCTTGTTGATCTCGTCAACGAAAGCTTGGGTACGCATGCCGGCTTCCTCGAAGCGCTGGCAGAACTGCAGCAGGCCCTGCGTGTGCTGGCTCGGCTCGCCATTTTCGAACAGTTCCGACCCATCGTCGTACTGGCCGACCAGGTCGCCGGTCGGATCGAAGCACAACGACAGATTATCGGAGCTGCGGTCCAGCTTGGCGAGCAGGAAGGGGTAGCGGCGGATGAATGCGGGGACGTAGAAGTCCTCTGTCGCCTTGCCTTCCTCGTCAAAGAAGACGTTGATACCTTCGTTCAGGCCCATCAGCGCCAGCGGCACCGGATTGTCGCCGGCGGAGAACACGATGGGAAAGTGCCGCTGCGCCTGCGCAAACTCGTCCACGGTCAGCGGAATGGCATGCTGCGTCGCAGCCCAGCGGGCGCGGTCCGTGCTGCGTGCACGCCAGCCGGCATGGTCGCGGCTGTTGAGCGGCATGAGGTCGTTGTAGAACAGGGGCAGGTTGGCTTGCGGCGCGCTGGCCATGTGGAACTCTCCGGTACAGGCGTGTTGCTCGACTTCGCAGAGGTTCCCCCCTCCGCAAAAAAAGGCGAAAGCGCGCCTTAAAGGTCGGCGCTGGCAGGTGCAAGCACGCTGCGCCCCGCGATCCCCGCCGGGAGCAGCTTGCCGGGGTTGAGAATGCCAAGGGGATCAAGCGCCTGCTTGACGGCTTGCAGCACGGCCAGATGAACCGGATCGGCCAGTCGCACCAGTTCGTCCGCCTTCAACTGACCGATACCGTGCTCGGCACTGATGGTGCCGCCCCATCGGGTCACCAGATCATGGACGAACGCACTGATATGCTTGCCCTCGCCCGCCTCCCATGCCGCTCGTTCGCTGCCGGCCGGAGCGATCACATGATAGTGCACGTTTCCATCGCCCAAATGACCGAAGGCAATGGCGCTCGTCCCGGGAAAGCGCGCCTCCGTCAGCGGCACCGCCTCGGCAATGAAGTCGGCCATGCGCGCCACGGGCACGGCGATGTCGTGCTGCATGGCCGGGCCAATCGCACGCTCCGACGCGCTGATCTCTTCCCGCAAGGTCCAGAACTGCTCCGCCTGAGTGTCGTTGGCGGCGATGGTCGCATCCTCGATCAGGTCGGCCTCGAAGCCTTGTTCCAGCAGGTCCTGCGCCATTACCGGCAACCGGTCGGCACCCTCTTTGCCCGAAGCGAGCTCCACCAGCGCATACCAGGCGTGCTCCCCGGCCAAGGGGCTTCGGGTTCCAGGCACATGCGCCAGCACCGCCTGCAGGCTGTGGGCGGGTAAGACCTCAAATCCCTCCAGGACCTCGCCCGCCAGTCGCTCCGCCAGAAGCAGCAATTCGCGCGCAGCGCCGATGGATGGTAGGCCAATCCAGAGGACCTGTCGTGCCGCCAGGGCAGGCACAAGCCGCAATGTGGCGGCGGTGACGATCCCAAGAGTCCCTTCCGACCCGATCAACAACTGCTTGAGGTCGAAGCCGCGATTGTCCTTCTTCAGCGGGGTTAAGGTGTCGAACATCGATCCGTCCGCCAGCACAGCCTGCAGGCCAAGCACCTGTGCCCGCATCGAGCCGTGTCGCAGGACCTGGGTGCCGCCCGCGTTGGTGGAGATCAACCCGCCGATCGTGGCGGAGCCCTTCCCACCCAAGGTCAGCGGGAACCGCAATCCCTCCGCCTCGGCAGCGGAGTGCAGCACCTGCAGCACCACGCCGGCCTCGCACGTCACCTCCCGCGCAGCGCTGTCCATGCGCGTGATCGCGTTCATGCGGCGCAGCGACAGCAACAGCGCTGCCCCCGTATCGTCAGGCGTTGCGCCGCCGGACATGCCGCTGTTGCCGCCCTGCGGCACGATCGGCACGCCATGCGCGGCGCAGAGCCGCACCAGGGCGGCGACTTCCGCCACACTGGCCGGCGATGCAAGCGCGAGGGTTCGGCCGGTGTAACGACCCCGCCAGTCTGTCAACCAAGGCTGCAGCAGATCAGGATCCTGCGTCAGCCCGCGTGGCCCCAGCAATTCGGCAGCAAAGGCTAGGAAGGCGGAGCTATCAATCATGCCGGACCCTTGCCGCTGCGCCCGATGAATGCAAGTCGCGCGCGTTAGCTACGCCAAGCCGTGCCCGCGACAGGTTCAGCCGATGTTCAAACGGGTGCACTACACGGCGTCGGTCAACCGATGAACAGCCCCTTGCTCCTCGTCGCGCCGATCGCCGCCCTGCTGATGCCTTCCGCAGCGCACAGGGATACCGCACTTGATCAGGCGATCGGTGATCAACCGGCGCGTCAGGTCCGCATCGAGCAGCGCGTCATAATCCGCATCGCCCCCGGCGCGGCCCAACAACGCGCCATGCCGCGCCGTTTGACGCAGCAGCCCGCCGGAGATTGCGTACCGGTTGCGGCCATCAGCGGGGTGGAGCCGACGCGGGATAATCGCCTGCTCCTGGTCATGCGCGACCGGAGTCTGCTGACTGCGGAACTGTCCGACGGCTGCGCAGCGGATCATTACTATGCCGGCTTCTACATGGAGCGCAGCAATGATGGTCAGATCTGCGTGCGGCGCGATCACTTGCATGCGCGTGATGGTTCCGATTGCCGGGTCACCAGCTTCCACCAACTCGTCAGCGTCGCCGACTGATCGTTGACTTTTGCGCATTCCTGTGGATAGGCGCGGGGTGATCGTCTGCTAGAGCAGCGGGCGGCTTTTGACCTGCCGGTCGCCTGCGGGAAACCGGCCGCCATACCGGACATTCTTGCCAACATGACCTTTGCCGATCTCGGCCTTTCCGATCAGTTGCTGCGCGCAGTGGAGGCGGCCGGCTATACAGAGCCGACGCCGATCCAGGCGCAGGCGATTCCGCAGGTCCATATGATGAAGGACCTGATCGCCGTTGCACAGACCGGCACGGGCAAGACCGCCAGCTTCGTGCTGCCGATGATCGACATCCTCAGCCATGGTCGGCGCCGCGCACGCATGCCGCGGTCGCTGATCTTGGAGCCGACGCGGGAATTGGCGATGCAGGTCGCCGAAAATTTCGAGAAGTACGGCAAGAACCACGATCTGAAGCTCGCGCTGCTGATCGGCGGCGTGCAGATGGGCGATCAGGTCAAGGCACTGGACGAAGGCGTCGACGTGCTGATCGCCACGCCGGGGCGGCTCATGGACCTGTTCGAACGCGGCAAGATCCTGCTGACAGGATGCGAGCTGCTGGTGATCGACGAGGCGGACCGCATGCTCGACATGGGGTTCATCCCCGATATCGAGTTCATCTGCGAGAAGCTGCCTGGCACCCGCCAGACACTGCTGTTCAGCGCGACCATGCCTGGTCCGATCAAGAAGCTCGCCGACCGCTTCCTGAGCAATCCAAAGTATATCGAGGTCGCTCGCCCCGCGACTGCCAATGTCAACATCACCCAGTTCAAGGTGCCGGTTACCACCCGCCGCAAGCGCGACACGCTGCGCCAGCTGCTGCGGAGCGAGGATGTCCAGACCGGCATTATCTTCGCCAATCGCAAGACCACCGTACGCGAATTGAACAAGAGCCTGCGACGGGATGGCTTCGCCAGTGGGGAGATTCATGGCGACATGGACCAGCCCAGCCGGATGGCGGAGCTCGACCTGTTCAAGCGGGGCAAGATCAACCTGCTGGTGGCAAGTGACGTTGCGGCCCGCGGGCTCGACATCAAGGGCGTAAGCCACGTCTTCAACTTCGATACGCCATGGCATCCGGATGATTATGTCCACCGCATCGGCCGAACGGGCCGTGCAGGTGCCAAGGGCCGTGCCTTCACCTTCGTCGCGGACGAGGATGCGGAGGCGATCGCCAATGTCGAAAAGCTGACCGGCATGCAGATACCAGTCTACGCGCTGGAGGATGCTGAAGCCATCCCAGCAATCGACCAGGAGATTGCAGCACCCAAGCAGCGCGTGGAACGGACAGCGCCGGCCGAACAGTCCCGACGGTCCGAGCCGCGCGGGCGCCGTCTGCGCGAAGATGAACCGCGTCGCGCCGACCTCCGGGAAGATCGCCCCGCCCGCCCGCTTGAGGAACGGGAACCGCGTCGCCGCGAATACCCGGTGGAACCACCCAGCGCGCCCGGCGAGTGGAACGGCCCGGTCCCTGGCTTCCTGGCGGTCTCTGCGCTGTAGGATCAACGGGAGTACCAATTTTTTTGGCAGCTGCGCTGGTTAGGCGGACCTAGTCACCGGCGGCTATGACAACACTCGCGCGACAGAAAACGCTGACCGCACTGAGCGAGAAGGAGAAGGAAACCCTTCGCCTGATCGTTCGCGGGCACGATGCAAAGTCGATCGCGCGAGATCTCGACATATCGGTTCACACGATTAACGAGCGTCTGCGCGGTGCGCGGCGCAAGCTGGAAGTGTCCAGCAGCCGCGAGGCGGCGCGCTTGCTTCCAGAGGCGGAGAGCGTCAATCTTCCGGCGATGCCCAAAACCCATGGGCACACGCCAATAGCAGCAGACGATATCAGGATCGCACCCGATCATCTGCCCGCGTCGATCGACGACGCAGCAGGGAGAGCTGACCGCTCAACTCGGACCTTCCTTGGAGTAGCCCTCATGATTGTTGCCCTCGGCCTGCTGGCGCTTACCACCCTGCCACAAACCGCTGCCCCCACCGACACCGCCGCAACGCCTGCTATCGTGCAGTCGCCCCGCGATCCGGCCATCGTCGATGCAGCCCTCCGCTTTCTCCAGCTGGTCGATACCGGTCGTTGGAACGACAGCTACGAGGCGACTGGTGCTGCCTTCCGAGAGCTAAATACGGCAGACATATGGGCCACGACATCGGAACGGGTCCGTACGCCGCTGGGTCGCGTAATCTCACGCACCTTCCTCAGTCAGGAAAACCTGCCTGCCCCGCCCGCCGGTTACGAAGTGGTCAAGTTCACCGCCCAGTTCACCAATAGCGATAGCCCATCCGTCGAAACGATGACGCTCGACCGAGAGAACGGCCGCTGGTATGTGGTTGGCGTTACGATCGGCTGATCCGCGACGTCATGCCAACTTGATGAAGCTGTCGATCACCCGCTTGCGGCCACTGGTTTCGAATTCGATCTCCAGCTTGTTGCCGTCTTGCGACAGCACGGCGCCGTAACCAAACTTCTCGTGGAACACTCGCGCGCCGACAGCAACGTCGCCGCGCGGCTTCGCGGCGAAACTGGCGGCTGAGCGGGTGCTTTCTCGTACCCGCGTCGCCACCGTTTCGTAACCGGTCGCAAGCGCGCGCTGCCACCCGGGCCCGCGCTGCTGCACCCGGTCGGGCGCGCTCTGCGCCAGATGGGCGAACGGGTCTTCCGTTTCCGTCCAGTTGGCCCGCCAGAGCGATGCCCCACCGGTCATCGTCGTTTCCACCGCCACATGCGCCGCCGGCAGTTCTCCCACGAAGCGACTGGGGATTGAACTGGTCCATTGGCCGTAGATGCGTCGGTTCGCCGCGTGTAGGATGGTACAGCGGCGCCGCGCCCGGGTGATTGCGACATAGGCCAAGCGGCGCTCCTCCTCCAGGCTGGCGAGTCCGCCTTCATCCAAAGCGCGCTGGCTGGGGAACACGCCTTCCTCCCAGCCGGGTAGGAAGACGTTATCGAACTCCAGCCCCTTGGCGGCATGGATGGTCATGATGGTGACCTTCTCGGTCTCGTCCGCCCGCTCGTTATCCATGACGAGGCTGACATGCTCCAGGAAGTCGCCGAGAGTCTCGTATTCCTCCATGGCCCGTGCCAGCTCAATCAGGTTCTCCGCCCGGCCGGCGCTTTCGGCGGAACGCTCCGCCTTCAACATCGCGTCATAGCCGGACTGGTCCAGCACCGTGCGGAGGAGCTCGGCCGGTGTGACCGTGTCGGACATATCCCTCCAGCGCAGGAAATCGCGCATCAGCCCACCGATCGTCGCCGCGGCA
The DNA here is from genome assembly GCF_039830145.1 of Croceibacterium sp. TMG7-5b_MA50. Classification (NCBI taxonomy): domain Bacteria; kingdom Pseudomonadati; phylum Pseudomonadota; class Alphaproteobacteria; order Sphingomonadales; family Erythrobacteraceae; genus Croceibacterium; species Croceibacterium sp. TMG7-5b_MA50. The sequence goes on along the minus strand of NZ_CP156082.1, from coordinate 635,128 downwards.
CGGGCCGGCAACTCGTCGCTGTCTGCGAGTTCTCGCGTTGCCGCCGCAAGCGGCAGTCCGGTGCGGCGCGCGTGGCTGTGCATCTTTTCCAGCGTCTTGGCGCCAATTCCGCGCTTGGGCTGGTTATGGATGCGCTCGAAAGCGAGGTCGTCACTCGGCTGTGCGATCACCCGTAGATAAGCCAGTGCGTCCCTGATCTCCGCCCGATCGTAGAAGCGGAAGCCGCCTACGATGCGGTAATTGAGACCGATCTGGACGAAACGATCCTCGAACTCCCGCGTCTGGTATTGCGCCCGCACCAGAATGGCCACGCGGTCCAGCGGCGCACCCTCACGCTCCAGCCGCTCGATCTCCTCACCAACGCGGCGCGCCTCCTCGGCAGCGTCCCACACGCCGATCACCCGCACCTTGTCGCCGCCACCGGCCTCGGTCCACAAGGTCTTGCCCAGCCGCTCGCTGTTGGCGGCGATCAGGCCTGATGCCGCCGCCAGGATTTCGGGGGTGGACCGATAATTCTGTTCCAGGCGGATAACTGCGGCGCCGGGAAAGTCCTTCTCAAACCGCAGTATGTTGGCGACTTCCGCCCCGCGCCAGGAATAGATCGACTGATCATCGTCCCCAACCACGCAGATGTTACGCCGATCCTGCGCCAGCAACCTCAGCCACAGGTACTGGACGGCGTTGGTGTCTTGGTATTCGTCCACCATAACGTATTTGAATCGGCGCTGATACTGTTCCAACACGTCGCGGTGCTGCCGCAGGATGTTCAGCATGTGCAGCAGCAGGTCGCCGAAATCGCACGCGTTCAACGCCTGTAAGCGCGCCTGGTACAGGGTGTAGAACTGCGTGCCCTTGCCATTCACCCACGCCTCGTTCTCCACGGCGTCGAGCTGATCGGGGTTGAGGCCGCGGTTCTTCCATCGGTCGATCAGTCCGGCGAGCTGCCGCGCAGGCCAGCGCTTCTCGTCCACATTGTGCTCGACGATCAGCTGCTTGAGCAGGCGCAGCTGGTCGTCGGTGTCGATGATTGTGAAGTTGGGCTGCAGTCCCGCCAGCTCGGCATGCCGGCGCAGCATGCGCGCGCAGATCGAATGGAATGTGCCAAGCCACGGCATGCCTTCCACCGCGTCGCCGATCAGCGTCCCGACTCGGTGGCGCATCTCGCGCGCGGCCTTGTTGGTGAAGGTCACACACAGAATCTCGCTCGGCCATGCACGCCTTGTGCCCACCAGCCATGCAAGCCGTGCCGTAAGCGCCGCGGTCTTGCCTGTACCGGCACCGGCCAGCATCAGCACCGGTCCTTCGGTGGTAAGCACGGCCTGTCGCTGCGGCGTGTTCAATCCTGTCAACCAGGGTGGCGCATCGTCCGGCATGGCGAGGGCGGATGGGGCGGCAACTTCATTCACGGTGAACAGGTAGAGAACATAGGGTTCAGAGGCAAGCCCGTGCCTGGCCGCTGAACGCAGGTACGAAGCGTTCCCGGGGTGAGACAAGCGGCGGAACGCCCCTAAGCTGCGATGCGTTGCCGCGACACACTACAAGCAGGTAGCACAACATATTGGGAGTGCGATCAATGCGTAACATGTTCCTCGCCGGGATCGGCGCCGCCGCGATGATGCTTTCTCCGGCGATCGCCGACGCCCAGCAGCAAAGCCCTCCGGGCACGCAGCAGACGCCGCCGGCCGGCACAGGCACCACCATGCCGGGCCAGAGCACCACCGGTACGACCACCACCGCCCCGCCCGGAACTATGCCGGGCTCTCGTGGCACGACGACGACTACCCCCTCGACTACGTCCCGACCGTCGACCATGCCGGGTACCTCGACGACAACCCGTCAACCGGGCACGACCACAGTACCGAGTGCCGGCCAGACGATGCCGCCGCGTGGCGCCACGGGCACCGGCTCTACCGGGAGCACCATGGGCACCGGCGGCACTATGGGTGCAGGCGGCGCGATGGGCAGCGGATCGACCACGACCACCCGCTCGACGACAGGCACCGGCACCACAACGGGCACGACATCGACGATGAGCGGCGGCAGCACACGCCCTGCTGCCGGACAGCCGCAGTATACCAGCAACCAGATGGTGCAGGCGACCCCCGGTCACACGCGACCGGCTGAGTACCCCACCTGCAGCCGGACGGTAACGGACAGCTGCGTCAATCGCGGCGCGCGTTGATCGCCAGCGTTTCAGGCCGTCCCTCCAGTGAGAGGGGCGGCCTTTTCGAGCTAGTCTAAGTTGGGGCGCGCCAGCACCAGGCGCGCTGCACCAACCTTGCGTTCGGCATCGATGGTGAAGGCTGGCAGGCGCGCGTCTTCCTTCGCGCCGACCTCCAGCGCAATCCAACTAGCGGGCCCGATCCAGCCAAGTCGGATCATTCGGTCGAGCGCAACACCACCTGTTCCACTGCCGTAAGGCGGATCAAGCAGCACCAGATCGAGCATCTGCCGCGCAGGACCGATTTGCGTTGCCGAGCCCGCATGCACGTTGCATCGCGCCTGCGCACGCAAGGACGCGATGTTGGCCCGCAGCACCCGCAACGCGGCGGCGTCCTGCTCCACGAACAGGCAACTGGCCGCTCCGCGAGACAAAGCTTCCAGTCCCAGGGCGCCTGACCCAGCGAACAGATCCGCCACTGCCAGTCCATCGAAGCTGCCCAGGCGGCTCGCAAGCATGGAGAACAGCGTTTCACGCGTACGATCCGCCGTCGGCCGTGTCGCGTCGCCTGCCGGCGCACGCAATGGATGGCGCCGCCATTCGCCAGCGACGATCCTCATGACCGCCGGCCACGCGGCGGTGCGGATCGCATCGAGTTTGCACCCGTCGATCGGCGTCCCCCGGTTTGAGCCCGCTGCGCCGCGCCATCTTTCGGCGCAGCCCTGCCGGCAGCCTTGCGGATTCCGCCGGCGAAGCGTTCCACCATCTCCCGCGGCACCTCGTCGGCGCCGCCGCGCGGCAGGTCACCTAGCGGGAATGGGCCATAGGCGGTGCGTAGCAGACGACTGACCTGCAAGCCCAGGTGCTCCAGCACGCGGCGCACTTCCCGGTTCTTGCCCTCGCTCAAAGTCAGCTCAATCCACTGGTTGCGACCCGTGCGCCGCTCAAGATTGGCGTCGATCCGGCCGTACCGCACTCCATCCACCGTGATGCCTTCGATCAGACCTTCAAGCTGCGTCTGGCTGATCTCTCCGAAAGTACGCGCCCGATAGGTGCGCGGCACACCATTGGCGGGCAGTTCAAGCAAACGCTTGAACGCGCCGTCATTGGTCATCAGCAGTAGCCCTTCGGTATTGAGGTCCAACCGGCCGATCGGCATCAGCCGTCCGGTCCCCTCCGGCAGGGCATTGCGCAGGGCGTTGTAGATCGTCGGTCGGCCGGCCGGGTCCCGCTCCGCCGTCAGCAACCCGGCGGGCTTGTGAAAACGGAAGAGCCGGGTGCGTTCGGGCTCCGCCACGGGCTGCCCATCCACGGTGATGCCGCGCAGGGATGGCAGCACCGTCGCGGGCGTCGTCAGCAACACGCCATCAAGCGCGATGCGCCCGTCGGCGATCATTCGCTCAATTTCCCGGCGGCTGGCTACGCCTGCGCGCGCCAGCAGCTTGGCGATCCGTTCGCCCGCGCGATCCTGTTCCTGTTCGGCCATTGCCGGCGCATAGCGATGATGAGGGGCAGCGCCAATCACTTCGCGGCGCTTCACAAAGGGGAGATGCGACATTGTCATGGCGCCTGCTTCCATGAATAGAGCATGGCATGCATGGCACCGAAATCTCCCCCGACCTGTCCGACGCGCTGGTGATCCTTGGTGCAGCCGGCATCGTCATTCCGGTCTTTGCCCGATTTCGCATCACACCCATCATCGGCTTCATCCTGGTCGGCCTGCTGGTCGGGCCATACGGCCTTGGCCGGATAGTCGATACGCAGCCATGGCTGACCTGGATCACCATCAGCGACCCTGAAGGCCTGGCGCCCTTCGCCGAATTTGGCATCGTGCTGCTGCTGTTCACCATTGGGCTGGAGCTAAGCTTCAATCGCTTATGGGCGATGCGCCGGCTTGTCTTCGGACTGGGGGCGCTGGAACTCATCATCAATGCGCTGCTGCTGACCGGCCTGCTACTGCTGCTGGGCCAGTACTGGACCGGCGCGCTGGGTCTGGGCCTGGCACTGGCGCTCTCCTCCACTGCGCTGGTTCTGCCGATCGCCGGCACGCACACGCCGGTCGGCCGGGCAGCACTGGCGATGCTGCTGTTCGAGGATATCGCCATCGTCCCGATCATCTTCCTGTTAGGCGCGCTGGCGCCCTTTGCCGACACCGGTGGGCTGGATGGTCTTGCCGGCACGATCCTGCTGGGCGTCGTGGTGGTCGGCGGGATGATGGTGGGTGGCCGCTATGCCCTGCCCTATCTGTTCGCGCAGGCGGCCCGGACCAAGAGCCCGGAACTGTTCCTGGCCGCGTCGCTGCTGGTTGTTATCGGCGCAAGTCTCGCCACGGGGCTCATCGGTCTTTCTCCGATCGTCGGCGCGCTGGTGGCCGGCCTGCTGATTGCGGAGACGGAGTACCACGTCGAGGTCGAGGCGATCATGGAACCGTTCAAGGGCCTCGCCCTCGGCGTGTTCCTGCTGACCGTGGGCATGGGCATCGATCTGCTGGCGCTGTGGGACAATCTGGGGCCGATCGCGCTGGCGGTGGTCTGTGTCCTGGTGCTGAAGGCGCTGGTGACCGGCGCTTTGCTGCGACTGATGGGCGCCCGACGCAGCACGGCGGCGGAGGGTGGCATTCTGATGGCAAGTCCGTCGGAAACCACCTTGATCGTGCTTGCCACGGCTGCCAGCGCGCAGCTGATCCAGCCTGGCACAGCCCAGTTCTGGCAAATGGTCACTGCTATCGGGCTGACCATCACGCCGTTGCTGGCGGGTCTTGGCCGGCTGGTCGGCCGGCGGGTGGAACCAGCTCCGGTCTTTGCCGAGGAGGATGTCGCAACGGAGGAGCCGCGCGCTATGATAATCGGCTGCGGCCGGGTCGGACGGCTGGTGGCGGAGATGCTGCGGCGCCATGGCAAGCCGTACCTCGCCATTGATGCCGATGCGGACTTGGTGCAGCGTTGCCGCATCGACGGGTTCAACGCGGTATTTGCCAATGGCGCGCGGCTCGACGCGCTCGAACGATTAGGTCTCGACCAGGCGCCCGCCGTGATCCTGACGATGGACGAACCGGTGCTGGCGCAGCGCATCACGCGCAAGCTGCGCACTGCCTATCCCGACCTGCCGATCATCGCCCGTGCCCGCGACACGGAGCATGCGGCCGCCCTGTACCGCAGCGGCGCCACCACCGCCGTACCTGAGACGCTGGAAAGCAGCCTGCAATTGTCTGAAGCGGTGCTGGTCGATCTGGGAGTGCCGATGGGCCCGGTGATCGCCTCCATCCACGAGAAGCGGGACGAGTATCGTGATGCGATCATGGAAGGCGGCGCCCTGGATCACAAGCCCAAGCTGCGCACCAGTACGGCAGGCTGACGTCGACCACTGAACCAAGCCGCCATCAGGGCGTTATCCCCTTGTAACGACAAGGAGAGAACTGCCATGAGCCAGCCCAGCAATCCGGCCGAACGGAAAGACGATTCCGGCACCAGCCCCGCCAAGCGGACGGGCGAGAACAACGGTTCAGTAGGTGCCGGTCGCCAGGATCGCGACATGCAGGACACGGCGCGCGGCAGTGAGCCGGAAACCCGGGGAACAGCCGGTCAACGTGGCTGACAGGACTTGCCGGGTGGCGCCCCCGCGCTGCCCGGCATGCTCTAGCCGGCGACCGCCTCTTGCGTCATCGCGTTGCGCACCACGTCCAGCGCCTCGGCAGCGCGGGTCCCATCTGGCCCGCCACCCTGAGCCATGTCGGCCCGACCGCCGCCTCCCTTGCCGCCAAGCGCCTCAACGCCGGCGCGCACCAGGCGCACGGCATCGAAGCGGCCAGTAAGATCGTCCGTCACGGCAGCGGCAATTGCGGCGCGGTCGTCATTCACCGCCACGATCACCGCCACGCCTGAGCCCATCCGCTGCTTGGCTTGATCCAGCAGGCCGCGCAGTTCCTTCGCCTCCAAACCCTTGATGACCTGACCGGAGAATCGCACGCCGGCGATCGTCTCGTCCTCGACGTGCGTACCGGCCTTGCCGCCGCCGCCCAGCGCCAGCTGCTTCCTTGTCTCGGCCAGTTCGCGTTCCAGCCGGCGGCGCTCCTCCAACAGGGTGACGATACGTTGCGGTGCTTCCTCCGGCGTCGCCCTGATCGTGGCGGCGATGCTCTTCAACGCCTCCTCACGCCCGACAACCCAGTTGCGCGCACCTTCGCCGGTCAGTGCCTCGATCCGGCGCACACCGGAACTCACCGCGCTTTCGCCGATCACGCGGAACAGGCCGATGTCTCCGGTGGCGCGGACATGCGTTCCGCCACACAGTTCTACCGAGTAGGTGCGCCCGCTGGCGTTCCAGTCGGCCCGACCGATGGAAAGCACCCGCACTTCCTCGCCATACTTCTCACCGAACAGCGCCATGGCACCTGCGGCGATCGCGTCATCCGGGCTCATCAGCCGGGTGGTCACCGGTTCGTTAAAGCGGATTTCGGCATTCACCTCCGCCTCGACCGCCGCGAGCTGCGCCGGGGTCAGCGGCTGCGGATGCGAAAAATCGAACCGCAGCCGATCCGGCGCGACCAGAGATCCCTTCTGCGTGACATGATCGCCCAGATGATTGCGCAGAGCCGCATGCAGCAGGTGCGTGGCGGAGTGATTGGCCCGGATCGCATCGCGGCGGGTCACGTCCACCAGCAGGTGTACGGTATCGTCCCGGCGCACCGTGCCGGTGACGATCCGTCCGCGCATGGCGTGCAGCTTGCCAAGCGGCTTGGCGGTGTCGGTGATCTCGATCAGCAGATCGCCATTGTCGGTGATCGATCCGCTATCGCCCACCTGCCCGCCGCTCTCGCCATAAAACGGGGTCTGGTTGGTCAGCACGATGACCTCGTCACCGGGCCCCGCCTCTGCAACTTCCACGCCGTCAACGATCAGGGCCACGACATGGCCGTCGCCCTTGGTGGCGGTGTAGCCGGTGAACTCGGTCGCGCCGGTCCGCTCCAGGATGTCGAACCACAATTCGCTGTCAGCGGCAGCGCCCGAGCCCTTCCACGCGGCGCGGGCGGCAGCCTTCTGCTCGGCCATGGCTGCATCGAAGCCAGCGCGGTCCACTGCGATACCGCGTGGACGCAGCGCATCCTCCGTCAGGTCGTAGGGAAAACCGAAGGTGTCATAAAGCTTGAAGGCGGTCGCACCCGGCAGGCTGTCGCCATCCCCCAGCCCGGTGGTCGCCTCGTCCAGCAGGCGCAAACCCTTGTCGAGCGTCTGGCGGAACCGCGTCTCCTCACGCTCCAGCACTTCGGCAATCAGTGCTTGGGCGCGCGGCAGCTCCGGGAAGGCCGCACCCATCTCCTGAACCAGCACCGGCACCAGGCGATGCATCAGCGGGTCCTTCGCACCCAGCAGATGCGCGTGGCGCATGGCGCGGCGCATGATCCGTCGCAGCACGTAACCGCGGCCTTCATTGGCCGGCAACACGCCATCCGCCAGCAGGAAGCTGGTGGAGCGCAGGTGATCCGCGATGACGCGGTGACTGGCGATGGTGGTGTCGTCTGCGCGCGCGCCGACTGCGTCCTGGCTGGCGGCGATCAATGTTCGGAAAGTGTCCGTCTCGAACACGTTATGCACGCCCTGCAGGACGCCGGCGATCCGCTCCAGCCCCATGCCGGTGTCTATGGAGGGACGGGGCAGGTCGGCGACGATCTGGTCCGCCTCCTGCAGATGCTGCATGAACACCAGGTTCCAGATCTCGACGAAGCGATCGCCATCCTCGTCCGGCGAACCCGGCGGGCCGCCTGCTACTTCCGGACCATGATCCCAGAAGATTTCGGAACAGGGCCCACAGGGGCCATCGGCACCCATCGCCCAGAAATTGTCCTTGCTGGCGATGCGGATGATGCGATCGTCCGGCAGGCCGGCGATACGTCGCCACAGGTCGGCTGCCTCGTCATCGGTGTGGTACACGGTGACGCACAGGCGATCCGCGGCCAGGCCCAGTTCGCGCGTTACCAGGGTCCAGGCATGCTCGATCGCCTGTTCCTTGAAGTAATCGCCGAAGCTGAAATTGCCCAGCATCTCGAACAGGGTCAGATGCCGGGCGGTGTAGCCGACATTGTCGAGGTCGTTGTGCTTGCCCCCGGCACGAACACACTTCTGGGAGGAGGTCGCACGCGGTGCGGGCGGCGTCTCCAGACCGGTGAACACGTTCTTGAACGGCACCATGCCCGCGTTCACGAACATCAGGCTGGGATCGTTGTACGGCACCAGCGGGGCCGACGGCACGATGCGGTGATCGTGCCGGCCGAAGAAATCGAGGAAGGTGCGGCGGATGTCGTTGGTAGCGGTCATTGCGCTGCCCGGATTAGGCGGCGGGATGGCCCGCGGCAAGCGGGATCAATCCCGCCTGCCGCGCGGCCGCTGCTGTTAGAACTCGTCATCCGCGTCGGGGCCGGTCATCATCTCTTCGGAAACCTGATCGGTCCGGCCACGGATCGCCGCCTCCAGCCGGTCCCGCATCTCCGGATTTTCGCGCAGGAAGGTCTTGGCGTTTTCCCGCCCCTGCCCGATCCGCACGCTGTCATAGGAGAACCAGCTACCGGATTTCTCCACCAGTCCCGCCTTGACGCCCAGATCCAGGATCTCGCCGATCTTGGACACGCCCTCGCCGTACATGATGTCGAATTCGACCTGCTTGAACGGCGGCGCGACCTTGTTCTTCACGACCTTCACGCGCGTCGCGTTGCCGACGATCTCGTCCCGGTCCTTGATCTGTCCGGTACGACGGATGTCGAGCCGGACAGAGGCGTAGAACTTCAGCGCGTTGCCACCCGTCGTCGTCTCCGGATTGCCGTACATGACGCCGATCTTCATGCGCAGCTGGTTGATGAAGATCACCATGCAGCGGCTGCGACTGATGGAGCCGGTCAGCTTGCGCAGCGATTGCGACATCAGGCGCGCCTGAAGGCCGACATGGCTGTCGCCCATCTCGCCCTCGATCTCCGCCCGCGGCACCAGCGCCGCTACCGAGTCCACCACCAGCACGTCGATGGCGTTGGACCGGACCAGCGTATCGACGATCTCCAGCGCCTGCTCACCCGTGTCGGGCTGCGACACGATCAACTCGTCAATATCCACGCCCAGCTTCTTGGCATAGACCGGGTCGAGCGCATGTTCCGCATCGACGAAGGCGGCGGTGCCGCCAGTCTTCTGCGCTTCGGCGATGGTATGCAGCGCCAGCGTCGTCTTGCCCGAGCTTTCCGGGCCGTAGATCTCGATCACACGGCCGCGCGGCAGGCCGCCGACGCCCAGCGCGATGTCGAGGCCGAGCGACCCGGTGGAGATCGCCTCCACCTGCATCGCTTCCTTGGAGCCCAGCTTCATCGCCGAACCCTTGCCGAACGCCCGATCAATCTGGGCGAGCGCCGCATCCAATGCCTTCTGACGGTCCACGTTCTTGTCCTTCTCGACCAGCTTCAGTTCTGCCGCCATCAGTGCCTCCGTCAGAACACCCCGTCGTGGCAAGCCCTCTTGCGCACGGTGTTGTGGATGTTTCGCACCATGTATTCCGTTTGTTCCATTGGAACAAGAGGCGAACAGATGATTTCCTATTCGGCGACCGTAGGGCGCAGCGTCCATTGCAGCGCCTTGCTGCTACCGGCCGGCACCACGATCTCCACCACATTCATCCCATCGCGTAGCGCGAGATCACGCAAGCCGCTTACCTGGCCGAGCTGCGGCGCATAGACCTGCAAGCGGACGGAGGCCGGCCCCTGCCCGGCATTGGTCACGACCGCCTCCATCCGCTGATTGCGACGGCCGGCGCGCACGCTGCGACAGGTCAGGAAAACCTGCCCACTATCCGCTAGCGAGAGTTCCACTCGCTGGCCGGAGGCGCGATCAGGCAGGGTCTCCTCGCCAACGAGCAGATCGCCATACGCGGATGGCTCGAACAGGGTCAGCCCGCCTGCAGGCAACGCCGCAGCCAGCCCATGATCGGCATCGTTCACCGTTTCCAGCCGAATGGATAGCGCCCTCGCGTCATCCGTTTCGTAGCCCGGCAGGCATGTCCCCTGATAGGTCAGCGCTGCCATGACGCCCGCCCGCTGAAGGAAGGCGATCTGTTTCTGACCCTTGGCGGATACTGTTACCGGCTCGGGCACCCGGAACAGGCGCAAGGCGCCCAGTTCCTCTTCCTCCGCCTGCATGGCGACCCGCGCGCCGGTGACGACGATGTCGGCCATCTCCGGTGCCGGCGGGGGTGGGGGCGGTGGCGGAGGCGGTGGGGGTGCCATCGCCACACTCATCGGCGGGAATGCACCGATATCGTCCGCAATCGCGGAGCCTGCCGCCGTGCTCCCCAGCGGGTAGCAGGTCAATTCGAGTGGCCGCGCGCGAGGCGGGCGGACCAGACTGCGGAAGTCGCTGACGATGTTCAGCGTCCCTGCCACGACCAGCAGTTGGGCATCGCCGAAGGTCTGGCCATTGTCGTTCAACAGCGTCAGCCAACTGGTCAGGTCCAGCGCCAAAGCGCCTGGTTGCCCTGTCTGCGCGGTCGCATCCCGCAAGGTCGCGACATGGTGCGCCTGCCAGTCGAAGCCCCAACTCAGATAGGTCAGTTCCACAGTGAACGTCCCCGCTTCAGCGACGGTCACATCGGTCGAGAACACGGGCTGTGGCGAGAGCCCGTCCGGCACGGCGGCGAATGTCAGGCGGTCGGGCAGACCGGAACAGCGGACGGCTTCGAAACCCTCCGCTGTCTGCAATACCAGGCCGCCGTCGGCACGCGTGCGCACGATCGCCGGCTCCGCCCGCTCCTGTCCGCTGGCCGGATCGGTGCGGGTCAGCGTCACGCGATTGCCCAGCGTGCCGTCTACCAAGGCCGCGGGGCTCAACAGGTCGGCATCGCGGTTCTGCTCCACCGGACCGCCCGGCAATCCTGTGAGGATGGCACTCACCGCCACCATGCCTTCCGCCACGCCGGAGAAGCGGATGGTGGAGCGGCCGGGCGGCAAGGTCACCTCCCGTCGTTCGCCGATCATGGCGAAGCCTTGCGGCCAATCACGGTTCAGCGTTTCCGCCGGGCCGCGATTCGGGTCCCGATAGATCGTAATCGAACGCGCCAGCGGTGCCGACGCATCGACCATATCCTGCGCAGCAGCGGGCACCGCCAGCAGCATTGCAAACGATCCGGCGATAAGCGCCCGCATCGGGTGCCTCCCTGCCCGCCTGCTCAGTAGCGGGTTTCGTAGGTCACGGTCACCTCGGTCCGGCCATTGGCCGGCACCGGCACCCGGAACAGCCGCCGATCCGTGTCAAGCTGCCGACCGGCGACACTCTCGTTCACCACGCGCGTATCGCTCCGCCACCATCCATTCGAAAGGCCGCTCTGCACCAGATCGACCTCCACCGGCTGACTGCGCGCATTGGTCAGCGTGTAGCGCATGGTGGTGCGCCAGTACTCCACCGCCTGCTCCACCGTGGCGGTCGTGGTGGCGCCGTCGCCCTGCGTCACGCGGTAGCGGGCGCTGGCCTCGTACTCGTCGGAGGAGATCCGCTCCCGTCCCGTCACCTCCGCCTGCACGCTGATGTCGAACGCGGCGCCCGTGGTCAGGCCAAGCTGGCTGCCGGCAGGCGTATGCTGCACAGCATCCTCGCCAATGAACTGCGGATTGCCCGCCTGATCCCGCTGGTAGAAGCGCACCGTCCCGGCAGGCAGCGCATCGCCGAGCCCGGCAGTGCCCGCACTCCCCGTGTCGAAGCGGATCAGGCTGGTGACGTTGAACGGCTCGGGATCACTCTGCAGCCACGAAACCTCGCGCGCATAGACGCGCTGAGCGGGAACGCCCTGCACATCCAGGAAACTGACCTGCTTGGTCTGGTTGTTGGCGATGGTGGTCGGCTGCGCCAAGGGGTAGAGGTAGTAGTCGCCCAATTGCTCACGCGTGGAGCTGTCGGTGCCGGGCTGGAACGGCACGGCAGCCGGACGCCGGGGGCCATGGCTCGCCCGTGCCTCACCCGCCGACCCCGCTACCAGCAGCGTGCGGGCATTGGTGAAGGTCGTACCGGTTTGGTTGTTCAGCGTCACCCAGCCTTGCAGCGCCATGGTGCCGGCGGCCTCGTCGAACAGAGCGACGTAATCCGCATTCCACGACAGGCCGCTGGTCAGATAGCGGATGGCCACCGGGCGTGTGCCGGCGGCGGTGCTGTCGACGGTGACGGACAGGGTCGGCCTCGCCCGCAGGTTCGGCGGCACCTCGTCGAACACGACCCTCACGGGAAGGCCATCGTCGCGCAGCACCTCCACCCGGTCGCCGATGCGCACCACCACGCCGCCGGCCGTAGACAGCACGGTCGCCTGCTCGCGCACTTCGCGCCCCGTGGCGGGATTGGTCCGGACGAGCGTCACCGTGCGCCCGATCGCCTTGTCCATCAGGCTGCTCGGCGTCAGCAGGTCGAAGTCGAAATTCTGCTCCACGATGCCGGCGTCCGGCGCGGCGAAGCCCAAGGTCTCCGGCCGGATGCGGGCCGAAACGTCCGGCAGCAGCACCGTGCTGCGCCCCTGCGGAATGGCGAGGCGGCGAACGTCCTGCACCAGTGCCTGGTCGTCGTTGTAGATGGTGACGGAAACATCACCCTGTGCGCTGGCGCCGAGCGGTGAGGCCGCATCCTGCGCCCAAGTCGCCGCGCCATTCAGCAGGAGAGCGACCGCAATCGCCAGCATCGATCCACGCATCCGGCACCCTCCATCGCGGCGCCGGCCTCCCAAGCCGAATCAGCGCGTCGCGACGATGTTCTGCACCATGGCGGCGATCTGCGAAACGTTGAACGGCTTGGCCAGGAAATGCATGTTGGCGACGTCGATCTGCTCGCGCAGCTGCGCCTCGGCATAGCCCGACATGAACAGCACAGGCATGTCGGGCACCAGCGTGCGCATGGTGCGGACCATGGCCGGTCCGTCCATCACCGGCATCACCACATCGCTTACCACCAGATCGAAGCGCTGCCCGGCGGCGAGCGCACCGCGCAGTGCCTCCAATCCTTCCTCGCCATCGGCTGCCGTGACGACCTCGTGCCCCTTCTGCAGCAGCGCACGCTCTGCCACCATCCGCACCATGTCCTCGTCCTCCACCAGCAGGATGCGGGCGGTGCCGTGCCATTCGGGCACAGGCTCCGGCTCCGCCGGTGGTGCGGACAGCCGTTCCGCCTCCTCCGCAGTGGGATGATGGACGGGCAAGAAGATGGTGAAGCGCGCACCGCGGACCAGCGTCCCGGGGGCGCCAGAACCGGGCACATTGTCGGCGAAGATGAACCCGCCCGACTGCTTCACGATGCCATACACGGTGGAGAGGCCCAGGCCGGTGCCCTTGCCCTGCTCCTTGGTGGTGAAGAACGGCTCGAAGATCTTGGCGAGCAATTGCTCGGGAATGCCGCCGCCATCATCTTCCGCGATCAGCGCGGTGTATTCGCCCGGTGGCAGGATCTGGTTGTCCATCCGCGCGACATCGGCTGCCCCGATGCGGCGTGTCGAAAAGCTCAGCGTGCCGCGCGCATGATCGCCGCGCTTCGCCTGGATCGCGTCGCGCGCATTGACCGCCAGGTTCACGATCACCTGTTCCAGCTGGCGCGGATCGGCGCGTATCAGTCCCAGATCCCGATCATGCCTGACGTCAAGCGTGATGTGTGCGCCAAGCAGGCGGCGCAGAAGCTGGCTGACCTCCGCCAGCACATCCGGCAGTTGCAGCACCTGCGGCTGCAAGGTCTGCTGGCGGGAGAATGCCAGCAATTGCCGCGTCAGGCTGGCAGCGCGATTGGCATCGGCCTTGATCTGCTGAATCTCGCCATAATCGCTGTCGCCCGGCAGGTGCCGCATCAGCATCAGGTCGCACTGGCCGATGATGCTGGTCAGCACATTGTTGAAATCGTGGGCCACGCCACCGGCCAATTGCCCGATCGCCTGCATCTTGCTGGCCTGCGCGACCTGCCGTTTCAGCCGGCTCTGCTCGGTGCTGTCAATCAGCGACAGCAGCACCGCCGCCTCTCCCAGCCCGCGCACGCCTGCCAGGCCGAGCGTCACCGGCTCCTCCATTCCGGCACGCAACCGCACGGTCACCTCGGAACCGCGTGCGGCACCTTGCGCATGGCTGCGGACGGCCGCCGACAGCTCCGCCCGGTCCTGCCGGATCACCAGATCCGTGGGATAGCTCGGCAGCGGCTGATCCTCGATCCGCGCCGCCCGCCGGAAAGCTGGATTGGCAAACAGCAGGCGCCCTTCGCGATCCGCCAGCGCCAGCCCCAGCGGCAGCGCGGACAGGATCGCCTGCAACTGCGTCGCCTGCCCCGGTGCCTCCGCGCTCCAGCCGGCGAGATGCGCGGCCGGATCGATCAGCAGCACCAACGCGCCATCCTCGTCCGCCAGCGGCACGGTCAGCATCGCCTGCGCCGGGCCAGCCTGCCCCTCGCGGGCGAAGTACACCCGCTCACGTTCGTCGGTACGTAGCAGGGAGGCGAGATCCTGCCCGGCGAGACTTGCCACCGCATCACCCGCCGCACGCCGCGCGAAGCCGGGCGCCGCCACCTTCAGGGTTCCGTCGCCCGCCACCAGTGCCGCCTCGACCCCACCGGCCGACAGCACCTCGCCCAAGACGCCTGGCAAGTGGCCCGCCAACACCTCGACCGGGGCTTGCACCGGTGTCGGGCGGAAGCACCAAACGAGGTGATCCTCACCGCTGCCGGCACGCGACACGTCGACCTGCCAGGCGGACCCTTTGCGCCCCGTAACCGCGACGGGGCCGCCGACGCCGTCACGCCAGGCCGCACGGGTCGCGGATACCAGAACCTCCGTCGCCGCCTCCTCCCCAGGCAGCCGGGTGGGCGCGAGGGTCGCGCCGAATGCGGCGGCGTAGACGCTGTTGGCGCAGACCAGGCGGTTGGCGCGGTCGGTCACCGCCAGCGCCACCCCGCTGGTGGCGCCCTGCGCCTCCAGCACGCCGGCCGTCACGGACCAGTCGGGCAGCAGCACCTCACCCGAAGCGGGTTGAGCCAGCCGGCGATGGAGCAGCACCAGAGCCACGGTGCCGAGTGCCAGCACGCCGCCCGCATAAGCCGCCGCCAGGGTCAGGCTGCCGGTCACATAATGAAGCAACGTCGCACTCGCCGCACAGGCCAGCAGCACCGCGGCCCACGCCACGATACCCGGTCCGGCCCACGGGTCGGCCCCGCCGCTCACGCCGGCGGGGCACCATCGACGGTGCGCGCTCGGCGTGCGGAACGGCGAGCCCAGCGCCGAGCCACCACCAGCCGCCAGACCATGGCGGATACGGCGTAGCCAATGATCGCGCTCAGGATGGACAGGATCAGATAGCCCAGAGCCGTGGCGCCCGCCGCCTCCATGAACCAGCCGAACATAGACCAACCGCCATCATTCAGCCCTTCCACCACCGTCCCGCCGGTCGCCCGGTCGAAGAACAGCGCCCAATGACCAACGCGATTGGCCAGCACCAGGAAGAACGGCAAGGTGAACGGGTTGGTCAGAAAGGTAGCGCCGGCCGCGACCGGCACATTCGCGCGCAGCGGCAAGGCAAGGAAGGCGGCCAAGAAAATCTGTCCCACCGGCACGATGAACCCGGCGAACAAGCCCAGCGCGACCCCGCGCGGCACCGACCGGCGGGTGAAGCGCCACAGCTCCGGGCTGAGGAAGCGATGCGCGATAGGTGCGAGCCAGCGGTTCTCCGCCATCTCCTCCCGCGACATCATGCGCGGTCGCCACCATCTATCGCCCTCTGCCATGCGCCGGGCCTTTACACCTTTGCCATGCCGACGGAAGCGCCTCGCATCAGGTCAGCCGCGCTCGCGCATCAGGCGCGCCTTGTCTCGCTTCCAGTCGCGATCCTTGATGGTCTGGCGCTTGTCATGCACCTGCTTGCCGCGGGCCAGCGCCAGTTCGACCTTCGCCCGCCCGCGACTGTTGAAGTAGACCGACAGGGGAATAAGCGTCATCCCCTTGCGCTCGACGGCGCCGATCATCTTCTCGATCTCGCGTTCGTGCAGCAGCAACTTGCGCGGACGCTTCGGCTCGTGGTTGAAGCGATTGCCGTGGCTGAATTCGGGCACGTTGGCGTTGATCAGCCACGCCTCGCCATCATGCACCTGGGCGTAGCTTTCGGCGATTGAGCCCTCGCCGCCGCGCAGGCTCTTCACCTCCGTCCCGCTTAGCGCGATGCCGGCCTCAAAGGTTTCTTCGATGAAGTAGTCGAACTTAGCGCGCCGGTTCTCGGCAACGGTCTTCTGCTTGTCGAAGGTGGCGGGTTTGGGTCTGGCCATGGGACCGCGGCATGTAGGATGAAGCGGCCCGTCGCGAAAGCCCCGCTGGCCGCTAAATCAGACGAGTTCGAGTCCCGCCAGCGCCGCATCCACGGCCGCGCGCGCCGCTTCGCCGCACGGCACGATTGGCAGGCGAACATCCTCCGTCAGCCAGTCGTGCAGTCGTGCCAGCGCATACTTCGTCGGCGCGGGGCTGGCATCGGCGAACAACGCGCGATGCAGCGGGAACAGGCGGTCGTTCAGCGCCCGTGCCGTGTCCCAATCGCCGCGGTCGCATGCATCCTGGAACCTGGCGCACAAAGCGGGCGCGACATTGGCGGTGACGGAGACGCAGCCGGTCTGGCCCAGTATCCGCCCGGCAAGAGCCAGCGGATCGTCCCCCGACAACTGACATAGTCCTTGTCCGGCCAGCAGCCGGTGCGTGACCACGCGGGTCAGGTCGCCGCTCGCATCCTTGACGGACGTGATGCGGTCGGGATGGCGGCGGTGCAGTTCCGCCACCGTCTCAGGCAGCATGTCGGTGACCGTACGTCCGGGAACGTTGTAAAGCATGATCGGCAGGTCGCACGCATCCGCCAGTGCGCTGAAATGTGCCAGCAACCCGGCCTGGCTCGGCCGGTTGTAATATGGGGCGACGCACAAGGCGGCGTCGGCGCCCAGCTTCTGCGCCTCTTCCAGATGCCACAACGCGGTGCGTGTGTCGTTGCTGCCGCAGCCGGCAATCACCGGCACCCGACCGTTCGCGAACTCGACGACGAGGCCGATGACCCGGTGATGCTCCTCATTGTCCAGCGTCGATGCCTCGCCCGTGGTGCCGCAGACGACCAGCGCGGCGGAGCCGCTGGCGATCTGCCAGTCGACCAGCCGGTGCAATGCGCTCTCATCCACGGCTCCATCGCGAAATGGCGTGACAAGTGCAGGAATTGAGCCAGAGAACATTGCGCCGCTTTCGTCTTGTCCGTTACCCATGCGCGCGGCGCAGTCCGTGTGCCCGCCCGCCCCATTTCGTTAAGCGCCTGATAAGGACCCGCCCGGCACGATGTCCAGCATGCTTACCCACCGTTTCGCCGCGCTGCTGCTGGCCGGCGCGTTCGCTCTTCCCGCTCCTGCGATGGCCCAGGTCATCGCCCCCCCAGCCGTCGGCAACGGCGATGCCGCAGCCGTCGCAGCCGAATACGACCGCAATCGCGCGCAGCTTGTCGCCGCGCAGCCCGGACCTATGGCCGGGGTCATCGCGCAATGGCAGGCGTTGAGCGGGGGCGGCAATTTCTCGTTCACGGATTACAGCAACTTCCTGCTGCAATATCCTGGTTTCCCTGATGAGACACGCCTTCGCGGCTTTGCCGAGGGACGGCTGAGCCAGGAATACGCCGATCCGGCGCGACTGGTCGCCTTCTTCGATCGCTTTCCGCCGCAGACCAATGCCGCGCGCGGTCAATATGCGCTGGCGCTGATGTCGGTGCGTCCGGGTGACGCGGTGGAGATCGCGCGCGCCGCATGGCGCGGCGGCGAGATGGCCGACACCGCGGCCGCTGCCATCCAGGGCAGCTTCGGCGCGCAGTTGACGCAGGACGATCACGACGCGCGGATGGATGCGCTGCTATGGCAGCGGAACCGGCTCGCGGCGGAACGCCAGCTTGGGTGGACCAGCCCCGCCCTGCAGCCGGTATTCACCGCCCGCCTTGTCATCCTGCAGGGCGGCGACGGCGCCATCGCCGATCCGAACGCCCGGTCCGATCCGGGCTGGCTGTACAATCGCAGCCGTGAATTGCGGCAGGAAGATCGCAGCGGGGAGGCGGTGATGCTGGCCGCGCAGCATCCGCAGCTTAGCCGCCTGCCCTTCGATCAAACCCGCTGGGTGGAGGAGCAGCTGGCCGTCGCCCGCGCCGCCGATCCACGCTCCGCCGTGGCGATCGCCGCCCGCATCGACGAGGCGTTCCCCTCCGGCGCCGACATCAGCGGCATGGCCTACAAGCTGCGTGACGACTACACTTCGCTGGTGTGGCTCGGCGGCACACAGGCCTTGTGGCAGTTGGGCGATGCGGCCAGCGCTGCCCCGCTGTTCTACCGCTACGGCAATGCCGCTCGCACGGGCCAGACGCGGTCAAAGGGGTTCTACTGGGCAGGCTATGCCGCCGCCCGCGCCGGCGATGCCGGCGGGGCGCAGCGCTATTATGAGATGGCGGCGCAATATCCGGACCGCTTCTATGGCTTGCTGGCGTTGAAGGAACTCGGCCGACCGGTGCCCGCCTTCGCCGCGGCTCCTGCCGCATCGCCCAGTGCCGACGAACGCGCCCGCTTCCGCCAGCAGCCGATCACCGCCGCCGTCAGCGAAGTGGCTCGCGATGCGCCGTGGAGCACCGGCATACGCTTCTACCGCCAGCTCGCCGACAGCGCGACCACCGCGGGCGAGCACCTGCTGGTGGCGGAACTGGCGAAGGAGATCGGACGCCGCGACCTGGCAGTGAACCTGCTCGACTCCGCGGTGGCGGACGGCCACAGCGATTTCACCCGCGTCGGCTTCCCGACGGTAATGCCGCCGCCGGGTGTCGATTGGACCATGGTGCACGCCATCAGCCGGCAGGAAAGCCAGTTTGCGCAGAACGCGGTCAGCCATGCGGGCGCGCGTGGCCTGATGCAGCTGATGCCCGGCACCGCTCAGGAGGAGGCGAACAAGGCCGGCATCGCCTACATGCAGGCCAGCCTGATCGACGATGCCGGCTACAACATCCGGCTCGGCAACAACCACATCCAGCGGCTGTATGCTAGGTATGGTAGCTGGCCACTGGCGATCGCCGCCTACAATGCCGGACCTGGCAACGTGAACAAGTGGCTGGCTGCCAACGGCGACCCGCGCACCGGCAGCGTCGCCTGGACCGACTGGATTGAACGCATCCCATTCTTCGAGACCAAGAACTATGTGACCCGCGTGATCGAGAACGCCGTGGTGTACGAGCATCTTTATCCGGAGAACGCGCCCTTCGGCCGTCCGCGCGGGGTGGAGGATTTCCTGCGCTGACGATATCGCCTGCGCGTATGAAGCAGCAGGGCAATCCCATTACCCCGGCAGGTCTCTTGGCGCTAAAGGCGCGCTACGATCACCTGCTGGGGACCGAGCGGCCGGAGATCGTCGCCATCGTCAGCTGGGCCGCCGGCAATGGCGATCGGTCGGAGAACGGCGACTATCTCTACGGCCGCAAGCGGATGCGGGAGATCGACCGCGAGCTCGCGAATCTCGCCCGGCGCATGAAAGCCGCCCGCGTGGTCACTCCCGCCGACACTCCCGATCGAAGCAAAGCGTTCTTCGGCGCCACCGTCACCATTGCGGACGAGGATGACAACCAGCGCACGCTGACGCTGGTCGGGGATGACGAGCAGGACGCGTCCGCCGACCGCATCGGCTGGAGCGCGCCGATCGCCCGCGCCCTTCGCGGTGCGGCGGTGGGCGACCTGCGCACGGTGCGCCTGCCCGCGGGCGAGAAGGAGTGGGAGGTCGTCGCGATCAGCTATTAGTGACCAGTTCCTCGGGGTCGAGGCTTTCCCCGCCGCAGCGGATCTGCGGTCCGTCCGGATGGGTCAGGTCGTAGGTAACGATGCCGCGGCGATAACGGCCACGCTCCTGCCACAGGGCATGCCCGATCGATTCCGCCGCATCCGTCAGCCCGGATGCCCAATGGCCATCCACGGTGATGCGGCTGAACTCGTAATCCTTGCTCTGCGTCTCGAACATTTCGCGCCGGTTGATCAGATGCAGCACATGCACCGCACCGGGGCGCGGCAGGTGAGCCAGTTCCTGTGCATCGGCATCGTCGCGCAGTTCCGGCGGCAGCTTCTTCACCAAACGCGCAGCCGCCAGGCGCAACTCCTCCAGCCGCTGCTGCAGGTCGGTGTTCATCCGGGTGCGGCTGGAATAGCGGATGTCCTTCTCCCGCTGCAGCACCTGCGCCAAATCGGTCGGCAGGTCGCCCAATGCGTGAAACAGATCCACCTGGTACACAGTCAGGTCCGTCTGCGGAGACCCGTCGAGTACATATTGCAGGGGCGTATTGCTGACGAGGCCGCCATCCCAGTAAGCCTCACCCTCGATCATCACCGGCGGGAAGCCCGGCGGCAGCGCACCGCTCGCCATCACATGTTCCGGCCCGATCCGGCACCCGGCATCCCGATTGTCGAAATAGGCGAAATTGCCGGTGCGGACATTCACCGCGCCGACGCTGAAACGCATCGCGCCTTCGTTCAGCCGGTCAAAATCCACCAGCTCCAGCAGGGTGTCGCGCAATGGGCTGGTATCATAAACGCCCAGCGGTTGCATGTCGGGCAGGCAAAACCATTCTGCCGGTGACCGGGGGCGGAAGAAGCCGGGTACGCCGCCCGCCATGATCCCTGCCGCTGCCCATTCGTTGAAGAACTGCCGCAGCCGGCCATCCGGGATCGGCGGCTGCAGCAGCCACTCGGACGACACCAAATTCCAGAACTGCCGCAGCCTTGCGACGCGCCGCTCCGGCGGGTTGCCGGCGATGATCGCGGCGTTGATCGCGCCGATGGAGATGCCGGTGACCCAGTCGGGTTCGAACCCTGTGGCATGCAGCGCCTCGTACACGCCGGCCTGATAGGCACCCAGTGCGCCGCCGCCCTGCAGCACCAGGACATCGGGCCGACGCTGCAGGCTTTCATGTCTCATGCCCGCAGCATGGCAAGCAGCAGGCCGTCTGGCAACGGGATCGGCCTCGCTCAGGCGGCATATGCTTGCTGGAGGGCCGCGGGATCGGGCACCGGCAGCGCGCCAAGTGCCGGCCGGGCGATCAGGTACCCCTGCACATATCTCACACCCAGCTGCCGCAAGGTCGCCAGTTCCGCATGGGTCTCGATTCCTTCCGCCACCAGGCGAATACCCATCGCGCGCGCCAGCCGGACCATGGAGGCGACGATCAGCCGCCGCGGTTGGTGGCTGCCAATGCCGCGGACCAGTTCCATGTCCAGCTTGATGCAGTCCGGCTGGATCTCTGCCAGCAGGTTCAGCCCGGCATATCCGGCGCCGAAATCGTCGATCGCGGTCGTGAAGCCATGGAAGCGGTAGCTTTCGACGATGTTGCGCACATGCGCCGCATCCAGCTTCTCGCCTTCCGTGAACTCGAACATCAGCCGGCTGGTGGGTAGTTGCTGTTCCCGCGCGGTGGCCAGCGTCAGGCGAATGCAGGCCTGTGGGGAGTAGACGGCGTTAGGCAGAAAGTTGATCGACAGCCTGGCATCGGTGTCCAGCAGCCCGGCGGTGACTGCTTCGGTGATCGCCGCAACGCGGCATGCCTGATCGAAGCGGTAGCGATTGTCGTCGTCCACTTGCCCCAGCACCCAGCCGGCGCCCTGCCCCTCCGGTCCACGGACCAGCGCCTCGTAAGCGAACACCTTGCCCGTCTCCAGATCCACGATCGGCTGGAACGCCGCCCTGATCGCGAAGCCCAGATCGTGGCCGTCGCGGCATCCTTCGCAGCCCATCGGTGCGCTCCCCTGTTGAAGTCGCGCACTCATAATGATGTAAGGCTTAAGCAAATGAGAACGGGCGCAGAAGTCAAACTCCTGCGCCCGCCAAACTCGATCAAACAATTATCAGTTTTTAGAACCGGTATCCCAGACCCAGCATCACCTGATGACGGTCCATGTCGATGTCGAACCGGTCGCTCTCGCCGCCATTCGGCCCTTCGACCTCACCTTCTTCGTAGTTCGAGTAGCGGTACTCGCCCTTGACGAACAGGTTGTTGCTCAGCGCGTATTCCGCACCCGCACCAACGCGCCAGCCGTCCAGGTCGATGTCGGTGTCGGTGTTGGCGGTGCCATTGCTGGTCAGCACGTTATAGCTGGCATTGGTGTAGCCACCCTTGACGTAGACCAGCGCGCGCGGGCTCGCCAGGATACCGGCACGCAGACCCAGATACAGGTCGTCGCCCGCCTCGACATTGCTCACGCCGAACGTCTCGAACGCGCCGGTGTCGTAATCGGTCTCGGCGCTGGAGCCCATGTACTCGCCCTCGACACCGATCAGCGCACCGCCGGCTGCAAAGTCGTAGCCGATGCCGACGCCGTAGCTGGCGCCTTCGAAGGACTGGTCGAGATCATCGGCATTGTCGATGTCCTGGCTGCTGCCGGGCTTGTTGATGTCGTAGCCGACCAGCGCTTCCACGCGGGGGCCGGTGAAGGTCGGGTTCTCTTGCGCCATGGCCGGCGCGGAAAGCGCGATGACCGAACCGGCGGCGAGAAGTGCGAGACCCTTGTGCATATTCGTAAACTCCAACTGTCCAAATCCGCAGCCTTGTTCAGGCCTGCGGACCCGTTGAATGTTGGACACACCTTGCTGGTTTCATGAACGTAGCACAACGAAAATGCTGCTGCATTTTTGCCACATACCTATCGACGAACTGCAACATCGCGTCGACGAACCGTTGAGTGCAAGGCACGCGACGCGGCAAATTGGCTTTCGTTCCCGCATGCCCTATATGCGGCCGATCATGCCAGACACTGCCCTGATGCCTATCCCCGGCCCGCTCGATCCCGTGCCGCTCGCGCGTGAGGTCACGCCGCGCAGCGACGGTCGCATCGACCTGATCGGCCTGCCGCGACCCCGGATTGCGGAATTGCTGGAAGGCGCCGGGCTGGACCGGAAGCAGGCTCGCTTGCGCGCGCGGCAGCTGTTCCACTGGTTGTACCATCGTGGTGTGACCGATTTTGAGGCGATGACCGACATCGCCAAGACGATGCGGCCATGGCTTGCGGAACGCTTCGTCATCGGCCGGCCCGATGTGGTGGAGGCGCAGCATTCCACTGACGGCACCCGCAAATGGCTGCTGCGCACCGCCGACGGCCATGACTTCGAGATGGTGTTCATCCCCGATGCCGACCGTGGGACACTGTGCGTGTCGAGCCAGGTCGGCTGTACGCTCAACTGCTCATTTTGTCATACCGGCACCATGCGGCTGGTGCGCAATCTGACCCCGGGGGAGATCGTGGGGCAGGTCATGCTGGCGCGCGATGCGCTCGGCGAATGGCCGCGCGGGACCATGTCCGGGCTGGAAGTCGAGGAGGATGAAGGCGGCTACACTAGCGATGGGCGGCTGCTGACCAACATCGTCATGATGGGCATGGGCGAACCGCTCTACAATTTCGATGGTGTGCGCGACGCCCTGCAATTGGTCATGGATGGTGACGGGCTCGCCCTCTCCAAGCGGCGCATCACTCTGTCGACCAGCGGTGTGATTCCGATGATGGAACGCTGCGGGCAGGAGATCGGCGTCAACCTTGCCGTCTCGCTTCATGCCGTGCGCAAGGAAGTGCGCGACGAACTGGTGCCGTTGAACCGCAAGTACGGAATCGAGGATCTGCTGGCGGCTTGTGCAGCCTATCCCGGCGCATCCAATGCGCGGCGGATCACCTTTGAATACGTCATGCTGAAGGGGCTGAACGACAGCGACGATGACGCTCGGGAGCTGGTTCGCCTGCTGCGTCGTTACGACCTGCCGGCGAAGGTCAATCTGATCCCCTTCAATCCATGGCCCGGCGCGGCCTACGAATGCTCCACGCCTGACCGTATCCGGCGCTTCTCCGACATCGTGTTCGAAGGCGGCATCAGCGCACCGGTGCGCACGCCGCGTGGTCGCGATATCGAAGCTGCCTGCGGCCAGCTGAAGACGGCAGCGGAAAAGCGCAGCCGCGCGGAACGCGACCGGGAGGCGGCGCAACTCGCCACGACCTAGGCTGCAGCGAGGGGGCTGACGCATGAATTTGACCTTTGCCCGGTACCGCCGGCCGTTCACGGTGGACGGAATCGCTTGCGAGGTGGTGATCCGAGCCGACTTCAAGGGCATGCACAGCGAATTGCTGGTGGCGGGCGAGCGCCGGGCAGCCGACAGCACGCCCGCGATGGGGGTTGAGGCGACGCGCAACCATCACCTCGCCACTACTCTGCCGGATGGCACGCCGTTGGCGGTGGAGGCCGGTTACATCAACTGGGTCAATGTCGGTATCGCGGTGCGGGTCGACGGGCAGCTCGTTCATGAAAGCCATCCGGGTCGGCGGATCGCCTATCCGGAAAAAGCGCGCAAGATGGCGGGTGACGCGAATGTCGACATGGCTCGCTACAGCGCCAACAAGGTGCCGTTGCTGGTGGATATCGGGCTTGGCATCCTGTTCTACATTCTGGCCAAGCTGACGGATCTGACGACTGCCGCGTTGGCGGGGGCGGTGATCGGGCTGGCGCTGGTGGTGGTGCAGCGGTTCGTGAAGGTGGACCTGCTGGGCGGGCTGGCCATGTTCGGAGTGGTCATGCTGCTGCTGTCCGCCGGGCTGGCCCTGATCTTCCAGGATGACATGGCGGTGAAGATGCGCAGCACGATCCTGGGATCGATCAGCGCCATCCTGTTCCTGGGTGACGGGCTGCTGGGCGGGAACCGGCTGGGCAAGGGGCTGGCGCGGTACCTGCCCTACACCGATCTAAACCCCGGGCGATTGGCATTCGGCCTGGGTCTGCTGGGCCTGGTCATGGCGCTGCTGAACTGGGGCGTGGCGCAATATGCCTCCACGGATATCTGGCTGTTCTACAGCACCTTTGTCGACTTCATCCTGGCCGCATCAATGACGCTGCTGGTGTTCCGCTACGCCCGGTCAGGCAACAGTCACAAAACTGTCTCGCCAATAGCGAAATGATGTAACACTGCAACGATAGCGCAGCCCCATCAATTCACTTGGGGGGCAGTGCAGATGGACAACCAGCTCGATCATCGCGGTTATTGGGACGGCGATACCGACACCAACACGATGGGCAGCCGCTCGCTGGAGAGCATGGCGGCCGAGCGGTTCAATCGCCGGCAGACGATCATGGGCACCCTGCAGGCGTCCGTCGCCGCGTTCCTGGGCACCAGCCTGCTGGCCGCCTGCGGTGACGACGATGCGGCGGATGCGCCGACCGTCAATGCCGGGCAGGATGCCACCGTCGCCGCCGGCCGCACGGTCACGCTGACGGGTTCGGCGACCGGCGCCAACGGCACCGCGTGGGCGCAGACCGGCGGCCCGGCGGTCACGCTGACCGGCAGCGGCGACACCGTCACCTTCCTGGCGCCGGGCGTCGCGCAGGACACGCAGCTGACCTTCACCTACGGCGCGTCGAGCGGCGGCAGCACCGCCACCGACAGCACCGTGATCACCGTAACCCCGGCGACGCTGGCCTTCACCGCCGTCGCCAAGAACCGCAACGACGTGGTCACCGTGCCGACCGGCTACAGCGTGACGGTGCTGATGAAGAAAGGCGACCCGATCGCCGCCGGCGTGCCGGCCTTCGCCAATGACGGGACCGACACCAACTGGGCGCAGCGCATCGGCGATCATCACGACGGCCTTGCCTATTTCGGCCTGAACGCCGCCGGGCAGAAGGATCTCACCTCCTCCACCCGCGGGCTGATCGCGCAGAACCACGAGAACATCGACAACCAGTACCTGCACCCGAACGGTTCCACCAACGCGGCAAGCGGCCCGCGTCCGGCAAGCGAGGCGCTGATCGAGATCGAGGCGCATGGCGTCGCCGTCACGGAGATCCGCGACACCGGCAACCGCCAGTGGACGTGGGTGCAGAACAGCAGTTTCAACCGGCGGATCACGCCCAACACCCCGACCGTGATGAATGGCCCGGCGCGCGGCACCGATTTCCTGCGCACCGTCTTCTCGCCCGCGGGCACCAACGGCCGCGGCACGATCAACAATTGCGCGATCGGCGTATCGCTGTGGGCGACGTACCTGACGTGCGAGGAGAACTGGGCCGGTTACTTCCGCCGCCCCAACAGCGGCGCCACCAGCGACAACAACAATCGCACCGCGCGTGAGTTGACCAGCCTGCGCCGCTATGGCGTCACCAGCTCCATCGGCAGCTATGCCTGGTCCACGGTGGCGAGCGGCGAGGACATCTTCCGCAAGTGGGACGCGCGGGCGACCGGCGCCAGCGCCACCGCCGATTACCGCAACGAACCCAACCAGTATGGCTGGGTGGTCGAGATCGACCCGTACAATCCCGCCGCCGCCCCGCGCAAGCGCACGGCGCTGGGCCGGTTCGGCCATGAAGGCGCGTGGATGGGTCTGCCGGTCTCCGGCCAGCCGATCGCCGTCTACATGGGTGACGATTCGCGCGGCGAATACCTGTACAAGTTCGTGTCGGCCGCGAACTGGACGCCGGCGGATGCCAGCGCGACCGATCCGCTGGCGATCGGCGACAAGTATCTCGACACCGGTACGCTGCATGTCGCCCGCTTCAACGCGGACGGCACGGGCACCTGGGTGCCGCTGGTCTTCGGCCAGGTGCCGGCCCGTCCGGCCGTGGGCGTCGAGCCGGCCTACACCTTCGCCAGCCAGGCGGACATCTGCGTCAACACGCGCCTCGCCGCCGATGCGGTGCGCGCCACGCCGATGGACCGGCCGGAATGGACCGGCGTAAATCCCGCCAATGGCGAGATCTACCTGACGCTGACCAATTCCAACGCCACCGCCCGCCCGCTGAACGGCACCGACGCGGCCAATCCGCGGCACTACAACGATCCGCGCCGCCCGGCCGGCGCGCCCGATCTGGACGAGAACGCCACGGTATCGCAGCTGGGCAATCCCAACGGCCACATCATCCGCCTGCGGGAGAACGGCAACAGCGCCGCCGCCACCGCCTTCACCTGGGACATCTACCTGTTCGGGGCGGACAATGTGGATGCCGATCCGGTCAACGTGAATATCTCCGGCCTGGACGACAGCAATTCGTTCTCCAGCCCGGACGGCCTGTACTTCTCCCGCCCCACCAACCCGGCGGGTCAGGGTCGGCCGCTGATGTGGCTGCAGACGGATGACGGCGCGATGACCGATCGCACCAACAACCAGATGCTGGCCACCCTGCCCGGCCGGGTCGGCGATGGCGGCGCGCGCACGATCACCAATCGCGGGGCGGGCGGCGCCACGGCGCAGCAGGCGACCATCGTGGGCGCGAACGCGACCCCGGCGACGGTCAAGCGCTTCCTGGTTGGCCCAACCGAATGCGAGATCACCGGCATCGACAGCACCCCCGACGGGCGCACGATCTTTGTCGGCATCCAGCATCCGGGCGAGGCGGGCGACGCGGCCCGCCCGACCAGCAACTGGCCGCAGAGCCAGACCGGCAACCGCACGGGTCGCCCCCGTTCCGCGCTGATCGCGGTGACGAAGGACGATGGCGGCATCGTGGGTATCTGACGACGGGTATTCCGGCGGCAGGTCGGGGGCAGCGAAGTACGCTGCCCCCGACCTGCCGTTCGCCTGACCAGCGTCCCTTCCCTACCCATCAGCGTTGGGAGGGGCGTGCATGCCTTGTCGCAGACCCGCCCTGCCCGTGCCGGGTTCAGGCCCGGCGCTGGCCGGCGATCCAGGTCTGCACCGGCTGCAAGCGTGCATCCAGCATCGCGAAGTCGGCCTGCATTCCCGGCGCGAGCCGGCCGAGGCGAGCCCCGAGCCCGATGAAGTGGGCCGGCGTGCCGCTGGCCATCCGGCTGAGGCTGGAGATATCGGCGCCCGTCAGGTCCGCCATGGTGCGCAGCGCCCGCGCCATGTCCAGGTGGGCCCCGGCGAGCGTGCCGTGTTCATCGACACAGCGCCCGTCCACGATGCGGATCGTGCGACCGTTCAGGGTGAAGCTGTCGCCCGCATGGCCGACGCCGGGCATGGCATCGGTGACCAGCATCAGCCGGTCGGGGCCGATCGCCTTCATCGCCAGCCGAAGCGCCGGGGCCGAGACATGCAGGCCGTCGGCGATGATGCCGCACACGGCATCGCTGTCGAACGCCGCGCCGACCAGGCCGGGCGCGCGGTGGGTCAGCGGCGACATGGCGTTGAACAGGTGCGTCACCCCGCTGATCCCGGCGGTAAAGCCGGTCATCGCCTGTTCGTAGGTGGCATCGCTGTGACCGGCACTCAGCACCACGCCCGCCGCGGCCAGCCGCATCAGATCGGCCGGGGCGACGCATTCGGGCGCGACCGTCAGCAGCACGATGCCCCGACGCGGCGCGCACAGCAGGTCCAGCATGGCAGGTTCCAACGGGCGGATGCGGTCGGCCGGATGGATGCCGTTTCGCGCCCGGTTGATGAACGGCCCTTCGACATGGATGCCCAGCACGCCTGGCACACCGGCGGCGATGGCGGCGTCCACCGCGCTGAGCGCGATCGCGATACGTTCGGGCGTGTCGCTGATCAGCGTGGGCAGGAAGCCGGTGGTGCCGAACCGCGCATGGGCCGCGCCGATAGCGGCGATGCCATCCACGTCCGGCGCATCGTTGAACAGGACGCCGCCGCCGCCATTTACCTGCGTATCGACAAAGCCGGGCAGCAGCCAGCCGCCGGCAAGGTCGATCACCTCTTCCCCCGGTTGCGGATCGGCGGCCGCATCAATGGCGGCGATGTTCGCACCGTCCAGCCGGATGGCCGCCCGTGTCAGCACGACATCTCCACCGGCGCCGTGATCGGCCACGACGTGGCCATTGGTGCAGAACAGGGCGGTCATCGCGTGTGCGTCACCTTGGACAGGAAGGGCGGCTGATCGGTATCGTAGCCGCGCGTCGCGGACAGGGCGTTGGCCATGCGGTAGAAGCTGGTCGCCATCAGCAACGGCGCCAGTTCCTGCCGCGCGAACTGCACCGGCAGGTGCCCTATGCCCGGCTCCATCGGCGCCTGCGTGTCGGCCAGCCAGACCCTGGCGCCGCGCGACGCAAATTCGGCGGCCACGGCGCGCACGTCATCGCCGCCGGGACCGGGACCGGCAAAGCCGAGGATGGGGAAATCCTGCCCGACAATCGCCATCGGGCCGTGGCGGACCTCCGCCGCGCTGAACGCCTCCCCATGGAGTCCGCAGGTCTCCTTCAGCTTCAACGCGGCCTCCTGCGCGACCGGCAGGGTGTAGCCGCGTCCGATGACAAACAGGTTAGGCGCCCCGGCGAGCGTCGGGATCGCGGCGGACCAGTCCTGCCTGAAGGCCACGCGCAACTGGCCGGGCAGAGCGGCGAGGCCACGCCGCAGGTCCGTATCCGCGCCCCAGGCGGCGACCAGCGCGGCGATGCCCGCCAGCGTCGCCAGGTAGCTTTTCGTCGCGGCGACCGACAGTTCCGGCCCTGCGCAAAGCGGCAGCACCGTGTCCGCCAGGGCGGCGAGCGACGAATCCTCGTCATTCACCAGCGCGACGATCCGCATCCCTGCCGCCTTGTGCCGCTCCACCGTGGCCAGCAGATCGGGGCTGCGCCCGGATTGCGAGATCGCCAGCGAGAGCGGCGCCGGGCCGGGCGGCACGGTGATGGACGCATGGTACAGCGACACGGTCGAAAAGGCGGCCGGGGTGGTGAGACGGCCGAGCCGCGTCTCGATCAGGTATTTGGCGAAGGTCGCCGCATGATCCGACGAACCGCGCGCGCAGGTCACCACGTAAGGCGGCGGGGCGGCGCGGAGATCCTGCCCCAGGGCATCGAGCGCCGGGGCATTGCGCGCCAGGAAACGCGCCACCGCGTCGGCAGCCTCCGCCGTTTCGGACAGCATCAGCGATTCACGTTCAGCGTACGGCATGCTGCCCCTCAATCATCAACGGGCATCGTCCGCAACCGCCAAGGGCGGCGGAAAAAGCCGGGGATAGAAGACCGACCACTTCTGTCGCAGACGCGGCTACACACGCGGCATGATCACACCGGTAAGATTGCTGCATACCTCCGACTGGCATCTCGGCCATGAACTGATGGGCCATGGCCGCGGGGCCGAACATGATGCGTTCCTGGCCTGGCTGCTCGACACGCTGGAGGAGGCGCGAGCCGATTGCCTGCTGGTGACCGGCGACATCTACGACGTCGCCAATCCACCGGTCGCCGCCATGCAGCGGCTGTTCCGCTTCGTCGCGCAGGCGCGGGCGCGGTGCCCGCGGCTGCAGATCGTGATGATCGGCGGCAATCATGACAGCGCGCTTAAGATCGACCTGCCCGGCGCCCTGGTGGACGAGCGGGTCCGCTTCGTGGGTGCGCTGCCCCGGACGCTGTCGGCGCCCGACCGGCGACCCGATTGCGAGCGCATCTGCCTGCCGCTCGCCAATGCCGATGGGGAGACGGCCGCCTGGCTCGCCGCCGTGCCGTTCTGCCGGCCGGGCGACCTTGGCCCCGGTGGCCTGCCGCAGCTTTATGCGAAGATCGCGGCCGATGCCGTGACCCGGGCCAGGGGGCTGCCACTGGTGCTGAGCGGGCATTTGCATGTGGTGGAGGGCGCCGTCTCCGAACTGTCGGAACGGCGCATCCATGTGGGTGGGGAGGAGGCGCAGGCGACCAGCCTGTTCGGCGCGGATGCCGCCTATGTCGCGCTGGGCCACCTGCATCGCCCGCAGACCATCGCCGGGCCGGGCGCAGCGCCGATCCGCTATGCCGGATCGCCCTTCCCGCTCTCCGCGACGGAGCGTGATTATCGCCATTCGGTGACGCTGGTGACGTTGCATCCGGCAGGCGCGGAGATCGAGGAGCTGCCGATCCCGCGCCCGGTGCCGTTCCTGAAGGTCCCGGCGGGCGCCGCCGCCGCCCCGCTGGACGCCGTGATCGCGGAGCTGCTGGCGCTCGACATCGTGGCGGGCGATCCCGAGACGCAGCCGTTCCTGGAGGTTGCCGTGCTGGTGGACGGGCCCGAGCCGCGCCTGCAGGCGGACGTGCTGGCAGCGCTGCAGGGCAAGCCCGTGCGCCTGACCCGCATCCATCGCCTCGCCCGCAACGACAGTGGTCCCGCCGCCCTTGCCGCGCGCGAGCAGGAGCTGGCCGACCTGACGCCGGAGGCGGTGTTCGCCGAGCTGCATCGCCGCACGCATGGCGGGGAGCCGGCAGACGCACTCGCCCGCGCCTTTGCCGCGCTGGTGGCGGACGCACATGGCGGGGTGGACGCCTGATGCGCATCCTGGCGATCCGCGGCAGCAACCTCGCCAGTCTGGCGGGCGAGTGGGCGCTCGACTTCGAACAGGGCGCGCTGGCCGATGCCGGCATCTTCGCCATCACCGGGCCGACGGGTGCGGGCAAGTCGACCCTGCTCGACGCGATGAGCCTGGCGCTGTTCGATACGGTGCCGCGCCTGTCCGGGGCGCCGGCGCAGGGCACCGTGGCCGACCTTAACCCGCGCGATGCCCGCGCGATCCTGCGCCACGGCGCGGCGGAGGGGTTCGCGGAGATCGACTTCGCCGGGCGCGACGGTCGCCATTACCGCAGCCGGTGGAGCGTCAAGCGTGCGCGCGGCAAGGCGGACGGTCGCCTGCAGCAATCCGACCTGGCACTCCATTGCCTCCACAGTGGGGAGCGGCTGGGCGGCAAGAAGGTCGAGACCAAAGCGGAGATCGTGCGGCTGCTGGGCCTCAACGCCGACCAGTTCGGCCGCGCGGTGGTGCTGGCGCAGGGTGAGTTCGAGGCGTTCATCAAGGCGTCGGGCGACGAGCGGGCGCAATTGCTGGAGCGGCTGACCGGCGCTGACATCTACACCCGGCTGGGCCAGGCGGCGTTCGCCCGCGCGCGGCAGGAACGGGAGGCGCAGGCCGCGATCGAGGCCCGCATCGCCGCGCAGCAGGGCCTCAGCGATGAGGAACGCACCGTGCTGGAGGGCGAGTTCGTCGCCGCCGGGCAGGCGCACGATGCGGCGGCATCGGCTCACGCCGCCCTTCAGGCCATCCGCGACTGGCACGACCGGCTGGCGCAGCTCGCGGCGCTGGAGGAGGAGGCGGGGGAGCAGCATCGGGCCGCGCTGACGAGGCAGGCGGACGCGGCGCAGCGGCGGGACGCGCTAGCGCGACGCCGCCGGGCATACGCCCATGCGCCCGCCTGGCAGCATCTGGCCCACAGCGCCGCGCAGCAGCGCGAGGCGGCGGCGGCGCTGGACCGGCTGATGGCGGAGGAGGCACAGGCGGGCAGCGCGCTGGCCGTTGCAGAAGCCGATCATCGCACCGCCCATACTCTGCTGGCCGACGCGCAGGCGGCGGAGCGCGCCGCCGCGCCGCTGCTTGAACAGGCGCGCGCCGCCGATCGCGCACTGGCGGCAGCGGGCGAGCAGGTGTCGCAGGCTGCCGCCGCGCTTGCCGGCCGACGGCAGGCGAATGCCGACGCGCAGCACGCTGCCGGCGCCGCACAGCGGGCGTTCGCCGATGCCCAGAAGCGGCTGGCGGAGCTGACCGACTGGCAGCGCGACCATGCGCCGCTGGAACGCCTCGCGCGGCAGGAACGCGAATTGCTGGGCGATCTCGCCGTCCATGGCGACAGCCATGCGCGCATCATGGCGCTGGAGACCACCCAGGCGGATGCTCAAGCGGGACTGCGGCACGCGCAGCGCGAGCGCGAGGGTGCCGACGCGATGCTGGCGGAGGCGCAGGCGGCACGCGCCGCCGCCGTCGAGGCGTTGAGCGTAGCCGAGGGCGCGTTGCCGCCGTCCGCACGCATGGCCGCCCTGGATGACGAGCGCGACGCGCTGCTTGCCGCCGAACGCTGCCATCTGGCCGCAACGCACGCTGCCGGACGGGTGACGGAGGCGCAGGGCATGTTGGCTGACCTCGCCGGCCGGATCGATGCCGCCGCCGCGTTGCAGGACGCAGGGGAGCAGGAAAGGTCCGGCCTTGTTGCCGCGCAGCCGGCCTTGAGCGCGCGGGCCGATGAAGCGGCGCAGGCCGCCGAACGCGCCAGCCTCACCGCCAGCGATGCCGCCGCCCGCCTGCGCGCCGCGCTGGTGGATGGCGCGCCCTGCCCCGTCTGCGGCGCCGTCGAGCATCCGTTGCAGGCGCTCGATGCCGTGCTGGACGACGCAGTGACTGCCGCGCGGGACCGCGCGACCAAGCTGGCGGAGGAACGCGAGGAGGCGCGCCTCCGGCTGGCGGTGCTCGACAGTCAACTGGCGGGGACTGCGCGCGACCTTGAGGAATGGCGACGGCAGCACGCCGTCGCCGGGCAGCGCCACACCGCCAGCCTGTCGGACCAGCAAGGGGCAGCGCAAGCCCTTGCCAACGCGCTCTCCGCCGTGGGACTGGCGGACGATCCCGCACTGCCCGCCGTCATCGCCAGTCGCCTGACGACTCTCACCGCCGAACGGACCGAAGGCGCACAGGCGGCCGAGGCGGCACGGCAGGCCCGCACGGCCGAGCGCGAGGCAGGCATCGCCCATGATGCCGCGCGCGATCGGCAGGCGCGGGCCGCCGCTGCCGAGCAGACCGCGCGTGACGCCCTGATGCAGGCGGAGCGGCCGCTGGTGGATGCCACGGCGGAGCAGCGCCGGCTGGGCGGCGCGCTCGACACGCTGCTGGCGCCGCTGGGCGACTGGCGGGCGATGGACGATGCGCCGGGCTGGCTGGCCGCGCTGGCGGCGCAATGGCGCACTGCGGCGCAGGAACATGCCGCGCTTACCGCCGCTCTGCCCGGCCATGCCGCCGCCAGCGCGGCAGCGGGGCGCGATGCGGCCAATGCGGCGCGCGATCTGTCCACCGCCGAGCATGCCCATGCCGAGGCGAGCGGACATCGGACCCGCCTTGCCGCAGATCGTGCCGCCCTGCTGGGCGGGGAAGCGGCGGACGCAGTGGCGGCGCGCATTGCCGGCGCGAGCGCGAATGCCGCGCAGGCGGAACGGTCGGCTGCAGCGACCCTGGCCGAGGCGCAGACCCGCGCGACCGCCGCCCGGACGCGCGTGGAAGAAGGGCGGCGTACCCTGTCCGCTGCCGAGCGCGACCATGTGGACCGGGAGGAGCGGCTGGACGCCGCGCTGGCGGCGGATGGCCTGACCCGGAACGAAGTGACGGCCGTGGCCGAGACTGGTGAGGCCGCTCTCGTCGCTGAGGGCGAGGCTCTTGCCGCACTGGACCGGGCAGTTGCGGCAGCGGCGACCATGCTGGACGCGCGGCGGGGCGATCTGGCGCAGCACCGGCAGGCCGCGCCGGCGCAGGATACCGCCGACCTGCCCACCCGCCTGGCCGATGCGGCCGGCGCGTTGCAGGCGGCGGAGACGGCGCGCAGCGATCTCGATTACCGGCTGCGCCGTGATGACGAGGTACGGGCCGCCACCGCCCAGCTTCGCGCGGAGCTGTCCGCCGCGCGGGAAGCGGGCCGGGTGTGGGAACAGGTGGACACACTGATCGGCGACCGGGAAGGCAAGCGGTTCCGCAACTGGGCACAGGGGCTGACACTCGACCGGCTGCTCGATGCCGCCAATCACCGCCTGGCCGATCTGAAGGGCCGGTATCAGCTGTTGCGCGGCGATGGCGGCGACATGCTGATCGAGGTGGTCGATATCGCCATGGGCGGGCAGCGGCGGGGCCTGCAGAACCTGTCGGGCGGCGAACGCTTCCTGGTCAGTCTGGCGCTGGCGCTGGGGCTGGCGGAGATGTCCACCGGACGCGGCGTGCGGATTGAGAGCCTGTTCATCGACGAAGGCTTCGGCGCGCTCGACAGCGCCAGCCTGGGCCAGGCGATCGGCGTGCTGGAACAATTGCACGGCGAGGGGCGCCGGGTAGGCATCATCAGCCATGTGGAGGAGCTGAAGGAACGCATCCCGGTGAAGGTGGTGGTCACCCCCGCCAGCGGCGGGTGCAGCACGCTGGCGGTGATGGTGGATTGAGGGGCATCACCATCTTGGCTAGGCGCCGCGCATGGGCCGGCTGATCCTGTTCAACAAGCCATATGGCGTGCTGTCGCAATTCACCGACGGCAGCGACGGGGCGCGGGCGACGCTGTCGGACTTCGTCCCGGTGCCGGGTGTCTACCCCGCCGGCCGGCTAGACCGCGACAGCGAGGGGCTGCTGCTGCTGTGCGACGATGGGCGATTGCAGGCGCGCATCGCCGATCCGCGGTTCAAGCTGGAGAAGACATACTGGGTGCAGGTGGAAGGCGAGGTCGGGGAGGAGGCGCTGCGGCAGCTTGCCGCCGGGGTGACGCTGAAGGATGGCGTGACCCGCCCGGCACAGGTCGCGCGGATTGCCGCGCCCGATCTCTGGCCGCGCGATCCGCCGGTCCGTTACCGCAAGACCGTGCCCGATGGCTGGCTGGCGATCACCATCCGCGAAGGCCGTAACCGGCAGGTCAGGCGGATGACGGCGGCGGTCGGCCATCCCACGCTGCGGCTGGTACGCTGGTCGGTCGGGCCATGGACGCTGGCCGATCTCGCCCCCGGCACCTGGCGGGAAGTCGCGGCGCGGCTCTAGTCCGCGTCGAACCCCGCCGCACCGTCGTTCACCAGCGCCAGCAAGAGGCTAAGGGCGGCATCGTCCACCGTCCCCGGCCGGACCGGCTCGCCACCCGCAGCGCAGAGCCGTTCGGCAAGCGTGGCGGCGGAGCCCGTGCAGGGCAGGCAGGTGCCGTTCACGAACAGCAGCAGATCCGTTCCGCCCTGCCGGATGAAGGACATCCGCGCGGCCGGGTTGCGGACCAGCGGCGCACCGGCCGCGATGGCGGCGCGGATGTCGTCGGCCGCCAGCTCCCGTTCGGGTCGCCAGTCGATGTCCGGATACTTTGGCCGCGTGCTGTGCTGCCCGAACCAGCGGGCGAAGCCCTCCGCATCCAGCAGTGCCGCAGTCGCCATGGACTGGAGCCGGGCGAGCGCATCGGGGGTGATCTCCCCCGGATTGTCCTGCCGCGGGAGGCCGGGATCGGCGTAGCGGTCATCCTCCCGCGCGTCATCGCCCAGCGCATCCAGCAGGTGGTCAGTCCAGCCCTCGATCAGTTCCGCCCGCGATGGCGCGCGGAAGCCGATCGAATAGGTCATGCACTCGTCATCCAGCGCCACGCCGTCATGCGCGATGCCGGGAGGGATGTAGAGGATGTCGCCGGGTTCCAGCAGCCATTCCTCCTCGACCCCGAAGTCGGCGAGCAGGCGCAGATCGGGATGCGGCAGCAGCGGGGTGCCATCGTCGCACCGTCCGCCAAGCTGCCACCGGCGCCGGCCCGCGCCCTGGATCAGGAACACGTCGTACTGGTCGAAATGCGGCCCGACCCCGCCGCCGGCCGTGGCGTAGCTGACCATCACGTCGTCGATCCGCCAGTCGGGGATGAAGCGGAACGCCGCAATCAGGGCGGCGACCTCCGGCACGTGCTGATCTACCGCCTGCACCAGCAGGGTCCAGGGCGCGCCGGTGAGTTCGGCGAAACGGTGTTCGGGCAGCGGCCCGCTCTCCATCCGCCACGCGCCCGCCGCCCCGGTGACGAGGCGCGATTCCACCTCCGCCTCGCAGGC
The DNA here is from genome assembly GCF_039830145.1 of Croceibacterium sp. TMG7-5b_MA50. Classification (NCBI taxonomy): domain Bacteria; kingdom Pseudomonadati; phylum Pseudomonadota; class Alphaproteobacteria; order Sphingomonadales; family Erythrobacteraceae; genus Croceibacterium; species Croceibacterium sp. TMG7-5b_MA50. The sequence goes on along the minus strand of NZ_CP156082.1, from coordinate 598,453 downwards.
GAGGCCCGCCAATTCGTCTGCCGGCAGCGGGTTGCTCCAGCCGGTCCATGGGTTGCGGAGCACCAAAGGCCGGCGCTGCCAGTGATCGCGCAGGAAGGCGTCGGGGTCGAAACGGGCGGGGTCGAGGCGGGCGGGGTCCATCATCTCAGCCCTCCGCCTCCGGGGCGGTCGCCGCCAGGTCCATGAAATTGCGCGCCGCTTCGCGGTCCTCCTCCTGCTTGAAGGCGATATCCAGGTCGGGTGCGGCGCCCATCAGGTACAGCAGGCACCACAGGGCGAAGCGCTTGGGCCGGTCCTGCTCCAGCCCCAGATCGACACGCATCTTCTCGATCCCGGCGGCCTGCGCCGCCGGCGGCACGGTGGCGAGATCGGCGGAACCGAAATAGCGGGCGAGCAGATCGTCGAAGTTCATGCGCCGCCTGCTAGACCCTTGGCAGCATGGTGCAAGCGGCCTTGCCCTACCCCTCCCGCACGGCCCAGGCCCCGGGATCGTCGGTCGCCGCGATCAGCGCCAGGCCGTGCGCGATGGAAGTCAGCTCCCCGCCGGTGGCGATCCTATCCGCTCCGAACCGGTCGGTGAAGATGCGCCGCACGGCCGGAACCAGCGATGTGCCGCCGGTCAGGAACACGCGGTCGATCGCGTCGGGCACGACGCCCGCATCGGCGAGCGCGCGGTCCACGGCATCGGCCATGCGGGCGATGTCGGGCGCGATCCAGCCTTCGAACGCGGCGCGCGTCACCTCCGCCGCGATCTCCACCCCGGCGCCGCTGAAGCGGAACGGCGCCGTCTCCGCCGTGCTCAGCTCCCGCTTCACCCGCGTCACCGCGTCATAGAGCGGGAAGCCCAGCTCGTGTTCGATGAGGGCGATCATGCGCCCGATCGCCGCCGGGTCCACCGCCACCCGCTGCAACCGGGCGAGTTCGTCCAAGGTGCGGCGATTGCGCATCAGCGCCAGCTTCGACCAGTCGGAGAAGTCGTTGAACCAGGTCGCCGGGATCTCCAGCTCCTTGTCGAAGGAACGGTAAAGGCCGCCCTTGCCCAGCAGCGGCAGTACGACCTGCTCCACGATGCGCTGATCGAAGCGGTCGCCGGCCAGCCCGACGCCCGCATGGCCCAGCGGCACGCAGCGTTGCGGGGCGTCAGGCTCCAGCACCCGCACGACCGAGAAGTCGCTGGTGCCGCCGCCGAAATCCGCCACCAGCAGCGTCGCCGGCCGGTCCAGCCCCGCGGCATGGCCGAAGGCGGCGGCGAGCGGCTCGTACACGTAATGCACCTCGCCCGCGAAGCCGGCGAACATCGTATCGTACCGGGTCCGCGCCAGCGCGGGATCGGGGCGCGAGCCGGCATAATGGACCGGGCGGCCGACCACGATCCGCTCCAGCCCGTTCATCGCGCCGCCGGCATGGCTTGCCAGCTTGTCCAGGAACAGGCGGCCCATCTCCTCGAACCGGAAGGCGCGGGCGAAGATCAGCGCCCGTTCGAAGGATGCGCTGGCCGCGACCGACTTGAAGGATTGCAGGAAGCGGCTGTCACCCGGAAATTCCAGGTACTCGCGGATCGCGGCGCCACCCGCCTCCACCGCCAGCCCGCCCGCCACATCCTCGTCCCGCCAGAAGCACAGGGCGGAACGGAACACCTCCACGCCGTCGAGCGGCATCAGTCGGGCACCGCCCGCCCCATCGGCGAGGGCGGCGACGGAATTGGTGGTACCGAAATCGAGACCGGCGTGGCGGGTCGTGGCAGAAGCGATCATCGGAGCCGGTTAGGCGGACCTGTCAGCCGACCGCAACCCCGGTCAGTGCGCCAAACGCCGGTGCCGGATCAGCCGCCGACCCCGAGCAGCCGGTCGACCCGCCCCCGCGTGAAGGAGTGATAGGTCGGCCGCGTACGGGCGTAGATGCGCTTCGCGATCGGGCGACCCCACTCGCCCTGCTCCACCAGAGTGGCGAACAGCGGGGCGACGAACTTGTTGCGGCCGACCGTTCCCAGGAACGCCTCCGCCTGCGGCACCGCCGGATCGTACCGGTTGCGCAGCGCCGCCTGCAGCCACAGGAAGCGCAGCTCCGCATTGCCGGTGGATGACAGGCCGAGCGCTTCGTCCAGCCGCGCCAGTTCGGCGGCGGAGACCTTTTCCGGCAGGCTGCCGAGGAAACGCATCCGTTCCGCCGTGCTCCACCCGCGCCATGCCGCGGCGTCGATCGTGCGGTCCGCCGCATAGGCGTGCGCCGCCGTCTCCACCCCGGCGAAGACCTGCGGATCAGGCCGCGCGACATTGGCCGGCAGGCCGGGGGCGTAGACCCACTGGTCCAGCATCAGGCGCTGCTCCAGCGCGGTGTCGCCGCGCACCAGTTCGCGCCGCAGATAGTCCAGGAACATGGCGGAGGTCGCCGGCTGGAAGGCGTGGGCGTCGAACCAGCTGCGCAGAAACGGATCGAACCGCTCCCGCCCGACGATGCGTTCCAGCGTGTGCAGGAACAGCGCGCCCTTGTCGTAGATGATGGCGCTGGAATAATCGATCGGGTCAAGAACGGGCGGCGTACGCAGCGTGGTGCCGGGGGCATCGGCGCCCAACTCCTCCAGGGCGCCCGTCACCTCGGCGAAGCTGAGCATGCGTTCCTGCGCGGCGCGTTCGGGACCGAACACCTCCTCCACAACCCGGTTCTCGATGTAGGAGGTCACGCCTTCGTTCAGCCAGCCGTCGCGCCAGCTGGCATAGGTGACGAGATTGCCCGACCAGCTATGCGCCAGCTCATGCGCGACCAGCCCGGTAAGCGAGCGGTCGCCGGCGATGAAGGTCGGCGTCAGGAACGTCATGACCGGGTTTTCCATGCCGCCGTACGGGAAGGAGGGCGGCAGCACGATCATGTCGTACCGGCCCCAGCGGTACGGTCCGTACAGCCGTTCCGCCGCGTCGATCATCGCCTCGGTATCGACCAGCTCGGCCGCGGCCCGCTCCAGCGTGGCCGCTTCCGCCCACACGCCGGACCTGGGCCCCAGCGTGGCGAAGCCGATGTCGCCCGCGGCGACCGCGATCAGGTAAGGGGCAACGGGCTTCTCCATGGCGAAGCGGAAGGCCCGCCGACCATCGCCGATCGCCTCCGGCTGCCCCTGCGCGATGCCCGACATGACCACGGTCAGCGGCTCCGGCGCGGTGATCCGCGCAGTCCACGTCTGGCGGATGCCGGGGCTATCCTGCGTGGGGATCCAGCTGCGATTGTTGATCGCCTGGCCCTGGCTGAACATGAACGGCTGTTGCCCGCCCGCGGTCTGTTCCGGCGCCAGCCATTGCAGCGCGTCAGCCTCGGGCGCGGAGCGGTAGGTGATGGTGATCCGGCGGGCATCGCCCATCCGCACCGTCAGGGGCGCGCCCTTGCCCGCCACGGTATCGCCCGCCGTCCAGCCAAGCGCCGACCCGTCCGGCGCCGTGATCGCGCTGATCTGCAGCCCGTTGCTGTCGAGCACGATCTCCTGCGCGCCATCGGCGGCGGCGATGTCCAGCGTGGCGGTCCCGCCGACGCTGCGCGCCCGGAAATCCAGCGCCAGGTCCAGATCGACATGCGTGACCCGCGCCACCGCCGGCTGGGCGAAGCTGAATTCGTCCTGCGCCTCCGGCGTCAGCAGCACGGGCGGAACCGCCGTATCCCGGCCGGTGCCCGCGCCCGTGGTCGAACACGCCCCCAGGGCAAGAGCCGGCGCGAGGGTCAGGGCGAATGGGGCCAGACGGCGCATGGCGGCTCTCCGGTAATAGATGACAGATAAGGGTGGCTGGCCGGACGAACGGCCGGCCCGCCGGTCAATATCCGCGGCTGACCGCGAACCTGGCGGCTTCCATCATCGCCGCGCGTGCCTTGCTGTCGGGAAAGATCGACAGCGCGTCGCACGCGCGTTCGGCGAAGTGACGGGCGCGTTCGCGGGTGGCGGTGATGGCGTCGTGCCGGTGGATCAGCGTGACCGCATGGGCAAGGTCCGCCTCCTCCGTCCGGAAGCCGGCGATGGCATCGCGCCAGAAGGACCGCTCCTCCTCCGTCCCGCGTGCATAGGCCAGGATCACCGGCAGGGTCATCTTGCCCTCCCGGAAATCGTCGCCCTTCTCCTTGCCCATCTCCGCTGCGGTGCTGTCATAGTCGATCGCGTCATCGACCAGCTGGAAGGCAATGCCGAGATTGCGGCCGTAATCGTCCAGCGCCTGTTCCTGCTCCTCACCCCCTTCGGCCACCACGGCCGCGATGCGGCTGGCGGCGGCGAACAGGGCGGCGGTCTTGCTGCCGATGATGTGGAGGTAGCGGTCCTCGCTCGTCTCCACCCGGCGCTGGGCGACGAGCTGATCGACCTCCCCCTGGGCGATGATGGCACTGGCGCTGCTGAGGATCTTCAGCACCTTGAGGCTGCCATCCTCCACCATCAGTTCGAAGGCGCGGGCAAACAGGAAATCGCCGACCAGCACGGTCGCCGGATTGCCGAACACCATGTTGGCGGTTGCCTTGCCCCGGCGCGTCTCCGACCCGTCGACCACGTCGTCGTGCAACAGGGTGGAGGTGTGAATGAACTCCACGGCGGCGGCCAGCTTGTGGTGGCGCGTGCCCTGGTATCCGCACACCGCCGCGCCGGCCAGCGTCAGCATGGGCCGCATCCGCTTGCCCCCACCGGCGATCAGGTGACCGGCCAGCGCGGGGATCAGCGGAATCTCGCTCTGCATCCGGTCCAGGATGATCTGGTTGACCGAATTCATCGCGGTCTGCGTCAGCGACAGGATGGAGGCCAGCGACGGGGTTCTGGCAGGAAGCGGGACGACCTCGGCGCTCATGGCTGCGCAGATGGGGGAGGTTCCGCTGCTTGGCAAGCGCCTATTCCCGCACTAGCAGGCAGGCGGAACGGGGAATACGATGACGCAGGCGGAACCAGCGGCCGATGGGCCGAAGACCGATCCGGTGCTGGCGGGTTACCGCCGCTCGATCGACAATATCGATGCCGCATTGGTGTGCATGCTGGCCGAACGGTTCCGCATCACGCAGGCGGTGGGCGAGTACAAGGCTCGCACCAGCCTGCCCCCGGCGGACCCCGGGCGCGAGGCGCAGCAGGTGACCCGCCTGCGCCGGCTGGCGGTGGAGGCGGACCTCGACCCCGAATTCAGCGAAAAGTTCATCCGCTTCGTGATCGAGGAGGTGATCCGCCACCACCAGCAGCATCAGGCCGCGGAAGTCGAAAAGGGCTAGAGGTCTCCGCTACTAGACCGAGACGCCCACGCCCTTGTGCCGCCAGCCATCGGCGTAACTGTCGCGGGCGACGGCGGAATAGGGCACCGGGCTGACCACGGCCCTGATCTCCACCTGTTCGTGCGGCTCAACCGTCGGCTTGGCGGTGCCGCCGTCTGGCTCGCCCCAGACCAGCGTCACCTCCCTCCCCATCTCGGCGAAGTCCGCGTCCAGCATGGCGATGGTCAGCATGCGGCCGGCATTGGCGGAATAGCCGATCCAGGTGGACAGGCCGACCAGTCTGCCGTCGCATCGCACCTCGTCAAACGGGTGCATGGCGTAGACCGCGCTGGGAAATTCCATGTGCTTGGCCCGGCGCCCGTCGGCGAACATGGATGACAGGACGCGGGTCACATCCTCGCTGTTCAGCGCCAGCGTCACCTTGGTCCGGTGCGGCTGTTCCTTCATCCGTTCCAGCGCCGGCCGGCCGATGAAATCATGGTCGAACTTGACGATATGGCCGTAGCCGATGTCCCACGGCGTCAGGTAATAGCCATCGACGCTGTCCGGCACATACGACCCGCCGATGGAGCACATCCCTTCGTATGATCGCGCGGACAGCCATTCGCGGTATCGGACCAGCAGCGGATCGTCGCCGGTGTAGATCGCCGGCAGCGGACTGGGCAGCCAGCCCGATTCCAGCGTGTTGGACGAATAGGTCCGCCCGCCGACCAGCGTCAGGCCGAAATCCTGCCCGGCGGCGACCAGCGCATCATGCACCGTCTGGTAATCCGCCCACGGGCCGAACAGCTCGTAACCCGGTTGCCCGGCCATGCCGTGTCGCAGGGCGGTAACGGTGCAGCCGGCCACGATGACGTCCGCCATGTTGAAGAACTTCAGGTCAGGCGGGGTCTGCCCCATGGCGCGTTCCAGCACGGCCATGGCGTTCGGGCCCTGCAACTGGAACCGGTAATGGCGGCGCCGGCCATCGCTGCGCAATGCGGTCCGCTCGTCCCGCTCCACCGTGACGTCCCACTTGCCGGTGGCGGCGTGGAACTCGACCCATTCCAGCGCAGGCGCCCGGCCGACCAGGTTGAACTCGTTCTCCGCCAGATGGAACAGGATCACGTCGCCGATCACGTAGCCGTCGGGCGTTACCGGCACGAATTGCTTGGCCTTGCCCGGCATGAAATTGCGGAAGCTGTTGACGGCCAGATGTTCCAGCAGCCGGAAGGCGTCCGGCCCGCTGACGTACAGCTCCGCCATGTGGAACGACTGGTTGAACAGCACGGCGGTCTCCGCCCAGGCGCGCTGCTCGTCCCGCCAGTTGGAATGTTCGGCCGGCACGCCGGGATAGACGTTGGGGCCGGTCTGCTGGTTGCGCAGGAAATGGACGATGTCGCCCGCTGCCTCCAGCTTCTGCTGCAGTGTTTCAGTCATCGGCATCCTCTCTCCTGTTTATCGCGCCAGCCAAGCGGCGATGGCGTCGTTGACCGCGCGCGGCGCCTCCGCCGGCAGCATGTGGCCGGCATCGGGGACGATCACGCAGGTGGCATCGGGCAAGGCGTCGGCGATCGCCTGGTGCTGCGCAGGCGAAGCCCAGCCATCCAGCGCGCCGGTCATGACCAGCACGGGGCAGGTGATCCGGGGAAGCAGCGAGGCAGCCTCCTGCCGGCCGAGCAGCGCGGCGGTATCCGCCTCGAACCGGGCCTGTCCCTGGGCGAGGCACATGGCGCGGAGCGGCTTGTAAAGGTCGGCATGGTTCGCCGGGGCAAGCATCGGCGGCAACCATTCGTCAACCAGCGCGGCAAAGCCATGCGTCCGGCCCAGATCACGCAAGGCATGGCGCTTGGCCTGCTCCCCCGCCCCGACCGGATGGACCCCGGTGCTGACCAGCGCCAGCCGGCGCACCCGATCGGGCGCCATGCGGAACACTTCCAGCACGACACGCCCGCCCATGGAGTGACCCAGCAGATCGAACTCGGCTGTTCCCTCGCTGTCCGCGTGGCGCAGCACGGCGGCGGCCATGGCGCCAAGACTGTCCGCACCGTCATAGCCATCCAGCGCCCGCGCCTGAGGGAAGGCGGCGCTCTGGCTGGCGAAGATCCCGCCGTCGCAGATCAGTCCGGGCAGAAGAAACAGCTTCAAGGCCTTTCATGGATATGAAATATTCGCCTATCTGAAGGATGCACGACATGGCAGGGCTTTGTCCAGCCGGCACATGCGCCTATGGCCGGCATGTGGGTATCGGGAGGCGAATGCATGACTGACAACCCCGTCTCCTACGCCGCGATCCATCCGGACTGGGAACGCGCGCGCACCAGCATGGCCGACGGCTATTCGCTGGAGATGACCGCGAACGAGCTCGACAGCCTGCGCGCGGCGGCGCCGCTCATCCGGCCCCGCACGCAAATCGCGGTGACCTTCCTGCCGGGTGAGACCGTGGATCAGCGGGTCGCCGCCGCCCGGCTGGTGCGCGACCTCGGCTTCGAGCCGATCGTCCACCTGTCCGCCCGCCGCCTCACCTCCGCGGCTGAGCTCGACATATATCTGGCGCGTGTGACCGCCGAGGCCGGAGTCCGGCGGGTGTTCGTGATCGCGGGCGATCCCTCCCGCTCCGAAGGGCCGTTCGAGGATTCGCTGCAGATCATCGACAGTGGCCTGCTGGACCGGCACGGGATCGCGGTGGTCGGGATCGGCGGCCACCCGGAAGGGCACCCCGCTGTCGCGCGGGAGGAGCTGTGGCTATGGATGGAGCGTAAGCTGGCGGCGGTGCGCGCGCGGGGCATGCTGCCGCTGGTGGTGACGCAGTTCGGCTTCGACGACGATGCCATCGTGAACTGGGTGACGGAGCTGCGGGCGCGCGGGATCGACGTCCCGGTGCGCATCGGCGTGCCCGGCCCCGCCGGGATCAAGCGGCTGCTCGGCTTCGCCCGGCGCTGCGGCGTGGGTGCGTCGGCCGGGGTGCTGCGCAAATACGGCATCTCGCTCACCAGCCTGCTGGGCAGCGCCGGGCCGGACCGGCTGGTCGAATCGCTTGAGCGGCGGCTCGGACCGGACCATGGGCGCGTGCGACTGCATCTCTACCCATTCGGCGCGCTGACCGCGTCCGCCGAATGGATCAATGGCTATGCCGCCCGGCACTGACGGGCGCGGGAAGGTTTGGGCAATGGCACAGGTGATCGACGGCAAGGCGCTGGCAGCGTCGGTGGACGAACACACCGCGGCGGAGGTCGCCGCGCTGGTCGCCGGTGGCGGCCCGCGGCCCGGCCTGGCGGTGGTGCTGGTGGGGGAGGACCCGGCCAGCCAGGTCTATGTCCGCCGCAAGATCGCCGGGTGCCGCAAGGTCGGCATCGCCAGCTTTGAACGCCTGCTGCCCGCCGACACCACGCAGGACGACCTGCTGGCCGTGATCGAGGAGCTGAACGCCGATCCTGCCGTCCACGGCATCCTGTGCCAGGTGCCGCTGCCGCCGCATATCGACCAGGGACTGGTGCTGGACGCGATCCACCCGGACAAGGATGTGGACGGGTTCCACCCGGTGAATGTCGGACGGCTGTCCACCGGCACCGGCGGCATCGTGCCCTGCACCCCGCTGGGCGTCATGATGCTGCTCGACAGCGTGCTGCCCGACCTGATGGGGCTGGACGTGGTGGTGATCGGCAAGTCGAACATCGTCGGCAAGCCCATCGCCATGCTGCTGCTGGAGCGGGAGGCGACCGTCACCGTCACGCACATCCATACCAAGGGGCTGCCCGCCATCGCCCGCAAGGCGGACGTGATCGTGGCCGCCGCCGGCGCGCCCGAACTGGTGCGCGGCGACTGGGTGAAGCCGGGCGCGGTGGTGATCGATGTCGGCATCACCCGCGTGCCGGGCGCCAACGGCAAGGACCGGCTGGTGGGCGACGTCGCCTTTGCCGAGCTGGATCATGCCCGCGCGGTGACCCCGGTGCCGGGCGGCGTGGGCCCCATGACCATTGCCTGCCTGCTGAGCAACACAGTCAAGGCCGCGCGCGCCGCCGCGGGCGAGCGGGTGATGGAGGCGGCGGAGCTATAGCCAGCCCATCCGCCGGAACCGGATGTAGAGCCCGGTGCAGATCGACGCCATCACGCCCAGCACCACGAAGTAGCCGTAGCGGGTCTGCAATTCGGGCATGTTCTCGAAATTCATGCCGTAGATGCCGGCGATCGCCGTCGGCACCGCCAGGATCGCGGCCCAGCCAGCCAGTTGCCGGCTGATGTCGCCCTGTCGGCTCTGTTCCAGCAGGCCGGCGATGTCGACGATGTTGCCCAGCGTATCGGTCAGCCAGCGGGCGCGGCTTTCCGCGCGCTTGGCATGGTCGTAGATGTCGCGGAAATATGGCCGGGCGTGTTCGTCGATGCAGGGCAGCGGCACCTGGCTGAGCTTGCCGGCCACCTCCTCCGTCCGGCCGGCGATCTCCTCGAACCGGCGCATCTCCCGGCGCAGGCGGAAGATGCGGCGGATGGAGTCGGGCCGGGGGAAGCTGGCGACGGCGGCGTCCTCCATCTCGTCCACGATCTGCTCCAATCGATCGAGCAGCGGGCTGTAATTGTCGACGATGAAGTCGAGCAGGCCGTGCAGCACGATGTCCGGCCCTTCGGCCAGCCGGTCGGGCAGGCTCTCCATCTCCTGCCGCAACGCGTGGTGGCCCTGGTCGTTACCCTGGCGGACGCTGACGATGAAGTCGGCCCCCATGAAGATCGCCGTCTGGCCGTAGACGATGCGGTCATCGTCGGCGAAGGCGGCGGTCTTCGCCACCACGAACAGCTGGTGGGCATAGCTTTCGGCCTTGGGCATCTGCCGCCGGCCGAGCGCGTCCTCCACCGCCAGCGGGTGCAGGTGGTAGCGGGCGCTGACCTCGTCCATCTCCTCCTCCGTCGGTTCGACGAGGCCGATCCAGTCGAACTCCCCCTCCCCGGCCGGCGGGGCGTCCGGGGCGAGCTGGTGGTCGATCACGGAACCGTTGCGGTAGCGGCGGGCGGCGGCGATGGTCATGGAGCGTGGCGTGCCAGAGGGCGCCGTGCGGTGCAATCTGGCGCGTGGCGCCGGCCTCGCCTATCGCCTGTTCCATGACAGACCGCATCTGGACCGCCGCGCTGATCGTGATCGGGGACGAGATCCTCTCCGGCCGGACGCAGGACAAGAACATCGCGCAGATCGCCGGGTGGCTGGGGGTGCAGGCGATCCGGCTGGCGGAGGTGCGGGTGGTGCCCGATGTGGAGGAGCGGATCGTGGAGGCGGTGAACCAGCTTCGCGCCCGCAACGATTACCTGTTCACCACCGGCGGGATCGGGCCGACGCATGACGACATCACCGTGGACGCGGTCGCCGCCGCCCTGGGCGTGGCCGTCGTCGAGCATCCGGAGGCGCGGGCCATGCTGGAGGAGTATTACTCCACCCGCGGCGGGACCAATCCGGCGCGGCTGCGGATGGCGCGGGTGCCGGAAGGGGCGGAGCTGATCCCCAACCGGATCAGCGGGGCGCCGGGGATCAGGCATGGCAACATCTTCCTGATGGCGGGGGTGCCGGGGATCACCGCGGGGATGCTCGACATGCTGAGCGGCACGCTGGAGGGCGGGCTGCCGCTGCTGTCCGAGACGATCGGCAGCCCCGCGCCGGAGAGCGAGGTGGCGGACATCCTGCGCACCGTGGAGAAGGCCCATGAGGGATGCCAGATCGGCAGCTATCCCTTTTTCAAAGAGGGGCGCAGCGGCGCCAACTTCGTGATCCGCAGCACCGATGCGGCGATGCTGGCTTCGTGCCGCGACACTTTGTGCGATGCCCTGGGTGCTGCCGGGTGGGACTGGACGCCCGGCGGGTTGTAGGCGCGGGTTCTAGCGCCGGAGGGTGGGATCGTCCGCCGGGGTGATGGTGTGGTCCGTCACCTGCGCCTCGGCATCCAACCGGTCCCGCAGATTGGCGGCACCCTGCTCCGCCCGGTCGATCTCCTGCCGGGTGCCGCCGCGATTGCGCAGCATGGCCCAGGCGATCACCACGACGATCAGGATGGGTCCGAGGATCGTCAGCACGCCCCATAAACCGCCAGCCATGCATGTTCTCCCATTGGTTTCGTTAGAGGACGAACGTGTGAGGGGCGCGGGGTTTCCTGAAGCCTCCGTCCGCCGGGATTTGGCGGGCTGCGCTGCGGAAGTTGACACTAAGTTGACACCTACCTGACGAGGGAATGCACCCGCCGCCGGACGGTCCTGAGCGGGTGCGACGGTGGTGCCGGGACGCGGAAGTTGACACTAAGTTGACACCTCCCGCTTGTCCCCCGGTCCTTGCTGAACGGATGGTGGGCGAGGCGGCCGACGCGGAGTTGAAAGACCCCGCCTGCGGGCGGCGGCGCAGGCGGTAGGCGCCGGCGCGGGTGAGGCCTCCGCCCTGCGCGACGGTGCGGACGCAGCCGACCTGCGCCAACAAGCCGATGAACCGCGCCTGCCGCTGCGGCGTCCACCCGCCTCGGCGGGCGCGCAGGGGTACGGGGAGGAAGGCGGGCAGCCGCAGGTAAGGCTGCAGCGGCTTGGGGCGCCTGGGCGAGGTGTTGCGGCGGTTGCTCATGCGCGGGAGTGTAGGAGCGGGAGGTGAGTGTAGGAAAGACAAACAAGCCAGGTAATTCGCCAACAGCGAATAAAGGTTGACACATGGCGACCACCTTGCTACACAGCAGCCACACAATCGAGAAAGGTACAACATAAACCCACTGCAACTCGGGATGAGCAATCATCTGCGGGAGCTCCGCAAGGAGATCCTCACACTTGTCGGCTGTTGAGGGCTTCCTCTCCCGGGGGACGCCACCGCCACCGATAAGGCGCGTCCGTGTGGACCGGACGCGAAGGGTTAAGGGGGGTGCTTCTTCTTTCGTTGGTACTTCATGCGTGTGGGACCAAGCCAATCAAGGTATTGGTCGTATGGAGTACATTCACGTGAACATAATTCACTCATCGATTGTGAAGAAGAAGCGAACGAGATTTGGTTCAATTAGGCGGTTCCTTCGGAACCATCTTCTTGTGCCGGAGACTTGGAGGACTGCCATCGCTATCTTGGACTTCGGTCTTAAGCTCTGGCGCGTGGTACTGAAGGTCGGGGAATTCCTCTCGTAAACCCCCTTGATTCCTCACCAACAGAGGTTTGTTGGAGATTGTCATGTACGACAGAGCATTGAAGACAATGCGCCAATATCACAGGCTTTCGCAAGCCGAGATGGCCGATCAAATTGGTATATCTCGTTCTTATTTGAACGAAATTGAGCGAGATAAAAAGGAACCTAGTCTCGATATTCTACGTAGATATGCAGAACGATTTGAGGTTCCTTTATCATCATTAATGCTTTTTGCTGAGCGTTCTAATGAATTGCGGTTTGACAAGGCGCGGATTTTTGTAGCTGATAAAGTTCTAAAAATGCTTGAGTGGATTGCTGAAGACGAGGACCTCGAGGTTGGTAAAGAAACAAGCCGCTAAGCGTCTGCCGCTTGATCGCTGTCATCTTTATGGACTTCGTTCGCCACAGGCGTTGGCAAATCGGCTTGGGTGGCAACTAGATAAGCTGGAGTCTTTGGCCAAGGATGGCGGGTACTCCGTTTATCCTCACCCTCAGACCGGTCGAAGAATCGAAGAACCTGGAAAGGCGCTTCAGAGCTTACACAAACAAGTGCATCGCTACTTGGCTCGTCTTGATGTACCGGAATATCTACACTCGTCGGTGAAGAAGCGCTCTTATCTCACAAACGCACAGACACATGTCGGCGTCGGCGGGCTAATTAAGGTAGATATAGCCAAATTCTACCGAAAAGTACCGCAGCATCGTGTTATGCATTTTTTTCGGGATCAGCTTAATTGTGCACCTGATGTAGCAGGGCTGATTGCAAATTTGATTTGCTTTGATGGACACCTTCCGACTGGCAGTTCTGTAAGCCCGATTATGTCGTTTTGGGCATGTCGCAGCATGTTCAACGATTTAGCCGACTTGGCTAATAGTCACGATCTAAGAATGAGCTGCTACGTAGATGATGTCACAATGTCAGGTGAACGAGCAACAATAGGTGTATTGAGAGCAGCCCGATCCATCATATTCCGTGAGGGGTTCACTGCTCACAAAGACCGTTACTTCGCTCCTCAAAGCGCAAAACTTGTAACCGGTATTGTTGTCGGTGCTGATAAGATAATGCTGCCACACTCGCGATGGAAGAAGATCAACGACGCGATCAATGCAATTCACGTGTGCGCCACTGACGTGGAGCGTTTGATCCTATATCCTCGTCTCGTCTCTCGGTTGTATGAGGCAACGCAAATAGATCCACGTTGTCGCCGACTAGCGGAGTTTCATCACGAAGCTTGGAGAACAATCAAGCGAGACATGTTGACCGTTAAACCGGGCGTGGTTGCTGCCACCAGTGAGCCTCTCACAGCGACGTCAATTTAGGACGTAATTACGTAGAAGAAAGGCCGGAAGGGTCTCCCCTCCCGGCCTCTCTATGTAACTCAGCTAGTCGCTGGTGGCAGAAGCGTCAGGCGCCCTGCACTTCTTCCAGGTCCAGCTTCAGGCCCGGCCCCATGGAGGAGCTGAGCGAGACCTTGCGGACGTACTTGCCCTTGCTGCCCGACGGCTTGGCGCGGACGATCGCGTCGGTGAAGGCCTTGAAGTTGGTCTTCAGGTCGTCGTCGGTGAAGCTGACCTTGCCGAGGCCGGCGTGGATGATGCCCTGCTTCTCCACGCGGAATTCGATCTGGCCGCCCTTCGCGTCCTTGACCGCCTGGCCGATATTCGGCGTCACGGTGCCGAGGCGCGGGTTCGGCATCAGGCCCTTGGGACCCAGCAGCTTGCCCAGGCGCCCCACGATGCCCATCATGTCCGGCGTGGCGACGACGCGGTCGTAATCGAGGTTGCCGTTCTGCATATCCTCCATCAGATCCTCCGCCCCGACGCGGTCGGCGCCAGCGGCTTCCGCCTCGGCCGCCTTGTCGCCACGGGCGAACACCGCGACGCGCACGGTCTTGCCGGTGCCGGCGGGCAGGCTGACCATGCCGCGAACCATCTGGTCGGCGTGGCGCGGATCGACGCCCAGGTTCATCGCAATCTCGATCGTCTCGTCGAACTTCTTGGACGCCAGCTCGCGCAGCTTGCCCAGCGCCTCGTCAAAGTTCCACAGCTTCTCGGCATCGAGCGTCTCGGCCAGCATCTTCTGGCGCTTGGAAATCTTGGCCATCGTGTCAGCCCTCCACCACTTCGAGGCCCATCGAGCGCGCGGAGCCCTCGATGATCTTGGTCGCCTGCGCGATGTCGTTCGCGTTCAGGTCCTTCATCTTCTGTTCGGCGATCTGCGACAGCGCGGACCGGCTGATCGTGCCGACCGTGGTCTTGCCCGGCTCCTTGGAGCCCGACTTCAGACCGGCGGCCTTCTTGATGAGGAAGCTGGCGGGCGGGGTCTTGGTCTCGAACGTGAAGGAACGATCCGCATAGACGGTGATGACCGTCGGGATCGGCATGCCCTTCTCCAGCTCCTGAGTCGAAGCGTTGAAGGCCTTGCAGAATTCCATGATGTTCACGCCGCGCTGACCCAGCGCAGGGCCGATCGGCGGGGACGGGGTGGCGCTGCCGGCCGCAACCTGCAGCTTGATATAGCCGGTAATCTTCTTGGCCATGACTGGCCTCCTTTCTCACTGTCGCGGCCCTGTTTCCAGGTCCGCTCATGGTAAGCGGTACGAACGGCACCTGCCGGGGCAGGCACCTTCCGCGTGGTTTCCCGGTGTGGGAGACCCGCGCGCATAGCGAAGTGGCGCGGGCATGGCAAGGTGGCGTGCCGGCCTACACCGGCAGGCCGACATATTGTTCGGCGAAGCTCAATTGCGCGGCGCGGCTGGTGGCGATGTAGTCCAGTTCCGCCACCTGCATCGCGCGTTCGAACGGGCCATCATCGGGGAAGCGGTGCATCAGGCGGGTCAGCGACCAGCTGAACCGTTCCGCCTGCCACACCCGGTTCAGCGCCTTGTCCGAATAGCGGGGGATCGCGTCATTGTCGTGCCGCAGGAAGAAGGCGGTCAGCGCTTCGGCCGCGTAGTACACGTCGCTGGCGGCGAGGTTCAGGCCCTTCGCCCCGGTGGGCGGCACGATATGCGCCGCATCGCCGCACAGCAGCAGCGAGCCATGGCGCATCGGCGCGAAGACGTAGGAGCGCAAGGGGGCGATGCTCTTCTCGATACTGGGGCCGCGGGTCACGGTGGCGGCGGCCTCCGGCCCGAGGCGGGTTTCCAGCTCATCCCACAGGCGGTCGTCGGGCCAGTTGGCGATATCCTCCGTCACCGGCACGTCGATGTAGTAACGGCTGCGCGTGGCGCTGCGCTGGCTGGCGAGGGCGAAGCCGCGTTCGTGGTTGGCGTAGATCAGGCCCGCGCCGCAGGGCGGCACGTCGGCCAAGATGCCCAGCCAGCCGAACGGATACACCCGCTCGTACTCCCGGCCGATACCGACGGGGATGGCGCGGCGGCTGGGGCCGTGAAAGCCGTCGCAGCCGACGATGAAGCGCGCGTCGATGCGGTGATCGGCGCCTTCATGGGTGTAGGTGACGTGCGGGGTGTCGCCCGCGATATCGTGCAGCCGGACATCCTCGGCCCCGTATATCACGGGCAAGCCGCGCGGGACGGCCGCCGCCATCAGGTCGCGCGTCACCTCCGTCTGGCCATAGACGGTGACGTGCTGGCCGACCAGATCGGCGAGGTCGATGCGGATCAGCCGCTCGCCATCGGCCAGCAGCACGTCGTCATGCGGCAGCCCTTCCGCCTTCAGCCGTTGATCGAGACCGAGGCGTTCCAGCAGGCTGACGGTGATGCGTTCCAGGACGCCGGCGCGGATGCGGCCGAGGACGTAATCGGGGGTGCGCTGTTCCAGCACCACGCATTCCACCCCCTCCGCCCGCAGCAGATGCCCGAGCAGCAGACCGGCCGGGCCGGCGCCGATGATGCAGACGGGCGTATGGCGCGTGTTCATGCCTGCCGAAACCTCTCCCATGTTTTGCTATGTTTTATAGCAACTGAGAGGATGCTGCAAGCAGGCGTGCGCGTGCGGCGCACCAGGCGGACGCGAGACGATCGACGATGTGCTGGATGTGGTAGCGGAGGAGGGACTCGAACCCCCGACACGCGGATTATGATTCCGCTGCTCTAACCGGCTGAGCTACTCCGCCCCATCAGGGGTGCCGGCCCGTCACGGGCAGCGGCAAGACGGCGCGCTTAGGGTGGTCGGCAGGTTCGGTCAACCGCGAAATGAGAAGCTGCGCAGATGGCGCCACGGTCCGCGCTCATAGGCGTGCAGCGCGAGGGCGGCGAAGCGGAACGGTTCCGGCCCGATCTGCGACGAGAGCTGCGCCTGCAGGGCGCGGGCGGCGTCCGCCGTGACCTTGTTCTGCACGGTTACGTGCAGGCGCGGGCGGTGGCGGTCCTGCGCGGTCAGGAGCGTGTGGAAGCGGTCCGCCAGATCATCGCGCAAGGCCAGCAGCGCCGGGCTGGCAAGGCGAATGGCGGTGCCGCGGCCGAGCGACATCACCCCTTCCACCTGCCCCGCCGGTGCGGGTCCGGCGGCGATGCGGGCCAGGACCTCGCGCAATTCGCCTAGAGCGGATGGGGGTAGCGCGTGGAACAGGGTGACGTGGGCGGACAGGTGGTTGCGTTCGGGCGGGAAGTGAGCGCGCCGCAGCGCGTCCATCCGCGCCTGCAGCGCGGGCGGCAGCTCGGCCGTGAGGATCAGCGGGCTGGCGAGATCCTCCACCCGCTCAGGCGGCCTCGCGCCGGCGCTGCGCCCGCAGAGCTTCCAGCACATGGGCCGGCGCGCTCGCCTCGTACGGGTCGTCGTCGGCGCCGGCATCGTTGATGCCCGGTTCCTCGAACCAGTTGGTGATCGCGAGATCGTCCACCACCATGGCGTAGCGCCAGCTGCGCAGGCCGAAGCCCAGGTGATCCTTGCGCACCAGCATGCCCATGCGGCGCGTGAACTCTCCCGAACCGTCGGGCAGCATCTTCACCTTCTTCAGGCCGAGATGCTTCGCCCACTGGAACATCACGAAGGCATCGTTGACGGCGATGCAATACACCTCGTCCACGTTCTCCGCCCGGAGCTGGTCGTAGAGCTGTTCGAAGGCCGGGCATTGTTCGTTGGAGCAGGTGGGGGTGAAGGCGCCGGGGAGCGAGAAGACCACGATGCGCTTGCCGGCCCATTCCTGCCGGACGTGGTAATCCTGCCAGCGGTAGGGATTGTCGCCGCCGATGCTTTCGTCCCGCACACGGGTCTTCAACACGACATCGGGAATCGGGCGGTACTGCATGGGCGGGTCTCCTTTCGCTGCGCAAGGGACGCGCGAGGGCCCGGCCTGTTCCGATCCTGAGGTTAATCGATCTCCCCACGCTGGCGCCTGAGGGCGAACCAGCGCGCGACGTTGGCGTTGTGCTCCTCCAGCGTGGCGGCGAAGACGTGACCGCCCTTCCCGTCCGCGACCATGTACAGCGCCTTCGTATCGGCGGGGTTCAGCACCGCCTCGATCGAAGCGCGGCCGGGATTGGTGATCGGACCTGTCGGCAGGCCGGCCATGGAATAGGTGTTGTAGCCGTTCACCGCCGCAATCTCCGACTGGCGGATGCGGCGGCCGAGGGGCTTGCCGCGGGTGATCGGATAGATGATCGTCGGATCGGCCTGCAGCCGCATGCCGGTGCGCAGGCGGTTGTAGTAGAGACCGGCCACCATGCGGCGTTCGGCCGGTACGCCCGTCTCCTTCTCCACGACGGAGGCGAGGACGACGGCCTGTTGCGGGGTGCTGACGGCGATGTTCTTCGCACGCTTCGCCCACAGTTCCGCCAGGGTACGGCGCATGGCATCCTGCATGCGGGCGAGGACGGCGGCGCGCGGTTCGCCGCGTTCGAAGTCGTAGCTTTGCGGCAGTATGCTGCCTTCGGGCGGCACGGCGACGGCACCGGTCAGCAGCGGCTCCGCCATCAGCCGTTCGTGGACCAGCACGGACGGCATGCCTTCCGGCACGGTGACGAAGCGGCGGATCACTTCCCCGTGTTGCAGCGTGTCGAGGATGAAGGCGCTGCTGCTGCCGGCGGGAATGGCAAACTCGCCCGCCTTCACCGGGTCGCCGCTGCCCAGCAAGCGGGCGCGCAGCAGGAACGTGCTGGCCGACCCGACCAAGTCGTCCGCCGCAAGCCGTTTCGCCACCTGCGCCAACGTCGCGCCGTTCGGCACGATGAAGCTGCTGTCCTCCTCCACGGAGGAGGTGATCCACCAGCCGCCGGCCAGCCAGCCGCCGGCGCCCGCCAGCAGCACGGCGGCAAGCGCCGCGAGCAGGCAACCGGCGCGGCGCATGTTACTCGGGTCGCACCATCACCAGGCTGGCGTTCGTGCCGCCGAAGCCGAAGCTGTTGTTCAGCACGGCGCGCACTTCGCGCTTCTTGGCAGTGTGCGGCACCAGGTCCACGCCGACGCAATTCTCCGACGGATTGTCGAGGTTGAGCGTCGGCGGCACGATCTGGTCGCGCATGGCGAGGATGCAGAAGATGCTTTCGACAGCGCCCGCGCCGCCCAGCAGGTGGCCGATGGCTGACTTCGTGCTGCTCATCGACACATTCTGCATCGCATCGCCGAACAGCCGGCGAACCGCGCCCAGTTCAAGCTCGTCACCCAAGGGTGTCGAGGTGCCGTGGGCGTTGATGTAGTCGATGTCGTCCGGCGTCATGCCCGCCTTCTTCAGCGCCATCTGCATGGAGCGGAACGCGCCCGAGCCTTCCGGGTGCGGCGCGGTGACGTGGTAGGCGTCGCCCGATAGGCCATAGCCCACGACCTCCGCATAGATCTTCGCGCCGCGCGCCTTGGCGTGTTCGTATTCCTCAAGCACGACGACGCCGGCGCCCTCCCCCATGACGAAGCCGTCGCGGCCGACGTCGTACGGGCGGCTCGCCTTCTCGGGCGTGTCGTTGAAACCGGTGGAAAGGGCGCGCGCCTGCGCGAAGCCGGCGATACCGATCGGGCACACGGTGCCTTCCGCGCCGCCCGCGAGCATGATGTCCGCATCATCGTCGCGGATCATGCGCGCGGCATCGCCAATGGAGTGAGCGCCGGTAGAGCAGGCGGTGACGACCGCGTGGTTCGGGCCCATCAGGCCATACTTGATGGAAACCTGCCCACTGATGAGGTTGATGAGGCGCCCGTGGACGAAGTGCGGCGAGACGCGGCCGGGACCCTTCTCCGCCAGAACGAGCGATTCCTTCTCGATCCCGGGCAGGCCGCCGATGCCCGAACCGATGGAGCAGCCGGCACGCAGGCGGGTCGCCTCGTCCATGTCGGTGAGGCCTGCATCCTCGATCGCCTGGCCGGCGGCATCGATGCCATAGACGATGAAGGGATCGACCTGGCGCTGAACTTTGTGGTCGACGCGCTTGTCGGGATCGAAGCCGTACTCGTGATCCTTGCCCTTCACCTCGCAGGCGATGCGGCACTTCTGGTCCGAAGCGTCGAAGCGGGTAATCGGGCCCGCGCCGCTCTTCCCGGCGATCAGGTTGGCCCATGCCGTCTCGACATCCGCACCCAGCGGAGTCACCAGACCCAGCCCTGTCACGACCACTCGCCGCATAACGATCCTCTCAAACTTCTCGCGTGTCAGCCACAAAAGGCAAAGGCCCAGCCGCCGGTCAAGCACCGGGGCCGAGCCTTGCGAACCCGTCCGCGCCGGCGCAGGGCCGGCGCGTCGGAACGGGCCGTGGCGGGCGTAGCCCTTAGCCCCCGGACCTTAGCCCTTGTGCTCTTCGATGTACTTGTTGGCGTCGCCAACCGTATTGATCTTCTCCGCGGCGTCGTCCGGGATCTCGACCCCGAACTCTTCCTCGAACGCCATCACCAGCTCGACGATGTCGAGGCTGTCGGCACCCAGATCGTCGATGAAGCTGGCGTCCGGCGTGACCTTGTCCTCTTCGACGCCCAGATGTTCGACGACGATCTTCTTCACGCGGTCGGCGGTATCGCTCATGATGTGCCCTTCTTGCAGAACTTGGGAAGCTTTGTGGTTGGCCCAGCCACTAGTGAACGCCGCAAGGCGTGGCAAGTGCCGGGCCGCTGCGCTGATGCGGGGGTTTCAGGCGCCTGCCTGATCCACCCGCACCTTTTCCGCGGCCGGTGCGGCATCCGCCGCCTTGGCCGCTTCGGGCGCAAGACGGATGTGGACGTCGCGCAACTGGCGCGGGCTGACCGGGCTGGGGGCGCCCATCATCAGGTCCTGCGCCCGCTGGTTCAGCGGGAAGGCGATGACCTCACGAATGTTCGGCTCGTCCGCCAGCAGCATCACGATGCGGTCGATGCCCGGCGCGGAGCCGCCATGCGGCGGGGCGCCCAGCTTGAACGCCTCGATCATGCCGGAGAAGTTCGCATCGACCTCCTCCCGCGCGTAGCCGGCGATCTCGAACGCCTTGTACATGATGTCCGGGCGGTGGTTCCGGATCGCGCCCGAGGACAGTTCGTAGCCGTTACAGACGATGTCGTACTGCCACGCCAGGATGTCGAGCGGGTCCTGCGTCTCCAGCGCCTCCAGCTCGCCCTGCGGCATGGAGAAGGGGTTGTGGCTGAAATCGACCTTCTGCTGTTCGTCGTCATATTCGAACATCGGGAAGTCGACGATCCAGCACAGCTTGAAGCAATCCTGTTCGATCAGGCCCAGCTCCTCGCCCACGCGGGTGCGCGCAGCACCGGCCAGCTTGGCGGCTTCCTTCTCCTTGCCCGCGGCGAAGAACAGGCCGTCGTCGGGGCCGAGGCCGAGCGCGTCGTAGAGCGCGGCCATCTTGTCCGGCCCATGGTTCTTGGCGATCGGGCCGCCGAACTCGCCGCCCTTGCGGGTGACGTAGCCCAAGCCGGCGAAGCCTTCGCGCTTTGACCAGTCGTTCATGTCGTCGAAGAACTTGCGGCTGCGATCGGCGGTGTTCGGCGCGGGGATCACGCGGACCACGCCGCCGCTGCCGACGATCTTGGCGAAGATGCCGAAGCCGCTGTCGGTGAACTCGCCCGACACGTCGGTGATGACCAGCGGGTTGCGCAGGTCCGGCTTGTCGCTGCCGTACTTCAGCATGGCCTCGCGGTAGGGGATGCGCGGGAAGCTGCCGGCGGGGGTGACTGCCTTGCCGCCGCCGAACTCCTCGAACACGCCGGCCAGTACCGGCTCGATCGCGTTGAACACGTCGTCCTGCGTGACGAAGCTCATCTCGAAGTCGAGCTGGTAGAATTCCGGGCTGCGGTCAGCGCGCAGATCCTCGTCGCGGAAGCAGGGCGCGATTTGGAAGTAGCGGTCGAAGCCCGCGACCATCAGCAGTTGCTTGAACATCTGCGGCGCCTGCGGCAGCGCGTAGAAGGTGCCGGGATGCAGGCGGCTGGGCACGAGGTAGTCGCGCGCACCCTCCGGACTGGAGGCGCCCAGGATCGGCGTCTGGAATTCGGTGAAGCCCTGCCCGATCATGCGTTGGCGCAGGGAGGAGATGACCTGGCTGCGCAGCACGATGTTGCGGTGCAGGCGTTCGCGGCGCAGGTCCACAAAGCGGTACTTGAGGCGGATCTCCTCCGGATATTCCTGCTCGCCCGCCACGGGCAGCGGCAGCTCCTCCGCCCGGCTCTGCACAGTGACGCCGCGGGCGAACACCTCGATCGCGCCGGTCGGCAGGTTGGCGTTGACCGTTCCTTCGCTGCGCGCCTTCACCGCGCCGTCGATGGTGACGACGCTTTCGACCCGGAGCGATTCCAGCACCGGCAGTGCCGGGCTGTCGCTGTCCGCGACGATCTGGGTGATGCCGTAATGGTCGCGCAGGTCGACGAACAGCACGCCGCCATGATCGCGCTTGCGATGGATCCAGCCCGACAGGCGCACGCTCTCGCCGACATGGTCCTGCCGCAGCGCGGCGCAATTGTGGGTCCGGTAGGTATGCATGGGCGCGCTCCATAGCGGAAGCTGCGGGCGGGACAAGCGCGCCTGCGCCACCCGACAATCGCGCGCGGGGTTATTGGCGGAAACGCCGCGGCGCGCTAACGGCACACGCTTATGAAGATTCATCCGCTGATCACGGATACGCAGGCGCTGGCCGACCTGTGTGACCGGCTTGCGCAAAGCGACTTCGTCGCCGTGGACACAGAGTTCATGCGCGAGAACACCTATTATCCGCTGCTCTGCCTGGTGCAGATCGGCAACGAGGAGGAGGCGGCCGCGATCGATCCGCTGGCGCCCGGCATCGACCTGGCGCCCCTGCTGGAGCTGCTGACCAATAACGAGGACGTGCTGAAGGTCTTCCACGCGGGCGGGCAGGACGTGGAGATCATCTACAACCTGACCGGGCGCACGCCGCACCCCATCTTCGACACGCAGATCGCCATGATGGCGATCAGCCAGTCCGAACAGATCGGCTACGCCAATCTGGTGGAGGCGTGGCTGAGCAAGACGATCGACAAGGGCGCGCGCTTCACCGACTGGAGCCGGCGCCCGCTGACCGAACGGCAGATCGAATATGCGATCGGCGACGTCACCTACCTCGCCAAGATCTTCCCGCGCATCCTGAAGAAGCTGGTCAAGACCGGGCGCGGCCAGTGGCTGGACGCGGAGATGGAGCGGCTGGCCGATCCCGCGAACTACGCCAACGACCTCGACACCGCATGGCACCGCATCCGCCCGCCGGGCCGCAGTGCCGCCGTGCTGGGCCGGCTGAAGGCGCTGGCCGCGTGGCGGGAGAAGGAGGCGCAGGGCAAGGACATCCCGCGCGGCCGGATCATGCGCGACGAGACGCTGGCCGACCTCGCCAGCCATCCGCCGCGCAAGCAGGAAGAGCTGGCCAAGGTCCGCGGCCTTTCTCAGGCATGGCGAGACAACGATATCGGTCGGCGCCTGATGAAGGTGCTGGAGAGCGCCGAGGACCTGCCCGCCGACGAGATGCCCGACCGGCCGCAGCGCGGACCTGCGCTGGGCAAGGAGGGCGCGCTGGTGGCGGACCTCCTGAAGCTGCTGCTGAAGATCCGCAGTCGGGAGATCGACGTCGCCAGCCGCCTGCTGACCCGATCCGACGAACTGGAGCAACTGGCTGCCGGCGTGCGCAAGCTGCCGGTGCTGGAAGGCTGGCGCTACGACACGTTTGGGCGCGACGCGCTGGACCTGGTGGAGGGCAAGCTGGCCTTCGCGGTCGAGAACGGGCGTTTGAAGATGACGCATATCGACGATGCCGCACCCGTTCCGCCGGTCGAAGCGCCCGCAGACGACGAGGCGTGAGCACCTACCTACCCACCATCAAGCAGCTGCAATATCTGGTGGCGCTGCACCAGTCCGGCCACTTCGGACGCGCGGCGGAGGCTTGCTTCGTGTCGCAGTCCACATTGTCGGCCGGCATTCGCGAGCTTGAATCGCTGCTGGGCGTGACGCTGGTGGAGCGCAGCCGGCGCGTGGTCCGCTTCACGCCGCTGGGCAACCAAGTGGTGGAGAAGGCACACCGCCTGCTGCGCGAGGCGGAGGAGCTGTCCGATCTGGTGCAGTCCGCCGGCAAGCCGCTGGCCGGCGAATTACGCATGAGCGTCATCCCGACGATCGCGCCCTTCCTGCTGCCGCGCATCCTGCCGCGGCTCAGGCGCGAACGCCCGCAATTGCGGCTGTTCCTGCGCGAGGAGACGACGGACGCCGCGCTCGATTCGCTTCAGCAGGGGCGGGCCGATTGCGTGCTGCTGGCGTTGCCCTATCCCACGGGCGAGATCGAGCATGAGCATATCTGCGACGATCCGCTGCTGATCGCGCTGCCACAGGACGATCCGCGCGATCCGCCGGGCAGCGTTGCGCCGGCGACGATCGACGAGGGACGGTTGCTGCTGCTGGAGGATGGCCATTGCCTGCGCGAGCACGCCGTCGCCGCATGCGACCGGCCGGGCCTGCGCGCCAGTGCCACCATGATCGGCACCAGCCTGCACACGCTGGTGCAGATGGTGGACAATGGCCTTGGCGTCACGCTGCTGCCGCAGATGGCGGTCGATGCCGGCATCCTGAACGGTACCGCCGTGACCGCGCGGCCCCTCCAATCGGATCACGCCAGCCGCGAAATCGCGCTGGTCTGGCGCAAGAACAGCCCGCGAGCGGATGAATTCCGCCTGCTGGCCGAGGAACTCAGGGCGGGATGAGGAACGGCCAGCCCGGCGAGAACCGGGCTGGCCATCCGGGACGTCAGCCGGGCACTTCGCCGGTGACGGGAGCGCCGGGGAACAGCAGGTCGAGCAGGTCCTGCAGGACGTCGACAGCCGTACCTTCCGACCCCGCGAGCGTGATCAGCGGGTTGCCGGCCAGACTGATCTGTAGCAGCTGATCCGGGTTGATCGAAATTTCCAGCAGGCTGACATCCACGCCCGGTTCGAAAGCGAAGCGGTCGGAACCGATAAAAGTGCCGAGCAGGCCGAAGTCGAAGTCGGTGATAACATCGTTGCCGCCGCTGCCGACCCAGAACGTATCGACACCATCGCCACCCGTGAAGGTGTCGTCGCCAGTGCCGCCGCGCAGCGAATCGGCACCGTCGCCACCGTACAGCTCGTTGCCATTGCCGCCGTAGACGCGCAGCGTATCGTTGCCGTACCCGCCGTAGAGGTAGCTGGCCCCGCCCGTACCGATGACGGTGCCGGTCAGGGTATCATCGCTCCTGGGACCGAGAAGACCCGGATCCACGCCATCATCGCCATACAGCTCGTTGAAGTGGGTCGAACCCTCCGCCCCGAACACAGTGGCGGAGATGTTGTCGTTCCCGGTGCCACCCTCGGCATAGTTGTAAGCCGTCGTGCCCGCCCCGCCGGTTGTGGTGGCGTTCATGGTGGCAGTGTCGTCACCCGCACCGGCATACACTTCCTGCCACAGCAGGCCGCCGCTGTTCAGCGCCGCTGTCATGGAGATCGTGTCGTCACCGCCGCCACCGACGGCATAGGTTTCCAGCAGCGTGTCCCTGAACGGATTGGTCAGGGTGGTGTTGGTGGTGATCGTGTCATTGCCAGCGCCGCCATCGGCAACGGACCCCAGGTAACGAGATGCGGCGTTTACCGCGACGGCCAGCGTGTCCCTCCCGGCCTGCCCGTATTGGTAGATCAACAGGTCATCGGAACGATTGGTCAGTGTCGTGGTGATGCTGTCATTGCCACCGCCACCGTTCAGGGTGTTGTTGTTGTAGGTGGTGGTGATCGTGTCGGCGTCAGTTGTGCCGGTATAGGTCGCATTGTCTGCGATTCCCTGGATCACGGCGAAGATCGTATTCTTCTTTGCCATCTGAAGTCTCCCAACGAACCATGTGGCTGACGGGCCGCGCCAGCCCGCCTTCAGCCATTAATCACATTTGAGGAGACTGGTGCCACGAAGTATGTTGCTTTGTATTCCACGCGACAGTGCTTTAGCAGACACAATTTCCTGTTGTTGCTTGCGAATCGCTCATCTGTTCGTCGACAATACTTTGTCTGATGTCAGACGCGCTTAGGCATCTTACGGCAGTGATGCGCTGCGTGAGGAACCTTTGGTCGGGTCGGGGCTTGTTGCGCCCAAACAAAAACGCGCCGGCGATGGGGATCGCCGGCGCGCTGCGCATTATTTTAGGAAAGTGCGGCGGATCAGGCGAACAATTGCGCCTGATCGGTCACGGTGACACCCTGCAGCAGCACGGTGGCACCGTCGCCAAAGGTCACCAGTGTGTCGGACCCGCTGGCCGTGATCGAGCCGATCGTCTGGCCATTGATGAGGTTGAAGATGTCAGTACCCACCGTGAAGTCGGTGATGGTGTCGTTCCCGCCGTTCAGGTCGAACATGAACGTGTCGGCGCCCGTGCCGCCTTCCATGATGTCCGTCCCTGTGCCGCCGAACAGGACGTCCCTGCCGGCCTCGCCGTACATCTCGTTGTAGAAGCCATCGATCGTACGCAGCACGTCATCGCCGGTGCCGCCATTCAAGTAGCTTTCGCCATAGGCGTCACCCACCGTCCGGCCGACCAGCACGTCGGCACCGGCGCCGCCGAACGCGACATTGTACACGTAGTCGTCTGCATCGCCCGAACCCGTCACGAAGATCGTGTCGTTGCCCGAGCCGCCTTCCGCGTAATTGCTGGCGAGGAACACATCGGTATCCCCCAGGACGCGCGCCGTCATGTTGATGAAATCGTTGCCGTCGCCGCCATAGGTCTCGTTGGTGATGTTGCCACCATTCACGCTCATCAGAGTAGCATCGACGAACAGCTGGTCATCGCCGTTGCCGCCGAGAAGGAAGTTCTCGTTCAGCGCCACGTCGGCGTTGGCATCCATGTTCACGATGTCGTTGCGGACCTGCAGCAGGTCATCGTCATCGCCGCCTTCAAGCTGCGTGAACGAGTAATAGGTCGACGCGCGGATCAGCACGGAGAGCGAGTCACGGCCCGCGCCGCCGAATTGAAATGCGTACAGCTCGCCAGTGTAGCCCGAGCCGATGAAGCCGGTGGTCAGCGTATCATCGCCATCCTCACCATACAGGGAAGAACCGTTGTTGCCGCTGTTGAGCTCGTCATCGCCATCGGTGCCGTACAGAGTCTCGAAATCGGCGGTAGTGTTGATCATAAGGTTACCCTCCTGGTACGGTCGCACGAAGGCACGCCCCCAAACGACGTCCGTCGTGGGACCGAGCGCAACGTCGTGATTGATGAACGTTTGTCTGCTCGCGACGTCGGGTAAACGCGCAGCCCGCGATCAGGTCCAGTCTTTAAGAGGGCTCGTCTACAATCGAGACATCACCCGTTTGTTCTATTTCGGTACAGCGATTTGTCGGGCTGAAAACTAGACGCGGACTGGCCGGAACAAAGCTGCTTTCAGAGCGTAATTACTTCCCCCCTCAGCCTTCAGTCCATGTGACGAAGGCCGACACGCAGGTAGTCCCACCCGGTCACCAGCGTCAGGATGGCCGCGCCCCACAGGCTCGCAAGACCGCACAACCGGATCCATGTCTCTGCCGGCAAAGCCCCGGCCAGGATCAGGGCGCCGAGCGCCACCAGTTGCAACGTCGTCTTCCACTTGGCCAGTCGGCTGACCGGCACGCTGACCTGGAGGCCGCCCAGAAATTCTCGCAGGCCGGACACCGCGATCTCCCGGATCAGGATGATCAGGCCGGCCACGACATGCAGGTCGCCCACCACCGGACCGGTCAGCTGCCCTTTCGCGGTCAGCACCAGGATCACCGCAGCGACCATGATCTTGTCGGCGATCGGGTCCAGGAAGATGCCAAGTTTGCTCACCGCCCCGCTGGACCGGGCGAGCAGCCCGTCGAAATAGTCGGTGATGCCCATCAGGCAGTACAGCACGAAGGCGAGCGCATAGCCCGCCTGCCATGCCGGCCACCACAGCAGGGCGGCGAGCAGGGGGACCGCGACGATGCGCGACAGGGTGAGGAGGTTGGGCAGCTTCAGCATGGTTCCACCTGCCCTAGCGCCTGATGCGGCGGACAAAAAGCGCTGTTGCCGCTTGTTCTTGGCCAGCGGCGGGTTAGGACACGGGCCGTCATGCTGACTTCCCTCCATTTGCTGCGCAAGCGGCGCTTCCTGCCGCTGTTCGCAACGCAGTTGCTGAACGCCTTCAACGACAACCTGTTCAAGAACGCGATGGTTCTGTTCGTTGTCTACACCTTCTACGATTCGCAGGCGGAGGAGGCGCAGTTCAGCGCCATCGCGTCCGGCGTGTTCATCCTGCCATTCTTCCTGCTCTCGGCGCTGGCAGGACAGCTGGCCGACCTGACGGACAAGGCGGCGATCATTCGCCGGGTCAAGGCGGCGGAGATCGGCATCATGCTGGTGGGCGCCGCCGGCCTTTACCTCGCCTGGCAGAGCGGGCGTGACAGTCCGCTGGCCCTGCCTCTGCTGCTGACCGCCCTGTTCGCGATGGGGATTCACTCCACCTTCTTCGGCCCGATCAAATACGCCATCCTGCCCCAACACCTGAAGCGGGAGGAGGTGCTGGCCGGCACTGGCCTGGTGGAGGCCGGAACCTATATCGCCATTCTGGCGGGGACGATCCTGGCCGGATACATCTCCGTCAAACTGGCGGCGGGGATCGTGATCGTGGCGGCGCTGGTCGGCTATGTCACCAGCCTGCAGGTGCCGCCCGCCCCGCCTTACGAGCGCAATGGCCGGGTGGACCGCAATGTCATCCGGTCCTCCATCACGCTGATCCGCAACACCATGCACCAGCGGGAGGTGTTCCTGGCGATCCTGGCGATCAGCTTCTTCTGGACCATCGGCGCGGTGCTGTTCATCCAGTTCCCGCCGCTGGCCAAGAACGTGCTTCATGCCAGCAAGGAGGTCGCCAGCCTGTTCCTGGTAATCTTCTCCATCGGCGTGGCAATCGGATCGGTGGCAATCAACGCCCTGTTGAAGGGCGAGGTGTCAGCCCGCCATGCGCCGGTGTCGGTCCTGTTCATGGGGGCGTTCGTGGCCGGGTTCTATTTCGTATGCCGCGCCTGGGAACGGCAGAGCCTACCACCGGGATTGCTGGACGTGCCCGGCTTCCTGGTGCAGCCGCTCGCCCCATTGGTGCTGGGCACCCTGCTGTTGATCGCAGTGGCGGGCGGGATGTTCGTGGTGCCGCTCTACGCATTCCTCACCACCAAGTGCGATCCCGCGCAGGCCGCGCGCACGGTCGCGGCGAACAACATCGTCAATTCGGGCGCGATGGTCGGCGGTTCATTGCTGGCAGGCGGCTTGTCGGCCGCGGGTATCCCGCTGGTCGAGCAACTGCTGCTGAGCGCCGCCATGTCAGTCGTGTCGGCGTGGCTGGGGCTGATCCTGCACCGGGCAGAACGGGCAGCGCCGGCGGCGGCGTGATCTACTTGCCGCCGGGCTGTTCCAAACTGCCTTCGATCGCCAGCTGCCCACGACCGTACAGATAGCTGGGATCGAAGGTCGCGAACTCCTCCAGCTGCTGACGATCCTGGACGTAGAGCGTACCACGGCGCAGTTCGCCGATGCCTTCCTTGCGCAGCTGAGCCAGCGCGCGGTTCATGTGGATGGCGGTCGTCCCACACATGTCGGCGAGATCGGCCTGGATCAGCGGGGTGCGCACACTGTCCGTCCGGCCAAGCCCCACCTGATCGAGCCGATACCAAAGCTCCGCAAAGACATGCGCTACTCGGCGGGCCGCAGTCAGCTGTTCCAGCTTCATGATCCATTCGCGGTGGATCGCGGCATCCAGCAGAGTGGCGAACCACAGGATCCGCGCCAGATGCGGCTCGTTAGCGACCACTTCGGTCAGGCGGTCATGCGGAACGTAGCCGACCTTGACCGGACCGGCGCTGACCAGATCGTGGTCCAGTCGGCGCAGGGCAAAGCCGTGCAGGTCGACGAAGTCGCCGGGCACCTGCAGGCCCAGGATGAAGCGGCGGCTGCCATCGGTGCCGGTGCGCATCATGTAGCCATCAATCAGGATCGTGCTGCGGCTGACCAGCTCGCCCCGGCGCAGCACGGTGGTGCCGGCTTCAACGTAAGCCGTTTCGGTCACGAGGCTTTCCAGCAGCGCGCGTTCCTGTTCGCGGATGGCATGGCGCAACCGCCCCATCAGGAACCGGCCGGTCAGCGGGTAACGCTCGACCTCGGCCGCGATCTCCTCGGCATCGATCATGGTGCGCTGCATTTCCTGAGAGCGGCCCTGCGGTGCGCCCTTCATGCGGCGGTGCCCGAACCGGGGCGGTTGCCGCGGGTGTCGAGCCGGACGACCGCCCGATCCTCCAGCCATTGCACCAGCTGCGCGCTGCCCGGCCACCACTGGCCATCCGGCGGATTGATCATCGCCTCGTCGGCGTCGCTGGGCTCGCGCAGCTTGC
This sequence comes from Croceibacterium sp. TMG7-5b_MA50, assembly GCF_039830145.1. NCBI lineage: Bacteria > Pseudomonadati > Pseudomonadota > Alphaproteobacteria > Sphingomonadales > Erythrobacteraceae > Croceibacterium > Croceibacterium sp. TMG7-5b_MA50. Next base: position 568,399 of record NZ_CP156082.1, on the reverse strand, counting down.
GCCATTGGCCCGGCTGCTGCTCACCCGGTTTCGCCGGAGCGATCAGGCCCATGAGGGCGAAGGCGCGCAGCCAGCGTTCGGGCGCAGGCTCGCCCCAGCGGGCGTGGAACTGCGCGGCATCGGCCAGCAGCGCATCGATCTGCGCCAGCGGCGGCACCGCCCGGCTGCGATATTGGTGCAAGGCACCGGCCCCGGCGATCCATCTCGGTCCCATGCCCCGTTCGGCAGCACGGCGTGCGAGATCAGCCTCCCCCACGGACAGCGTAGCGTAGCCTTCATCGAAGCCGCCGAGCGAGGCGAGCTCGGCCTCCTTGACCGCCCAGTTCATGCCCCAGACGCCAGCGGCCTCCCCGGACAGATCGATCGGACCCATCGGGACTGCCGGCCGATCCGGATGTTGCTGCATCCCATCTACGGCAGCGCCGTCGGCATCAGGCGGCAGGAAACCAAGTTCACCCGCCACGATGCCGCGCAGGCCGCGGGCGAAGGCGGTGGCGTAATCATCGAGGGTGGTGGGCGTAACCATGCATTGCGGGTCCAGGAACACCAGCACATCGCCCTGCGCCTCTTGCGCCAGCGCGTTGCGGATCGCGGTGGGACTCGTATCGTCGGGCATGCGCAGCTTGCGGATGGGGAAGCTCGCCTGTGGCAGACGCAGCCGCGCATCGCACGGCACGGCCACGATCACCTCGCGGGGCGGACGATTACCGGCCCGCAGCGATTGCAGCGTCCGGCTGAGTGCCGCCGCAGCCGGACTACCCTGCGTCACCAAGTCGCCGCCCGCCAGGTCGAAGGGTGCCGTCCATGCAATGCAGACCGAGATAGTCATGATCGACCCGTAAACTCCTGCCCCAGTCACCTAACGCACTCAGATACGTCCGAAATCAGGACAGTCTGGGAAGGTGAGACCTCGGACACGTTAACCTGTTAGACAGCTGCCGTGTTCCCGCCCCAACCTAAATTAATGCGCGTCAAGTAGGGCACACAGCCATGGTTCACGAAGCGCCGCTTATCTGCTTGAACCGGCGCCATGACGAACCCCTCAACCGATATTCCGGCAGTGCTGGTCACCGGCGGTGCGCGCCGGATCGGCGCGGCCTTCGCGCGTGGCTTCGCCCAGGCGGGCTGGCACGTTGTGATCCATTGCCAGGCATCGATCGACGCGGCGGAGGAACTGGCCGCCGGGCTACCCAGCGCGGAGGTTGTCCGCGCTGACCTGGCCGATGGGGAGGCATGCCGCCGGCTGGTGCAGGAACTCGCCGCCCGGCTGCCCCGCTGGCGGGTGCTGGTGAACAATGCCGCCCGCTTCGGCGAAGCGGCGGAGCCAGAAGATGCGATGGCCTTGTACCGCGTCAACGCGCTGGCTCCGGTCACGCTGGCCGAGGCCTTCCTGCAATTGCCGGAGGTGGCGGATGGGCGCCGCGTGATCCACCTGACGGACCAGAAGGTCGCGCACCCCAATCCCGACTTCCCGCACTACACTATGACCAAACACGCGCTGTCCAGCATCGTCGCAGGGCAGCAGATGGCGCAGGATCAGGCGGGCCGGCCGCAGGATCGGGTGCTGGCGCTGGCGCCGGGCGCGATCTTGGCAAGCCTTGACCAGAACGATGCCGAGGCGGAGCGGACGCACCGGCTGAATCTGCTGCGTCGCCGCGTGACTCTGGACGACATGGCCGGCGCGGCGCTGCTGCTCGCCACCGGGCCACTGGCGGGCGGGCAGACCCTGTTCGTCGATTGCGGGCAGCACCTGCTGCGCCAGCCCCGCGACGTGATCTTCATGGACCCAGGCGGAGCAGCTGCATGAAGAGACGTCACGCCTTCGCCACCCGGCTGTGGCACTGGCTGAACGTGCTGTGCCTGGCGGTGCTGCTGATGAGTGGGCTCAACATCTCCAACGCGCATCCGTGGCTGTATTGGGGCGACAGCGGGTTTCAGCCGATGCGGGCCTGGGCCGCGTTGCCGCGATTTCCCCACTGGATGACCATCCCCGATCATTACAGCCTGGCCGCAGCGCGCGACTGGCATGTGCTGTTCGCGTGGGTCTTCGCGCTGGGCCTGCTGCTGTTCATGGTGGCCAGCCTCGCCAACCGCCATTTCAAGCGCGACCTGGTGACACACCGGCGCGAGTGGCGCCCAAGGGCGGTGCTGGCAGACATCGGCGCGCATCTGCGGCTGCGCTTCGCCGCGCTGCACGGCGGCAAGTACAACTTCCTGCAGAAGCTGAGCTATGGCGTGGTGATCTTCATCCTGCTGCCGCTGATGATCGCCACCGGCATGGCGATCAGCCCGGGGGCGGATGCCGCGTGGGGCTGGCTGGGGCAGGCACTGGGCGGACGGCAGAGCGCGCGCAGCCTGCACTTCATCGCCGCCACGCTGCTGACGCTGTTCACTATCGGGCATGTGCTGCTGGTGCTGCTGTCCGGCCCATGGGGACAGGTCAAGGCTATGATCACCGGCGGGAGGGCTGACGATGAAGCGGCGTAACCTGCTGGCCGGGCTGGCGGCGACATTGACCACGGGCTGCACCAGGATCGGGGAGACCGCGCCCTTCGCATGGGCGGTGGACCAGGCGGAGGGGCTGCACCGTCTGGCGCACCGCGCCATGGGCGGGCCCCGCCCGCTGGCGCGCGAATATCCCGTCAGCGCCATCTCCGCCGATTTCCGCGGAAATGGCAGCACTGACGTCAATACGCCGCTCTATCGCGCGCATCAGGCAAACGGTTTCGCCGACTGGCGGTTGCAGGTCGGCGGGCTGGTGGAACGCCCGCTCAGCCTGTCGCTCGCCGACATTCGGGCATTGCCGCAACGCACCCAGATTACCCGGCACGATTGCGTCGAGGGATGGAGCGCGATCGGCCAGTGGACCGGCCCGCAGCTAGGCCCGATCCTGGAGAGCGCGGGTGTGCGGGCGGAGGCGCGCTACATCCTGTTCCGCTGCGCCGACCTGCTGTACGGCGCGCCCTATTACGAAAGCTGCGACCTGGCCGATGCGTGGCACCCGCAGACGATCATCGCGCATCGGCTGAACGGGGAGCCGTTGCCGGTCAAGAATGGGGCACCGCTACGGCTGCGGCTGGAACGGCAGCTTGGCTACAAGCATGCCAAGTACCTGACCGGGATCGAGGCGGTCGCCAGCCTGGATGGCATCGGTGACGGCAATGGCGGCTTCTGGGAAGATCGCGGATACCAGTGGTATGCCGGCATCTGAGTCAGTCGGCAGGTATCAGGCGGTCCGTCATCATCCGCTCGCTTAGCAGCGGCGCGACCATGGCACTGGCGGCAGGGCCGGTCAGTTGCGGATGCAGGAACGGCACGGCAAGGCTTTCCACGGCGGCGGCGTAGGGTGCCCATGTTTCCGGCACCAGTTGCGGCTTATCGCCATGGTCCAGGGCGGCGCGGATGTGGACCAGCGTACCGGTGAAGCGCCGGTGGTGATGCCCGCGCACCAGCCGGTTGTTGTCGAGCACCACCCTGACCACGCCATCCAGCGCGTCTGCCGGCAGGCTGCCAAGGAGAGACGCGCTGCCGCGCAGGAACGCGGTTACCTGTTCCCGCGTGGTGAGGTCAGGATGCGCCTCCGGATCGAGGCCGGCGATCGCCAGCAAGGCGCGCAGGGCCTGCGCCTCCGTCGGCTCGGCCTCGGCCCGCCAGCAATCAGCGGGATAGGCATCGAGCAGAGCGAGGAGCCCGACATCGCGCCCCATGTCCTGCAGCGCGACGGCCACCGCCTGGGCGATCAGACCGCCGACCGACCAGCCGGCGATGTGTACCGCGCCGTCGGGCGCAGCCGCGTCGATCCGCCGGGCATAATCCTCCGCCAGCAGCCGCAGGCTTTCCGGCGGAGGCACCGCCGGGTCAAGGGCGGGTGCCTGCAAGCCATAGACCGTACGATCCGGGCTGAGGCTGGTGGCCAGGGTGCGATATCCCCAGCAAAGCCCGCCGGCCGGATGTACCAGGAACAGCGGCGCCTTCTCCCCACGCGCCAGTACGATCAGCGGGCCGAGACCGTCATCGCCGCCGCCCGCCGCGTCGATTCGTGCGGCGAGGCCGCGGATATCCGATACCTCGAACAGGGTGGCGAGACCGGGATCTTGCCCCCACTCCTCCCGGATACGCAGCAGCAGGTCCACCGCCAGAAGTGAATGCCCGCCTAGTGAGAAGAAGTCGTCCGTGACGGCCAGCGGGCCATGCAGCTCCAGCACGGCGACGAACAGTTCCGCCAGCCGCCGCTCCGTCGGTGTGGCCGGGGCGTCGCCCGCCTCGCCCGCAAAGTCGGGCGCGGGCAGAGCACGGCGGTCCAGCTTGCCATTCGCCGTCACCGGCATGGCTGCAATCGGCACGAACAGGTTCGGCACCATGTATGATGGCAGCCGCCTCGCCAGCGCCGTGCGCAGCCCTTCCGGATTGTAGCCCGCGTTCGGCACCAGCCACGCGACCAACCGCTCCTCCCGGACCAGCACCACCGACGCCGCGGCGAGACCGCTGTCGGCAATCGCCGCCTCGATCTCGCCCAGCTCGATGCGCAGGCCGCGCAGCTTCACCTGATTGTCGGCCCGCCCCAGGAACTCGATGGCACCATCAGGTCGTCTGCGGGCGAGGTCGCCAGTGGCGTAGAGCCGCTCGCCATCGCGGGTGATGAACCGCTCCGCCGTCAGGTCGGGGCGGCCGAGATAGCCGCGCGCCAGTTGCGTGCCGCCCAGGAACAACTGCCCGGTCACGCCTGGCGGCACCGGATGGAGGTGCTGGTCGAGCACCAGCAAGCTGGTGTTCCAGACGGGATGGCCGATCGGTACCGGTCGGCTGCGATCATCCGGCCCGGCCGGCCAGAAGGTGACGTCCACCGCAGCCTCCGTCGGGCCGTAGAGGTTGTGCAGCTCGCCCGCTATGCGCGCGTGGAACCGGTCGCGCAGTTCGGCCGGCAGCTCCTCCCCGCTAGTGAAGGTCCGCCGGATGACGAGGCCGGCGCTCTCCGGCGCGGAGAGGAACGCGGCGAGCATGGAGGGCACGAAATGCAGCGTCGTGATCCGCTCCCCCCGAATCAGCCGTGCCAGCGCCACCGGATCGCGGTGCGCGTCCGGCGGGGCGATGACCAGCGTGGCGCCGCGGATCAACGGCAGGAAGAATTCCCATACCGACACGTCGAAGGTCGCGGGTGTCTTCTGCAGGATGCGGTCGGCGGCGGTGATGCCGTAATGATCGGCCATCCACAGCAGGCGGTTCACGCTGGCGCGGTGTTCCACCACCACGCCCTTGGGCACGCCGGTAGAACCGCTGGTGTAGATGACGTAGGCGGCGTCTGACGGCATAACGCTGCCGCTGGGTGCGCCCTCCCCCGTCCAGTCCGATGGAGGGAGCAGCCGTTCGCCGTACAGCCCGTGCGGATCGTCGGCCGCCAGCACCGCCGCCGGCCGCGCGCTGTCCAGGATCGTGGCGATGCGGTCCGCCGGGTGGTCCAGGTCCAGCGGCAGGTAGGCGCCGCCCGCGCGCAGCACGGCAACCAGCGCGACAACCAGCTCCACCGATCGCGGCAGCGCGACTGCGACGATGCTTTCCGGCCCGACGCCGCGTGCCTGCAAGGCAACGGCCAGCGCCGCCGTACGTCGATCGAGTTCGGCGTAGGTCACGTTCGCGCCATCGAACCGCAGGGCGACCGCCTCGCCCCCATCCTCGAATGCCGTCTCGATCAGCGCGGTCAGTGTGGTGTCCGGCACGGGGTGTGCGGTCTGGTTAAAACAGTGCAGTTCCCGCTCGGCTTCCGCCGGGGTGGCGGTGGGTACTTCGGCGAGCCGCTCCGCCGCCAGCGCGTTACCGAGGAACACCGCCAGCCGCGTGCCATGCGCCTGCACGGCGTCGAGAGTGTAGAGAGCTGGGTTCGCGTCGACCTCGATCGAGAGCCCGCGCGCCGGGTCGCCCCGGAAGGTGAAGTGGATGTCATCCACCGGGCCGGTGCCGGTGACATGCAGCGTCACCTCCAGCCCGGCCATGCGCGGCGCGCGGTCATACGGCTGGACGTTTACCAAAGGGCCGTACAGCCGCCGGTCGCCGCCGATCAGGCCGAGGTCGCGGCGGACCTGTTCGGAGCGGTAGCGGCCATGCCGCCGGATTTGGGCAAGATCGGTGGCGACGGCGGACAGCCACTCGCGCAAGGGTGCGGTCTCCTCACCCCCCACCCGCAGCGGCAGGACGTTCATCACCATCACGGGCACGCGGGCCGATGCGCTGCCCATGCGGCCCATGTGCGGAACACCGACGACGACCTCCTGCTGACCGACGAAGCGCCGGCAATAGGCGGCGGTCAGCGCGGTCAGCAGGTCGGGCCAGGCTAGCCCGCTCGACCTAGCGTGATCCAGCAAGGCCGCGCAGAGCGGGCGCGGCAAGGCCGCCGCCGTGCGGTGGAAGGTGTGCGCGGTCGCCGCCCGGCCGGGCGCCATGCCCGCGACATCGTCGATCCCAGAGAGGTAGTCGCGCCACCACGCGCCGTCGGCCACCCGGTCGGCAGAGGCGCGGTATGCGGCATCCTCCGCCAGCAAACCGATCAGCGGCGCCAGCGCGCGCCCGCCAGAATCCTGCCCGGCCACATAGCGGCCATACAGCTCCGCAACCCGCGCGGTCAGCAGCACCATGCCATAGCCGTCGATCGCCAGGTGATGCACCTGCTGCGCCCAGAGATGCCGTTCCGGCGCGAGCCGGTAGAGCACCTGCCGGGCGAGCGGATCGCAGGCGGGGTCCACGGCACGCGCTATGTCGGCCCGGATCAGTGCCAGCGCCGCGGCGTGGGAGTCCGCCGCCGCAGAACAATCGACCTGCTGCAGTTCCGGGGCGGCCCCTGTCGCCTGCTGGCGGCCGTCGCTGCCGATCCGCAGCCGCAACGCCTCCGCCTCCTGCCCCGCCTGCGCCACCGCGCGCGCGAGCGCCGCCACGTCGAGCGGGCCGGCCAGGTCGAGATACTGGCCGGTGACGAAGATGGGGTTGGCCGGATCGAGCCGCTGGGCCCAGAACAGCCCTTCCTGCGCCTCGGTCAGGGGAAACGTGGTCAAGAGCCCCGCCGCTCCTCCACCAGCACCCACAGGCCTGCCAGCGTGGGCACTTGGGCGAGGTCGGCAAAGTCGAGCGGGATCCCCAGCTCTTCCCACTCCATCGCCAGGTTCATGGCGCGCATGGAATCGAGCCCCTGGTCCAGCAGGCTGATGTCGGGGTCGAGCTTGTCGGTGCCCAGGAACTCGGCGACCTCGTCACAGAAGGTGGCGTAATCCATCATCGGCCGGCTCCCTCAGCATCCAGCATCTGCGCCCGCAGGCTCGCGCGCAATTCTCGGCGGCTGACCTTGCCGACGGCCGTGGTCGCGAAATCGGGCACGAACACGATCTGGTCGGGCACCTTGAACGCCGCGATCCCGCGCCCACGCATCCACGCCTTCAGCGCCGCCGGATCGGGTTCGCCACCATCGGCGATGATGAAGGCGCAGCTGCGTTCGCCCAGGAAGCGGTCGGGCAGCGACACGACGGCGGCATCGAACACCTGTGGGTGCGCCAGTAGGTGATCCTCCACCTCCTCCGCGCTGATCTTCTCGCCCGCGCGGTTGATGTGGTCGGTGGCCCGGCCCTGCACCTCCAGGTAGCCGCCGGGCAGGCGACGCACCATGTCGCCCGTGCGGTAGAAACCGTCGGGCGTGAAGGCGCGGGCATTGGCCGCGGGATCGTCGTGATAGGCGCGGATCGTGTAGGGGCCACGGGTCAGCAGGTGGCCGGTCTCGCCATCGGGCACGGGATTGCCAGCATCGTCCAGCACCAGCACCTCGTCATCCGGGCTGATCGCGCGCCCCTGCGTGGTGGTGACGATCTCCTCCGGATCGTCCAGCCTTGTGTAGTTCACCAGCCCTTCGGCCATGCCGAACACCTGTTGCAGCGTGCAGCCGAGTTCGGGCCGCACGCGGCGCGCCGCCTCCGCCATGAACTTGGCGCCGCCTACCTGCAGCACCTGCAGGCTGGAGAGGTCATGCGCGGTCCGCTTGGCCGCCTGCAACCACAGCAGCGCGAGCGGTGGGACGAGCCCGGTGATCGTCACCCGCTCCCGCTCGATCAGCGGGAACACCACATCGGGCGTCGGTGCGGGGGCCATCACCACGGTCGCCCCGGCCATGATCGCGCCGAAATGGCCGGGGCTGCTCATCGGGAAATTATGCGCGGCGGGCAGCGCGCAGAGATAGACGCTGTCGGCGGTGACCCCGCTGATCTCGTTGCTGCCCCGAATGGAGTAAAGGTAGTCGTCGTGCGTGCGCGGGATCAGCTTGCTAAGGCCGGTGCTGCCGCCGCTGATCTGCACCAGCGCCACCGATGACGGGCTGACATCCGCCACCGGCAGTTCCGCCTCCGCGCCACTGCCGAAGGGCTCGCTGCCGGGCGCGATGACGATCGTGTGGCGCAAGGTCGGCACCTGCGCCTGCACGGCCGCGGCCATCGGCGGGTAGTCGAACCCGTCATGCCGCTCCGCCACCACCAACGCAGCAGCCTCGGCCTTGTGGGCAAAGTGGGCAATCTCGGTCTCGCGATGCGCCGGCAGGGCGAAGACCGGCACCAGATTGGCGCGCATCAGGCCGAAGGTGATGCTGAGAAATTCCGGTACGTTCGGCAGCTGCACCACCACCCGCGCCCCCGGCGCCAGGCCCAGTGCGACAAAGCCGGCAGCGGCCAGGTCGATCCGCCGGCCTAGCTCGGAATAGCTCCAGCGCTCTCCCCCGCCGCCGATCACCGAAACGGCGTCGGCGCTTTCGGCGGTGCGTCTGGCCAGCAGCGCGCGGAAGGTCTCGCCCTGCCAGTAACCCCGCGCACGGTAGCGTTCTGCCAGCTCGTCGGGCCAAACCTGTTGCAGCGGGACCGTCACGCGTCAGTTCCTTGTTGCTAATCGTTCGCGCCTTTATGGCTGACGCACGGCCTTGGCAACCTGCGCGGATGCTGGACAGGGCGCAGGTGTCGTGGCAGGCGCGCTGCCGATGAGCAGCCAGCCCAATTCCTTCCGCAACCAGCCGGACGAGCGCGGCCATTTCGGCCAGTTCGGCGGACGTTACGTGGCCGAGACCCTGATGCCGCTGATCCTCGACCTGGAGCGTGAATATCGCGCGGCCAAGGCGGATCCGCGCTTCCAGGAGGAGTTCGACGACCTGCTGGAACATTATGTCGGCCGGCCCAGCCCGCTCTATTTTGCGGAGCGGCTGACCGATGCCCTGCGCGCCGACGCGCCGGCCGGCATGGGTGCGGACATCTGGTTCAAGCGGGACGAGCTGAACCACACCGGTGCGCACAAGATCAACAATTGCATCGGCCAGATCCTGCTGGCGATCCGCATGGGCAAGACGCGCATCATCGCGGAAACGGGCGCCGGCCAGCACGGCGTGGCGACCGCCACGGTGTGCGCCCGGTTCGGCCTGCCGTGCGTGATCTTCATGGGCGCGACGGACGTCGCCCGCCAGCAGCCCAACGTGTTCCGCATGAAGCTGCTGGGGGCAGAGGTCGTGCCGGTCACCAGCGGCGCCGCCACGCTGAAGGACGCGATGAACGAGGCGCTGCGCGACTGGGTCGCCAACGTCCACGATACCTTCTACATCATCGGCACCGCCGCCGGCCCGCACCCCTATCCGGAGCTGGTGCGCGACTTCCAGAGCGTGATCGGGCGCGAGGCGCGCGAGCAGATGCTGAAGCGGACCGGGCGATTGCCCGACCTGCTGGTTGCGGCGATTGGCGGCGGGTCCAACGCGATCGGACTGTTTCACCCGTTCCTGGACGATGCCGACGTGAAGATGCTGGGCGTGGAGGCGGCGGGCTACGGCCTCGACCAGAGGCATGCCGCATCGCTGGCGGGCGGCGCGCCGGGCATCCTGCACGGTAACAAGACCTACCTATTGCAGGACGAGGACGGCCAGATCACCGAAGGCCATTCGATCAGTGCGGGCCTGGATTATCCCGGCATCGGCCCGGAACACGCCTGGCTTAAGGAAAGCGGCCGGGTAGATTACACCGCTGTCACCGATTTCGAGGCGCTGGACGCCTTCCAGTTGCTGTGCCGGACGGAGGGTATCATCCCCGCGCTGGAACCCGCCCATGCTATCGCCGCGATCGTGCACCGCGCGCGGGAGATGCCACGTGACAGCGTGATCCTGGCCAATCTGTGCGGCCGGGGCGACAAGGACATCTTTACCGTGGCCGAACGGCTGGGCGTCAAGATTTGAAGTTCCTGACCGCCCTCGCGACCAGTTTCGCCCTGTTCTTCACGGCGCTGACGGGCGCACGCCTGCTGACACGGTACCTGCTGTCGCGTGGCGTCACCGTGGGCATGAACGACCTTATCGAAATTGCCATCGGCGCGGCCATCATCGCGCTGGGCTCAACCTTGCTGGGGCGCGCATGACCCGCTTCGCCGATACTTTTGCCAAGGGGCGCCCTGCCCTGATCTGCTTCCTGACCGCGGGCGACGGCGACACCGCCGCGAACCTGGACGCGCTGGTCGCGGGCGGGGCCGACGTGATCGAGCTGGGCATGCCCTTCACCGATCCCATGGCCGATGGTCCCGCGATCCAGGCGGCGGACATCCGCGCGCTGGCGGCAGGCACCACGACGGCGAACGTGCTGGCGATCGCCACGGCCTTTCGCCAGCGTCATCCTACCGTGCCGCTGGTGCTGATGGGGTATGCAAATCCGATGGTGCGGCGCGGGCCGGACTGGTTTGCAGCCGCCTGCAACGCCGCCGGTGTTGACGGCGTGATCTGCGTGGATCTCGCGCCGGAGGAGGATGCCGATCTCGGCCCGGCGCTGCGCGGCGTTGGTATCCAGCTGATCCGCCTTGCCACTCCCACCACCGACGATGCGCGGCTGCCCGCCGTGCTGGATGGCGCGGGTGGGTTCCTTTACTATGTCTCGGTCGCCGGGATCACCGGCAAGCAGCAGGCCGCCATGGCCTCCATTGAAGAGAATGTGATGCGTCTGAAACAGCAGACAGACTTGCCTGTCGCCGTCGGCTTCGGGGTTCGAGAGGCGGCACAGGCCGCCGCCATCGCCCGCGTGGCCGATGCGGTGGTGGTCGGCTCCGCCTTTGTCGAGCTGGTCGGCCAGCATGGCGCCGCCGCGCCGCAGCACCTGCAGGCGCTCGCCACCTCGCTGTCGACGGCGGTGCATGGGGAGGCGCGGGCATGAGCTGGCTCAGCCGCGTCCGCAACTCGCTGCCTTTCGCGCCGCGCCGCGACACACCCGATAATCTGTGGGTGCGCTGCCCGAACTGCAACGAGATGCTGTTCGTGAAGGAGTACGAGGCGAACCTGTATGTCTGCCCGAAATGCGATCATCACGGCCGCATCGGCGCCGACGCTCGGCTCGCCCAGTTGCTTGATCCGGGATACAGCCTGCTGCCCGACCCGACGGTGGCCGACGACCCGCTGAAATTCCGCGATACCAAGCGCTATCCCGACCGGCTGAAGCAGGCGCGCGCCAGCAATCCCCATTGCGACGCCTTCACCGCCGCCAGCGGGACGATCGAGGGCCACCGCGCGGTGGTCGGCGTGCAGGACTTCACCTTCATGGCTGGTTCCATGGGGCAGGCGGTGGGGCAGGCCTTCTGCAACGGGGCGGAAGCCGCCTTGCAGGCGGCAGTGCCCTACATCGTCGTCACCGCGGCCGGCGGCGCGCGCATGCAGGAGGGCATCCTCAGCCTGATGCAGATGCCGCGCGCGACGGTGATGACCCGACGGCTGAGGGAAGCGGGGCTGCCCTACATCGTGCTGCTGGCCGATCCCACGACAGGCGGCGTCACCGCCAGCTACGCCATGCTGGGCGACATCCACATCGCGGAGCCCAACGCGCTGATCGGGTTCGCCGGGCAGCGGGTGATCCAGGAAACGATCCGCGAACAGCTGCCGCCAGGCTTCCAGCGGGCGGAGTACCTGCTGGAACACGGCATGATCGACATGGTCGTCCACCGGCGGGAGTTGCGCCCGACGCTCGCCCGCCTGCTCGCCTATCTCTCGCCCGCGCAGGTCGGCTGACCACCTTCGCATGAAGGACTTCGCCGCCTCCAGCGATCCGGCGGTACAGGCACAGCTGGACCGGTTGGCAGCGCTCAGCCTGCCGACTGGGCGCCTGGGGCTGGAGGTCGTGCGCGAGTTGCTGCGCCGGCTTGGCGAGCCGCAACTGCATCTGCCGCCGGTGCTCCATGTCGCGGGCACGAACGGCAAGGGCTCGACCTGCGCATACCTTACCGCCATGCTGCAGGCGGAGGGGCTGACCGTCCACAGCGCGACCAAGCCCCATCTGGTTCGCTACAACGAACGCATCCGACTTGCGGGGCGGCTGATCGACGATGCGCTGCTGGCACGCCTGCTGGCGGAGGTGCTGGATTGCGCCGCCGACCTGCAGCCCAGCTTCTTCGAGGTGACCACCGCCGCCACCTTCCTTGCCTTCGCGCGGCATCCGGCCGATGCCTGCGTGATCGAGGTAGGCCTGGGCGGGCGGCTCGACGCCACGAACGTGCTGGAACACCCCGCCGCCACCGCCATCGCCAGCCTTGGCCTCGATCACGAGGCGTTCCTGCTGGTGCCGGAGGATGGCGCCCCGGCAGAGCCGCTGGTACGCATTGCTTACGAGAAGGCGGGCATTGCCCGCGCCGGTTCGCCCATGGTGACGCAGTCCTACCCGCAAGGGATGGAGTTGGAGATCCAGCGCCTGTGTGCCGACGCCGGGGCGCCCCTGCACATGCGCGGGCACGATTGGTGGGCCGAAATCACTGACGACACAATCGAGTACCGGGACCGGCATGGCGCGCTGACCCTGCCGCTGCCTGCCCTGCCCGGTCGGCACCAGGCGGACAATGCGGCGCTCGCCGTGGCGATGCTGCGCCACCAGGACCGCATCGCCGTTCCCGCCGCCTCGCTGGCGCAGGGTATCCGCGCGGCGCGCTGGCCGGCCCGGCTGCAACTGCTCGGCGCCGGCCCGCTGACCGCAATCGCGCCGGATCGTGCGATCTGGTTGGATGGCGGGCACAATGCCGATGCCGGCGCCGCCATCGCCCGCCACTTCGCGGGGCAGCGGGTGCATCTGGTGATCGGCATGCTGGCCAACCGCGACCCGCAGGCCATCATCGCACCGCTCGCAGGCAGCATCGCCACGCTGTCGGCGGTGCCGATCGCGGGCAGCGCCGCGCACGAAACGTCGGCCTACGGCGATGGGGCACGCTGGTTCGGCGAAGTGGCGGATGCGCTAACCGCACTGCCGCAGGATGGCTTGCCGGCGCTGATCGCCGGATCGCTTTATCTCGCAGGCAAGGTGCTGGCCGACAATGGCGAGGTGCCCGACTGAGACAGGCGGGAACGGCAGTTCATCCCATCCTGGTGATGCCCCGATCCGCCGTCCGGCACGGAACATCGTGCGCGGCAAACCACTGGTTAGGCATGGCTTTTCGCTGTCACATAAAAAGCGTTTGCGTCACGCGGAATCAGCCCTATATGCGCGCCTCCGCTGCCCCATGGGGACTTCCTAACCGCAAGGCAGCCTTGTCAAACAACACGTTTGGGGGTCCCTTGAATTGCACCATTATCCTGACGCACGGTCTGTAGTCCGCGACCTCGTTCCGGACGAACCGGTGATGCTGAACCGCCCGCATGCTGCGGCGCGGGCGGCCCGGTTCTTTGCGCAGAAGTTCCCCGGCACCACGATGTATGCGGTGAAGGCCAACCCTTCGCCGGATCTCGTGCAATTGCTGTGGGACAATGGCATCCGCACCTACGACGTCGCCTCCATCGCGGAAGTGCGCATGGTGCGCAGCCTGCTGCCGCAGGCGACCCTGTGCTTCATGCACCCGGTGAAGACCGCTGGCGCCATTCGCGAAGCGTACCACCAGCATGGCGTACGCACCTTCAGCCTCGACACCCTGGAGGAGCTGGAGAAGATCGTCGCGGCGACCTCTGCCGCGGATGGCACTCCGGCGGAAGACCTAAACCTGCTGGTGCGGCTGCGCGTCTCCTCCGAACATTCGGAGCTCAGTCTCGCCTCCAAGTTCGGTTGCGACCTCGCTGATTCCGCGCCGTTGCTGCAGGCGACCCGCCAGCATTGCGACGCATTGGGCATCTGCTTCCATGTTGGTAGTCAGGCGATGACGCCGTTCGCCTATGTCCAGGCGCTGGACCGGGTGCGGGCGGCGATCGTGCAGGCGTCGGTCACGGTGGACATCATCGACGTGGGCGGCGGCTTCCCCTCCGCCTACCCAGGCATGACGCCGCCGCCGCTGGAAGATTACTTCGCAATCATCCACCGCCACTTCGAATCGCTGCCGATCAGCTACAATGCGGAGTTGTGGGCGGAGCCCGGCCGGGCGCTGTCCGCGGAATATTCCAGCGTGATCGTGCGAGTGGAGAAGCGCCGGGGCGAGGAACTGTACATCAATGATGGCGCCTATGGCGCGTTGTTCGATGCCGCCCATGTGGACTGGCGTTTCCCGGTACGCGCGCTGGAGGACGACCTGACGCAGCCGCTGGCCGACTTCGCCTTCTATGGCCCGACCTGCGACGATGCCGATTACATGAAGGGTCCGTTCGACCTGCCGGCCGACATCCAGGCCGGCGACTATATCGAGATCGGCATGCTCGGCGCCTATGGCGCGGCGATGAAGACCGGCTTCAACGGCTTTGGCGCGGCGGAGGCGGTGGTCGTCACTGACGAGCCGATGGCGAGCCTGTACACCGGCGAGCTGAAGGTCGCGCAGACCAACAACGTCGTCAGTCTCCGCTGATCGGTACCTGATCGAACAGGGGCGTCCGGCTATCAGGCCGGGCGCCCCTTTCTGTGTCCGCCATCCGCTTTTCCGCAAGATCGGACACGACACGCCCTGAACCTTGCGCGATCCTGCCACCTGATGACGGCAGGAGAGACGCAATGGACGGTACACAGGCGGATGGATTGCTGGCGCGAATGGAGCGTGCGGTCGCCCTGATGACGCAGCGGATCGCAGCCGGCGAGACTCCAAGTCTTGCCGAGCTGGCCGCTGCGGCGGCATTCTCCCCTTATCACTTCCATCGTGCCTATCGCCTGGTCACGGGCGAAACACCTGGGGAAACGCAGCGCCGCCTGCGCGCGGCTCATGCCGCCGTCAGGTTGCGCGACACAGGCAGCGTCACCGCCATTGCGCACGAAACCGGCTATGGCAGCAGCCAGGCTCTGGCCAAGGCGCTACGCAGCCTGGGGGCGGCACCGGCGACGGAGTTGCGGCGTGATCCCGAACGGCTGGACGCCGCCTTCGCCGTATTCGCGCCGCCACAGGCCGACAGCACCCCGCCGCTGCTCTCGATCGAGGCCTGCCGTACACTGCCCTTCGAGGTCCTGGTGTCCCGCCATCACGGCGATCCGATGAAGTTGAACGAGGTGTACACGGCCTTGTTCAAACAGGTTGGCGGACCGGGCGGTGTCGCCGCCATCCTTGGCATGCCGTTGTCGGACGAGCTGTTCGAGGAGCCTCCCGCACAGCTGCACGACGCGGCGCTGCGGCTGACGCTGGACGGCCGCTCCGCCTTGAGAAAACAGGCACTGACCCCTGTTCAGCCGGGTCTGTTCGTCACCGCTCGGGCGATTGGCGATCTGGACGGCCTGCCGACAGTGATCGACCGCGTGGTCGCCCTGGTACTGGTGAGCCCGGACGTTGAGCTGGCCGGCCGCCCCCTGCTGCTGCACTATCTCGACGATCCGGAGGAGGTCGATCCACTGGCCCAACGCACCGACATCTACGTGCCTGTGGTGCTGGTGGGTTGATGCCCCATGTCCGGGAATGAAATGCTGGGTACCTGTCGCCGGCTTCGCTGGCTTAGCCGCCGCACAGCCTGGCGGTCTCAGCGCAGAACGCCGCTTTCACGCCATTGCCGTAATCAACCTCCCCCAGCGCCTGCATTGTTTCCACCATGATGGCCGGCATGGCGGCGCGTCGCCGGGCGGCGGCTTCCGTCCGCTCGAACGCGGCGATGACGCGCAGATCGTCCGCTGACAGGTGAGTCGCAAGCGCCGCGGCGTCGGCCGCCAGCACCCGCTCCTCAAGCGCTGTTGCCTGTTCCTGCCCGATTTCGCGCAACCGGGCCTGCTCGGCCGCGGTCAGGTCGGGGTTCTCCGCGATCATGCCGTCGATCTCGCCCCGGGTCTGCACGGGGATCAACGATATGAGGAGGCCGTTTGCCGCCACCGCGCGCGCCAGTTCCAGCCTTTCCGCAGATGGGGCGGGCCGGGGCACGGCACTTTCCTGCGCCATGGCCCCGCCGCCGGCCATGGACACGGCCAAGACGACGGCGGTGCGCAGCATCATGCCGCCTGTTGCAGGCTGAGTTCTAGCCGGTCGAAAATCTCCACCAGGGCGGCGGTGAGATCGGTCATCATCGCTTCGGTATGCGCCGGGCCGGGCGTGAAGCGCAGCCGTTCCGTCCCGCGGGGTACCGTCGGGAAGTTGATCGGCTGCACATAGACGCCGTATTCCGCCAGCAGGATATCGCTGATCCGCTTCGCGCGGACCGGATCGCCCACCATCAGCGGCACGATATGCGTGGTGCTGTCCATCACCGGCAGACCGGCGTCGCGGAACTTCGCCTTCAGCATGACCGCCGCCGCCTGCTGCGCCGCGCGCTCCTCCCCCGATGCCTTCAGGTGCCGCACCGATGCGAGCACGCCCGCCACCAGCACGGGGCTGAGCGAGGTCGTGAAGATGAAGCCCGGGGCGTAGGAGCGGATGCAGTCCACGATCCGCTGGTCCGCCGCGATGTAGCCGCCCATCACGCCGAACGCCTTGCCCAGCGTTCCTTCGATGATGTCGATCCGGTGAGCGGCCGCGTCCCGTTCGGAGATACCGCCGCCGCGTTCGCCATACATGCCGACGGCGTGCACCTCATCGATATAGGTCAGCGCATTGTACCGCTCGGCAAGGTCACAGATCGCGTGGATCGGCGCCACGTCGCCATCCATGGAATAGACGCTTTCAAAGGCGATCAGCTTGGGCACGGATGCATCTTCCGCCGCCAGCAGCTCTTCCAGGTGGGCCACGTCGTTGTGGCGGAACACCCGCTTCTCGCACCCGGAATTGCGGATGCCGGCGATCATGCTGGCGTGGTTCAACTCGTCGGAGAAGATCACGCAGCCGGGCAGCAGCCGGGCCAGCGTCGACAGGGTGGCGTCGTTGGAGACATAGCCGCTGGTGAACAGCAGCGCCGCTTCCTTGCCATGGAGGTCGGCCAGCTCTCGTTCCAGCTGAATGTGGTAATGGGTGTTGCCGCCGATATTGCGCGTGCCGCCGCTGCCCGCGCCCACATCGTGCAGCGCTTCTTCCATCGCGGCGACGACCTTGGGGTGCTGCCCCATGGCGAGGTAGTCGTTGGAGCACCATACGGTGATCGGCTTGGGCCCATTATGCCCGGCGAAGCAGCGCGCATTGGGATAGGCGCCCTTGTTGCGCAGGATATCGATGAAGACGCGATACCGGCCTTCCGAATGGAGGCGGTCGATGGCCTTGTCGAAGATCAGATCGTAATTCAGCGGATCGGTCCGTGCATTGCGGGATTTCAGGGCAGGCTCTCCGCCGTCCATGTAAACCCTTCGCCAAGGCGTTCAAAGCACGGAGTTTGCGACGGATTCGCGTTAAAATCGGTCATTCTGTTCGATGCCGTAGGACAAGAGCGCCGCCTCCAGCGCGGCTCCACCAGCATGATCGCCAGTAAACAGGGCGCGATCGGGTGATTTACGGATGAACGATTGATCTTCCAGCAGATGCGCGATGCGCCGGGCGATGCCGGCCGCACCATCCACGAAGCGCACCTCCGCACCAAATGCCTGGGACAATCTGTCCAGCAGCAACGGGAAATGCGTGCAGGCGAGCACCACCGTGTCGATCGAATCGCCGCCGGGCTGGTCACGCAGACCCGCCACTGCGGCGGCAATCGCGCTCTCGTCCACCGCCACCCCGCGCAGGCGTGCCTCCGCCGCCTGCACCAGGCCGGGCGCTGCATGCCGGAGCAGGCGCTTGTCCGCCGCGAACTCAGCCTCCAACTGATCGACATAGGCCTGCCGCACGGTTGCAGCGGTGCCCAGCAGGCCGATCGTGCCTGTGCGGGTCAGCGCAGCCGCCGGCTTGATCGCGGGCACCGTGCCGACCACCGGCACCTGCAACACGTCCCTGACGGAGCTGAGGGCGATGGTGCTGGCGGTGTTGCAGGCGATGGTGATGAGCCGCGGGGCGAAGCGTTCGGACAGCCGCCCCAGCAGGCCGGCTACCCGCGCGGCGATCTGCGCCTCCGTCTTCTCGCCATAGGGCAACCCGGCGTTGTCCGCGACATACAGCACCGGTGCACCGGGCAGCAGCCGGCGCAGCTCCGCCAGCACCGTCAGGCCGCCGATGCCGGAATCGAACAACAGGATGGGCGCGTCTGAAGATGGCTGCATGCCCGCCCGGCTTATTTTGCCCCTGCCGAATTGCAAGCGAGCCGCTAAAGGAGCGGGCATGACGCTGCCCCTTGGTACCACGGCCCTGCTCGCCTTGCTGCTCGGCTATTTCTTCGGATCCATCCCGTTTGGCCTGCTGCTGGTGCGTGCCGCCGGCAGGGGCGATGTGCGCGATGTCGGATCCGGCAATATCGGCGCCACCAACGTGCTGCGTGCCGCGGGCAAGGGGATCGCGGCCGCCACACTGGTGCTGGACGCGCTGAAGGGCTGGGCCGCGATCGCCGCCGCCATGCTGTTGTGGGGCGCGGGGGAGGACTGGGCGGCGCTGGGTGCGTTCCTGGGCCATTGCTTCCCTGTCTGGCTGGGGTTCAAGGGAGGCAAGGGCGTGGCGACGCTGATCGGCATCGCGCTGGGCCTGCACTGGACCATCGGCCTGGCGGTGATCGTCACCTGGCTGGCCGTCGCCAAGCTGTCGCGCATCAGCAGCCTGGGCGGCATGGCCGCTGCGGTTGCCGCACCGCTGGCGGCGCTCGCTTTCGGCTACACGATCTACCTGCCGGTGCTGGCCGCGCTGCTGGTCATTACCTTGCTGCGCCACCGCGCCAACATCGCCCGCCTGATGGACGGGACGGAGCCGCGCATCGGCAGCAAGGGATGAGCCTGTCGCAGGCTGAGGCCTTTGCCCGCATCCGGCTGCTGCGCTCACCGCACATCGGGCCGGTCTCCTACCGTCAGCTGCTCGGCCGATTTGGCACGGCGGAATCGGCGATCGATGCCCTGCCCGATCTCGCCCGCCGCGGCGGCCGACCCTATGTCGCCGCCCCAACCGACCGGATTGAGCGGGAGGTGGCCGGTATCCGCCGTGCCGGTGCGCGCTACCTCTTCCACGACCAGCCCGACTATCCGCGCCTGCTGGCGGAGGCGCCCGCCGCCCCGCCGATCCTGACCTTCCGCGGTCGGCTGGCGCTCGCCTCTCAACCGGCGGTGGCGGTGGTCGGCGCGCGAAACGCCAGCGCCGCCGCCGTACAGATCGCGCGCGAGTTCGGCGCCGCGCTGGCGGCAGAAGGCTTTGCGGTGGTGTCAGGTCTGGCGCGCGGGATCGACGGCGCAGCGCATGAAGGCGCCTTCCCGCATACGATCGGCGTCATCGCAAGCGGCATCGACATCGCCTACCCGCCGCAGCATCGCGAGTTGCAGGAACGCATCGCCAGCGATGGCCTGCTGATCGCCGAACAGCCGGTGGGGACGGAGCCGCGCGGCAGCCACTTTCCCAGCCGTAACCGCATCATCGCCGGCCTGGCGCTCGGGACGCTGGTGGTCGAGGCGGCGCCGCAATCGGGCTCCCTTATCACCGCACGGCTGGCGGGCGAGTACGGGCGGGAGGTGATGGCCATTCCCGGCAGCCCGCTGGAACCGCGCAGCGCCGGAGCCAACGAACTGATCCGCGACGGCGCGGTGCTGGTGCAGGATCCGGCGCAGGTGGCCGAACTGCTCCGCCGGTTCGACGGCACGCCGCGCACTACCCTGGCAGAGCGGCAGCAGCCCTTCACCTTTGCGGAGGAGGATGCCGCAGACGCACCGCCGGGCGACGACATTGCCACGCTGATGAGCCCTGCCCCAGTCCATGTCGACGAACTGATCCGGCAGAGCGGGCAAGCCGCCGGCGCGGTGCAGATGGCGCTGCTGGAACTGGAGATCGCCGGCCGGCTGGTGCGGCACGAAGGAGGACGGGTGTCGCTCGCAGGCTAGAGGATCAGTGGACGGGATTGCCCGCGGGCGCCGGTGATCGTGGCGACAGCAGCACGATCATCCCGTCATCGCCGGTCACGCCCAGGATCAACACCTCCGACAGGAAGCCCGCGATGTTGCGAGGTGCGAAGTTGACCACGCAACAGACCTGCGTGCCGACAAGCTGTTCGGGCGTGTAGGCGGTGATCTGCGCGCTTGACCAGCGGGTGCCCAGCTCGCCGAAATCGACCTGCACCTTCCATGACGGATTGCGTGCCTTGGGGAATGGCTGGACATCCACGACCGTGCCGATGCGAATATCCAGCCGCTCGAACGCGGCGTAGTCGACCTGATCCTTGGCTTGCATGGGTGCGAGGCTAACCCGCGGCGTAGATGCGGTCCAGCACCTGGGTCACATCCAGCAGACGCTCGGCCGCGGGATCGAAGGCAGGGCTCTGCGCCAGTTGCCTGGCCCACGCTGCAGCGGCGCGAGTGCCCCAATCATCAGGCGGGTTGGCAATCGGCTGCGCCTGCGTACCGTAATGGCGGAACGCCTCGAAATCGTAGAAGCTGCCCGCGACATTGCGGAAAGTCACGGCGCCTTTGGTGCCGTAGAACGCCGCCTCGATCACCGCGTCGCGTCCGGCAGGCAGATTCCACGAACAGGCGAGCTGCACCGCAGTGCCGGTGGCTAGGTCCAGCCGGGCTGTGGCGAAATCCTCCACCTGCCCCGGCGCGCGCGCCAGCGGCACGCCGCCCGCGAATAGCCGCGCGGTGACATTCTCCACCGCCGGAAAGTCAAGCAGCCACAGCGCAAGGTCGATCAGGTGTACCCCGAGGTCGATGACGCAGCCGCCACCCGATTGCGCCCGGTCGTAGAACCAAGGCTTGTCCGGGCCGTAAGCGTTGTGAAAGGTGAGATCGACGGCGTAGATCGTGCCGAGCTCGCCGCTGCGGATCGGGCCGGCCATTGCCTCCGTCGCGGCGGTATGGCGGTAGGACAGGTCCACGCCCAGCAGGCGGTCGGCATGGCGCGCGGCGTCGATCACCGCCGCCACTTCACCGGCATCGCGGCCCAGCGGCTTCTGGCAGAACACCGCCGCGCCGCGGCCCAACGCCTCCAGTGATTGCGCGGCGTGAAGCGCGGAAGGGCTGGCGATCACCACCCCGTCCAGCCCCAGGTCGAGCATCGCCTGCAATGACGGCACCGCCGCTGCGGCTGGCGCGATGGCCTGCGCCTCCGCCACACATTCGTCCGACGGATCGCAGATCGCTGCCGCCTCTACCATGCCGGTATCGACGATCGCCTGCATCCGGTGTCGGCCGATCCAGCCGGTGCCGAGGAAGCCAACCCGAGGCCGACTCACAACATCACCAGCGCTTTGACGAAGCCGTCAGGCTTGTCCCGCGTGGCATCCAGCGCATCGGCCAACCGGCCCAGCGAGTAGCGGTGGGTATAGAGTGGCGCGGGGTCGAAGCTGCCGTCGGCCACTGCGGCGATCGCCTCCCGCACGCCGCGCATCTGCACCGCGGGATCGCGTTCATGCGCGTTGGCGACGTCGATCCCCTTCCAGTTCCACATCTGCATGCTGACCTGCCGCGGCCCGTCCTGGTGATAGCCGGCGATCACCAGCCGCCCGCCGAACCCGACTAGTTCGCCGGCCAGGTCCAGCGGCCATTGCTTCCCGACGCATTCGATCACCCGCTCACACATCGCCTCCTGGGTCAGCGCCTTGATCTGATCGATGATGGCATAGTGATCGTGCATGAAGATCACCTCCGCCGCGCCATAGTGACGCGCGAGGTCGAGCGATTCCTGCCGCCGGCTGATCGCGATCACCCGCGCACCGGCCTTGCTGGCCAGATGGCACAGCACCGCCCCCAGGAAGCCGATGCCGATGATCGCCACCGTCTGTCCCGGCTGGATGTCGCTGCGGCGGAAGATGTTGAACGCGCAGCCCAGCGGCTCGCCCGGGAATGGCTGGCCGTCCAGCGCCGCCGGCAGCTTAGCCGCCATGTCCGCGCGCACCACGTCAGCCTCGGCGAAGGAGCGGTAGCTGAGCGCCGCGACCCGGTCGCCGATGGCGAGGTCGGTCACGCCCTCGCCCACGGCCTCTACCCTGCCCCAGCCCTCATGCCCCAGATCGCCCGGCTCTCGCGGATATTCCATCCACTCAAGACCAGCCCAGGGCTCCAGGTTGCTGGCGCACACACCGCACCCTTCCAGCCGGATGCGGACCTCACCTTCGGCCGGCTGCGGCAAGGGTACGCCGTTGCGCAGCTCAATCGTGCCCGGCGCGGCGAGCACGGCCGCTGTCATCGTGTCGGTCATGCGTAGGGGTCAGTCCGCGGCAATGAAAGTTTCGAGTTCAGCGTAGGCGCGATCGTCTGGCATCTGTTCGGGCGGATGCTTGCAGAAGAACGCCGCCGCCGGCAGCACCGGCCCGGCAAGGCCCCGGTCGCGCGCCAGCTTGGCGCAGCGGATCATGTCGATGGCGACGCCGGCCGAATTGGGGCTGTCCTCCACGGACAGGCGCAGTTCCAGGTTCATCGGCACGCCGCCGAACAGCTGGCCTTCCATCCTGAGGAAGCAGACCTTGTTGTCGTTCTGCCACGCGACGTAGTCGGACGGGCCGACATGGATGTTCTCGTCCTCCATCCGCGTCGCTGCGACGGATTGCACAGCCTCGGTCTTCGACTCCTTCTTGCTGGCCAGCCGGCTGCGTTCCAGCATGTTGAGGAAGTCGGTATTGCCGCCGGTGTTGAGCTGATACGTGCGGTCCAGCTTCACACCGCGCTTGGCGAACAGGTCCGTCAGCACTCGATGGACGATGGTGGCGCCCAGCTGCGCCTTGATGTCGTCGCCGATGATCGGCACGCCCGCCGCCCGGAAACGCTCCGCCCACTCGGGATCGCTGGCGATGAACACCGGGATGTTGTTCACGAAGGCGACGCCCGCCTCCAGCGCGCAATCGGCGTAGAACTCGGTCGCCTTCTGCGAACCAACCGGCAGATAGTTCATCAGCACGTCCGCCTCGCTTTCACGCAAGGCGTCGATCACCGCCTGCCGGTCGGGCTGCGGCGCGTCGGCGACCATGAAGGTGCGATCTTCCGGGTAATTGGCCATGTGGTCGGCCACGCCGTCCAGCACCGCGCCCATCTGCACGATCGTGCCGGTCCGCTCCACCTGCGGGCAGAACACGGCGGTGCAGTTCGGCTTGGCGAAGATCGCGTCTGCCACGTCCTGCCCCACCTTGCGCCGGTCCACGTCCCAGGCGGCGACAACGCGCACGTCTTCCGGGCGGTAGCCGCCAAGGTCCTGGTGCATCAGCCCGGTCAGGTCGTTGGCGCCGTTGCGGTAATGGGCAAGGCCCTGCACCAGGGAGCTGGCACAATTGCCCACGCCCACGAGTGCGACACGGATCCCGCGGGGATCAGGCGAAAGCATCAGCGGCAATCCTTTTCGATAATCATGCGGGCACGCCGATCCGGGGCGCGGTCACTGCGGGGGCGTAGCGTTCCACCATCTGCTGGCACCAGTCGGCGAATTGCTGGGGTTCCTTCGCCGGACTGGTATGATGCGCTTCCAATCCCAGATGCTCGGGCGTGAAGCAGAACGTGACCAGCGTGTCGAACTCCGCCAGCGCCTCCATCTGCCGGTCGAACCAGTCGATCGCGCCGGGGCGGAAGCTGTCCGCCCAGCTGAGGCCGGTGCGCAGCTTGCGCACGCCCAGGTCGCGCATGATCCGCACGGCATCGTCCAGCCTGGGATCGTGGAAGTGGAACCATTGCATCAGGCCCATCCGGCTGGCGTGGGGGCGATACGCCTCCAGCCCCGGCTTGGGGCTGCCGTCTTCGCGGATCAGCCCCATGTAGAAATGGCGGTAATAGCTCGATCCTTCCGCCTCCCGGTGGCGCGTCTCCGCCCCCCAGCTCTGCGGCAGGTCGAACAGCGAATACCAGTAGACGTTGGGAATGCGGCCCACCAGCAGCTCGGCCGTCTTCTCGACGCCGAACACCTGCACCTCCTCCGCCCCGAAGGAGCCGACGCCCACCTCTGTCGCCCAGATCTGCTTGTCGGGCGCGACGGCCTCGATCTCCGCAATCTTGTCGGGCCAGGCATGGATCGGCCACAGGTTCCAGTCGAGCGGGAAGCCATGGACGGCGACCACCTCCACCTCCTCCAGCGCGCCATGCGCGCGCATCCGGTTGGTCCAGTGCGGATCGATCGGCGACATGCCGCCCAGCACGCGCGTCAGCGTCGGGTTCGCAGCGCGGATCGCACGTCCGGCGCGGATCACCGTGTCGGCATAGATCGACCAGTCCGGGTCAAGTTCCGGATTCCAGTGCGACTTATTGTTGGGCTCGTTCCAGAGCATCACGGCTTCGATCACGCTGGCGTACCTTTGGCTGGATAGACCGCCGCCGGGCCATACTGGCTGTACGGCACATCGGCCACGCGGCAGACATAGACTTCGGGTTCAGGCTGCGCCTCGATCGTGAAGCCCGCGGCGCGCAGCATCGCCTTGCTACAGGCCATGTTGGGCGCCCACCAATTCGTCCAGTCGCTGGCGAAGCGCTGCTCGATGAAGTGCATCCGGGGATAGCCGGGATCGTCGAAATAGGCCGGTGGATCCCAGGTGCCCGGCACATGGAATGGGTGATCCTCCGGCACGGCGATCTCCGCCTCCCCGCCCTGCTGCATGGTCTGGAACAGCATGGCATCGCCTGCGACGTGTTCGCGGATCAGGTCCAACGCCAGCAGCGGGTGCCGCAGGTGATACAGCACGCCCATGAAGATGACCCAGTCGAACTTCTCGCCCAGCGCACCCACATCGTAGACGGAAAGGTTGCGGAACTCGACATCGGTGTAGCCCTGCGCCGCCGCGGCGAAGCGCGCCTGCGCCAGATAGTGTTCGTCACTGTCGATGCCGACCACCCGGCCCGCGCCGCGCTTCTTGAACTCGAAGGAGTAGAACCCGGCATTGCACCCGATGTCGAGCACCGTAGCGCCGTGCAGGTCATCGGGCAGCGCCGCGGCGAAGCCGGCGAACTTGCTGGCCGGGTAATCAGGCAGGAAATGATCGGGCGCGGTCTGCACGCCATGCGGCAGATGCAGGTTCTGGAACCAGGGGCCAAGGCGGTCGACCTCCGCCTGCAGCGTATCGGGCGCGCGCAGCAGTTCGGCGACGCGATCGCTCATGCGGGCACCTTGCCCTGATAAATGGCCTGTTGCGGCGGCATTGTTCCCCCTTGCCCCGGCAACCCGCGTGAGATGCGGGGTTGCCTGTAATCCGTTGATGACAACATGCTTTGTTGCTGCTTGTTCCCGTTGGCAAGCCTCCGGGCCGGAACCGGCAGCTACTTTGATCGGTTGTCGCGCGGATGGCAGCAAAGTTGATGCAGCGCTGGACGCAGGCCATGCGGGACCGGCGCTTTCCCGATGCATGGCAACTGTCGGCCGGCGCGCTCGCCGCACGCGATCCCGCAACGCGGGACGACCCGGCTCTGCCCTATCACCTGCGCTGGGTGTGGGACGGAACGCCGGTGGATGGCCGGGATGTGCTGGTGCGCTGCTATCACGGCCTGGGCGACACGATTCAGTTTGCCCGTTTCCTGCCATTGCTCGCCCGGCGCGCGCGGCGCGTCACTGTGGAGATGCAGCCGGAACTGCTGCCGCTGTTTGCGCACTGGCGTGACCGCATGGCGTTCCAGCCCTTCGACCCGGCCCATCCGTTGCCGCCCGCCGAATGCGACTTGGAGATCATGGATCTGTCCTTCGCCCTGCAGGCGGCGCCCGATGACCATGCCGCGCCCTACCTGCCACTGCGCTGGCATGGGCCGGGCAGTGGCGCGATCGGCCTGTGCCATGCGGCAGGCGGCTGGGATGCCGATCGCAACCTGCCCGCCGCCTTGCTTGCCCCATTATGCCAGACACGCGCCTTCACGCTGCTGATGCCTGCCCCTGGTGCGGAGACGGCCGCCCTGCCGGTCCGCAATCCGCACGGATGTCCGCCTGCGATCGCGGACACGGCGGCGCTGATCGCCGGGCTGGAGTTGGTAGTGACCGTCGACACCATGGTCGCGCATCTGGCCGGGGCGATGGGCGTGCCCACCTGGGTGCTGCTGAAGCACCAGCCCGATTGGCGCTGGAACCCGCACGCCCAAACGTCCTGCTGGTATCCGCAGACCCGCCAGTTCGTGCAACCCCGCAATGGCGACTGGGCCGGCGTGGTCGCACAGGTGGCCGCGGCCCTGTCCAGCCACCCTGCTAAGGGATTGATGACACCGGGGAACTTAGATGAAGAAGCAGCATTATGTCTGGTTGCAGGGGCCGGTTCCGGTATGATCCCGCCTTGCCCGCCATTGCAAGGGCGGACGGGCTGACCGGGGCCGATTGCGGGGGACAAGATTTTGAGCGAACTGGTACTGGTCACCGGTGGTGCGGGTTTCATCGGCCGCTTCGTGTGTGATGAATTGCTGCGCCGGGGCAACCGGGTGCGCGTGCTCGACAGCCTGATCGAACAGGTCCACGGCCCCGACAGCGGCCGGCCCGACAGCCTCAATCGGGAGGCGGAGTTCATTCGGGCAGACGTGCGCGACGCGGATCAGGTGGCAAAGGCGCTGAACGGCGTCGACAGCGTGATCCACCTGGCTGCCGAGGTCGGCGTGGGTCAGTCGATGTACGAGGTGGAACGCTACACCTCCACCAACGATGTTGGCACCGCAGTCCTGTTTGAGAAGCTGATCGACCAGCCGGTGCGCCGCGTCGTCACCGCCAGCTCTATGAGCATCTATGGCGAAGGCCTGTATCGCGACGCCGACGGTACGCTGGTGGAGGATGCCGCCAGGAAGCCGCTGCGCGACGGGCAGGCGAACTGGGAGCCGGTGGATACGCACGGTCGCCCGCTGGCGCCGGTCGCGACGCCCGAATGGAAGCGGCCCGCCCTTTCCTCCATCTATGCGCTGAACAAGTATGTGCAGGAACGCACCACCCACATCATGGGCGACCCATACGGGATCGAGAGCGTGTGCCTGCGCCTGTTCAACGTCTACGGCCCGGGTCAGGCACTGTCGAATCCCTATACCGGCGTGCTGGCGATCTTCGCCTCCCGCCTGCTGAACGGCCAGCCGCCGATGATCTTCGAAGATGGGGAGCAGCGCCGCGACTTCGTGCATGTCAGCGACGTCGCCCGCGCCTTCGCCGATGCCCTGGTCCTGCCGGAAGCGGTCGGCGGCACGTTCAATATCGGATCAGGGCAGGATCGTTCGGTGCGGGAGGTCGCGCATGACCTCGCCCGCGCGATGAACCGCAATTCCGTCGAGGCGGAGATCGTCGGCAAGGCCCGCACCGGCGACATCCGCCATTGCTTCTGCGATACCAGCCTGTCCGAACAGAAGCTGGGCTTCGCAGCCCGCGCCGACTTCGTGGAAGGGCTGGCCGAACTTGCCGAATGGGTGGGGCAGCAGACCGCGGTGGACAGCGTGGCGAAGGCGCGCAGCGAACTGGAAGCCCGCGGGCTCGTCGCATGAGCGCGGGCGAACAGACCATTCTCGTCACTGGCGGCGCGGGTTTCGTCGGCGCCAACCTGGCGGACCGGCTGGCCACCGGGGGCCGGCGGGTGCGAATCTATGACTCGCTGAACCGTCCAGGAGTGGAGGCCAATCTCGACTGGCTGACCGGACGACATGGCGACATGATCGAACCGGTCATCGCCGACATCCGCGATGCCGACCGGATGATGGCTGCGACGCAGGGGATCGATGCCGCGTTCCACTTCGCCGCACAGGTGGCGGTGACCACCAGCATGGCCGATCCGCGCAGCGATCACGACATCAATATCGGCGGGACCTTCAACCTGCTGGAAGGGGTGCGTGCGAACGCTCCGCATGCGGCGGTGATCTTCGCCTCCACCAACAAGGTCTATGGCGATCTGACCGATCTGCCCATGCGGCCCAGCCCGCACGGCTACCACCCGGACGTGCCCAACATGCCCTTCATCGGCGTGGCGGAGGATCGGCCGCTGGACTTCCACACGCCCTATGGCGTCTCGAAGGGGGCGGCGGATCAATATGTGCTGGACTACGCCCGATCCTTCGGGTTGCGCACGGCTGTCCTCCGGATGAGCTGCATTTATGGTCAGTTGCAGAAGGGGACGGAGGATCAGGGATGGGTCGCCCATTTCCTGATCCGCGCCATGCAGAACCAGCCGATCACCCTGTTCGGTGACGGCTATCAGGTGCGCGATATCTGCGACGTGCGCGATACCTGCGACGCCTATCTGGCGGCGCTAGACCGCATCGACGCGATCAGCGGCCGCGCCTTCAACTGGGGCGGCGGGCCGGACAATGCCGTCAGCCTGCTGACCGTCATCGACGAGATCGGCAGCATCCTGGGCCGCCAGCCGGAGGTCCGCTTCGATGACTGGCGACCGGGTGACCAGCGCTGGTACGTGTCCAACACCGATCGCATCGACCATGCGTTGCAACTGGCGCCGCGCCATGGCTGGCGGCAAGGTCTGCGCGACCTCGCTGCATGGCTTTCCACGCAGCATTCCCCGGCCGGTCAGAACCCGGCGCTGCAGGTCGCCGCGCTTTGAGCGAAGGCAGGCACATCCTGATGACCGCCGACACGGTGGGCGGCGTCTGGCAATATGCGACCGATCTGGCTGCCGCGCTGGTCTCGCGCGGCGACCGGGTGACGATTGCCGTCATGGGCCCGTCGCCCGATGCCACGCAGGCGCGCAATGCGGCAGAGGGCGGCTGCGCACTGGTCGACACCGGCCTGCCGCTCGACTGGCTGGCCGACGGGCAGCAACCGGTGGTAGATGCGGCCGGCCTGATCGCCAGGCTGGCGGCGGAAGCTGACGTTGATCTGGTCCACTGCAACTCCCCGGCGCTGGTCGGCGCGGCACGCTGGCCCGCCCCGGTCGTCGCTGTCGCGCATAGTTGCATCGCCACCTGGTGGCAGGCGGCGCGCAGCGAACCGCTCGATCCCGCATTCGACTGGCACCGGCAGATGACCCGCGACGGCCTGCTGGCGGCGGATGCGGTAGTGGTGCCGAGCGCCGGCTATGCGGCGGCGGTGCAGCGGACATATGCGCTGCCTGCGCTTCCGCTGGTGGTTCATAATGGCCGCGCGATCGAAGCGCAGGTTCGCACCGCGGACACGGACCTCGCACCTTTCGCGCTGACGGTCGGCCGCCTGTGGGACGAGGTCAAGGGCGCCGCCATGCTGGACCGGGTGGCCGCACGGATCGACCTGCCGTTCGTGGCCGCCGGCAGCACGCGCGCGCCGCATGGCGGCACCATCACCCTCCACCACCTGCGGCACGAAGGCGCGCTGCCACGGTCGCAGCTTGACGCGCTGTTGCAGCAGCGCCCGATCTTCGTGTCCGCCGCCAGCTTCGAACCCTTCGGCCTTGCGGTGCTGGAGGCGGCTGCCGCCGGCTGCGCGCTGGTGCTGTCCGACATCCCGACCTTCCGCGAATTGTGGGACGGTGCCGCGACCTTCGTGTCGCCGGATGACGAGGCCGGCTTCGCCGCGGCGATCACCGCGCTTGCCGCCATGCCGGAACAGCGCCGGTCGCTGGGCGATGCCGCGGCGGAGCGCGCGCGCCGCTACACACCCGACAGGATGGCAGCCGAAATGCAGGCGATCTACAACCGGCTCCAGACGCGGAGCGTGGCGGCATGAAGGTCGTCTACTTCACTCATTCGCTCGCCTCCTGCTGGAACCATGGCAATGCCCATTTCCTGCGCGGCGTGCTGGATGAATTGCGGGAGCGCGGCCACCGGGTCGCTGCTTACGAGCCGGAAGGCGCATGGAGCCTGGCCAACCTGCTGGGCGACCATGGCGAGGCGGGGCTGGAGCCGTGGCAGCGGCTCTATCCCGACCTGTCCTCCACCACCTATGCCACCGATGCCGATCTTGCCGCACTGGTGGACGGGGCCGACCTGGTGATCGTGCACGAATGGAACGAACACCAGCTGGTCGCCGCCATCGGCAAGCTGCGCAAGGACGGCGCGCCGTTCCGTCTGCTGTTTCACGACACCCATCATCGCGCCGTCAGCGCCCCGGCGGAGATGCAGGCCTATGACCTCACAGGTTACGACGGTGTGCTCGCATTCGGGGAGACGCTGAGCGAGGTCTATCGCGGCTGGGGCTGGGATGGCCGGGTGTGGACCTGGCACGAGGCGGCCGACACCCGCCGCTTC
Source organism: Croceibacterium sp. TMG7-5b_MA50 (assembly GCF_039830145.1). Lineage (NCBI taxonomy): Bacteria > Pseudomonadati > Pseudomonadota > Alphaproteobacteria > Sphingomonadales > Erythrobacteraceae > Croceibacterium > Croceibacterium sp. TMG7-5b_MA50. The sequence goes on along the minus strand of NZ_CP156082.1, from coordinate 538,010 downwards.
CACCCGCCGGCGGAGGAGCAGGACCGACAGGGCCTGGTCTGGATCGGCAATTGGGGGGACGGGGAACGCACGGCTGAGCTGGAGCAGTTCCTGTTTGCCCCCGCCCGCACCGCCTCGCTACCGCTGGATATTTACGGCGTACGCTACCCGGAGGAGGCGAAGGCAACCCTCGCCCGCTATGGCGTCCGTTACCACGGCTGGGCGCCCAACGCGCTGGCGCCCGAGATCTTCGCCCGGCACCTCGCCACTGTGCATGTGCCGCGCCGGTTCTACACCACCGTACTGCCGGGCATCCCGACCATCCGCGTGTTCGAGGCGCTGGCCTGCGGCATCCCGCTGGTCAGCGCGCCATGGCAGGATAGCGAGCACCTGTTCCGACCCGGAGAGGATTATCTCGTCGCCACCAACGAAATTGCCATGACCCGGCACCTGGCCGCCCTCGCCTCCGACCCGGCCCTGCGCGCCAACCTGGTCGCCAACGGGCTGGAGACGATCCGCGCCCGCCACACCTGCGCCCACCGGGTGGACGAGCTGCTGGCGATCGCCGCCACGCTCGGCATCGAAGCCGGCGCCGAAAGGATACAAGCATGAAGATCGCCTTCTACGGCTCCAGCCTGCTGTCCTCATACTGGAACGGGGCGGCGACCTATTATCGGGGCATCCTGCATGCGCTGGCGAAGCGCGGCCATGAGATCACCTTCTACGAACCCGACGCCTTCGACCGGCAGCAGCACCGCGACATCGACCCGCCCGAATGGTGCCGCAGCGTCGTCTATCCCGCCACGCAGGAGGCGCTGGCGGAGGCCCTAGCAGAAGCGTCGCAGGCCGATATCGTGGTCAAGGCGAATGGAGTGGGCGTGTTCGACAGGGAGCTGCTGGAGGGGATCGTCCGCCATGCCGCGCCCCATGCCCTGAAGATCTTCTGGGACGTGGACGCCGCCGCCACGCTGGACGAGATGCGCGGGAGCCCCGATCATCCGGTGCGCGCCGCGCTGCCCGATCTCGACCTGGTGTTCACCTATGGCGGCGGGCCGCCGGTGGTGAACGCGTATGAGGGGTTCGGCGCGAAGCTGTGCGTACCGATCTACAACGCGCTCGACCCTGCCACGCATTTCCCCGTCCCGCCCGACGCACGCTTTGCCGGTGACATGGGCTTCCTCGCCAATCGCCTGCCCGACCGGGAGTGCCGCGTGGAGGAGTTCTTCCTACGCGCCGCCAGTCTGCTGCCGGATCGGCAGTTCACGATCGGCGGCAATGGCTGGCACGACAAGGCGATGCCGGCCAATGTCCGCGCGATCGGCCATGTCGGCACCGGATCGCACAACGCCTTCAACTGCACGCCGCGCACCGTGCTGAATGTCGCGCGCGACAGCATGGCGCATATCGGCTTCAGCCCGGCGACCCGCGTGTTCGAGGCGGCCGGTGCCGCGGCCTGCCTCATCACCGATGCGTGGGAGGGGATCGAGCTGTTCCTGCAGCCCGAGACGGAGGTGCTGGTGGCACGCGACGGGCAGGACGTGGCCGACCATATCGCCGCTTTGACGCAGGAACGCGCCCATGCGATCGGCCAGGCGGCGCTGACCCGCGTGCTGGCGGAACATACCTATGACCGGCGCGCAGTGGAGGTCGACCGGGTGCTCGACACCCTGCGTGCGCGGGAGCCGGCGGCATGAAGCTGATCGTCCTCGGCCTCAGCCTGTCCTCCTCCTGGGGGAATGGCCACGCGACCACCTTCCGCGCGCTCCTGTCCGCCTTCGCCGCACGCGGGCACGAGGTGCTGTTCCTGGAACGTGACGTGCCGTGGTACGCAAGCAACCGCGACCTGCCCGATCCCGATTTTTGCCGGTTGGCCTACTACTCCAGCGTAGCCCATCTCGACCGCTGGGCGGAGGAGATCGCCGCGGCGGACGCGGTGATGGTCGGCTCCTACGTGCCGGACGGGGTCGCGGTCGGCGACTGGGTGCAGGCGACCGCGTTGGGCGTCACCTGCTTCTACGACATCGACACGCCGGTAACGCTGGCCAAACTGGCGCGGGGCGACCACGAATACCTCTCGCCCGAGGTGATCCCCGGTTATGATATCTATTTCAGCTTCACCGGCGGACCGACGCTGATCCGGCTGGAGCGGGAATACGGATCGCCGCAGGCACGCGCGCTGTACTGCTCTGTCGACACCGGCCGCTACCACCCGATCGACGTTCCCAAGAGGTGGGACCTGTCCTATCTCGGCACCTACAGCCCCGACCGGCAGCCAACGCTGGAACACCTGCTGCTGGAGCCGGCGCGCCGATGCCCGGATCGCCGCTTCGTGGTGGCAGGGCCGCAATATCCCGACGACATCGACTGGCCGGCCAATGTGGAGCGGATCGAGCATCTGCCCCCGGCGGACCACCCGGCTTTTTACGCCGCCAGTCGCTTCACCCTCAACGTCACCCGCGCCGACATGATCGCCGCCGGGTGGAGCCCATCGGTCCGCCTGTTCGAGGCGGGCGCCTGCGGCACGCCCATCATCTCCGACCGGTGGCCGGGGATCGAGGAGGTGTTCGCGCCGGGGGAGGCGATCGTACTGGCCGACACCGCCGCCGACGTCATCGCGGCGCTGGACGCGGAGGCGGGCAGCATGGGCGAGGCGGCGCGAGCCGCGGTGCTGGCCGGGCACAGTGCCGCCATCCGCGCGGCCCAATTGGAACACGATCTTGAAGCGCGGCAGCACGACCGCGCGGATGCAACACGGAAGGTTATGGCATGAGGAACCCGGGCAAGGCACAGGCAGGCGGCACGATCCTGGTCGCGGGCGGCGCGGGTTTCATCGGGTCCCACCTGTGCGCCGCTTTGCTGGATGCGGGCGCCAATGTGACCTGCATCGACAACATGCAGACCGCGCTGCCGTCCAACCTGCCCCGGCTGGCCGGGCGGGACCGCTTCACCTTCATCGAAGCGGACATTACGCAGCCGCTGCCCGACGCGATCACCGCCGATCCCGCCCGGTGGACGCATATCTACAATCTCGCCTGTGCCGCCTCCCCGCCGCTGTACCAGGCCGATCCGGAACACACGATGCTGACCAACGTGGTCGGCACCAACCAGCTGCTGCGCCTGGCGGAGCAGGCGGGCGCACGCTTCCTGCTGACCAGCACCAGCGAGGTCTATGGCGATCCGGAGGTCCATCCGCAGCCGGAGGATTATCGCGGCAATGTCAGCTGCACCGGCCCCCGCGCCTGCTACGATGAAGGCAAGCGCGCGGCGGAGACGCTGACGTTCGATTATGCCCGCATGAACCGCGCCGATGTGCGGGTAGCGCGCATCTTCAACACCTACGGCCCGCAGATGCGGATGGATGACGGCCGCGTCGTGTCCAACCTGATCGTGCAGGCGCTGGAAGGGGCGAAGCTGACGATCTATGGGAGCGGTGCGCAGACACGCAGCTTCTGCTATGTCGCGGACACCGTCGATGCGTTGATCCGGCTGATGGACAGCGAGATGGTGCAGCCGCTGCCGGTGAATATCGGCAATCAGAACGAGATCACAATTCTGGAACTGGTCACCGCGATGGAGGCGGTTGCCGGACGTTCGCTGGACGTGACCTACCACGACCTGCCGCAGGACGACCCGCAGCGCCGCCGTCCCGATATCACGCGTGCGCGCAACGTGCTCGGCTGGGAACCGACGACGCCGCTCGCCGCCGGACTGCGGCATACCTATGACTGGTTTGCGGGTGAACTGACGGCCACGGCACCGTTGAGCGCGCAACGCGTAGCCTGAACCGGTTCGATGTTTCCCCGGGGAAACATCGAACCATCCTGGTTATCGTTTACTGCCGTCCAGCCGATCGAGCAGGCGACCCAGCCGGCCGCGGCCATAGGTCAGCGCGCCATATAGGTGTACCAGCCACTGCGCGGGTCGCTGGTACACCGCACGGCTGCCCGTCAGGCGGGACAGTGCGAATAACCGGTGGCTCGCCCGGCTAATCGTGCGCCGCATCCGGTATACCGCCCGGCGTCGTGGCGGTACGCCGGCGCTGGCTGGCGCGACACGCTTGACCGGCATCAGCCCTGCCGCGCGCGAACGATGCGCCAGCCGCCAGGCCAGCCCCTCTCGCCGGTGGCGGAAACCCGCCGCCTGCGTGTCGGCCACGAAATCGGCATTCACCTCGGTCAGCGCCAGCCGTCCATCCCCGATCCCATCCGCCACGATGGCGGCGATCTCCGCGGAGCGGATCACGGCCACGTTGGTGCCGCGACCATCGCTGCTGTACGGTTCCACCCAGGCATCGCCGAAGGAGATGTCGGCCGTTTCTGCCACCACGTCGTCACAGAAATCGCAGGCGCTGTTCTGAAAAAAGCCGGAACCCCAGTCCCCTTCCACCAGATGCCACCAATCCTGCTCCACCGCGCTGCCGTCCTTCAGGCGAAGCTGCGTCCGGTACCAGTTGGCGGGCCGGTCCGCATTCTTCACGCGGTAGTCGACCGCCTGCACCCGGCTCGGCTCCGCCCCCATCTGATAGGCGAAGCTGTCCACCAGCCGCGCGCTCTTCATATGGCCGCAGAACAGGCCGAGCAGGTGGGTGATGCGTTGCTCCAACACCGGATCGTCCGCCCGCGCCAAATGCACCGCCTTGATGAAGCACGGAATGCCGATCACGGCATAACGGCCGGGCACCTGCCGCATCTCGTCAAGCACGGCGGCGAGGTCGATCGGGTAGTAGCGACTCTTAGCCCCCTGCCCCACCTCCGCCACGCTGCGAGAGATACGATAGCGGAACAGGCGGCCATCCGTCGCGGGTGCGACATGGGCCACGCCGTCCACCAGCCCGCGGCGCAGCAGCTCCGCCGCGACCCAGCTGACCAGCCCGCCGGACGAACCGTTCCCGCGAAAGCCATCCTCCGCCACATGGCCGACATGGCACTGGCGGTGGCGACCAAGCCTGCCGTCATGCAACGGCGCGTCGGCGAACCTGACGGCGGCGATCGCATCCTCGTTCCGGGCGGTCGGGCTGAAGGGGCAGATCGCCGCCTGGCGGGCGGTCGGCCGGGCCTGCCATTCGGGCGTACCCACCGGCTTCAATTGACCAAAGCGGTCCCAGTCCATGCGGGCGGGCGCGCCGCTGGCGCAGGCGCCGCAGCCGATGCACAGGCCGGAGGAGACGACCTCCCCCGGGCTGATCGCGGCGGGTGCCTCAGGCAAGAACGGTGGCGAGGTAGGCGGCGGATTGCGCGCGGGTGGCGGCCAGCCGCTCCGCCACACCGGATCCCAGCGGTGTGTCCAGCAGCGCACCGATGCCGGCTGCGTCGGCCTCGGTCACCTGCCGCTCCGCCGTGCCGGCCACCGCCATCAGATCGCGCAGCTTGTTGGCCCGGTAATCGGAGGCGACGCAAGCAAACGGACGGTCGTTCAGCAGGGCGAAGACGCAACCATGGAAGAAATTGGTCGCCAGCGCGGCGGCCCCCGCCATCGCTGCGGCAAATTCCTGCGGGCTGGCATCCAGCCATTGGCGATGCGCCCAATCGTTGCGGTAACCGATGCTGACCAGCTCCGCCCCTCTGGCATCGGCATGGGCGCGTACGGCGCGGGCATACCAGTCGGGGAAGTTGTGGCCATAGACCAGGATGGCGCTGCCCACCGGCGCATCCATCCGCGCAACGGGATATTGCAGCACGGGGTCGAGCACCAGCGGCGCATCGACGCCGATCGCCCCATGCACCAGTTCCTGCGCATTGCGGTCACGAACCGAAATTGCGTCCAGCCGCCGCAACCGGTCGGCCCAGTCATCGCCAAGACCGTTTGCGGCGTCATAATTGCCGAAGCTGGCGGCGTAGGACAGGGTGCGCGCAGTATTGAGCCCTTCGCCCCAGAACGGGCGGCTGCCGCCATACCAGGGATGCTGCAGGTTCCACACCTCGTCGCTGCCGATCACCACCGTATCGACCGGCGCCATCGTGTCCGGCTGCGCGAGTTCGAACGGGGCCGACAGCGGCAGTGCAGCCACCGCCTCCAGCAGCTTGCGCGCCTTGGCGCCATACAGCGGCAGATCGGCACGAGCAGAGCGCCGGGGCAGCAGCGGCTGGAACGCGCAGCGCCATTCGCGGCTGCGCACATCGGCGCACTGGTGGTCCAGCAGCACCGCATCATGCCCAATGCCACGCAGCCCTTCCACCAGGCTGCGGGCCTGCCAGTACGATCCGTAATTGATGCAGCGATGGAAGGTGAGCACACCCACGGTCCCGCGCGCGGCGGGCGCCGCCACCACGTAATCGCCCCCGGCGGGCTGTTCGCCCACGCTATCGTCAAGTCGCCGCCCCATTCGGCTTGCGTCTAGCCAGTGAAGCGCAGGCATTGCAAGGGTTTGCCCGGTGCGATCAGTGGCCGAGATAGCGGCCCGGCTTGTGATAGGCGATCAGGATCATGTTGATCGCCAGAATGCTGAGCGCGGACCAGCCGATCTGCGATGGCGGAATCGCCCACAGCGCATTGGCGACGATCACCGCATCCACCATCAGCTGGAACCGCCCCACGCTCCATCCCCGGGTCCGGTGCAGGTACAGCGCCAGCGTGGTGATGCCGCCCGCGCCGCAATTGTGCCGCACCAGCGCCAGGATGCCGATCCCCGCGCAGGTGCCGCCGGCCAGCGCGCCGAAGGCGGGGTGGACCCAGGCGATGTCCGTCGCCTGCTGCGCCAGCGCGACGATGGTGAAGATCAGGCCGCTGGCGATCACCGTCTTCACCACATATTCGCGGCCTAGCACCTGCCCGCCGAACACCAGGAATGGCAGGCTGATGACGAAGAACAAGGGCCCGACGCCCAGCGGCAGCACATAGGACAGCAGCAGCGCGATGCCCGCGACCCCCGCGGTGACGATGCCCGCGGCCTGCATCAGCACCAGCCCGATCGCCAGCAGCGTGCAGCCGCTGAGCACGCCGTACATGTCTTCCAGCCAGGTATGCTCGTGCGGGTCGCGCAGCACGCCTTCGGGATCGAGCGGGTTGGTTTCATCTGTCACGGTTTGCGCCCCTAGTGGACCCGCCCCCCGCCGCCAAGCGGGTTGCCCATAGGCGTGGCAGCGCCTAATTGCGGGCGCCAGTTCCCCATACCCTTGATCGAGACAGAGACGCGATGGCCGCCCAATACGCCTATGTCATGAAGAACATGACCAAGACCTTCCCCGGCGCGCCTAAGCCGGTGCTGTCGGACATCAACCTGCAATTCTATCAGGGCGCCAAGATCGGCATCGTCGGCCCCAACGGCGCGGGCAAGTCCACACTGATGAAGATCATGGCCGGCATCGACACCGACATCACGGGCGAGGCCTGGCCGGGCGAGAACATCACGGTCGGGTACCTGGCGCAGGAGCCGGAGCTGGACCCGACCAAGACGGTGTTGGAAAACGTCAAGGACGGCGCACGCGAGGTGGCCGACATGGTCGATCGCTTCAACGCGATCAGTGCGGAGATGGGTGACCCCAAGGACGACACCGACTTCGACGCCCTGATGGAGGAGATGGGCACCCTGCAGGAGAAGATCGACTCGGTCGATGGCTGGACGCTCGACAACCAGCTGGAGATCGCGATGGAGGCGCTGCGCTGCCCGCCATCCGACAGCGGGGTCGATAGCCTCTCCGGCGGCGAGAAGCGCCGTGTCGCGCTGACCCGGCTGCTGATCCAGAAGCCGGACATCCTGCTGCTGGACGAACCGACCAACCACCTGGACGCCGAAAGCGTCGAATGGCTGGAAAACCACCTGAAGGAATATGCCGGCGCGGTGCTGATGATCACCCACGACCGTTACTTCCTGGACAATGTCGTCGGTTGGATCCTGGAGATCGATCGCGGCCGCTACTTCCCGTATGAGGGCAATTATTCCACCTACCTCGACAAGAAGGCCAAGCGGCTGGAGCAGGAGGATCGGGAGGAAAGCGGCCGGTCCAAGGCGCTGAAGGAGGAGCTGGAATGGATCCGGCAGACCCCCGCTGCCCGCCAGACCAAGTCCAAGGCCCGCATCAAGAAGTTCGAGGCGCTGCAAGAGGCGCAGAGCACCCGCAAGCCGGGCAAGGCGCAGATCGTCATCCAGGTGCCGGAGCGCCTGGGCGGCAAGGTGATCGAGGCCAAGGGCTTGACCAAGGCGTTCGGCGACAAGCTGCTGTTTGAAGACCTGTCCTTCATGCTGCCGCCGGGCGGCATCGTCGGCGTGATCGGCCCCAACGGCGCGGGCAAATCCACTTTGTTCAAGCTGATCACCGGGCAGGAACAGCCGGATGAGGGCGCGATCGAGATCGGCTCCACCGTCCACCTGGGCTATGTCGACCAGAGCCGCGATCACCTCGACCCCAAGAAGAACGTGTGGGAGGAAATCTCCGACGGGCTCGACTACATGACCGTCAACAAGCACGAGACGTCGACCCGTGCCTATGTCGGCGCGTTCAACTTCAAGGGCAGCGACCAGCAGAAGAATGTCGGCAAGCTGTCCGGCGGTGAGCGCAACCGCGTGCACATGGCCAAGATGCTTAAGCAGGGCGGCAACGTGCTGCTGCTGGACGAACCGACCAACGACCTCGACGTGGAAACGCTGGGCGCGCTGGAGGATGCCATCGAAAACTTCGCCGGCTGCGCCGTGGTCATCAGCCACGATCGCTTCTTCCTGGATCGCCTCGCCACGCACATCCTGGCGTTCGAGGGCAACAGCCATGTCGAATGGTTCGAAGGCAACTTCGCCGCGTATGAGGAAGATAAGCGCCGCCGGCTGGGCGATGCCGCCGACCGGCCGACGAAACTGGCCTACAAGAAGCTGACACGTTAATCTTGTTCAGATAAGTCGACCATTCAGTTAACGGAAAGCCGAATCACTGTAATGCTCCGGTATCGGCCGCAGCCACTCACGCGGCGCAACCGCATTTTGGAGTGTTACAGCGATGCGCGTGACCAAGTTCTTGAAGATGGTCGGCTTTGCCGCACTGGCAGCCGGCCTAGCCGTGCCGCCCGTAGCGGCCGAGGCGCAGGACCGCGGCGACCGCCGGGCCGAGCGGATCGACCGCCGCAGCGAGCAGCGGGCCCAACGGATCGACCGGCGTAGCGAGCAGCGTGCGCAGCAGGTCGATCGCAGCAGCGAGCGCCAGGCGCAGCGGATCGAACGCCGTGGGGACTGGCGGGCCGATCAGGCGCGGATGCAAGGCCGCTTGGGCGAAGGCCGCCGGATCGATCGACGTGCGGAGGAAATCGGCCGCCGGGTAGAGCAGGCGGGCGACCGCGATGCCCGCCGGATCGAACGGCGCGGCGACTGGCGCGCGCAACAGGTGGAGCGGCGTGGCGATCGGCGGGCCGATCGCGTCGACGACCGCAGCGACCGACGCAATTGGGATAATCGGCGCAACTGGAACAACCGGCGCGACTGGAACAACAATCGCCAGGGTTGGAACAACAACGACCGCGACCGGTGGGACCGGGACCGCAGCCGGTATGACAATCGCCGCTGGGACAATCGCCGCGACAATCGCTATTACAGCGGTCGCGACGAACGGCGGTGGGACCGTGGCTGGCGTAACGACAACCGGTACGATTGGGGCCGGTATCGTCAGGCCAACCGCAACCTCTACCGTGCCGGACGGTACTATTCGCCCTATCGCGACTGGTCGTACCGCCGGCTGAACATCGGCTTTACGCTGAACAGCCTGTTCTTCGGCAGCCGTTACTGGATCAACGACCCGTGGCAGTATCGCCTGCCGCCTGTTTACGGCCAGTATCGCTGGATCCGGTACTACGACGACGTGCTGTTGGTGGACACCTATTCTGGCCAGGTGGTCGACGCGATCTACGACTTCTACTGGTAAGCCAAGCTTCTGCCGGGTGAGTGGTCCGGCAGGGCGGAGCCCTCGGTCGTGCCCGGCCGGGGGCTTTGCCGCTTGCCTGCGGCGTGTGGTTGATGGACAGATGGCAACATCATGGCTGCCGATCCTGACAATCTGCCCGACGAAAGCGGCCATCCCGACAAGGCGCAATTGCGCCGGATCGGTCGCACCCTGCGCGATCGGCTGGCGGACAATCCCGCAGCCTACCGGGTGCCCGGCGACAAGGTGGAGCTGTGGGCGATCGGCGACTTCCTGTCGGCCGCGGAATGCGCGCAGCTCATCACCATGATCGACGAAACCGCGCAGCCGAGCGGTGCCTTCGATATGCCGTACGAATCCGGATACCGCACCAGCTATTCAGGCGATGTCGATCCCGCTGCGCCCTTCGTCCGCCGCATCCAGCGCCGGTTCGACGATCTGCTGGGTCTGGAGCCGGAGACGGGAGAGACCATCCAGGGACAACGCTACCTCGTGGGGCAGCAGTTCCAGCATCATACCGACTGGTTCCCCTCCAACTCCCCTTATTGGCAGATGGAGCGTGGCCGCGGCGGGCAACGGGCGGTCACGGCGATGGCCTTCCTGAACCCGGTGGAGGGCGGCGGCACGACCGACTTCCCGCGGCTCAGTCTCTCGATCGAGCCCAAGCCCGGCGCGCTGCTGGTGTGGAACAATGCCACCGCTGATGGCACGCCCAATCCGTGGACTATCCACGCCGGCCGTCCGGTGACCGCCGGCGTGAAATACGTCATCACGAAGTGGTATCGGGTCCGCCCGTGGCTGTAAGCGCCTCCGCGATCAGCGTGCGCGTACCGGGAATGCCGTAGAGGGCGATGAAGCTGCCCATTCGCGGCCCCTGCGGACTGCCGAGCAGCGTCTCGTACAAGGCCTTGAACCAGTCACGCAGGTTCTCGAAGCCGTACTCCGGGTGCTTGCCGATCTCGTACACCATGGTCTGTAGTGCCTCCGCATCGGCACCGGCCATGCCATCGAGTTGGCGGTCAAGCTCGGCCAGCGCGGCCGCTTCGTTCACGGTGGGGGCCCGCCGTTGCAACGTGGGGGCGACGAAATCCCGGTTGTAGGCGAGCGCGGCGGTGACCAGCGCATCCAGTTGCGGGTGCTTCGCCGGGTCGGGATCGGCGATGTAATTGCCGAGATAGGACCATACCTGTTCGCGCGTGGCGCCGGCGCCCAGCACACCCACCAGGTTCAGCAGCAGGCCATAAGTCACGGGCAGCGTGTCCCCCGCCCCGCCGGCATCGCCATTGGCGCGCAGCAGGTGCCAGGCCGGGTTGCCTAATCGCTGATCGACCGGCTGCTCCGGTATCTTGCCGCGGAACTGCCAGTAATCGTCCACCGCGCGCGGGATCACGCCGACATGCAGGCTCTTGGCACTCTTGGGATTGGGGAAGATGTAGAAGCCCAGGCTCTCTTCGGTGCCGTAGGTAAGCCATTCGTCGATCGTCAGGCCGTTCCCCTTGGACTTGCTGATCTTCTCGCCATGCTCATCCAGGAACAGCTCGTAGATGAGCCCTTCCGGCCGACGGCCGCCCAGCACCTGCGCGATCTTGCCGGATTGCGTGCCGCTGTCGGTCAGATCCTTGCCGTACATCTCGTAATCGACGCCCAACGCGACCCAGCGCATCGCCCAGTCGACCTTCCACTGCAGCTTGGCCTGCCCACCCAGGATCGACTGTTCGATTGTGCGGCCCTGATCGACGAACCGGACGATACCGCCATCGGCATCGACGACCTCGACCGGCACCTGCAGTACCTCGCCGGTAATGGGGCTGACCGGCAGGACCGGGCTGTAGGTCTGACGCCGTTCCTCCCGCAGGGTGGGCAGCATCACACCCATGATCGCGTCATAATGGCGCAGCACACCGCGCAGAGCATCGTCGAACGCGCCGCTATTGTACCGGTCCGACGCGGAGACGAATTCGTACTCGAACCCGAACCGGTCCAGGAAGTCACGCAGCATCGCATTGTTGTGCGCGGCGAAGCTCGCATGCGTGCCGAAGGGATCGGGAATGCGGCTGAGCGGCCGGCCCAGATGCGCGCGCAGCAGATCGCCGTTCGGCACGTTGTCGGGCACCTTGCGCAGACCGTCCATGTCGTCGCTGAACGCGACCAGCCGGGTCGGCGCGGGTGTGCCGTCCGTGCTGGCGACGATCTCGTAGGCGCGGCGGACCAGCGTGGTGCGCAGAACCTCCTGGAAGGTGCCGATATGCGGCAGGCCGCTGGGGCCATAGCCGGTCTCGAACAGGACGGGCGCACCGCCCGGCTTACCGCCGGGATAGCGCTTCACCAGCTTCATCGCCTCCTGGAACGGCCAGGCCTTGGACACGCGGGCGGCGGCGATCAGCGCTTCGTCAAACATGCCGCTGCCTTTCGCGGATGCGGCGTGCGGGTGCAAGGGCCTGGACGCCCCGCAGCCGGAACCATGCCTCGGACAACCCGTACACCCCTCACCGACAGACGGTGGTGGGGTGACATGAAGGCAGGGCTTACGTGAACTACATCGCCGTGCTGCAGGAACGCGTGTTGCAGATGGCCCGCGGCTTCGTCGCCATTCTGCCGAACATCGGCATTGCGCTGCTGATCCTGTTCCTGACCTGGTTCCTCGCCCGCTTCGCGGTACGCATTGCCGACCGGCTGACCGCCCACACGCACCTGCGCGAAAGCCTGAAGCAACTGGTGGAAACGCTGGTGCGGGTCGGCATTTGGATCGCCGGTATCATGATCGCCGCCACCGTCGTCATGCCCGGCCTGACACCTGCCAGCCTGTTCGCCGGAGTGGGCATCGGCGCCGTCGCGATCGGCTTCGCCTTCCAGGACATCTTCGAGAACTTCCTCGCCGGTGTGCTCATCATGGTGCGCGAGAAGATGCACATCGGCGACATCATTGAGGTGGAAGGCATCCGCGGACGGGTTGAACGCATCAACCTGCGCGAAACGTTCATCCGCCAGTTGACCGGGGAGCTGACGCTGCTGCCCAATTCCATGCTGTTCAAGAACCCGGTCCGCATCCTGACCGACCAGACGCTGCGCCGGGACGAGCTGGTGGTGGGCGTCGGCTACGATGCCGACCTCAAGCAGGCAATGGACCTGATCCGGTCCGCTTTTGACGGGCTGGAAGGTATCGCCCCCGACAAGCCGATCGGCATCTATGCGCGGGAGTTCGGCGCCAGTTCGATTGACCTGCTGGTGCAATGGTGGACGGCCGCCGCCCCGCGCGACCAGCGCGAGACCCGCACAGACGTGCTGCTGGCGATCAAGGCGAAGCTGGACGGCGCTGGGATCGAGATACCCTTCCCCTACCTGACCCACACCTTCAAGGAACCGCTGCCGTTGCGACGGGCGGCGGTCCTGCCGACCGATCAGTAGGCCAGCGCCGTGGCCAGCCGGTCGCGGATGGCCCGCAGGCTGGCAAGCACCTCGTCCGCATCGGCGACGATCTCCGCCGTGTCAGGAGCGGGTGCCGCGACCGGCGTGTCGTCCGCGTTCGGTCCTTGCGACAGCGCGGCGCGGGCGCCCTTGATCGTGTAGCCGTCCCGATTGACCAGCGCATCGATCCGGGTGACCAGCGCCACATCCTCCGGCCGGTAGTAGCGGCGGCCACCGCTGCGCTTCAGCGGGCGCAATGTGGGGAATTGCTGTTCCCAGTATCGCAGGACATGCTGCTTTACGCCCAGCATGGCGGACAGCTCGCCAATGGTGCGCAGCGCACCTGGCTCCTTCCCGTCCGGCATGGTGGCGGCAGCAGCAGGCGGTAGGTCAGGCAGAGGCGCCGATCCGGTCCTTCAGCTTCTGACTGGCGCGGAAGGTCATCACGCGGCGCGGCGTGATCGGCACCTCGATCCCGGTCTTGGGATTGCGGCCCACCCGCTCCCGCTTGTCACGCAGCACGAAGCTGCCGAAGCTGGAGATCTTGACGTTCTGCCCCTCGGACAACGCCTCGCACATCTTGGCCAAGATTGATTCGACCAGGTTCAGGCTTTCGGCGCGGGACAGGCCCAGCTTCCGGTTCAGCGTCTCGGCCAAATCAGCCCGCGTCAGTGTACCTACGGAGCGCATCATGTGCATGAAATTTCCCCCAACAAGACCGGTGCGACCCCGACGCTTGTTTGCCGGAAATACAGAATGTTCGCAACATCAACTCGGCGCGATTTTATTGCAACTGCTCACATCGGGACGATTGCGGACGTAATTCCCGCGTCACAGCCGCAGCAGGCTGGCCCCCCAGGTGAAGCCGCCGCCCATCGCCTCCAACATGACGAGGTCGCCATCCTTGATCCGGCCATCGGCTCGCGCAACGGCAAAGGCCAGCGGCACTGACGCGGCGGAGGTGTTGGCATGGCGGTCGACCGTCACCACCATCCGCTCCATCGGCAAGCCCAGCTTGCGCGCGGTCGCGTCCAGAATGCGGAAATTGGCCTGATGCGGTACGACCCAGTCGATGTCCTGCGGCGTGTGGCCCGATGCCTCCAGCACCTCCGCCAGCACCTCCGCCAGATTGACGACGGCGTGGCGGAACACCTCGCGCCCCTTCATCCGCAGCTTGCCCACGGTGCCGGTGGTGGACGGACCGCCATCGACATGCAGCAGGTCGCGATGCTGGCCGTCGGCATGCAGCTTCGTCGCCAGGACGCCTGGTCCGTCATGCTCCGCCACATCGGCCGCCTGCAGGACGAAGGCGCCCGCGCCGTCGCCGAACAGCACGCAGGTGGTGCGGTCTTCCCAGTCGAGGATGCGGCTGAAGGTCTCCGCGCCGATCACCAGGGCCGTCGTCGCCATGCCGCTGCGCAGCATCGAATCGGCGGTGCCCAGCGCATACAGGAAGCCCGAGCAGACCGCCGCGACATCGAACGCCGCGCCGCTGCAACCCAGCGCGTGCTGCACCAGCGTGGCGGTGGCGGGGAAGGTCTGGTCCGGCGTAGCGGTCGCCAGCACGATCAGGTCCACGGCGGACGCATCGATACCGGCATCCGCCAGTGCGGCGCGCGCTGCGGCGGTCGCCAGCGATCCGGTGGTCTCACCCTCGCCCGCAATGTAGCGCTGGGTGATGCCGGTCCGTTCGCGGATCCATTCGTCACTGGTGTCGAGCTGCTGAGCCAGCTCGTCATTACTGACCACTCGTGCCGGCAGAGCGTGGCCCACCCCGCGGAACACCGACCGGATCATTGTGACGGCTCCAGATTGGGTCGAGCGCCAAGATTGGCTGGCGACACCCGGGCGCGCAGCCGGTCCGTGCCGAGTTCGTGCAGGTCGGCGGTGATGCGCTGCGTCAGATCCTCTTCCAACAGGCGCGCCGACACGGCGACGGCATTGGCAACGCCGGCGGCGGTGGCGCTGCCATGGGATTTCACGACCACACCGTTCAGGCCGAGGAAGACCGCGCCATTGTGGTTGTTTGGATCAAGGTGATGGCGCAGCAATTCGGTTGCCGGACGGGAGATCAGGAAGCCGATCTTGGACCGGAGCGAGGAGCGGAACGCATCCTTCAGCAGGTCGGTCACGAACCGGGCGGAGCCTTCGATCGCCTTCAGCGCGATATTGCCGGAGAAGCCATCGGTCACCACTACGTCGACATTGCCGCGGTTGATGGTGTTCGCCTCAACGAAGCCTTCGAAGTCGAGCGCCAGCCCGTGCGCGTCGCGCAGCGCCTGGGCGGCATCCTGCAGGTCGCCGGTGCCCTTCGTATCTTCGGTGCCGATGTTCAACAGGCGGACGCGCGGGCGTTCGCGCCCCGTCACGATCCGCGCATAGGCCGCGCCCATGATCGCGAACTGGACCAGGTTCTGCGCGCTGCACTCGGTGTTGGCGCCGAGATCCAGCATGATGACATCGTTGTCGCCCAGCGTCGGCATCAGCGCAGCGAGAGCCGGCCGGTCGATGCCCGGCATGGTGCGCAGCGCCAGCTTGCTCATCGCCATCAGCGCGCCGGTATTGCCTGCGCTGACGGCGGCGCCGGCATCGCCGCGCTTCACCGCATTGATGGCGAGGCCCATGGAGGTGGTGCGCGCCCGGCGCAGCGCTTGCGTCGGCTTCTCGTCGCCGGCGACCACATCCTCGCAATGGAGGACCTCGGCAGCGGCGCGGAGGCCGGGATGCTGGTCAAGCGCCTGTTCGATCCGGGGACCGTCGCCGACCAGCAGGAACTTGAACTTGTCATGCCGCCGACGGGCGAGCGCCGCCCCGGAGACCATGACGCGCACGCCCTCGTCCCCGCCCATCGCGTCAACGGCGATACGCGGCAGGCTCATGCGCGCCAATTCCCCATCACCTGACGATCAGGCTGCGGGGGCGACGATTTCGCGTCCGTTGTAGTGACCGCAGGCGCCGCACAGGTGGTGCGGGCGCTTCAGCTCGCCACAATTGGTGCACTCGTGAAAGGCCTCGACCTTGAGTGCGTCGTGGGACCGGCGGTTACCGCGACGGTGCGGGGAAGTTTTCCTCTTGGGGACGGCCATTGCGGCACCTGTTCCTTAGAATTGATCAATGATGTTGCGGCCGCCCTAGAACGCCGCCGCCACCCGTGCAAGCATGCGCGGGGGCGATGGCGGATCATGCGGCGAAGGCGCGCCCTATAGCGATTTCTCGCGAACGCGCAACCGTCACGCCAGCCCTGCGCGATGGCGGGGCCGGACGCCGGCTCACTTCTTCTTGAGCGACAGCCCGCCGAAGCGCTTGTTGAACTGCGCCACGCGGCCACCGGTATCCAGCTGACGCGTACCACCGGTCCAGGCCGGGTGGCTGGTCGGGTCGATGTCGAGCGCCAGCGTGTCGCCTTCCTTGCCCCAGGTAGAGCGGGTTTCGAACACGGTGCCGTCGGTCATCTGCACCTTGATCATGTGGTAGTCGGGGTGGATATCGGCCTTCATGGCGTACAAGTCCTCGTGCATGGGGCCGGTACCGACCGGCTGGGCAATTGGGATGGAAAGCGGCGCCCATAAGGCCATCGGACGGTCATGGCAAGTCGCCGGATCAGGCGGAAGTTGACACTAAGTTGACACCTACCGCTCGGCCCCATTCACGCTTAGGCCGATGCTGTTCAGGCGAATCAGGCAGGGCGGCGCGACCGGGCTTGAGCGCGGTTGAGCCATCCTGCGGGGCTGTAGGAAAGCGCTTTTGCAGTCAGGCCGGCGCATCGGCGATCATGGCGGTGAAGTTCACCTCGCATGTCACCTTCCCTTCCACGCTGGCGACGCCGCGGAACTTGCACACGCGGGCGCGCTTCTGCACGAAACTCGCCTCCAGCGTGAGCAGGCAGCCGGGCTCCACGGGGGCGCGGAACTTCGCCTCGTCGATGGCCATGAAATAGACCAGCTTGCCGCTACCGGCGAGGCCCAGCGTCTCGACCGCTAGGATGCCCGCGGCCTGTGCCAGCGCCTCTATCTGCAAGACGCCCGGCATGATCGGACGGCCGGGGAAATGGCCCTGGAAGAAGCTTTCGTTGAACGACACCGCCTTGATGGCGGTGATGCGCTCGTCCGGCACCAGCTCCGCCACCCGGTCGACCAGCAGCATCGGATAACGGTGCGGCAGCATCGCAAGGATGCCCGCGACGTCCATGGTGCGTGGCTCGGCGACTGGGGTGGCGGCGTCGGTCATCAGCGCCCCTCGACCGGAGTGGTCGCGGCTGCGGCGGGCGCCTGGCCCTGCGCGGCGGCCTGCGCCGCCTGCTGTTCCCGGATCTCGGCCGGGACCCACCCTTCAGGCGGCGTCACCTGGATGGAGGGGAGCAGCGTGTTGAGCTGGTCCAGCACCGCCTGATTGAGGTTCAGCGCGGCCTCCGCATACAGCACCGTGTCGGGCGTCAGCACCAGCGTCACGCCACGCGCCTTGGCCGCGTTCTCGATTGCGGTCGGCAGCTGCGCCTGCACCTGCTCCTCCGCATAGGCCTGGCTCAGCTGCACGGGGGCGATGATCTGCTGCAGCTCGCGCTGGCCGGCCGCCTCGATCTGCTGGATCTGCGCGGCCTGCTGCTGCAGCGCGGCCTGGTCGGCGTTCGGCTGCTGGCTGGCGGTCTGCAACTGGGTGACGAGCGGCTGCAGCTGCTGCTGGATCGCGGTGCGGCGCTGGTTCGCCTGCTCGATCTGCGCCTGGTAGGTGGTCTGGCGCTGCTGCTGCGCGGCGCGGAACGCGTTGGAGCTGGCGATCACCGCCTGGTAGTTGACGACACCGACGGTCTGCGCGGTCTGCGCAGCGACGGGGGCGATGGCGGCAGGTGCGGTCAGCGCGGCGAAAGCGAGGCCGACGGCCAGCGCGGGCTTCAGAAGCTTGGTCATCAGAACTGGGTTCCTACGTTGAACGAGAAGATTTGCGTGTCGTCGCCTTCCGCCTTCAGCAGCGGATAGGCGGCGTTGATGCGGAACGGGCCGAATGGCGAGTTCCAGTCCACCCCGATGCCGATGGCGACGCGCGGCTTGGGCGTGTCACCATAGAACTGCTCCACGAAGGGCGGGAGGGTGAAACGGTTGATCGGTTCGTTGGCGATGCCGGTGGGCGAGGTCGGGTTCGTCACCGCCGTCGTGCCTGTCGGCTGCCCGGCGGCATCGTACACGATCTGCGAATAGAGCTGGTTGCCGTTCGCGTCGCGCGCCGGAATGCCCTGCCCGCCCGGGAACGGGGTGGAGGTCAGCTGCGGCCGGCGGACATTGAACACCGCGCCCGCATCGACGAAGATCGACGGGCGCAGGCCCAGCTCCCGCGCGCCGGAGCTGAGCGGGATCTCCAGCTCCGCCTGGAACAGGTACATGGCGTTGCCGCCCAGCGCGTCGTCCGAATTGCCGCGATCGCGCAAGGGCAGCAGGATGCCGTTGCCGGCCGCATCGCGGGCGTAACCATCGGCCTGTGCCGCGTCGGTCTGGTAGAAGCGCCGAATCACGCGCGGGCCGACGCCCCGGATGTCGAAGCCGCGGATCTGCGGCTCGCCCAGGAAGAAGCGGTCGGTCAGCAGCACGTTGCCGTTGTTGCCCAGCCCCTTGATGTAGCCGCCCTGCGCGCTGAGGTTGAAGATGAAGCCACTGCCGATGTTCCAGTACTTGTCGGCATTGGCGGTGACGCGCGCATACTTAACCGATCCGCCCAGGCCGGCGAGATCGACGCTGAGCACCACGTTCTCGCCCGATGTCGGGCGCACGCGGCTGTTGAGCGTGGAGTAGATCAGCGAACCGCCCAGGATGGAACTGGTCCGGGTGCCGATCGCATCGCACAGGAACCGGCCGGCGATCAGCGGCGAGCACTGGCCGTCGATGAAGTACTGATCCTCGTCCAGCGTCACATCGTCGTAGTTGAACGTGTAGCGGGCAACCGCCGTCATGTACTCCGTCAGCGGCACGCCCGCGCGCAGCGAGATACCGGTCTGCGCCTGTTCGTAGGTCGCCGAATTGCGATCCAGATAGCCGTTGTTGAAATCCCGGCGATAGATGTCGACACCGGCGGAGATGTTCTTGTCGAACAGATACGGCTCGCTGAAGCTGATGCTGCCCGAGCGCGAATAGCGGGAATAGCTGACCGCCAGGCCCACCGTCTGCCCGCGACCGCGGAAGTTGCGCTGCCGGATCGATCCCTGGAAGATGAAGCTTTCGATGGAGGAGAAGCCGGCCGACAGCGACAGTTCGCCCGTCGCCTGTTCCTGCACGTTGGCGTCCAGGATGATGCGGTCCGCGGCCGAGCCATCGACCTGGCTGACCTCGAAATTCTCCTGGAAGTAACCCAGCGAGTTGATGCGCGCGGTGGAGCGCTGCACCTGCAGCGAATTGAAGGCGTCGCCTTCGGTGATGCGGAACTCGCGCCGCACGACCTTGTCCTGCGTCAGCGTGTTGCCGTTGATGTTCACCTGCTCGACATAGACGCGCGGCGCTTCGTTGATGACGAAGCGCACGTTCATCGTCAGGTCTTCCTGGTTGCGCGTGAAGCGGGGCTGCACGTCGGCGAAGGCGTAGCCGTAGGTGCCGGCCAGCTCCGTCATCTGCTCGATCGTGTCCTCGACCAGCTTGGCGTCGTACCAGTCGCCCGACTTCATCGGCAGGTTGGCGCTCATCCGATCGGAATCGAAGTCGCGCAGCTGGCTGTCGACCCCGACCTCACCGAACTTGTAGCGCTCCCCTTCCTCGACCACGTAGGTAATGATGAAGTCGCGCTTGTCGGGCGTCAGTTCCGCCACGGCGGACACAACGCGGAAATCGGCATAGCCGTTCTGGAGATAGAACGCGCGCAGCTGCTGCTGGTCGAAAGCCAGCCGGTCCGGATCGTAGCTGGTGCCGGACGAGAAGATGCGGGTGATGCTGGCGACCTTGGTCACCATCTCGTCGCGCAGCTCGCCGTCGCTGAACGCCTCGTTCCCCAGGATGTTGATCTGGCGGACCTTGGACTTGGGCCCTTCCGTGATCTCGAACACCACGTCCACGCGGTTCTGGTCGAGCTGCACCATCTGTGGCTCCACCGTGGCGGCGAAGCGGCCCTGGCGCTTGTACAGCTCGATGATGCGGGCAACGTCGGCGCGCACCTTCGACCGGGTGAAGATCTGCCGCGGCTCCAGTTGGATCTCCGGCAGGATCTTGTCGTCCTTGATCCGGCGATTGCCTTCCAGCACGATGCGGTTGATGACCGGGTTTTCCACCACGGTGATGACCAGATTGCCGGCATTGTTGTCGATGCGGTAATCCGAAAACAGCTCGGTCGCGGCCAGATCCTTCAGCGCCTGGTCGGCGGCGGCGGGGCTGTAGCGGTCGCCCGGGCGCAGCTTGATGTAGCTGAGGATCGTCTCCGGCTCCAGCCGCTGGGCCCCGGCGACCGCGATGGACCGGATCACCTCGCCCTGTGGCTGCGGCGCGGCGGCAGGGGCGGCCGCGGGGGCCTGCCCCGGTGCGGCCTGGCCCGTGGTGGCAGGCGGCGTAGCCGCCGGAGGCGTGGCTGCGGGCGAGTCCTGCGCCACGGCCACCACCGGCAGGCCGGCCAGCATCGTGCAGCCGAGCAGCGCCGCCATCAGGGGCAAGGCAGTCACTTCAGTATTCCTGGCGGTCATTCCCGTCGGTCCAATCATCTGCATGGATAGCGGCACATCAACCCGGCCCTGTCCGCCGCCCCCGCAGCGTCATGCCGGTTCCCCTCACGCGGTGGAAGCCCGCGCCCTTGCCCCATGCCGGGCGGACGATCAAGCGAGCGTTTGGAAGCTTACGTGCCGCGATCCCCTTGGTCGTTCCCGTGATGCCCCCTCGCGACAAGGTGGGCGGTGCATGGCCTACCGCCCCCAGATGGGCAGCGTGGCAACATCGTTTATCGTCACGAACAGCATCAGCGCCAGCACCAAGGCGATGCCGGTGCGAAATGCCCATTCCTGACTGCGCTGGCTGGCCGGTCGGCGACGGATCGCTTCCGCCGCGTAGAAGGCCAGGTGACCACCATCGAGCGCCGGAATTGGCAGGAGGTTAATGAATGCCAAGTTAATCGAGATCAGGGCGGCGAAGTGGATGAATTGCGGCCAGCCTAGGCTCAGCTGCTCGCCCGAAAACTTGGCGATTTTGATCGGGCCACCCAGTTCCTCCACCGACCGCCGGCCGCTGATGACCTGCCACAGGCCGATCACCATGGTCTCCACGATCTCGCCCGTCTGCCGCACCGCCAGCACCACGGATTCGGCAGGCTGCACCGGCACCAATTGCCCGTCGCCGGAACCAACCCCGATCTGGCCGATGCGGAAGCGGTTGCCGAACCGGTCCTGCTCCTCCACGCTGCGGATGGTGAAGCGATAGGTCAGCTGCCGCCCGCCGCGATCCACCACCAGCGTCACGGGCTCGTCCGGATAGGGGGCGACGAAGCCGCGCACCTCCTCGAACTGCTCGATCGGCTCGCCGTTCAGGCTGACGATGCGATCGCCGAGCGCGACGCCCGCCTGTGCCGCGGCGCCATCTTCCGCCAGCACCTGCACCACCGGCGGCACCTCCACCCGGCCATAGGCGAGGTTGAGGCCGGCGAGGATGGCGATGGCCACTGCGAAGTTGGTGACGGGTCCGGCCGCGACGATCAGCGCCTTCTGCCACAGCGTGCGGGCCTGGAACGTGCGCGCCCGCTCCTCCGCCGGCAGGGCCAGCCACTCGTCGCTCGGCTGGCTGGCAGGGTTCATGTCGCCGGCGAACTGGACATAGCCGCCCAGCGGCAGCGCCGACAGCTTCCAGCGGGTCCCGCGCCGATCGGTGTAGCCGGCCAGCTCCTTGCCGAAGCCGACGGAAAATGCGGTCGCCTGTACGCCGAACCAGCGGCCCACCAGGTAGTGCCCCAGCTCGTGCAGCGTCACCAGCGGCCCCAGCACCAGCAGGAAGCCGATGACCCACATCCACAGCGGGGGGCTCTCGATCATGCTGTCAGGCCGGCCGCAGCATGGTGGTGGCGCGTCGGCGCGCCTCGCCATCGACGGCAAGCACCTCGTCAAGAGTCATGGGCGGCGCGGGGGAATAGGTTTCAAGCACTTGCGCCACAATTTGCGCAATCCGGGTGAATGCAATCTGACCAGACAGGAAGGCTGCCACCGCCACCTCGTTCGCGGCGTTCAGCACGGCCGCTGCGCCGCCGCCCGCCACCACCGCCTCCCGCGCCAGGCGGGTCGCGGGGAAACGGTCCTCGTCAGGCGCGAAGAAGGTGAGCTGGCCGATCGCGGGCAGATCCAGCGGCTTGCACGGCGTGTCCATGCGGCGCGGCCATGCCAAGGTGGAGGCGATCGGCACGCGCATGTCGGCCGGGCCGAGCTGCGCCAGCGTGGAGCCGTCGCGGTATTCCACCATGGAATGGATGACGCTTTGCGGATGGACCACGATCCGCAGCCGTTCATGACCGACGGGGAAGAGGTGGAACGCCTCGATGAATTCCAGCCCCTTGTTGAACATGGTGGCGGAATCGACGCTGATCTTGGCGCCCATCGACCAATTGGGGTGCGCCACCGCCTCCGCCGCGGTCGCACCGCGCAGCCGTTCCAGCGGCCAGTCGCGCAAAGGGCCGCCGCTCGCCGTCAATGTGATGACGGCCACATCGGCGATGTCGTTGCCGGCCAGGCACTGGAAGATCGCGTTATGCTCTGAATCGACCGGCAGCAGCGTGGCGCCATGGCGCCTCACCGCGGCGGTCATCACCTCGCCGGCGGAGACCAGCGCCTCCTTGTTGGCGAGGGCGACCGTCTTGCCGGCGCGGATCGCCGCCATGGTCGGTGCCAACCCCGCGCAGCCGACAATGGCCGCGACCGTCAGGTCGGCCCCTCTTGCCGCCGCATCGACCAGCGCCTGCGCACCGCCAGCCGCCTCGATACCGCTGCCCGCCAAGTGGCCGCGCAGTTCGGGCAGGCACCCCTCGTCAGCGACGACCGCTATGCGCGCCCCGTGCTGCCGCGCCAACCGGGCAAGCTCCGCCGCCTGGCAATTGGCGGTCAGCGCCTCCACCCGCCACTCCTCCGGCTGGCGGCCGACGAGGTCGAGCGTCGAGGCGCCGATCGAGCCGGTCGCACCGAAGATGGAGATGGAACGGGTCACGTGCGCCGCGCAGCTACCACGCACTGCCATAGGTGCCGAGCAGGCCGACGATCAGCGCGACGGGGATGATCCCGTCGACGCGGTCCAGCACCCCGCCATGGCCGGGGATCAGACGGGAGGAATCCTTCACATGCGCCTTGCGCTTCAGCCAGCTTTCCAGGAAGTCGCCAGCCTGCGCCGCCACCGCCAGCCCGGCGCCGACCAGCGCGCCCATCAGCCATTGTCCGGGCGCGATCGCCACCGGCTCGTTCGGGGAAAGGGCGTTCAGCGCCTGGTGCAGCACTGCAGCGACCAAGGTCAGCCACAGCGCCGCCGCGACCATGCCGCCGGCAAGCCCGGCCCAGGTCTTGGACGGGCTGATCCGCGGCGCGATGCGCGGGCCGCCGATGGTGCGCCCACTGAAATAGGCACCGGTATCGGTCGCGATCACCGCCACGACCGCCACCACCAGCACGAAACGCGGCATGCCGATCAGGAACGCCGCGGCGAGGCCGATATAGGCCGCCGCCGCCAGCAGGCCGGCGAGCCGCAGCCGCCAGCGCAGCGTCGCTCGCAGGATCAGCCGCACCGCCTCGCCAAAGGCCAGCACGCCGACCAGCAGCAGGAACGCCTGGAGCACGATGCCGCCCAACGCGAAGGCGGCGCCCGCCAGCACCAGCATGACGATAGCGGAGGCAAGCCGTTTCGGCAGGTCACCCGTGCGCACCGCCAGCGGCACGGTGGCATAACGCTTCGCATGGGCCTTGAACCGGTCGCGCTTGCGCTGCGTCGTACCCTCAACGTCCGCCAAAGCGACGCTCCCGATTGGCGAAGCTCGCCAGCGCTTCTTCCAGGTGCGCGGGCGTGAAATCCGGCCATAGCACCTCGGTGAACCACATCTCCGCATAGGCGGCCTGCCACAGCAGGAAGTTCGACAAGCGCACTTCCCCGCTGGTGCGGATCAGCAGGTCCAGTGGCGGCAGGTCGGCGGTATCGAGATGCGCGGCGATGCTGTCGGCCGTCACCGCACCTTCGGCCGCGGCCTTCGCCGCCGCCCGCGCGATCTCCTGCTGCGAGCCATAGTTCAACGCCACGGCCAGCGTACGGCTGCCGCCGGCGGTCCGCGCCAGCGCGTCTTCCAGCATGTCGACAATATCCGGCGCCAGCGCCTTGTAATCGCCGATGATCTTCAGCCGCACATCGTTGGCGATGAACTCCGGCAGGTCGGACCGGATGAATTGCCGCATCAGCCCCATCAGGTCGCTGATCTCGTCCTCCGGCCGCTTCCAGTTCTCCGACGAGAAGGCATACAGCGTCAGGCAGTCGATCCCCATCGGCTGCAGCGCGCGCACCAGCTTACGCACCGCCTCCACACCGCGCCGGTGCCCCATGGCGCGCGGCAGGTGGAAACGGCGCGCCCAGCGTCCATTCCCATCCATGATGATCGCGACATGGCGCGCACCATGGCCTGCACGCGCCCCACCGGCGGGCGCCGCGGCAGCGTCCAGCGCGCCGGTCCGGGCGCCCCGGTCGCTCACCGCTGCAGGATTTCCTTTTCCTTCGCCTCCGTCGCGGCGTCGACGTCCTTGATGTAACGGTCGGTCAGGGTCTGGACCTCGTCCTCCAGCCGCTTGCGCTCGTCCTCGCTGATCTGCTTCTTCTTCTCGTCATCCTTCAGCAATTCCATCGCATCGCGGCGGACATTGCGGATGGCGATCTTGGCCCCTTCGGCATACTTGCCGGCGAGCTTCGCCAGATCCTTGCGCCGCTCCTCCGTCAGGTCCGGCAGCGGCAGGCGCAGCGTCTGCCCATCGATGCTGGGATTGAGGCCCAGATTGGACCGGGCGATCCCCTTTTCGACCGGGATCACATTGGCCCGGTCCCACACCTGCACGCTCAACATGCGCGGCTCCGGCGCGGAGACGGTGGCGACCTGGTTCAGCGGCATCAGCGCGCCGTAGACCTCCACCATGACCGGATCGAGCAGCGCCACATTGGCGCGGCCGGTACGCAGGCCCGACAGATCACCCTTCAGGCTCTCCACCGCGCCGGTCATCCGCCGCTCGACGTCGGCCTTGTCATACTTCTGCGCCATCAGGCTTCCCCTTGCACGATCGTCTGGACACCCTCGCCCGCCAGCACGCGCGCCAGATTACCCTTCTCGCGGATGGAGAACACCACGATCGGGATCCGGTTGTCGCGGCACAGTGCCACGGCGGAGGCATCCATCACCTTCAGATTGTCACCCAAGACCTTGTCGTAAGTGACTGTGTCGAAACGCTTGGCTGCCGGATCCTTCTTCGGATCGGCATTGTAGACCCCGTCGACGCTGGTGCCCTTCAGCAACGCATCGCACTGCATCTCGGCCGCGCGCAGCGCAGCGCCGGAATCAGTGGTGAAATAGGGTGCACCCACGCCCGCGGCGAAGATCACCACGCGGCCCTTCGCCAGATGACGCTCGGCGCGGCGCCGGATCACCGGCTCGCACACCTGGTCCATGTCAATCGCGGATTGCACCCGCGTCTCCACGCCGAGCTGCTCCAGCGCGCTCTGCATGGCGAGGGCGTTCATGACCGTCGCCAGCATGCCCATGTAATCGGCCTGCGCCCGCTCCATCCCCTGGGCCGCACCGGCCATGCCGCGAAAGATGTTGCCGCCGCCGATTACCAGGCACAGTTCCAGTCCGGTTTCCTTGGCCGCCTTCACCTCCGCCGCCAGTTCCGCCACGAAGGCGGGGTCGATGCCGAATTGCTTCTCCCCCATCAGCACCTCGCCCGACAGCTTCAGCAGGACGCGTTTGGCGGGCGGCATGGACATGGAACGGAAACAACCTTCAGCGGTGGCGGGGACAGGCGCCCTTATAGAGCGGGCGGGGGCGCTGCCAAGGGTGCAGCGGAGCAGATGAAACCACTTACGAAAACGACCGCCGGAGCATTCCTGCCCCGGCGGCCGCCAATTACTCGCAAATGGCGGAAGGATCAGCCCTTAACGGCGGCAGCGACCTCGGCAGCGAAGTCGGTCTGCTCCTTCTCGATGCCCTCACCCAGCTGGTAACGGACATAATCCACCAGGGTGATCGGCTTGCCGGCTTCCTTGCCAGCCTGCGCGACCACGTCCGCGATCGGGGTCTTGTTGTCCATCACGAACAGCTGGCTGAGGAGGGCGTTCTCCTTGGCGAACTTCTTCACCGCGCCATCGACCATCTTCTCCTGCACCGCTTCCGGCTTGCCGCTCTCGGCCGCCTTCTCGCGGGCGATCGCGCGCTCACGCTCGATCACGTCGGCATCCAGGCTGTCGGCGTCCAGCGCCTGCGGGAACGCGGCGGCGATGTGCATCGCGATCTGCTTGCCCAGCGGCTCCAGCACATCGGCGCCGGCTTCGCTCTCCAGCGCGACCAGCACGCCGATCTTGCCCAGGTTCGGCGCCTGCGCATTGTGCATGTAAGGCACGACCAGACCGCTGTTCACGCGCACGCTCTTCATGCGGCGCAGCTGCTGGTTCTCGCCGATGGTGGCGACATTGTCGGTCAGCTTCTCGCCAACGGTGCCGCCGCCGGGGTAGCCGGCATCCTTCAGCGCGTCGATCTCATCGCCGTCCTGCGTCAGCGCTACGCCGGTGACCTTGCGGACGAAGTCCTGGAACTGCTCGTTCTTGGCGACGAAGTCGGTTTCGGAGTTCACCTCCACCGCCACGCCCTTCAGACCCTCGACGGCAACGCCGACCAGGCCCTCGGCCGCGGTGCGGCTGGACTTCTTCTGCGCGGCGGCGAGGCCACGGGCGCGCAGCGCATCCACGGCGGCTTCCACGTCGCCATTGGTCTCGGACAGCGCCTTCTTGCAGTCCATCATGCCCGCGCCAGTCCGTTCGCGCAGGTTCTTGACGTCAGCGGCGGTGTAAGCTGCCATGATCGATAATCCTCTTGAATGAATAGGGGCGCCGGCCCGCTGCACTGGATGGGGTGCGACAGGCCGGCGCTCTGATCCGCCAATGTGACGCAGGCTTTACGCCTGTGCGGGGGCGGCGGTCTCTTCAGCCGGGGCCGGCTCGGCAGCCGCGGGCTCTGCAGCGGCCTCAGCCTCTTCCGGCGGCAGGTCCATGGCGCCGAAATCGGCACCCGAATCCACCACGCCCTGCGTCCGGCCCTGGCTGGCGGCGGCGGCGAGCGCCTCGCAATACAGGCGGACCGCACGGCTGGCGTCGTCATTGCCGGGGATCGGGAAGGCGATGCCGCTGGGATCGACATTGGTGTCGAGCACGGCGACGACCGGGATGCCGAGCACGTTGGCTTCCTTGATCGCCAGCTCTTCCTTGTTGGCGTCGATCACGAACATCACGTCGGGGATGCCGCCCATGTCGCGGATACCGCCCAGCGACAGCTCCAGCTTGTCACGCTCACGCGTCAGCTGCAGCACTTCCTTCTTGGTCAGGCCCGCGGTGTCGCCCGCCAGCTGCTCCTCAAGGGTCTTCAGCCGCTTGATCGACTGGCTGATGGTGCGCCAGTTGGTCAGCATGCCGCCCAGCCAGCGATGATTGACGAAGTGCTGGCCACAGGCGCGCGCGGCCTGAGCGATCGGCTCCTGCGCTTGGCGCTTGGTGCCGACGAACAGCACCTTGCCGCCCGCGCGGGTGGTGGCCGACACGAAGTCCAGCGCGCGCGCCATCAGCGGCACGGTCTGCGACAGGTCGATGATGTGGACGCCATTGCGCGCGCCGAAGATGTACGGCTTCATGCGCGGGTTCCAGCGGTGAGTCTGGTGCCCGAAATGCGCGCCGGCTTCGATCAATTGGTGCATGGAGACGGTGGGAACCGCCATGGGTAATTCCTTTCCGGTTGGTCCTCTGGAAAGCGGGGAACCTGCCGTCGCGGCGGGCACCGGTATGTTTGCCTTCCATGTGAATTTGCCCGCGCCATCCCGATTCGGGGTGCCGCCGACGGCGCTGCCCATACGCGATCAGGCGACGCAAGGCCAGCGGGAATGCCGCGGTGCATGTTCGCTTGACGTTGCAGAACAAATGCGGAACATTGCCGGTGTGAGTCGGCCATCGCCGCCTGCACGGGAGTTTGACGCCATGCCGCACATGCTTGCCCTGCTGTTTGTCGCCGCAACGCTTGGCGCGTTGCTCGTGCTGGCCGATGCCGTCCGCACGCTGGTGCCGGCCGCACGCCTGCTGCTCGGCCCGCAAGAGCTCGCCGCGCAGACGCATTACCGGATGGTGACGGTGCGCCGCACGGCGGCGCCGGTCATTTCGCCAGCGGCGGATCGGCCTCAGGACCGACGGCTGCGGCCGGTGCCGTCGCGGCGGCAGGCGCTGCCGCGCGCCCGCCCGGCGTGGAGCGCTGCCGCCTGAGCCGGGCGTAGCGCACGATGCTGACCGGCAGCAGCGCCAGATAGGCGATCGAAAGAACCGCCAGCGTCGCCCACGGTTCGGTCAGCAGCGCGGCAAAGGTCAGCCCGGCCAGCGCAATTGCCGCCAGCCTGACGCTGGAGCGCGGGCGGAACGAAGTCCAGCTGAGCGTCGCCAGGTTGGAGATCATCAGCCCGGCGACCAGCACCGTCCACACCGCCACCAGCGCGGGTTCGCGGAACACCGGCTCCCCGCTCGCCAGCCATAGATACATCGGTAGGAAGGCGAGGCCCGCACCCAATGGCGCGGGCACGCCGGTCAGGAAGCCGGCCGATTTGTGCGGCTGCTCCTCCATGTCGATGCGGGCATTGAACCGCGCCAGCCGCAGCGCGCAGCAGATGGCGAAGGCCAGCGCCGCGAACCAGCCGAAGCGCGGCAGGTCCTGCAGCGACCACAGGAACAGCACCAATGCGGGTGCCATGCCGAAGCTGAGCGAATCGGCCAGGCTGTCCAGCTCCGCACCGAAGCGCGACTGCGCCTTCAGCAGCCGGGCGATGCGGCCGTCGATGCCATCCAGCAGGCCCGCCAGGATGATGGCGAACAGCGCGCGTTCCCAGTCCCCGGTGATGGCGAAGCGGATGCCAGTCAGGCCGGAACACAGCGCCGCGGCGGTGATTGCGTTGGGGATGACCGCCCGCAGCGCCAGGCCCGGCGCCGGCCGCTGCGCCGAGGCGACCCGATCATCGTCCTCGCTTGCCTTGGGACCCAGCCAGGCACCGCTGTCGGCGGGATCGGGCATGGTGGCGGTCATTGGCTTATTCCTTCGATCAGGCCCTGCCCGCCCAGCTGCGCCAGCACGGTTTCGCCGCAGACAGTCTTCTGACCAAGCACGACCTGCGCATCGGTTCCGGCCGGCAGATACACATCGACCCGGCTGCCGAACCGGATGAGGCCGATCCGCTGGCCCGCCGCCACGATGTCGCCCGGCTTCACGAACGGCACGATGCGCCGCGCGACCAGTCCCGCGATCTGGGTGCAGCCGATCGCCACGCCATCGGCCCGCTCGATCAGCAAATGCTGCCGCTCGTTATCCTCGCTCGCCTTGTCGAGGTCGGCATTCACGAACTTGCCGGGGATGTACACCACCCGGCGAACCGTCCCGGCCACCGGCGCGCGGTTGATGTGGACGTCGAACATCGACATGAAGATGGAGATGCGCGTCACCGGCGCGGCGCCCAGCCCAGCCCGGCCGGCGGCATCCGCCATCTGCAGCTCAACCGGAGGCGGCACGGTGGCGATCATCGTGACCAGCCCGTCGGCCGGTGCGACCACCAGTTCTTCCCCCTGCGGCACCACCCGTTCGGGATCGCGGAAGAAGGCGAACACGCCGGCCGACAGGCACAGCAGCGGCCAGCCGATGATCTCCCAATCCAGCGCGAACAGAAAAAATAAAGCCGCCGCGACCGCGATCAGCCCGAATTTGCGCCCTTCCGGGTGGATCGGCGGCAGCGACCAGGCGGCCGTGCCGCGGCCCTTGTTGTCCAGCAATTCTCCAGCCATCCGCGGATGCTTAGGACCATCACCCACGCGCCACAACCCACAGGCGCGGCTCGCCGCCGTACGGGAACGGCTGATCGGAAGAAAGGGCCGGCTGGTGGACAGGGCTGGATTCGAACCAGCGTACGCTCTCGCGGGCAGATTTACAGTCTGCTGCCATTAACCACTCGGCCACCTGTCCACCGGTTGGCCGGTCACGACGGCATCGCTGCCGCCCTTGTCGAGAGCCCTTCGAAAAGAGCCGCCCGGCCGAGTGAAGCGCGCCCATGCCCAAGGCGCGCTTGCCTGTCAATGGCCACGCTGGCAGGAGGCCGCGCAATGAACAACACAGGAAACGATTGATGGCCAGGCGCAACGACAAGGCTCCCTTGCGCGGGCGCGCTGGACGGATGCAGGGCGGGCGCGGGTCCGGCCGAGCATCACAGGGGGCGGTGCGCCTGTGGGGCCGGCATGCGGTGGAGGCCGCGCTCAAGAACCCGCAGCGCCAGCATCGCAAGCTGTGGGCCACGCGCGAAGGCATCGCATCGCTGGATGGGGAACTGCCGGCCGACTTCCCGGTGGAATATGCCGATGTCGCCGATCTCGGCCGGCTGGTCGCGCGCGATGCCCCGCACCAGGGGCTGGTGCTCGAATGCGCCCCGCTGGAGGAGCTGCACCTTGCCGACGTGATCGCCCCTGACAGCGATACGGAGGAGGCGAACCGCCCCATCGTGATCCTGGACCAAGTGACCGATCCCCACAATGTGGGCGCGATCCTGCGCTCCGCCGCGGCATTCGGCGCCTGCGCGATCGTCACGCAGGATCGGCACGCCCCGCCCGAAAGCGGCGTCGTGGCCAAGTC
This sequence comes from Croceibacterium sp. TMG7-5b_MA50, assembly GCF_039830145.1. Classification (NCBI taxonomy): domain Bacteria; kingdom Pseudomonadati; phylum Pseudomonadota; class Alphaproteobacteria; order Sphingomonadales; family Erythrobacteraceae; genus Croceibacterium; species Croceibacterium sp. TMG7-5b_MA50. The sequence goes on along the minus strand of NZ_CP156082.1, from coordinate 506,931 downwards.
CGCCAGCGGTGCGCTGGAGATCGTGCCGTGGGTGCGGGTCGTGAACCTCGCCCGCGCGCTGGAGGACCTGGCGGAGGCCGGCTACTGGCGGCTGGGCCTGGCGGGGGAGGCGGACGCCACCCTGGCCGAGGCGCTGCCGGCCGGGCGGGTGGCATTCGTGCTGGGGGCGGAAGGCGAAGGCATGCGGCACAATATCGCCGCGCACTGCGATGCGCTGTGCCGCCTGCCGATCAGCGCCGCGATGGAAAGCCTCAACGTATCCAACGCCGCGGCGATCGCGCTGTACGCGGCGGCGGCGCGATGAATTGGCGGGGCCATGCCGGCCCCGCCCGCCGGGTCAGTTGACCGAATCCTTCAGCGTCTTGCCGGCCTTGAACTTGGGCTGGCTGCTCGCCTTGATCGTCATCGGCTCGCCGGTTCGCGGGTTACGGCCGGTGGACGCCTTGCGCTTGGACACGGTGAAGGTGCCGAAGCCGACCAGGCGGACCTCGTTCCCGCTCTTCAGCGTTTCGGTGATGGTCTCGAACACGCTCTCGACGGCTCTCGTCGTGTCGGTGCGAGACAGGCCACTGGCTTCGGCAACCGCGACGATCAGCTCATTCTTGTTCATGTTCGGCACTAACCCCCATTCCAATCCGTGACTCGGGCAAACGCGCGAAGCTGCCATCACACTCCGGATTGACGGCGGTGTCAAAGCAGGAAGCGGCAGATCGCGTGATACCCCGCTTTTGTCCGGCAGGGGGACAATTGCAAGGGGGGCGCGGCGACCACCGCACCCCCCGGGCAAGCTTTTGCGGCGAACCGACTTTTGTCAGTGCGCGGTGGACGGCGCCGTGGACCCGTGGGCACCGGCAACCGGCGGCTGGCTGGCGAGATCGTCCGCTTCCGACCATTCGATCGGGTCGGGCCGATGCACCAGCGCGCGCGCCAGCACCTCGTCCACATGCTCGACCGCGATGATCTCCAGCCCTTCCTTCACATTGGCGGGAATCTCGGCCAGGTCCTTCTGGTTCTCCGCCGGGATCAGCACGGTGCGGATACCACCGCGCAGCGCGGCCAGCAGCTTCTCCTTCAGCCCGCCGATCGGCAGCACGCGGCCGCGCAAGGTGACCTCGCCCGTCATGGCGACGTCCGGCCGCACCGCGATGCCCGTCAAGGTGGAGACGATCGACGTGACCATGCCGATGCCCGCGCTCGGGCCGTCCTTGGGTACCGCCCCTTCGGGCAGGTGGATGTGGACGTTCTTGCGCGCGAACAGCGACGGCTTGATGCCGTAGGCCGGGCTGCGCGCCTTAACGAAGGAGAACGCCGCCTGCACCGATTCGGTCATCACCTCGCCCAGCTTGCCGGTGGTGCGCACCTCGCCCTTGCCGGGGGTGGTCACGCTCTCGATGGTGAGCAGCTCGCCGCCCACCTCCGTCCAGGCGAGGCCGGTGACGGCACCGACCTGCGCGTCCTCGTCCGACATGCCGTGACGGAACTTGCGAATGCCCGCGAACTCGCCGAGGTTTTCCGGCGTGACCCTGATGCTGGTCGCCTTGCCTTCCAGGATGCGACGCAGGCTCTTGCGCGCCAGCCGGGCGATCTCCCGCTCCAGCGTGCGCACGCCGGCCTCCCGCGTGTAATAACGGATGAGGTCGCGCAGGGCCTCCTCCTCCAGGAAGAACTCCTCCTTCTTCAGGCCGTGCTGGCTAACCTGCTTTTCGATCAGGTGGCGCTGCGCGATCTCGACCTTCTCGTCCTCCGTATAGCCTTCCAGCCGGATGATCTCCATCCGGTCTAGCAGCGGCTGCGGCAAGTTCAGGCTGTTCGCGGTGCACACGAACATGATGTCCGACAGGTCGATGTCGAGCTCCAGGTAATGGTCCTGGAACTTGGCGTTCTGTTCGGGGTCAAGCACCTCCAGCAGCGCACTGGCGGGGTCGCCGCGGAAGTCCTGGCCCAGCTTGTCGATCTCGTCGAGCAGGAACAGCGGGTTGCTTGCCCCCGCCTTGCGCAGGTTCTGCACGATTTTGCCCGGCAGGCTGCCGATATAGGTGCGCCGGTGCCCGCGGATCTCCGCCTCGTCGCGCACACCGCCCAGCGACTGGCGGATGAACTCGCGCCCGGTCGCCTTGGCGATCGACTTGCCAAGGCTGGTCTTGCCCACGCCCGGCGGGCCGACGAGGCACAGGATCGGCCCCTTGAGCTTGTTGGTCCGCGCCTGCACCGCCAGGTACTCGACGATCCGGTCCTTCACCTTGTCCAGCGCATAGTGATCCTGGTCGAGCACCTCCTGCGCCTTGCCGATGTCCTTCTTCAGGCGCGACTTCTTGCCCCATGGCAGGCCCAGCAGCACGTCGAGGTAGTTGCGCACCACCGTCGCCTCCGCGCTCATCGGCTGCATGGAACGCAGCTTCTTCAGCTCGGCCGTCGCCTTGGCACGCGCCTCCGTCGACAGCTTTGTGCTTTCGATCTTGGCTTGCAGCTCGGCGATCTCGTTGCCGTCGCCCTCGTCACCGCCACCCAGCTCGTTCTGGATCGCCTTCAGCTGTTCGTTGAGGTAGTATTCGCGCTGCGTCTTCTCCATCTGCCGCTTCACGCGACCGCGGATCTTGCGCTCCACCTGCATCACCGACAGCTCGCCATCCATGATCGACAGGATCATCTCCAGGCGCTTGGTGGCGCTGGGTTCGGTCAGCAGCGACTGCTTGACGGAGACCTTCGCCTGCAACGCGGCGGCGATGGCATCGGCGAGCTTGCCCGCCTCCTCGATCTGACCCAGCTCCTCCTCGATGTCGTCGGGCAGCTTCTTGCTGTGCTTGGCGTAATCGCCGAACTGTTCGAGGGCAGAGCGCATCATGGCGGTGGCCTCGTCGCCTTCCTCCACCTCGTCCTCCATCGCCTCCACGGTGGCGACCACGTGGTCGTCCGTCGTCTCCAGCGTGTCGAGCCGCGCGCGGGACTGGCCTTCCACCAGCACGCGCACCGTGCCGTCGGGCAGCTTCAGCAATTGCAGCACCTGCGCGATCACACCCACGTCATACAGGTCGTCCGCGCCCGGATCGTCGCAGCCGGGGTCGAGCTGGCTCAGCAGAAAGATGTCCTTGTCACCCTCCATCGCCGCCTCCAGAGCGGCGACCGAACGTTCGCGCCCCACGAACAGCGGCACGACCATGCCGGGGAACACGACGATGTCGCGCAAGGGGAGGAGCGGATAAGTGGTCATAGATCGGATCCCGTCAATCGCGGGGCGCATCGCGGCGCCTCGTTTGATCCGAATATGGGCACCTGCCGCCTTGACTGCAATGCGCAGGGAACCGCTGCCAACAGGATAGCGATGCGCCGGGCGATCGGCGGCCGGGTCGACGCACTCGCCTTTGGCGACGCATCGTGTAGCATCGGCGGGGTGACGACCGGCGCCCCTCCTTCCACACAGCTTACCGGCAGGCGCATCCTGCCGGCGCTGTGGGGCTGGGCGATCCTGCTGGTGGTCCTGCTCTCCGCCACGCCGAGCGGGGCGCAGACCTCCCCCCGCATTGTGGGATCGGCCTTCGATCCGGCCACCCTCTCCGTCACCATCCGCCCGCAGGAACGGGACGAGATCGTGCGGGCGGAGGCCGTCCGGCGCGACGATGCGCTAGCCGACCTGCCGGGAGCGGTGCCGGCGCCGACATGGCACGGTGTGGCCCGTACGCACGACGATCGCGGCAGCCCCCAGCGCGTCACCGCGCGCGGCCCACCCGATCATCCCTTGCTGGCCTTCCGCCACGCCGGACCTGCCCGGGCCCCTCCCACCATCTGATCCGGCCGGGGCGCCACGCGCGCGCCTTTCCCGCATGGGCGGCAGCGCCTGCACGCCCGACATGCTCCCCGCCGCCCACCGGGTGGAAGGAGGTCAAGATGAAGCTTCGACGTAACAAGCCGCCCGCATGGTTCGCACCTGCGCTGGTTGCCGGCGCCATGGCCGCTTGCGGCACGGTGGCGGTGCTGGTCCTCACCCTTCTCGCTTAGGCTCGGCAGGACGATCGCATGCTGCACCATTCACCGCTGATCGCCACGATCGTAGCGGGTCTCGTCGCCGCCTTCTTCATGGGGGCGATCGCCCACCGCCTGCGCATCGCGCCAATCGCCGGCTATCTGGCGGCGGGCGTGCTGGTCGGCCCGTTTACGCCGGGCTTCGTCGCCGACGTGGCGCTGGCCAACGAGCTGGCGGAGCTTGGCGTCATCCTGCTGATGTTCGGGGTCGGCCTGCATTTCTCCCTTCGGGATCTGTTGTCCGTCCGCCACATCGCGGTGCCCGGCGCATTGATCCAGATCGCGGTGGCGACGATGCTCGGCCTCGCGCTCACCTCGTGGCTGGGCTGGTCGCTGGCCGCCGGGCTGGTGTTCGGCCTCGCCTTGTCGGTCGCGAGCACCGTGGTCCTGCTCCGCGCGATGCAGGCGCGCGACCTCCTGGAGACGGAGCGCGGGCGCATCGCCGTCGGCTGGCTGATCGTGGAGGATCTCGCCATGGTCATCGCCCTGGTCCTGCTACCCCCCTTGGCGGAGCTGATCGACGGCGGCGGCGCCTCCGGCGGCAGCGACATCGCCGCGACCATTGGGGTCACGCTGCTGAAGGTCTGCGGCTTCATCGCCTTCATGCTGATCGTCGGACGGCGGATCATTCCGCTGGCCCTGCACTGGGTGGCGCATACCGGATCGCGCGAGCTGTTCCGGCTGGCCGTGCTGGCGATCGCGCTGGGCGTGGCGTTCGGCGCCGCCTCCGTCTTCGACGTGTCGTTCGCGCTGGGCGCCTTCTTCGCCGGCATGATCCTGGGCGAAACGCAATTGTCCCGCCGCGCCGCGGAAGAGACGCTGCCGCTGCGCGATGCCTTCGCCGTGCTGTTCTTCGTGTCGGTGGGCATGCTGTTCGATCCGTCGGTGATCGCGCAGCAGCCGCTGTCGCTGCTGGTGACGGTCGCGATCATCATCCTGGGCAAGTCGGCCGCCGCCTTCGCCATCGTGCGAGCGTTCGGCCATTCGACCCGCACCGCTGTCACCATCGCTGCCAGCCTGGCGCAGATCGGAGAATTCTCTTTCATCCTGGCGGGCCTCGGCACGGATCTGGGTATCCTGCCCGATGCAGGGCGCGACCTGATCCTGGCGGGGGCGATCCTGTCGATCTTCGTCAACCCGGTGGTCTTCACCGCGGCCGCAGGCCGCATCGCCCGCGCGCGGCAGGATGCCATTGACGAGGCCGACGCGATCGAGCGGGAGCGCGAGCGGGAACGGCGCGAACATGTCGTGCTGATCGGCTATGGCCGGGTCGGCCGGCTGTTTGCCGAAGGTGCGCGGCAGTCAGGCCGCGCGCTGGTCATCATCGAGGATCAGCCCGACGTGATGGAGCGGGCCCGCAATGACGGCTTCACCATCGTCCACGGCAATGCCGCATCGATCAGGACCCTGCGGGAAGCCGGCATCGCGGAGGCGGCCAAGCTGGTGATCGCCATTCCGGAAGGGTACGAGGCCGGCGTGATCGCGCAGCGGGCCCGCAAAGCCAATGCGGACCTGACGATTTTCGCGCGCGCGCATTCGGACGAGGAGGTCGCCCATCTGCAACGTCACGGCGCCGACCACGTCGTGATGGGGGAGCGGGAGATCGCCCGCCGGCTCATCGCCATGCTGGCGAGGAGCCGGGAGGCGCCGGGCTGATCGCGCCTTACAGCGGCGGCCCGGGCGACAGCGGCCAGCGGGACAGCGGCTGCTCGCCCCAGTGCGGGGTGATCTCCTCCGGCGCGACCGGCTCCTCCAGGAAGCGCTCGATCTCCCGCGCGGACTGGCGGTAGAACGCAGCGGTCAGCGGGTCGCCGTCGCGCCGGCCCGCCAGATCGTCCGCCAGTGTCGCCAGGCGGTCGAGCACATAATAGCGGGCCTCCGGCGCGGCGTCGTCCGCGGCGCCGAGCTTCATCATCGACAGCATGGCGATGTTCTGCGTCTGGCGCAGCAACGCCCGCTCACCCGCGTCGCCGCGCACCGGCGCGCCCCAAGTCGCCGCCAGCACCGCGTCCACCATCTGCGGGAAGGTCAGCGTGTCGGGCTGGCGCGCAGCCTGCGCCACCATCCGGCGCGAGCGGTCGGCATCGAACAGCGGTTCGATCACGATGCCCGCCAGGATGCGCGCGGCGCGCAACTGGTCGAACACCGCATCGTCCGACATATCCTCCCGATTGACGCCCGGATGCTGCTGCAATTGCGCCAGCAGCGTGTCGGGGATCGCCAGGTGCGCCGGTTCGATCACGTCCAGCATCAGGTCCAGCAGGGTCCGCTGCTCCGCCCCGGCGACTTCCTGCACCGGCGGCAGGGCATCCTCCTGCCCGCGAACGGCGATGTTTTGCAGCTGCCCGCCGATATAGCGTTGGCCGAACTCCACCGCGTAGCGTTCGTGGAGGTAGGCCATCCACAACCGTGTGTCGCGCAGCGTGCCGTAGGGCTCGCCCGCCTTCAGCATTTCCGGCCCGAACTCCGCCAGCGCCACTTCGCGCACGGCGGCGGTATTGCGCAGCTCCGCCTCCGGCCCCGGGCCGTTCACATACCACATGTACCGCGGGTCATCGCCGCCGGTGAACACGATACCCTGCTGCCGCATGTCGGCGACCACGCCGTTCAGCCCCGCCTGCTCCTGCCCCTCGGCAAAGGGAGTGTAGGCATAGCGGGTCATCCAGGTGTCGTAGGTGCCGATCTCCTTCTGGTAGGCATCGCTGAGGTCGATCCTGCCATCCTTCACCGTCACCTTCGGCACCGGATATTCCATCACGCTGGACCGGTCGTTGAAGTTGGAGTTCCACGCATGGGAGAAGCCAAGCGTGTGCCCCAGCTCGTGCGCGGTCAGCACCGCCTGCCGCTGAAACGCCAGATCGCGCTGACCGACGGGCATGGCGTTGAAGGCGTCGGTGCTGGTCAGCGCCGGATCGGCCACCAGCAGCCCAGACCCGTCACCCGGCAGTGCGCCGCTGTAGATGTCCCAGTAATTGCCCACCGTACGCATGCGGTACGTATCCATGTGGGTCTTGGAGCCCAGGATCTCCCCCGTGCGCGGATCGCCGAAATTGCCGGAGGAAGAGAAGCCGCGTCCGTCGCGCTGGATCCACAGGACATAGGCGTAGCGGATGTCCATCGGGTCCATGTCGGCCGGCGCGTCGCGCGCCTCGATCGCGTTGATGAAGCCGGCCGCCTCGAACGCCTTGTTCCACCACAGCAGCCCTTCCTTCATCGCCTGGCGGATGGGATCGGGGATCGCGGGGTCGAAGTAATAGACGATCGGCTTCACCGGCTCGCTCATCGGTGCGGCCGGGTCCTTCTTCTCCAGCCGCCAGCGGCGCACCCAGTTGGTGAACGGGTTGTCGTCGATCGGCTTGCTGAAATCCTGGAACTGGATGGAACCGACGCCGATCCGCGGGTCTGCCGCCCGCGGGACATAGCCGGTGGGCGCCTTCAGGAACGAATGATGGATGCGGATCGTGAAGGTGTCGGGCGACGGCATCACCTGCGACACCGCCACGCCGGGCGCGGGGCTGGTGAAGCTGGCGATCGTCTCGATCTCCGTGTTCTCGGGGAAGGCCTTCATCCGGTCGGGGTAGAAAGCACTCTTGCCCGCATCGAACCGGAACTCGCCCTGCCCGGACCGCTTCAGCCGGTTGGCGACATAGCCGGCATCGCGCATGAACAGCGAAGTGCCGTCCACCACCACGCGGCCGCTGGCATCGGACACCACCGGCAGCACCGCCAGGACCGAACTGGGGAAGCTGTCCGTCACCCCCGCCTGCGTCGCCGCGCTGCCCTGGGTCGCGCGGTAATCGAGGTTGATCTGGTTCACGACCACCTGGTCGCCGGAGCGCACGAAGTGGATCACCGCGGTGTAGATGACCCCGCGATCCATGCCGACCTGCACCGATCCGGGATTGGTCGCGGCGGAGACGTAATACAGCACGTCCTCGTCAAAGGCAGGCACTTCCAGCAGCACCTTGCCCTTGGCGGCATCAAACCAGAACGGCACGTAGCCATCGGTCCGCTGCAGCCCGGACAGCGCGGCCTGCGCCATCGCCGGCTGCGTCAGCGCGACCGGCCCGCCCGCGGCCAGCAGCAGCGCCGCCCCGGCCAGCAGCACGCCGCGCAGTTTGCTTCCCGTCACCATCATTATTCGCCCCCGTCACAATACCCGCCGATGTCTAGCGGGATCAGGGCGTTGGTTCACGGCGAATGTTGCATCGCACCATCAAAATCGTGGTGGATAATTGCGCATCTCCTCTGCCACAGGCAGAAAAGATGCGCTGCTTGGTTCAGCTGAAACCGGGGATGTTCAGACCCGGCGGCAGGCCCATGCCCGACTGGATGGACTGCATCTCCTGATTGGCGGCCTGGTCGGCCTTGGCCCGTGCATCGTTGAACGCGGCGGTGACCAGGTCTTCAAGCATCTGCTTGTCCTCCGGCACGATCAGGCTGTCGTCGATCGCCACGCCCAGGATGCGGCCCTTGGCGGTGCAGCGGATCTTCACCAGTCCGCCGCCGGCGGTGCCTTCCACCTCGACATTGTCGAGCTTGGCCTGCGCCTCGTTCATCTGCTTCTGGATCGTCTCGGCCGCCTGTTGCGCGGCCTTCATCATCTCTTCCATGGACTTCATCGTGCGTCTCTCCGCTTGGCGCCGGCACCGGCGCGCTCTTCCTCGATAAGTTCGGCCCCGGGGAACGCGGCGAATGCCGCCTCCACCAGCGGGTCGGCGCGCACCCGCGCCCGTTCCGCCTCCTTCGCGGCCTCCGCTTCCTCGCGCAAGGAGGGGGCGCCCTGCCCGGCGCCGCGTTCCACCTGCCACTTGGTCCCGGTGGCGATGCGCAACGCATCGCGCAACTGCGCCGCAGGATCCTCATGCAGGCCGGGGGCAAGCTGGTACACCAGCCGACCGGGCGCCAGCTCGATCACTCGCAGCCAGTCCCGCATCAGATTGGCCGCGATCAGTTGCCCGGCATCGTCCACCTGCTCGCACAGGTCGCGCCAGTCCATCGCCGGCGCGGCGGCTTGCACCTGGCCGCCGGTTCCGTCCTCGCCCGCCGGTACGGCCGCGGGCGCGCGCGACAGCATATCCGTCAACTGGGTGGCGAGCGTGCCCGGATCGGGCAGATCGGCGGCATGGGTCACGCGCAGCAACGCCATCTGGGCCGAGGCCAGCGGATCGGGCGCGGTCCGCACCTCCTCGTGCCCCTTCAGCAGCAATTGCCACAGCCGATGGACCTGCCCGGGCGACAGGCGCGCGGCCCAGCCTTCCACATCGGCGCGCTCCTCCAGCGTGGGGGCATCGCTGGTGCCGCCGCCCACCTGCGTTACCGCGACCTGGTGCGCCACGTCCATCAGCGCGCGCATCAACGCCAGCGGATCGACGCCCAGCGCGTACTGCCGGCCGACCTCCTCCAGCATGGCGGCCGCCTCGCCGCCCAAGAGGCTGGCGAACAGCCGCCGCCGCGCGCCCTTGTCGGCCAGCCCCAGCATGTCGCGCACCCGTTCCGCCGTGACGGTCCCGTCGGTGTCGCTGTCGGCATGGGCGATTGCCTGGTCCAGGATGGACAGGCCGTCGCGCACCGATCCTTCGGCGGCGGCGGCGACCATGGCCAGCGCCTCCTCCTCCGCCGCGACGCCTTCCTGCCGGCAGACGCTGGCGAAATGTTCGCGCAGCATGGCGGCGGGGATGCGCCGCAGGTCGAAGCGCTGCGTCCGGCTCAGTACCGTGACCGGCAGCTTGTCCACCTCCGTGGTGGCGAACAGGAACTTCACATGCGCCGGCGGCTCCTCCAGCGTCTTCAGCAGCGCGTTGAACGCATTGCGGGACAGCATGTGGACTTCGTCGATTATGTAGATCTTGTAGCGGGCGCTGACCGCGGCATAGCGCACCGCCTCGATGATCTCGCGCACGTCGTCGACGCCGGTATGGCTGGCGGCGTCCATCTCGATAACGTCGATATGGCGGCCCTCCGCGATGGCGACGCATGGCTCGCACACACCGCACGGGTCGATCGTCGGGCCGCCCTGCCCGTCGGGGCCGATGCAGTTCAACGCCTTGGCGATCAGGCGCGCGGTGCTGGTCTTCCCCACCCCGCGCACACCCGTCATCAGGAAAGCATGGGCCAACCGGCCGCGCGCGATGGCGTTCGCCAGCGTGCGGACCATCGGTTCCTGCCCGATCAGCTGGCTGAAGGTCTGCGGGCGGTATTTGCGGGCCAGCACGCGATAGGGTTGGCCATCGGCAGTCGGCGGCGGGGACGCGGCAGGTGCGGGCGCGGCAACCACCGGCGCGGCCTTCGCCGGGGCGGGATCGCCGAACATCGCCGACTGGCCGGCCGCCTCCAGCTCCGCCGCACTGGCACGATCGGCCTCGGGTTCGGGAGGCGGGGCGGCAGAATCGCCGAACATGTCAGGAAGGTCGTTCACACGCGCAATCTAGGGGCGCAGGCCCGCGCTGTCGAACCCGCGGGCGTCACATCGGCGAGCGTGCCGGGGAAAAGTTGCGAGTGAAATAGGAGCCGGGCGACCCGCTGCCATCCGTTGTGGCTGCTTCCTTCCGGACCTGACCAGGTTGGCGGACGCGAACGTCCACCCGACTCCCGCGCCGCATATGGACGGGAGACGAGCGGGACGCAAGGGTCGCAATCATTCCGTCAGGTTGGTGCTCAGCATCGTATAAGGCGGCTGGATGTATTCCAGCGCGCTTGCGGCAGCCCGGCCGTAGCGATTGCCCCCGGCAAAGCGGCGGACCAGCTCGCTGAAATTGAGCGACACGCCGGCGAAGATGTGCCGCTTGGGCCGGATACCCGCCTCCCGGTCAGGGTTGGTGAAATCCTCCGCCCGGTAGCCGAGGTCGAGCTCGATATAGCGGAGCGGCGTGTCCCTCAGCCCTTCGAACCCGGCCAGCTTCAGCGCGAAGAAGTGCCATTGCGCTTCGAAATGCTTCTTGCCGGAAAAACGGTAGCGGCCTTCCTGCGGCTGGATCATCAGTCGGAAATCGAGCTTCTGGTCGAGACCGGGCACGCTGTTGCGCAGGACGGAGAAGCCGGCGCCGAGGCCGTTGAAGGTCACATCCTCCCACGACCAGCCGCCGCTGCTTTCGATCGAATCCCAGAACTCGGTGTACAGCATCGCTCCGAAGCCGAGCGCGGCGGCGGTGTATTCGATGCCTGGCGCATCGCCCGTCTTGCGGCTCAGCCGATGGTGCAGCAATTCGGAGATGACATAAGAGCTGTAGGCGTGGGCCAGCTTGTCGACACCCATATTGTTCGTGTCGCGCCCGAACCAGCCTTCCACCTGCCCGTGCGGCCAGCGCGGGTCGTCGAACAGCTTGGCCCCGTTGGTGAGCGTGTAGTACGCCATCACCGCGCCGAATTCCCATTTCACTGCGTCGGCCTGCGACGCGAAGCTCAGCCGTTGCCCCCCGGTCTTCGGATCGGCCCAGCGGTCCAGCCGCGCCTGCGTGGGCGCCGGCGGGCCGTAGGTGTCCGTGACCTGCGGCAGCAGCGCCACCGACGCGGAATCGGCGGGCGGGGTGGACAGCGTGTCGACGGTGATGCGCGACAGGTCCGCGGGCCCCGGCGTCAGGCGCCAGTCGGTCACGGCCAGTCGCGGCAGGTCGGCGGTGATGACGGACAGGTCGGGACCCGGCGAGAGGTCGGACGCTGCGGCCGGGAAGGCCAGCGTCAGGGCCGTGGTGGCGGCGATCAGGGCGCCGGGGATGCGGTGCAACGGTACTTCCTTGTCGGCCATGCCCCGGCAGATGCCGCAGGGGTCAGGCGATGAAGGCCAGGGTGGCGGTCAATCCCGCGGTATAGGCGCCGATCGCCTGCTGCAAGGTCGTCCTCGCCTTGACGGGCTCCGGCGCGTCGGCGGCCGGGCACGATGCGTCATCGGGCACCAGCGTGCGCAGCCAGTGACGAGCGGGATGCGTCTGCATCCGGGCAGGTTAACGCTTTATCAACCATTGCCCAAGCGGCTTTGAAGGGCACAAACGAAAAGGGCTGCCCCGCAATGGAGCAGCCCCTCTACCGTGATGACACGGTAACTCGGATCAGGGCCGGGTCAGACCTTGTCGCCCAGCGCGCCCTTGACACTGCCCTTGACCTGTTGGGCCTCGCCCTTGCGCTCCTGCGCCTCTCCTTCGGCGCGGGTGGCGGGATTGCTGGACCCCTGCTTCACGTTACCGATAGCTTCGTTGGCGATGCCCTTCACCTTGTCGGTCAGTTCACCCATGATGTGGCTCCTTTTCTGAGCGGGCGGCCGGGGGGATGCCGCCCTCTTGCCACATCAACCGCTTAACTAAGGTGAGGTTCCGTCGCTGAGCGCGATGATCCGATCCCATTCCTCCTGCCGCACCTCCGCCACCGATAGGCGCGACAGGCGGACAAGCTCCATTTCGGCGAACGCGGGATCGGCCTTGATCTCGGCCAGCGTGACCGGCCGCTTCAGCGGTTTCACCGGTTCCAGCCGTACGCAGGCCCACTTGGCATCGGCCGGATCGGTCAGGCCCGCCTCGACCACCTTCATGATACCGACGATCTCCTTGCCGGTCACCGAATGGTAGAAGAACGCCCGGTCGCCGACCTGCATGGCACGCATGTTGTTGGCCGCGCGGTGATTGCGCACCCCGTCCCACAAGGTGGTGCCGTCACGCACCAGATCGTCCCAGCCGAAGGCCTCGGGCTCCGACTTCATCAGCCACAGGCGGTCTGGCATGGCGGTACTCCTTCACTGGTGATTGCCCTGCCCCGCTGGGGTCACTAGGTGGCAGGCGATGCGCGCCTCCTTCACCAAGATGCATGGCCTCGGCAATGATTTCGTCGTGCTGGACGCGCGCGACGGCCTGCTGCCGCCGCTCCACGCGGGCACCATCCGCGCCCTCGCCGACCGGCACACCGGGATCGGCTGCGACCAGTTGCTGTTGCTGGAGCCGAGCAGCATCGCCGACCTCAAGGTCCGCATCTTCAACGCCGACGGCAGCGAGGTCGCCGCCTGTGGGAATGCCATGCGCGCCGTCGCCCTGCGCGCGGCAGGCGACAGCGGGACGCAGGTGCTGGCGATGGAGACCGCCGCCGGGGTGATCCGGGCGGAAGCGGACGGCGCCGGCTTCCGGGTCGACATGGGCGAACCCCGGCTTGACTGGGACGCGATCCCGCTCGCCTACCCGATGGACACGCTGGCCCTGCCGGTCGGGTGGGAGGGGCTGGAACGGCCCGTCTGCGTCAATGTCGGCAACCCGCACGCGGTGTTCTTCGTCCCCGATTGCGACGCCGTGCCGCTCGCCCGCCTCGGCCCGCAGATCGAGCGGGACCCGCTGTTCCCCGAACGGGTCAACGTCAACGTCGCCTCCGTGATCGACCGCACCCGCATCCGCCTGCGGGTGTGGGAGCGCGGCGCCGGGCTGACCCGCGCCTGCGGCACCGGCGCCTGCGCCACCGCGATCGCCGCGATGCGCCGCGGCCTCACCGAGCGCGAGGTGGAGGTCGCCCTTCCCGGCGGCCCCCTGCGCATCAGTTGGGGCGCGGACGGGCGGATCAGCATGGCCGGTCCCGCCGCGGAAAGCTTCAGCGGATCGTTCGACTGGGGCGACTACCTTTGAGTTTCAAGCTTTGAGTGTCGAGGTCGTGAACCTCGGCTGCCGCCTCAACCTGGCGGAGGCGGAGCGGATGCGCGGCCTGCTGGCGGGCGCCGACGATCTGGTGGTGGTCAACAGCTGCGCCGTCACGGCGGAGGCGGTGCGCCAGACCCGCCAGGCGATCCGCCGCGCCCGCCGCGCGCACCCCGCCGCCCGCCTCCTCGTCACCGGCTGCGCGGCGGAGGTGGAACGCGACACGATCGGCGCCATGCCGGAGGTGGACGGGCTGGTGCCCAACGCCGCCAAGCTCGACCCGCGCAGCTGGAACGTGCCGCCCGGTCCGACCCCCACCGCCCCGCTCCATTCGCGCGGCTTCGTCGCGGTGCAGAACGGCTGCGACCATGCCTGCACCTTCTGCATCATCCCGCAGGGGCGCGGACCCAGCCGATCGCTGCCAGTGGCGGACGTGCTGCGCCTGGTGGAGCGCGACCTCAGCCGCGGCGCGGGGGAGATCGTGCTGACCGGCGTCGACCTCACCAGCTGGGGCCACGACCTGCCGGACCGGCCCCGCCTCGGCACGCTGGCCGCCGCCATCCTCGCCGCCTTCCCGCAGCTCGCCCGCCTGCGCCTGTCCTCCGTTGACGGGGTGGAGATCGACCCGCTGCTGCTCGACCTGCTGGCGGGCGAGCTGCGGATCATGCCGCACCTCCACCTCTCGCTGCAGCACGGGCACGACCTGATCCTGAAGCGGATGAAGCGCCGCCACACCCGCGCCGATGCCATTCGCCTGGTCCGCCACCTGCGCGACCGCCGCTCCGACCTCGCCCTCGGCGCCGACCTCATCGCCGGCTTTCCCACGGAGGATGCCGCGATGCACGAAGCGAACCTCGCCATCATCGCCGAACTCGGCATCGTGCACGGCCACGTCTTCCCCTACTCCCCACGCCCCGGCACCCCCGCCGCGCGCATGCCGCAGGTCGCGCCGGCGGAGGTGAAGCAGCGCGCCGCCGCCTTGCGCGCGGCCACCGCCCACCAGCGCGACGCCTGGCTCCTTTCCCTGATCGGCCGCCCCTTGCGCGTGCTGGCCGAGCGGGACGGCACCGGCCACACCCCCTGTTTCGCACGCGTCGCCCTCCCCGCCGGCACCCCGCCGGGCGCGGAGGTGACGATCGTGCCCACCCGATACGAAGAAGGATTGCTGCGATGAGCGAACCCGGCTGGAGCGAGCGCCTGCTGGGCGCCTTCCGCAAGACGTCCGACCGGCTGGGCGGCAACCTGGCGGGCGTGGTCAGCACCGCGCGGCTGGACGATGCGACCCTCGACGAGGTGGAGGATGCCCTGATCCTCTCCGACCTCGGCCCCGCCGCCGCCGGCCGCATTCGCCGCCGCCTCGCCGACAAGCGCTTCGGCCTCTCCATGACGGAGCGCGAACTGCGGGAGGCGGTGGCGGAGGAGATCGCCGCCATCCTGCGCCCCGTCGCCAAGCCGCTGGAGGTGACCGCCTTCCCCCGCCCGCAGGTCGTGCTGGTGATCGGCGTCAACGGCAGCGGCAAGACCACCACCATCGCCAAGCTGGCCCACCTGTTCCAGGAGGAGGATTACGGCGTCCTGCTGGCCGCCGGCGACACCTTCCGCGCCGCCGCGATCGGCCAGCTGGGCGTCTGGGCCGACCGGATCGGCGTTCCGCTGGTGCGCGGGCCGGAGGGCGGCGACCCCGCCAGCGTGGTGTTCGACGCGGTGAAGCAGGCGACCGACACCGGGATCGACGCGCTGGTGGTCGACACCGCCGGCCGCCTGCAGAACCGGCGCGAGCTGATGGACGAGCTGGCCAAGATCCGCCGCGTCCTCGGCCGCCTGAACCCGGAGGCGCCGCATGACGTGGTGCTGGTGCTGGACGCGACCAACGGGCAGAACGCGCTGGCGCAGATCGACGTGTTCCGGGAGGTGGCGGGCGTGACCGGCCTCATCATGACCAAGCTGGACGGCACCGCCCGCGGCGGCGTCCTTGTTGCGGCCGCGGAACAATACGGCCTGCCGATCCACGCGATCGGCGTGGGCGAACGGCTGGACGACCTGCGCCCGTTCGACCCCGACCTGGTCGCCCGCGTCATCGCCGGTATCGCCTGATGGCCGACACCAAAGCGAAAAGCGGCTGGATCAATGTGCTGGTCGATTACGGCCCGCTGCTGGTGTTCTTCCTCGCCTATCGCCACTTCCGCCCCGACGGGCAGGATGCCGCGGGCGAGATCCTGGCCGTGGTGAAGAGCACCGCCGCCTTCATCGCCGCCTCGCTGGTGGCGCTGGGCGTCAGCAAGTGGCGGCTGGGCCGCATCTCCCCCATGCTGGCCCTCTCCACCGCGCTGATCGTGGGCTTCGGCGCGCTGACCATCTGGTTCCAGGACCAGCGCTTCATCCAGTGGAAGCCGACGATCATCTATCTGGGCTTCGGCATCGCGCTGCTGTGGGGCTGGCGCAGGGGGCGGCCGCTGCTGAAGGTGCTGCTGGAGGCGGCGTTCGACGGCCTCACCGACGAAGGCTGGCTGAAGCTTTCGCGCAATTGGGGCGGGTTCTTCCTGGTGCTGGCGGCGCTGAACACCGCGCTGACCTATACGCTGAGCTTCGAGGCGTGGCTGGCGGCCAAGCTGTGGCTGTTCATGCCGCTGAGCTTCCTGTTCACCTTCACCCAGCTGCCGATGCTGCTGCGGCATGGCTTGAGCGCGGAGGCCGAGGGCGAGGTGGTCGGCAAGACGCCGGAGTAAGGTGATCGCCACCGGCGGCGGGAAGCTAGCAGAACATCGGGATAGCTTCGGCTTCACTCATCCAACCATCAAACAGAACGTCAGCGGAGTGGCTGGTGAGAGCAGGTTCAAGCCGCACGCAGTTGCCGGCAGAGTGGATCCATAGTACCT
Source organism: Croceibacterium sp. TMG7-5b_MA50 (assembly GCF_039830145.1). NCBI lineage: Bacteria > Pseudomonadati > Pseudomonadota > Alphaproteobacteria > Sphingomonadales > Erythrobacteraceae > Croceibacterium > Croceibacterium sp. TMG7-5b_MA50. The sequence continues at coordinate 490,436 of NZ_CP156082.1, read as the reverse complement.
TGGATCCATGTCATACACGTCACGCGATCTCGTTGGCTGTTCCAACGCCGCTCACTCCTTGAAGCTCTATAGAAGAGCAGACCTGCGCGATGACGAAAGCGATGAGTCGCTTATCGAAAAGCTCTACGTAGATCCTCTGCAAAATGATGGCGTACTGAAGACTATCTTGAAGCCAAATACGACGTTTATCGTTGGGAGGAAAGGAACGGGAAAATCGACAATATTCCTGCGTGCGCAGCATGGATTACGAGCAAAGCAAGGAAACGTTACCGCCTACGTTGATATTAAAACCGTGTACGAAGCTGCGGAAGTTGATCCTACGGCGCTGAATGCGATCCGCAAAGCCGGGGTCGCAGCGGACGACGACACAGTGCAAAAAATACTTTTGCATCAGGCATTTATACGAGCAGTTCTACGAGACATTCAAAGTGAACTACAGAAAAGCTTAGAGCAAGACACGTTCAAGAAAGTTCTGAAGGCTCTTGGCTTGAAGAAGAGTGACATTAGTGCTGAGATTTCAGATTTACTTGCTCAAGGGATCGAGTTCTCTGAGACTGATCTCAGTCTTCTCAAGGAAAAGCGGGTCACGCGAGCAAATCGCCATACAGCAGAAAGCGAAAAGCGAAAGAATCTGTCCGCGGGAGCCAAGCTCTCTTCTTCCGCGGCTCTTAATGTGTCAGCATCTAAGGGATCTCGCGTGCGAAGTGAGGCCATTGCATCTGCTGACGAAGAAGAAGCAACTTTCATCCTCCGAACGCTCAACATCACCGGTGTACTTGAAAGACTTCAAGAAGTTTTGTCTTCTGTTGGCATAAAGAAGCTATACGTATTCATCGATGATTTTTCCGAACTTCCCCAACAAGCAATGGAGGTGTTTGTTGACTCCGTACTGGCACCACTAAATAATTGGTCAAATGAACTCGTAAAGTTCAAGATAGCTTGCTATCCAAATAGGGTGTATTTAGGGCAAATTGATCCTCAGAAGATTGATCAAATATCTTTGGATCTCTTCCGCCTATACGGAGAAACCGATGTATCCACGATGGAACAGAAGGCAATCGACTTCACTGAGCGACTTTTAGAATCTCGGTTCCAATCCTTCGTCAGAAAATCTTTCTCAAACTTTTGCGAAGGAGAGAAAGATACCCTGTATCGGCAACTATACTATGCATCGATGGCTAATCCCAGGAGCCTCGGGCACATTCTTTCTAACCTCTATGACAATTTTATAACATATGGGCAGCCTGTCACCATTAGAGCTATCCAGGAAGCTTCCGGCAAATATTTTGCGGATAAGATTGAGCCATTTTTTGGCTTGCAAAAGTTTGCTCATGTAAGTTTCTCAGAGAGGGCCTCAATCTACAGCCTAAAAGAACTCATTGAAGAGATTGTAGATCGCGCGAGAGAACTAAGGGATTATAAAGAGTCTGCTGTGACACGCGGCGTCCGCGGCAGAACGCCCTCTAGTCATTTCCACGTGCCTGTTCAACTTGAGTCTATTCTAGACACGTTAGAGCTAAACTTTTTTATAACATTGTACTATGTTATGAAGGATCGCGATGGTCATACTGTAAACGTCTATGCTCTTAATCACGGCCTTTGCCAAAAGTACGGGATCAGCTTTGGTCGACCGATGCTCTCTCGCGAGCACAGGCTGTATTTCGTGGAAAGAATTTTTAACTATACGACTATAATACGAGCATTCTTGAACAGGAATCAGGAAATTAAATGCGATAGCTGTGCTGAAACTTACCAACTGGATCAGCTTCCCAGTCTCGAACTTTTTGATATGTTATGCCCGAAGTGCAAGAGTGGCACCTGTCGTGTCGCGAATCTTTCAAAAAAGTATAGCGATAAATTAAAAGAAGTAGATAAAGAATTGTTGCTTCCGCGCACTGAGCTGGGTATTTTAGAAACTCTATTTAGCGAGGCAAGGGATATGGTGGCCTCTGAGCTGGCGGGTGAGCTTGATTGCTCATATCAGTTGATCGGACGGAGAGGACGGAAGCTTTCTGATCAACGTTTAGTGATACGGGACAGGAACAGCGGGAATCGGCGTATTTTCCGACTCAGTAAAGAAGCAGAAGAGGGTTACTTTACAGATAACAAGGAGAGAGGACTGAATGTAGATGTGGATTCAGCTTAGATAAGCGGAACTAAATTACTGGAATTAAACCCCAGTGCTGCTAAACTAATTTACTTTGTTGGTTGAAGAAGCGGCGCAAGGTACCGACCCGTATAGCTCCGCTCCACCTCCACCACATCCTCCGGCACACCCTCGGCCACGATCTCCCCGCCCCGCACGCCGCCCTCCGGCCCCAGGTCGATGATCCAGTCGGCCGTCTTAATGACGTCGAGGTTGTGCTCGATCACCACCACGGAATTGCCCTGCTCCACCAGCCGGTGCAGCACTTCCAGCAGCTTGCGCACATCCTCGAAGTGCAGGCCGGTGGTCGGCTCGTCCAGGATGTAGAGCGTCTGCCCGGTGGAGCGGCGGGCCAGTTCCTTCGCCAGCTTCACCCGCTGCGCCTCGCCGCCGGACAGGGTGGTCGCCTGCTGGCCGACCTTGACGTAGCCGAGGCCCACCTCGTTCAGCATGTGCATCCGGTCGCGGATGGGCGGCACGGCCTTGAAGAACTCCTCCGCATCCTCGATCGTCATGTCGAGCACGTCCGCGATGCTGAGGCCCTTGAACCGGACCTCCAGCGTTTCCCGGTTGTAGCGCTTGCCGCCGCATTCCTCGCACGTGACGTAGACGTCGGGCAGGAAGTGCATCTCGATCTTCAGCAGCCCGTCGCCCTGGCACGCCTCACACCGCCCGCCCTTCACGTTGAAGGAGAAGCGGCCCGGCTTGTACCCGCGCGCCAGCGCCTCCGGCAGGCCGGCGAACCAGTCGCGGATCAGGGTGAAGGCGCCGGTATAGGTCGCGGGGTTGGAACGCGGGGTGCGGCCGATCGGCGACTGGTCGATCTCGATCACCTTGTCGCAATGCTGCAGGCCGTCGATGCGGTCATGCGGCCCCGCCAGCACGCGCGCGCCGTTCAGCTGGCGGCTGGCCCCCGCCTGCAGCGTGTCGATGGTGAAGGACGACTTGCCCGATCCCGACACGCCGGTGATGCAGGTGAAGGTGCCCAGCGGAATGCTCGCCGTCACGCCCTTCAAATTGTTGGCCCGCGCATTGTGGACGGTGATCTGCTTGCCGTTGCCCTTGCGCCGCTCCGCCGGCACCTCGATCCGGCGGGTGCCGTTCAAGTAGGCGGCAGTGAGCGAGGTCTTGGACTTCAGGATCTGCTTCAGCGTCCCCTGCGCCACGATCTCCCCGCCATGGACGCCCGCCCCGGGGCCGAGATCGACGATATGGTCGGCGAAGCGGATCGCGTCCTCGTCATGCTCCACCACGATCACCGTGTTGCCGAGGTCGCGCAGCCGCTTCAGCGTTTCCAGCAGCCGGTCGTTGTCGCGCTGGTGCAGGCCGATGCTCGGCTCGTCCAGCACATACAGCACGCCCGACAGGCCGCTCCCGATCTGGCTGGCGAGGCGGATGCGCTGCGATTCCCCGCCCGACAGCGTGCCGCTGGTCCGGTCGAGGTTCAGGTAGTCCAGCCCCACATTGTCGAGAAATCCCAGCCGCTCCGTGATCTCCTTCAGGATGGCCTTGGCGATCTGGTTCTGCGTGTCGGTCAGCTTCTCCGGCAGCGACGTAAACCAGGCCAGCGCATTGCTGACGGAGAAGCGCACCGGCGTGGCGATGTCCTCGTTCGCGACCTTCACCGCCAGCGCCTTGTCGTTCAGGCGCTTGCCGTGGCACGTCTCGCACGGCTGCGCCGTCTGGTACCGTTGCAGCTCCTCCCGCATCCAGGCGCTTTCGGTCTGCAGCATCCGGCGGTTGAGGTTGCCGACCACCCCCTCGAACGCCTTCTCCACGGTGTAGCTCTTGCGCCCGTCCTTGAAGGTCAGCGGCACCTTCTTGCCCTTGGTGCCGAACAGGATCGCGTCGCGATGTTCGGGCGCCAGCTCGGCGAAGGGGGTGGCAAGGTCGAACTTGAAGTGCCCCGCCAAGCTGGCGAGCACCTGCATGTAGTACGGCGAGGGCGGGTTGGACTTGGCCCACGGCACGATCGCCCCCTGCTTCAGCGAAAGCTGCTCGTTCGGGACCACCAGCTGCGGATCGAACAGCAGCTTTTCGCCCAGTCCGTCGCAGGTCGGGCACGCCCCCTGCGGCGCGTTGAAGGAGAACAGCCGCGGCTCCACCTCCTCGATCGTGAAGCCGCTGACCGGGCAGGCGAACCGTTCGGAGAAGGTGATGCGCGTGCCGCTGTCATCGGCCAGATCGACATAGGCGAGCCCGTCCGCCAGCTTCAGCGCGGTCTCGAAACTGTCGGCCAGCCGGGTCTCGATCCGCTCGCGCACGGCCAGGCGGTCCACCACCACCTCGATGTCGTGCTTGTACTTCTTGTCGAGCGCGGGCGCCTGCTCGATCTCGTACAGCTCGCCGTCGATGCGCACGCGGGTGAAGCCCGCCTTCTGCCATTCGGCCAGCTCCTTGCGGTATTCCCCCTTGCGCCCGCGCACCACGGGGGCGAGCAGGTACAGGCGCGTCCCCTCCGGCAGGGTCATAACGCGATCGACCATGTTGGACACGGTCTGCGCCTCGATCGGCAGGCCCGTGGCGGGGCTGTAGGGTACGCCCACCCGCGCCCACAGCAGGCGCATGTAATCGTAGATCTCCGTCACCGTGGCGACGGTGGAGCGGGGATTGCGGCTGGTGGTCTTCTGCTCGATGGAGATCGCGGGGCTCAGGCCCTCGATATGCTCCACATCGGGCTTCTGCATCATTTCCAGGAACTGGCGGGCATAGGCGCTGAGGCTCTCGACATAGCGGCGCTGCCCCTCGGCATAGATCGTGTCGAAGGCCAGGCTCGACTTGCCGGAGCCGCTGAGGCCCGTGATGACGATCAGCGCATCGCGCGGCAGGTCGATGTCGATGCCCTTGAGGTTGTGCTCACGGGCGCCGCGGACGGTGATGTGGGAAAGACTCATGGCCGCGTATATGTTCGCGGCCCGTTCCGGGTGCAAGGCGGGCGCGGCGACCAATGACGCAGCATGCACCCGGCCCGGCGCTACCCGGGCCAGGCAAGCCCCTGCAGGACCTCCGCGTAGTTCCTCTCCTGCTCCGTCAGCCACCTGGACCAGTGATCGACCGTCTGCCGCATCTTCGCTCGGTCTGCGGGCGAGGCGTCGGAGGCGCGCCCGGCCAGTTGCTGCAAGCGGCGCAGGCAATCCCAGCGCACATCCCGCACCGCCTTCACCTCCGCCACCGCGTCGCGTGCGGCGACCCATTGCGGATCGCCCACCTCCATCCCCTCCACCCGCAGCGCCACGCGGGCCTTGCCGAGCTGTTCGTGGCCATGCGCAGCGTCATACTCCGCCCGCAGCGCCGCGAAGTCCCGATCCAGTGCACGGTCATCCAGCTGCAGCGTTTCGCCCCAACACTTGTTGTACGACCCGAATGGATCGCCGCGGTCGAACGCGCAGCCTGCCTTGCTAGAGACGGCGATTTCCGCGAAAGCGACCGCATAATCCAGGGCCGGTCCGCGGTCCCCACCACATTGCGACCAGCTTGCATTCCGGTGGTAATCCGCTTCGAACCGCGCGTTCCAGCCGTGACATATCGGTGGTGGCAAAGGCGGCGATGAAGAGGATGGCGGCGACGGCGGGAGCGGAACGAAGTCGGCCTGGGTCAGAACCGCATCCTCCAGCGCAGCAAGCTCCTGCCAGGCGCTCGCTGCTACTTGGACCGGATCGGTCGACCAGTTGCGGTATTGCAGGCGCAACGTCACCTCACCACTGGCACGTCGTTCCAGTTCCACCCCGGGGACCGGCAACCCACCATACGGGTCCCTCAGCAGCATTCGCCGCACCTCCCGACCCTCCGCGGAAAGTTCGGCCACCGGGGCGAAGCCGGCCCGGTCGAACAATTCGCGGACGAAGGCACGCTGACGGGCCTGCGCCGCCGACCATTGTTCCCGTTGCTCCGCCTCCGTCTGCTGCTGCGCGGCAGCCGGTTGGGAAAGGATGGCGAGGAACAGGCCAAGGGTTGAAAGCCGATGCATAGTGGCCAAGACTATCGCCGCGGTTCGCACCGTCAATGATCGCCAGACGACATCCGCGACGATCCCGCACGCGTCAGCTTCGCGCGTCGGGAGAGGTAAAGTTGTTGCAAAGTGGGCCTTTTTTCAGGCATGGCAATATCGGCACTCGGGCAGCAAGCACAGGTTCCAGGGGGATACGATCAGTCGCACGATAGACGACGCCGCGCTTGCGCGGCTCCGGCGCGTCAGCGCGACCAGCGCCTGCGTGCCGATCGTGATCGGCGTCGTCGCCGTCATCGGATGGGCGCTGGACTTGCCCGCACTCACCCGGTTCCTCTCCACCCGCAGCGCCATGCAGCCGGTGACCGCCTTGTGCGCCATACTGGTAGGGGCCGGTCTCGTGTCCGTCTCCATCCGCCATGCGCGTCCGGTTGTCTCCCGCATACTCGCGGTGGCGATCATCGCGCTGGCGGTGCAAACGCTGCTGCAATTCGCTCTGGGGATCGATTTCGGCACGGATCACCTGCTGTTTGCCGACGCCGTGAATGCCCAGCCGTCCGGCTACCGCCATCCCGGCCGGATGGCGGCACCGACCGCCATCGGGTTCCTGCTGGTCGGTACAGGGCTGCTGGCTGCAGGCATCCGCAGCAACCTTGCCGCGCTGGTGGCATCGGCGGCGGCGACGACCGTACTGTTGCTGGTCACGATCGCCCTTCTCAGCCACCTGTATCTGGTCGCCCCGCTGGGCGGCGTGCTTGGGTTCACGCAGGTTTCCCTGCCAACGGCGCTGGCACTGGGCGGTGCGTCGGTCGGGGTGCTGGCGCTTAAACCGGCCGGCGGCTGGGTCCACCTGCTGGTCGGACGCTCCATTGGCGCGACCGCGGCGCGCTGGCTGCTGCCGATCATGGTCGTGGTGCCGGTGGTTGTCGCCACGCTGGCCTTGAAGGGGTCGGCCGCGGACCTCTACCCGCGCGATTTCCAGCTCGCCTTCACCACCGCCATCACCGTCGCGCTGCTGGCGGCGCTGGCGCTGTGGGGCACGGCCCAGCTCGACACGCTGGTATCTGTCCGCCGCGATGCGGAGGTCCTGCAGGAAAGCGAGGCGACGCTGCGCGCCTTTTTCGAGACGGACGGGCTGTTCGCCTCAATCCTGGAACGCCGGGGCGACGACATCCGCTATCTCGCGGCGAACCACGCGCTGGCCGACCTGCTCGGCCGGGGGAGCCTTGTGGGCGTGAGCGTGCACGACGTCGACATGGAACGTGCCGACGGCGCCCTGATCGACAAGCTGCGGCAGGTGGAAGCCAGCGGCGCCCCCGCTCAACTGGAACGTTGCTTCGAAACGGCGGCCGGCACGCGCTGGTTCGCGACGACGATCAGCCCCATCGCCGGCTCCGCGCCGGATGCACCCCGCTTCGCAACGGCATCGCTGGAGATCACCGATCGCAAGCGGGCGGAGGCGCAGCAGCGGCTGCTGCTCGACGAGCTGAATCACCGGGTCAAGAACACGCTGGCCGTGGTGCAGAGCCTGGCCCAGCAATCGTTCCGCGGAGACATGGCGACGTCTGCCGCGAAGCAGGCGTTCGAGGCGCGGCTGATGGCGGTGGCCGCCGCGCACAAGCTGCTGGTGCAGCAGGATTGGGTGGCGGTGTCCGTCAGTGCGCTAGTGGCGGATGTGGTGGGCCCCGGCTGTGGCGCGGATCGCGGGCGGATCGATATCAGTGGTCCCGACATGGAACTGCCCCCGCAAACCGCCGTGTCCATCGCTTTGGCGCTGCACGAACTATGCACGAACGCGGTGAAGTATGGCGCCCTGTCCAACGATCGTGGGCGGGTCAGCATCCGCTGGAAGCAGGAGCCGCCGGGTGGCGGTCGCCTGCGCTTCACCTGGGTCGAAAGTGACGGTCCGCCGGTCACCGCGCCGACGACCCGTGGCTTTGGCTCCCGCCTGATCGAGCGGGCCCTAGCCGCCGAACTTGGGAGCCCGGTGGCGATGGATTTCCGTCCCGAGGGCCTGATCTGCATGATCGAGGCGATCCTGCCGGATACGAATGGCGGCCCTACGATCTGAGCGGTTGAAAGGGGGCACGACGTCCGCGAACGATGTGTCGGGACGGGCGATGGAACGCCCTCACCATCCGACCAGCCACCACAATCCGACCAGAACGGACGATCCCGCCAATGGGGCTGCGGCGAAGATCAGCACCACATTGGCCAGCAACACCTGCCCCAGCCGCTTTTCCTGTTCCCGCGTCAGCCGCGCCGGTTCCCTGCGCGGTGGCTGCCAGGGCGGCGGCAGCGGCTGATCCTCGCGGAAGTCGGTGAACATAAGCCGGGCGCCTCCTTTCCCGGCTTAACGCATGATCAGAAGCGGTTATCCCGCGGAAATCCGTTGGGCGGCAGGCGCCCGGCCCCGCCGCGTGCGACCTTCCATTGCTGGATCTCCCGCTCCGTCCGCGTGCGGCCCGTCTCACCCCCCATCGCCCAGCTTAGACCGTCCTCCAGCCGGAAGGTGGTGGCGTCCGCCATGCCGCCATCGCGGTAGCGTTGCAGCGCGACGCCCTGCCCGCGCGCCATCTGCGGCAACTCGTCCAGGTGGAACACCACCAGCTTGCGATTGTCGCCGATCACCGCGACATGGTCGTCGGTCGCCGCGATCTCGCGGATCACCGCCAGCCTCGCGCCGTCCTTCAGGTTCACCACCTGCCGGCCCTTGCGCGTCTCCGCCAGCAACTCGCCGGTTTCCGCCACGAAGCCGCGGCCGGTGCTGGCGGCCAGCAGCAGCCTGCGGCCGGGCCGGTGCACCAGCAGCGCCACCGTCTTCGCCTCCGCCTCCATGTCCAGCACGGTGCGGATCGGCTCCCCGAAACCACGCGCGCCGGGCAGCTTGTCCGCGCCCAGCGTGAAGAAGCGGCCATCATCGCCCGCGATCAGCAGCTTGTCCGTGGTCTGCGCGTGGATGGCGAAGGCGGGGCCGTCACCCTCCTTCCACTTCCACTCGCCGTCCAGCGGCACATGCCCCTTGGCCGCGCGGATCCAGCCGCGCTGCGACAGGATGACGGTGATCGGCTCCTTCTCGATCATCGCGTCCAGGCTGAAGGTGACGGTCGGCGCCGCCTCCACCAGCGCGGTGCGCCGCCGACCCAGCGCGGTGTCCTCGCCATATTCCTTGCGCAGGGCGCGCAGATCACGCTTCAGCCGGGTGCGCTGCTTGGCCGGATTGTCCAGCAACACGGTCAGCTCGTCGCGCTCCTTCTCCAGCGCGTCGTGCTCCTTGCGCAGCTCGAACTCCTCCAGCTTGCGCAGGGACCGCAGCCGCATGTTGAGGATCGCCTCCGCCTGCCGGTCGGTCAGCTCGAACTCGGCGATCATCACCGGCTTGGGCTCGTCCTCCGTCCGGATGATCTCGATCACGCGGTCGAGGTTCAGGAACGCGGTGATGTAGCCGGCGACCAGCTCCAGCCGGTCGGCGATCTTCGCCAGCCGGTGCCGCGCGCGGCGCTGCAGGATGTCGATCTGGTGCGCCAGCCAGTTGGACAGCAGCTCATGCAGGCCCATCACCATGGGCGTGCGCGTCGCGTCCAGCACGTTCAGGTTCAGGCCGAACCGCACCTCCAGGTCGCTGAGGCGGAACAGCGCCTCCTTCAGCTGCTCCGGATCGACATTGCGGCTGCGCGGCACGAACACGATGCGCACCTGCTCGTCGCTCTCGTCGCGCACATCCTCCAGGATCGGCAGCTTCTTGTCCGCGATCAGCGCGGCGATCTGCTCGATCAGCTTGCCCTTCTGCACCTGGTACGGGATCTCGGACACGACCAGCTGCCATTGCCCCGCCCCCAGCCGCTCGATCCCCGCCGCCTGGTCGCTGTCGCTCGCCGCCTCCGGCGCCCGAAACCGCGCCCGCACCCGAAACGATCCCCGCCCCGTCTCGTAAGCCTTTGAAATCGCCTCCGGACTGTCGACGATCACCCCGCCGGTGGCAAAGTCCGGCCCGTGGAACACCTCCATCAACCGGGCATGTTCCGCATGGGGATCGTCAACCAGCAGCAGCGCCGCGTCCAGGATCTCCGCCACGTTGTGGCTGGGGATGCTCGTCGCCATGCCAACCGCGATGCCGCTGGCGCCGTTCGCCAACAGGTTCGGAAACAGGCCGGGGAAGAGCGCGGGCTCCTCCTCCTCGTTATTGTAGGTGGGCACGAAATCGGCCGCACCTTCGTCCAGACCCTGCATCAGCAGCAGCGCCGTGCGGGTCAGGCGGCATTCGGTGTAGCGGTAGGCGGCGGCGCTATCGCCGTCGATGTTGCCGAAATTGCCCTGCCCCTCGACCAGCGGATAGCGCAGGGTGAAATCCTGCGCCAGGCGGACCATCGCGTCATAAACCGCGACGTCGCCATGCGGGTGGTACTTGCCGATCACATCGCCCACCACGCGGGCCGACTTCTTGGGCGCGTCCGTCGGATTCAGCCGCAACTGCCGCATGGTCCACAACAGCCGGCGATGGACCGGCTTCAGCCCGTCACGCAGGTCGGGCAGCGACCGGGCCGTGATCGTCGACAGCGCATAGACGAGGTAACGTTCGGACAGGGCATGGTCGAACGGCGCGTCGATGATGGCATCGACGGGATCGCTGGGGTCATCGAGAATGGCCATGCGCCCTGCCCTATCACCGCCACGGCTGGCGGGGGAAGCGTGGAACGCAGGCCATCCACCGCCCGTTGGCGGGCAAACATCTTTTCAAGGAGATACCCCATGGCCAACCGCATCCTGATCCTCGCCACCGACGGGTTCGAGCAGTCCGAACTGACCGAACCCAAGCGCCTGCTGGAGGAGGCCGGCCACGAAGTGCTGGTCGCCAGTCCGGAAGACGGCAGCATCCAGGGCTGGGACGAAGATGATTGGGGCGAGGAGGTCGATGTCGACCTGTCGCTCAGCGAGGCGAGCGCCGACGAGTTCGACGCCCTGCTGCTGCCCGGCGGGCAGATCAATCCGGACAAGCTGCGCATGGAGGCCAAGGCCGTGCAGTTGGTGAAGGATTTCGCCGCGGCCGGAAAGCCGGTCGCCGCGATCTGTCACGGTCCGTGGCTGCTGGTGGAGGCCGACGTGGTGCGCGGCAAGACGGTGACGAGCTGGCCCTCCATCCGCACCGACCTGAAGAATGCCGGGGCGAACGTGGTGGATCAGGAAGCGGCCGTGGATGGCAACATTGTCACCAGTCGCAAGCCGGATGATATCCCCGCCTTCACCAAGGCATTGCAGGACCTGCTGGCGAAGGTCGGCGAGCCGGCCTGACCCTCAGGGCAGTCTGGCAAGCAGGCCATCGAGATGATCCTGCAGCACGATCTGGCATCCCAGCCGGCTGGTGCTGCAGGCATCCGGCGCCAGGTCGAGGAGGTCCTCCTCCTCAATACTGGCGCGTGGTAGCCGGGCGAACCAGTCCGGGTGCAGGATGAGGTGGCAGGTGGAACAGGCCATCTGACCGTTGCATGTACCTTCCAGCGGCAGGCCGACGGATTGCGCGGCATCAAGCAGGCGGTCGCCCGGCTTAGGCGACGCTGTAACCCGATCGCCGTTCCGCCCGATGAAATGAACCTGCATCAGCGACCCTGTGCCGCCACGGCGGTTTCAAGCAGGCTGGCGGCCTGCTCCAGATCGGCATCGGCGGTATAGCGGCCCAGTCCGAGGCGGATCGAGCCTTTCGCCTCCGCCGCTGACAGCCCGATTACGGCCAGCACCCGGCTGGGTTTGCCGCTGTCGCTGGCGCATGCGCTGCCGGCGGAGAAGGCCACCTGCCGGACATCCGACATCAGGCGGGCGACGTCTACGCCCTGCCGCCGCAGATTGAGGTTGCCCGTGTAGCGTTGCGTGGCGCTGCCGTTTAGGGTCCACCCAGCGAACAGGTCCAGCGCACGGGCGAACAGGCGATCGGTATGTGCCGCATCTTTTGCCATGCGGGAAAGCGCCAGCTCGGCGGCAACGCCCATGCCGGCGCACAATGCCGGGCTCAGCGTGCCGGAGCGGCAGCCCCCTTCCTGCCCCCCGCCGGTCAGCAGCGGCGTCAGCTCCACCCCTTCGCGCACCCACAACGCCCCGATCCCCTTGGGCCCGTAGAACTTGTGTGCGCTGATCGCGATCATGTCAGCGGCTGCGATCGGCAGCTTGCCCGCAGCCTGCACCGCATCGCACACGAACAGAGCCCCGGCGGCGCGGGCGCGTTCGTAGAGGCGATCGACCGGCTGGATCGTGCCGATCTCGTTATTCACCTGCATGACGCTGACAAGACCGGTGCCGGCGGGCCACTCCCCTTCGGCATCGACCAGCCCGTCTCCATCGACCGACAGGATGGTGAGCGGATTCGGCAGGCTCCTAGCGGTCTCCTCCACCGCGGCATGCTCGATCCCGCTGATCGCCACGCCCATGCCGGCACGCACAGGCGCACAGCCGCGCAGGGCCAGGTTCAGCGCCTCCGTCGCACTGCCGGTGAAGATCACCCGGCCGCCCGCCGGGAACAGCGCCGCCACGCGTTCGCGTGCGACCTCCACCGCCGCCTCCGCCTGCCGGCCGAGCCGATGCGGCGAGTGCGGATTGCCAAAGGTGGTGCTGTCCGGCCCGCCCAGCCAGCGCAGCATCGCCTCCCGCGCCTCCGGCGCGAGCGGCGTGGTCGCCTGATGATCGAGGTAGATCACGCCGCCGCTTCCCGACGCGCCATGGCGAGCCAGGCATCGCCGAAACGCTGCAGATCGGCGCGGGTCGTGCTCCAGCCCAGGCTGATGCGAATGAACCGCGCAGCGTCGTCGTCGGCGATGCCCAACGCGGCCAGCACATGGCTGCTGCGCATGGATCCTGACGAACATGCACTGCCCTGGCTCACCGCGATCCCGGCAAGGTCGAGTCGCATCAATTGCGCCGTGGCGGAAAGGTGCGGCGTGGCGAGCGCGTGGATCAGCGGGGTCGGCTTGGCCAGCCGGTCACCGAGCCACATGCCGCCCGCGGCGCGCACCCCGGCCGCAAGATCAGCCAGCAGGTCGTCCACCGGCTCCGCCGTCAACGGCCCCGCCAGGGCCGCTTCAAGCGCGGCAGCCATGGAGAGCGCGCCGGGCAGGTTCTCCGTTCCCCGGCGATAGCCGCGCTCCTGCCCGCCGGACGGCGTCAGCATGGCCCAGTCGCGCACGAGCAGGGCGCCCACACCCACCGGCCCGCCGAACTTGTGTGCCGCGATGATGGCAAGGTCGGCCCCGGCAGGCAGCGCAACCTTACCCGCGCCCTGCGAATGGTCGACCATCAGCAGGCCACCAGCTTCCTGCACCTGCGCGGCGAGGGGAGCGATGTCTTGCGCCGCGCCCGTTTCGGAGTTGATGGATTGCACCGCCACCAGCGGATCGTCCGCCGCCTGCAACTCCCGGTCCAGTGCGGCGAGACACAGCGTACCGTCGTTGCCCACAGGAAGCACCGCGGCACCGGTGGCCTGCTGCAACACTGCGTCGTGTTCCACCGCACTGACCAGCCGACTGCCGGCCTTGGCCCCGTTCAGCGCCAGCGTCGCCGCCTCGCTGGCGCCGCTGGTAAACACCAGCTCGCCCGTCCAGCCAAGTGCCGTCCTGATCCGGTCACGCGCATCCTCCAGCGCGCGGCGGGCTGCGCGGCCGTCCGCATGCGGGCTGGATGGATTGGCCCACAGCCGCCAGCCATCCTCCAGCGCGGCACGCGCTTCGGGACGTAGCGGCGTGGTGGCCGCGTGGTCGAGATAAATGCGGGTCATTCGTGACAATTGCGAAAAGTGGTCGCGATCCTATATAGCGCCGCACTTTCCGCGCGCCAGCCGCGCCCGTCCGTTGCGAGTATCTGCCCCATGCCGTCCGTCATCTTCCCCGGTCCCGAAGGCCGCCTCGAAGGCCGTTTCGCCCCCGCCACCCGCCCGCGTGCGCCCGTGGCGATGATCCTGCATCCGCATTCGCAGGGCGGCGGAACCATGAACGACCGCATCGTGCAGCGGCTGTACAAGACCTTCACCGATCGCGGTTTTGCCACCTTGCGCTTCAACTTCCGCGGCGTGGGCCGCAGCCAGGGCAGCTTCGACAATGGCATCGGGGAACTGAGCGATGCGGCCAGCGCGCTCGACTGGGTGCAGCAGGTTCACCCGGAGGCGCAGACCACTTGGGTGGCCGGCGTCAGCTTCGGCGCGCTGATCGGCATGCAATTGCTGATGCGCCGGCCGGAGATCCGCGGCTTCATCTCCATCGCGCCGCCCGCCAACATGTACGATTTCAGCTTCCTGGCGCCCTGTCCGGCCAGCGGCATCTTCATCCAGGGTACGGCGGACACCGTGGTGCAGCCGTCTTCCGTGCAGAAGCTGGTCGACAAGCTGCGCACCCAGAAGCACATCACCATCCATCACGAGGAAATCCCGCGCGCCAACCACTTCTTCGAAAACGAGCAGGAGGAACTGATGGGCGCCGTGGACCGGTATCTCGACTTCCGGCTGGACCCGGCCTGCACCATCCGCTGACGGACCAGCACCGGGGCTCAGGGGGCGGGCAGCGTGACGATCGCCACGTTGGCGAGCATGATCGCCGCCAGCCCCAGCATCAGCCAGACCTGCTGTGTCGCGCCCTGCCTGCCGCCGCCCTGCCGCCGCCAGAGCCACGCGGCATTGGCGATCAGTGCCAGGGCGGCGAGTACGGCGATCGAAAGGGCGAGGTTCATCGCCCGACCCTAGCGGCCTGTCGCCTCAGTCGGAACCCCGCTGCATTACGAGCGATTGGCAGCCCTGAACGCGCAACCCTTCCGCGCGGTTGAGGAGCTGATTTCCATGAGCCTGTTCCAGAAGATAACCGACGCCATCCTGGGCAAGAAGCCGGAGAAGAAGGCACCGCCGGCGCCCGCCGCCGCGCCGAAGGCCGCACCGGCACCGGTTGCCGCCCCTTCGCCGCAGGCTGCCCGTCCGGCGCCCGCCGCGCCGGCAGTGGCGGCAACACCGGCGGTGTTGAACGACGTGGATGTGGCCGCTCGCCTCGCCGCCATGGACGGTGCGGACAAGCTGAACTGGCGCAGCTCCATTGTCGATTTGCTGAAGCTGCTCGACATCGATTCCTCCTTCGCCAACAGGAAGGAATTGGCGGGAGAGCTGGGCGACAGCGACTATTCCGGCACCGCGGAGGAGAACATCGCGCTCCACCGGCGGCTGATGCGCGAGCTGGCGAAGAACGGCGGCAAGGTACCCGCAGACCTGACCGACTGATACTACCAGACCAATGCTTGCCCCGGTCCATGCGGCACCCTAGCATCCGGCCGGGTGTACGGGACTGGGGCTTGCATGATGCGTTGGGTTGGATTGTTCCTGCTGGCTGTTATCCTGCCCGGATCCGCCGCGGAGGCCCGGTGGCTGGAGGCCGCCAGCGACCATTTCGTAATCTACGCCGACACGCGCGAGGCGACCCTGCGCGAATTTTCCGAAGAGCTGGAGCTGTATCACAGCGCCATGGAACGGATCACCGGCACTCAGATGGGCACGCCCAGCCCGTCCGCCCGGGTGACCATCTATGTCGTCGGTGACCAGCGTGAGGTCCGCAGAATCAACGGCGACGGAAATCCGTTCGTCGCCGGCTTCTACATCCCGCGGGCGGCCGGATCCCTGGCCTTTGTGCCGCGCATCGTGAACCGGGGCAGCACCACTGATTTCTCGCAGATCGTGCTGCTGCATGAATATGCCCACCACTTCATGATCTCCAGCGGGTTGCAGGCCATGCCGCGCTGGCTGTCCGAGGGATCGGCGGAGTTCTACGCTTCCACCAAGTTCAAGCAGGATGGCACCGTGCTGCTCGGCGGCCCGGCGTCCCACCGGGCGGGAGAGCTCTTCTATTCGGCGGACGTGCCGCTCGAACAATTGTTCGATGACAAATTGTACTGGGAGGAGCGCGGACGCAGCCACGATGCCTATTATGGCCGCGCCTGGTTGCTGTATCATTACCTGATCTTCAACGACGGGAGGCAGGGGCAACTGGGTCAATATTGGGAACTGTTGACCAAAGGCACGCCCAGTCCGGAGGCCGGCAGGCAGGCGTTTGGGGACCTGGCGGTGCTGCAGCGCGAGGTCGACAATTATCTGAAGGGCCGCCGCATGAACCAGTTGGAGATCGGCAGCCTGGCAGGCTCTCCCATCGCCATTCGCGCGCTGACCGCCGGCGAGGCCGCCGTGGTGCCGCTGCGCATGGTGTCCAAGCGCGGGGTCAATCGCGAGCAGGCGCTGGAACTGCTGCCCGATTACCGCAGGCTGGCAGGCGAGCATGCCGGCGACGGTGCCGTCCTCGCCGCACTGGCGGAGGCGGAGTACGATGCCGGCAATGATGCGGAGGCGATCGCCGCGGCCGACCGCGCGCTGGCGCTCGATCCGACGCAGGTGAACGCCTATGTGCAGAAGGGCTACGCCCTGTTCCGCCAAGCGGGCGAGGCGGAGGACGAGGCGGCGGCGTTCACCGCGGCGATGGCGCCGCTGCGCGCGCTGAACGCGCGGGAGAACGACCACCCGCTGCCGCTGATCTACTATTATCGCAGTTTCCTGGAGCGGGGTGAGGAGCCTAATGCCCTGGCGGTCCAGGCGCTGGAACGCGCGCTGGAACTTGCGCCTTATGACCAGTCGCTGCGGATGATGGTCGTCCTGCAACAGGCAAGCGAGGGCCGGATGGAACAGGCGCGGCTGAGCGTACAGCCGCTCGCCTATGATCCGCATGGCGGCGGTCGGGCGGAGGCAGCGGCGCGGCTGCTGGCGTTCCTGCAGGCACAGCCCGAAGGCACCACCATGTCGATTGCGGACGCCGCCGCGAACCTTTACGAGCGACCGGTTGGGCAGGCAGACGGCGGCGGGGAGCCGGTCGCCAGCGACTAGACCGGGGTGCCGCGATCAGCGCCCCGGCCTGCCGTTGTCAGGCGACCTGCGGTGCCGCCTGCCGGACGCCTTCATCGACATGCGCCTCGAACTCGGCGAAATTGTCGACGAACAGTTGCACCAGCTTCTGCGCGGCCAGGTCGTACTGGTCCTTGTCCGCCCAGGTGGCGCGGGGGTCCAGCAGCGTCTGGTCAATACCGGCCTCTGCCAAGGCGGGAACGCTGACCGGCACGTCGAAGCCGAAATTGGGATCCTTGCGGAATTCGACCTCGTCCATCTTCCCGTCCAGCGCGGCATTCAGCAGGGCACGGGTGGCCTTGATCGGCATCCGCTTGCCCACACCGTACTTACCGCCCGTCCAGCCGGTGTTGAGCAGCCAGCACTGTACGCCGCCCCGCGCGATCCGCTCCTTCAGCAGGTTGCCATAGACGCTGGGATGGCGGGGCATGAAGGCGGCGCCGAAGCAGGTGGAGAAGGTCGCCTCTGGCTCCGTCACGCCGATCTCCGTCCCGGCAACCTTCGCGGTGTAGCCGGACAGGAAATGGTACATCGCCTGTTCGGGCGTCAACCGCGCGATCGGCGGCAGCACGCCGAACGCATCCGCGGTCAGCATAACTACGTTGGACGGTACCGGCCCCAGGTTCTCGGTCGAGCAATTGGGAATGTATTCGATCGGGTAGGCACCCCGGCTGTTCTCCGCCAGACTGGCATCGTCAAAGTCGAGTTCGCGGGTGGCATCGTCCATCACCACGTTCTCCAGCACGGTGCCGAACATTCGGGTGGTGGCGTAGATCTCGGGCTCACCCTCCGCCGACAGGCGGATCATCTTGGCGTAGCAGCCCCCTTCGAAATTGAAGACGGCGGTGTCGGACCAGCCATGTTCGTCATCGCCGATCAGCGTCCGGCTGGCATCGGCGGACAGGGTCGTCTTGCCCGTGCCCGACAGGCCGAAGAATACCGCGGTGCGCCCGTCCGGTCCGACATTGGCCGAACAGTGCATCGGCATGACCCCCTGGGCCGGCAGCAGGTAATTCAGGATGCCGAAGACGCTCTTCTTCATCTCGCCCGCATATTGCGTGCCGCCGATCAGAACGGTCTTCTCCGCGAAGCTGACGGCGATCACCGTCTCACTACGGCAGCCGTGGCGAGAAGGATTGGCGCGGAAGCTCGGCAGGTCGATGATCGTCCATTCCGGCGCGAAACCTTCCAGCTCGACCGCGGTAGGCCGGACCAGCAGCGTGCGGATGAACAGGTTGTGCCACGCAAGCTCGTTGATGACCCGCACATTGACCCGGTAATCGGCCTGCGACCCGCCGAACAAGTCCGCGACGTATAGCGTTTCCTTGCCTGCCAGCGCGGTCAGGAAATCAGCCTTCAGTGCGGCGAAATGCTCCTCGCTCATGGCGCGATTGACGTTGCCCCACCAGATCGTGTCGGCGGTCTCGGCATCCCTGACGATGTACTTGTCGCGCGGGCTGCGGCCGGTGTGCCGCCCGGTTTCCACCACCAATGGACCATGCCGAGCAAGCCGCCCTTCCCCATTGGCAATCGCATGCTCCACCAGCGCGGCGGTGCCGAGATTGGCATGAACCGTCGCGGCGGTAGCGATCCCATCGAACCTGGGCATTGTTGAAAACGTAGAAGTCACCGTGTCTCTCCCTTTGTGGGCTTATTCGTTCTTCGGCCGTTCGGCCCCACAGTCGGTTGGTGTGCGCCCCGCTTCCACGGCTTCCTGCTAGCGAGCCGCAGGTAAGCAGGGGTCCCCGTCACATCCGGGCGGATCATCAACGATCCATCGGCGAAAGTCACGCCTGAAAAGGCTACATCCCGCTGACGAGCTTGTATGATAAATCATTGAACATCGTCGGCATTTCACACGTCGATTGCTATGCCGGCAGGTGGCCCCTAGCTACATCCCGTCTGACACCTGGCCCTGTGTACGAGCGTTCAATTTATATGACCCAGCTGCCCCCTGCCGCGGAACTGCGCCGATCCATCGCGCTGGTCGACGATGATCGGAACATCTTGGCCACGCTGTCGATCGCGTTACAGGCGGAAGGTTACGCCACGCGGGTCTATTCGGACGGGGAAGCGGCGCTGAAGGCGCTGACCGACAATCCCCCAGACCTGGCGGTTTTCGACATCAAGATGCCGCGGATGGACGGGATGGAATTGCTGCGCCGCCTGCGCGCGACATCCGACCTGCCGGTTATCTTCCTGACCAGCAAGGATGACGAGGAGGACGAGGAGGCCGGCCTCGCCCTTGGCGCTGACGACTACATCGCCAAACCGTTCAGCCAACGCCTGCTGCTCGCCCGTGTCCGCGCCATCCTGCGCCGCGCGGCGCCTGTGAGCGAGCCGGCACCGACCGGCGACCAGCCTGCGGTGGTTGATGACCAGCCAGCCGCCCCCATGCTGGAACGTGGTCGACTGCAGATGGACCCGTCGCGCCACCGGGTCACCTGGGGCAGCCGGCCGGTATCCCTGACCGTGACAGAGTTCCTGATCCTGGAGGCGTTGGCCCAGCGGCCCGGCGTCATCAAGAGCCGCAACCAGCTGATGGACGCCGCCTACCCCGACGACGTCTTCGTGGACGATCGCACGGTTGATAGTCACATCAAGCGATTGCGGCGCAAGTTCCGCGTGGTCGATCCGGAATTCGGCGCGATCGAGACGCTGTATGGCGCCGGCTACAGCTTCGCCGATGGCTGACCTGCTGGCGGAAGTCCGTCCACCGGCACGGGTCGGGCGCTCGGTCTCGCTCACCACACGCATCCTGGCGGTAAACCTGATCCCGCTGGTGGCGCTGGGCGGCAGCCTGTTCCTGCTCGATTCCTATCGCCGGCAGTTGCTGGACGAGCGCTACAAGCTGGCGCGGATCGAGGCGCAGATCACGGCAGAGGCGCTCTCCGGTGCCACGCCCGAACGGCAACAGGCCCTGCTGATGCAGATCGGCAAGGAGCAAAATATGCGGCTGCGGATCTATCACCGCGACGGCACGCTGGCGGCCGACAGCTTCGCCTTGGCCCCCCCATCGTTCCACTTCAACGATCCGGCCGCCGATCCTTGGGGAGAGGACGTCGCGCGGTGGATGGATGCGGCGGTCGATTTCGCGACGGGTGCCCGTGCCTCCCCCGATTACGTGGAGCCGGTAGAGCCGGTGGCCGACGCCTGGCCGGAAGTCGCCCGTGCGCGGCAACAAGGCCTCACCCAGATCGAACTGCGCCGAGCGCCGGACCGCACACCTGTCATCACCGCGGCCGCGCCCGTGGGCCGGCGCGGCATGACGCTGCTGACCACCCGCAATGCCCGTGACATCACGCTGGCGGTGCGCGCGGCACGCAGTCAGTTGCTGCTGATCATCGCGATCGTGCTGGTCATCTCCTTCTTTCTCTCGCTTTATCTTGCGCGCACCATCATCGATCCGCTGCGCCGGCTCAGCCGCGCCGCCGTGCGCGTACGCCTGGGGCGGGAGCGCGACGTGGAGGTGCCGCGCATGGGCGCTCGGGGTGACGAGCTGGGGGTGTTGGCCCGTGCCGTATCCGACATGACCGCCGCCCTGCGCCTCAGGATCGACGCGGTTGAGACCTTCGCCGCAGACGTCGCCCACGAGATCAAGAACCCGCTCGCCTCCCTGCGCAGCGCCGTCGACAGCCTGCAGCGGGTGGAGGACCCGGCGCTGCGTACCCAGCTGATCGACATCGCCGCGCATGACGTGCGCCGCATCGACCGGCTGGTGACGGAGATTGCGGAGGCTAGCCGCATCGATGCCGAACTGAGCCGGGCCACCTTCGAGGCGACCGATCTCGCGGCGCTGGCCGAACATCGCGTTCGCGCGCGGCAGGAGCGCGAGCTGGATCGCGACTGCCGGGTGGAAGTGATACGTGAAGGACGCCCTGCCATCGTCATGGGCGTGCCGCTGCGGCTGGAGCGCGTGCTCGACAATTTGCTGGACAATGCGGTGTCGTTCTCCCCGCCGGGTGGCCGCATTCGTCTGACGATCCATGCCGATGACGAGCGGGTGACGGCCACGATCTGCGACGAGGGACCCGGGATCCCGGAGGAACGGCGCGAGAAGGTATTCGCCCGTTTCCACTCCGTTCGGCCGGACGAGGAGGGGTTCGGCGATCACAGCGGCCTGGGCCTCGCCATGGGGCGCACCATTGCGGAGGCGCATGACGGGTCGCTGCGGGTCTGCGACGCGCCGGAGGAATGCGGCCTGGTCGGCGCCTGTCTGGTCCTGGACCTGCCGGCGGCGTGAGCGTAGCCGGCCCGAACGCTGCCAGAAATGCGGCATTGTGGCAGGCGAGCTGCGTCGCCATCGCCGGTCGGGGCGTGCTGATCGAAGGGCCGCCGGGCAGCGGCAAGTCCAGCCTGGCGCTGGCGCTCATCGATCGTGGCGCCGCCCTTGTGGGTGATGACGGCGTGCGGCTTGAGATGGCTGGTGACACGCTCTGGGCCCACCCGGTACCGGCGACGGCGGGGTTGCTGGAAATCCGCAATGTCGGCCTCGTCACCCTACCTTCGGTTCCGGCCTGGATCGCACTGGTGCTGCGGCTCGATCCGGGCGCGCCGCGCTATGTCGAGGAGGCCGAGAGCGCCGCGCGAGCGGGCGTCCGGCTGCCGCTCATCCGCCTGTGGCCGGACACGCCCGCATTGCCACTGCGGGCCGAATGGGCACTGCGGCTGCATGGTCTCGCCGCTTCACAATAGCGAGCGGGAGGCGCAAGGAAGCCGCACCCATGGCTACCGACTCGCCCGTACGATCGCGCCGCATCCTGCTGCTGACCGGAATGCTGGGCGCCGGCAAGACGACCGCCTTGCGCGAACTGGAGGATCTGGGGTGGGAGGCGATCGACAATTTTCCCGTCCGCCTGCTCGATCGGCTGCTGGACAGTCCAGCCCCGCCCCAGGATGAGGAGGAGGCGCTGGCGATCGGCTTCGATAGCCGGACCCGCGGCTTTGTCCCGGCTGAAGTTATCGCGCGCGCTGCCGCCATCGGTGACCGGCCGGGCCTCGCCCTCACCTCGCTGTTCCTGGATTGCGGCGCCGCGGAACTGGAGCGGCGGTTCAACGAGACGCGCCGCCGTCACCCGCTGGCGCAGGAGCGGCCGGTCGCCGATGCGATTGCCGCCGAACGGGAGTTGCTCGCCCCGCTGCATGCCTGGGCCGACATGCTGATCGACACGACCGCGCTCAACAGCAACGAACTGCAGCAACGCATCCGCGAATCGTTCGGCGCTACCGCGCCACAGGGGATGGCAGTGACGATCACCTCCTTCGGATTTTCTCGCGGCATGCCGCCGGTCGCCGATCTGGTGTTCGACATGCGTTTCCTCGACAATCCGCACTGGGTACCGGGCCTGCGCGAGCAGACCGGGCTGGACCCGGCCGTGGGCGAACACATCCGCAACGATCCCGGCTTCGCCCCCAACCTGCAGCGGATCCTGGACCTGCTTGCCGATCTCGTTCCGCGTTATGCGGCCCGCGGCAAGAGCCATCTGGCAATCGCGATAGGGTGTACCGGAGGGAAACACCGGTCGGTCTTCACTGCCGAGCGGATCGCCGAAGGCTTGCGCAGACGCGGGTTTTCGCCCACTGTGCTGCACCGCAACCTGGCGTTACGCAGCGCCGCGCTGCCGGAAAGGCCGGACGGGGCATGACGCAGAGCACATCGTTGCAGAACAAAGGTTTGCTCGCCGCGTCATCGCGGCCGGGGTTGCAACAACAAAAGGATCGCACTGCAACATGATCGGGATCATCCTGGTCACTCATGGCCGTCTTGCCGACGAGTTCGTCCACGCGATGGAGCATGTCGTCGGCCCGCAGGCCGATGTCGCGACCGTCTGCATCGGGCCGAGCGACGACATGGAACAGCGCCGCAAGGACATCGCCAATGCTATCAGGCAGGTGGACAGCGGTGGCGGCGTGGTGCTGCTGACCGACCTGTTCGGCGGCACCCCTTCCAACCTCGCGATCTCGCTGCTGCAGAAAGGCAGTACGGAGGTGATCGCCGGCATCAACCTGCCAATGTTGATTCGACTCGCGGGCGCACGCAAGGATATGAGCCTGCGTGCCGCCGCCGCGGCAGCACGCGATGCGGGGCGTAACTATATCACGATCGCCTCCGAATTCCTGGGTCAGGACGCCTGAGCGCCCATCCCGGAGTCGGGGGTGGATGCGAAGGGAAGAGGGCAGGATGGCAGAACAGGCACGAGCCGAGGTCACCATCGTCAACAAGCGCGGCCTTCACGCACGCGCCAGCGCCAAGTTCGTCGCGGCCGTCGCGCAGATGGAAGGCAGCGAAGTGCGCGTCACCAAGGATGGCGGCAGCGCGTCGGGCGGATCGATCCTGGGCCTGATGATGCTGGGCGCCGCGCGCGGCGACCATGTCCAATTGCAGGTCAGCGGCGATGCGGCGGAGGATCGGTTGGCCGAACTCGTCGCCATGATCGAGGACGGCTTCGGGGAGGACTGATACAAGGATTGACCGGGCGGGCCACAGCGCACAGACGCTTGGCCCCATGCGCCGCCAAATCACCGGTTTCTCCAACCCCACCGTCAAGCTGCTGCGGTCGCTGCGCGACAAGAAGCAGCGCCGCCTGCACGGTCGCTTCCTAGCCGAAGGACTCCGCCTGCTGACGGACGCGCGCACGCATGGCCGCCTGCCGGAAATGCTGGTGATGGCCGAAGGTCGCGCCGATCACCCGCTGCTCGAGGCGTTGGAGGCCGACGTCCTCGCCGCAGGAGGCGAGGTGATCGAGACGAGTGCCGAGATCCTGTCCAAAATAACTGGCAAGGACAACACCCAGGCGGTCGCGGGTGTATTCGGGCAGTGGGATACGACCCTTGCCCGGCTAGACCGGACCGCAGCGCCGATCTGGCTGGTGGCACAGGCGCTGCGCGATCCCGGCAATCTGGGCACGATGCTGCGGACCGGCGATGCGGTGGGTGCGGGCGGGCTGATCCTGCTGGACGATTGCGCCGACCCCTTCGGGGTGGAGGCGGTACGCGCGAGCATGGGCGCGATCTTCACGCAACAACTCGCACAGGCGAGCTGGGAGGAGTTCATCGGCTGGCTTCGCAGCGGCGATGGCCAATTGGTCGCCGCATCGCTGACGCCAGGATCGCAACCATATCGTGGCGCCCCGTACCGTGGGCCCTGCTTCGTGCTGGTTGGCAATGAGTCCCGCGGACTGCCGGCGGAGTACGAGGCGGCATGTGACCTCCACGTCACGATGCCGATGCGCGGCTCCGCCGACAGCCTCAATGCGGCAGTCGCAGCGGCCGTGCTGGCGTATGAGGTGTTGGCGAGCGTGGCGCCTTGAGGCGCTGCCCAGCGTGGCAACGAGGAACACTCTGATGCTTTCTGCCTTGCGCCTGTCCACCGCGTTACTCTTGGTCGCACTGACCTGTCCGGCACCCGCGATTGCCGCGGACGAGCAGCCGGACATCTACATCCTGGCTGGCCAGTCCAACATGTCCGGCCGTGGCGCGTTGGACGACCTGTCAGCGGGTGAACGCGCAGTCGATCCGGCGATCCAGCTGTTTGGCAATGACGGGCAGGAGCGGCCCGCGACGGAGCCGCTGGACGATGCCGCCGGCCAACTGGATGCGGTGTCGGCCGATCGAATGGCGGCGGTCGGACCCGGCCTGTTTTTCGCACGCGCGCTGCACCGGTTGAATGATCGGCCAATCCTGTTGGTGCCCTGCGCCAAGGGTGGCTCATCCATGGCGGAATGGCGCCCTGCCGACAGCCGGAACACGCTGTACGGTTCGTGCCTGGCGCGCGTGCGGGAGGCGAATGGACGTCTGGCGGGCGTATTGTGGTACCAGGGCGAAACTGATGCCGACAAACCAACGGCGATTGCCGCCGATTGGAGCCGAGGCTTTCGGGAACTGGTCGCCCGATTCCGCAGCGATGCAGCCAACCCGACGGTGCCCGTGGTAATGGTTCAACTCAGCGACCGCCCCGATGCCGAGGCAAATCGCACCCGCTTCGCTAATTGGTCGCTCGTGCAGGAGCAGCAAGGCCGAGTAGATTTGCCATGCACCTCGTCAGTGTCGGCCCGATCCCTGCCACGAAACGCCGATGACTTGCACCTGTCGACGGCCGGGCAGCGTCGCTTGGGCGACATGCTGGCATCAGCCATGGACGACCTGCACCGGCGTGGGTGCCACTGATCCTGCGTCTTTGGCGGGATGCCGGGCTGCGTCAGTCGCCGCTTACCAGGCTCGTGATGCTCCACTTGCCATTGCGACTGGAAGCGGTGAGCCGGTAATCGACCGGGCTGCGCAGCATGTCGCTGGCAATGAACCCGGAACGTTCGTCGGGCAATTTGATCTGCTGGAATGCGGCGCCGGGTTGCAGGCTGCTGATCTGGACCAGATCCCAGGTGATCTTCCCGATCTCGGGCGCACCAGCCGCAGGAGCGGAACGCACCGGAACGCCCTCACCCAGCACCAGCATGCTATAGAACGGATCGCGATCACCCAGATCCTGCGCCGCGATCCACGGGATCATCACGCCCCCGCTCTCGTCCGCCGCGCAGCCGAGCGGCAGGATTGCGGAAAGTTCCGCCCACAAGTCCTGCTGAGGATCGGCGAGCCTCCGCTGCAGCTCCGCTACACCTGAGCCGCCGCCGAAATCCAGCTTGATGTCGCTTGCCGCCAGCCCCGCCATGGCAGCAGCATCCCGTGCCTCGACAGCGCGGGACAACTGAGCACGAAAGTTGGCAGCGCCAGCCACGTCGGCGCAATCGTCGTGAGGCGCGAAGCGCCCACGGGCAAGCGGTGTCGGCCTAGCGTCAGGCTCGATCAATTGCTCGGCAGTCTGTTCGATCTTTTCGGCTGGCGCCTCATCCTGCCGGCACGCGCTGGTTGCCAGCAAAATCAACGTCGCCAGCATCAGTCGCATCAACCCGAACTCCCGCTATCAGGCAGGATCAACCAACCGCACCGGCTCCGGTTCCGAAGCCGCGGGTACATCGGCGGCGGTATAGCGTGGCGCACTCTCCACCAACGGCACCTCGTCCACTTCCCGCTTGCCGATCTCCACCCCCTTGTCCCGCAGCTTGCGGGCGGACGAGAGCACGTTACGCTCGAAGCTGCCGACGAACTTGTTGTAATTGCCGACGGCGCTTTCCAGCCCGCTGCCGACCCGCTTCAGGTGTTCGCCGGCAGTGGCTATCCGGTCGTAGAGGTCGCCAGCCAAGGTCCCGATCGCCCGCGCTTCCTGCGCCAGCGCGTCCTGCCGCCAGACCTGCGCGACGGTGCGCGCAATCGCCACCAGGTTGGTCGGTGTCGCCAGCAGCACGCGGCGTTCGAAGGCGTAGTCCCACAGCTCCGGATCGAATTCCAGCGCGGCGGCCACGAAATGCTCGCCTGGCACAAACATCACGACATAGTCCGGGGCATCGGTGAACTGGCTCTGGTAGCTCTTGGTGCCGAGCGCCTGGATGTGGTTCTTCATGGATGCCACATGCGCCTTCAGCGCCGTCAGCCGCGCCGGCTCGTTATCGGCGTGGAATGCCTCCTGATAGGCGTTCAGCGACACCTTCGCATCAATCACCAGCATCTTGCCGCCAGGGATGCGAACGATTGCGTCAGGGCGCAGCCGACCTTCGTCCGCCGATACCGAGTGCTCCAGCACAAAGTCGGTATGCTGCGCTAGGCCGCAGCTTTCTAGGAGGTTGCGCAATTGCTGCTCCCCCCAGCGTCCCCGTGCCTTGGGCGCGTTGGTCAGAGCATTGCCGAGCCGCATCGCCTCCGTCCTTACGGCTTCCTGTCCAACACGCATCGCATCGATCATGCCGGTCAGCTGGCCAAAGGCATCAACACGCTTGCGCTCCAGCGCTTCAACCTGCTGTTCGTAGCTGCGCAGCCGTTCGCCCACCGGCTCCAGCAGCGCGCGGATCCGGGCCTCGCTCGACTTCTCCGCATGGCCGAAGCGTTCGGCGGCGCGTTCCAGGAACATCTCCTGCGCGCGCGTCAGCACCTGCGCGCCGGTATGCTCGAACTCCTTGAGCAACCGGTCCCGCGATTCCTCCAGCAGCCGTTTCTGCTCCGCAAAGCCGGCGGCCTGCGTCTTCAAGGTCGCCAGCTCGTCGCGCGCAAGATCGAGCAGGTCGGACAACTCGTCCGCCCGCTCCGCGCGCACACTGGCGCCTTCCAGATCGACGATCGCCTTGCGGAACCGCTCTTCCAGCGCCCGCGCCTCCGCATCACGTTCACCATGCCGCTTGCGCCAATCCGCCGCTGGTCGCCCGCCGACAAACCAGCCAAGCGCCAGTCCGGCCAGCAATGCGACGGCGATCAGCAGCAAGGTTGCAAGGTCCATCGAAACTCCACCAGCCTTGGAACACATGGTGAACGTAGCTGCGTTGGACCCGGCGCGCAAGCACCCGGCGGTTACGTTCGCAACCATGAAGGGTTCAGGGTTGCGAAGAACTGCCTTTCAGCGTCTAACGCCGCCGCCATAAGGACTGGGGAAGAGCATGCCGACCGATATCGAGATCGCCCGCGCCGCCACGCTGAAGCCGATTGCGGAGGTGGCAGCGGACGCCGGGCTGCCCGATGACGCGCTGATCCCCTATGGTCGGTTCAAAGGCAAGATCGACACCGCGCACCTGCCGCCGGCATCCGGGGAAGGAAAGCTGATCCTCGTCACCGCGATCAATCCGACGCCAGCGGGCGAAGGCAAGACCACCACCAGCGTCGGCCTGTCGGATGCGTTGCACCGCATCGGCAAGCGGGCCATGCTCTGCCTGCGGGAGCCGAGCCTGGGGCCGTGCTTCGGCGTGAAGGGGGGCGGCGCGGGCGGCGGCAAGAGCCAGGTCATGCCGATGGACGAGATCAACCTCCACTTCACCGGCGATTTCCACGCAATCACCAGCGCGCACAACCTGCTGTCCGCCATGCTGGACAACCACATCTACTGGGGCAACACGCTGGAGATTGACCTGCGCCGGGTCACCTGGCGCCGAGTGCTCGACATGAACGACCGGGCGTTGCGGCAGACAGTCGGCCCGCTCGGCGGCGTCAGCAACGGCTTCCCGCGTGAAACCGGCTTCGACATCACCGTCGCGTCGGAGATCATGGCGATCCTGTGCCTCGCCAGCGATCTCGCCGATCTGCAGCAGCGGCTGGGGGCGATCATCGTCGGCTATCGCAGGGATCGCAGTCCGGTGTTCTGCCGCGACCTGAAAGCCGATCGCGCAATGACGGTGCTGCTGAAGGACGCCATCCTGCCCAACCTGGTGCAGACGTTGGAGAACCGCCCGGCACTGCTGCATGGCGGACCGTTCGCCAATATCGCCCATGGCTGCAACAGCCTGATCGCCACTCGCACCGCGCTGCAACTCGCCGATTACGTGGTGACGGAGGCTGGGTTCGGCGCGGATCTTGGGGCCGAGAAGTTCATGGACATCAAGTGCCGCATGGGTGGACTGTCGCCCGACGCGGTGGTGCTGGTCGCCACGGTGCGCGCACTCAAGATGCATGGCGGCGTCGCCAAGAAGGATCTCGCCACCCCGAATGTGGCGGCAGTGCGCGCAGGTGCGGTGAACCTGCAGCGGCACATCGCCAACCTGCAGAAATTCGGCCTGACACCCACCATCGCCATCAATCACTTCCACACCGACACGGCGGAGGAGCTGGCAGCGATCGAGGAAATGGCGCGCGCCTACGGTGCGGAGGCGGTGATCTGCCGGCACTGGGCCGATGGCAGCGCGGGTGCGGAGGCGTTGGCGCGGATCGTGGCCGACAAGGCAGATGCGGGTGCCGCTGCGTTTCAGCCGCTCTATTCTGACGATATGGCGCTCGCCGCCAAGATCGAGACCATCGCGACCGAGATCTACGGCGCGGGCAGCGTGTTCATCCCCCAGGCGGCGCGGACGCAGCTAAGGCAGTGGGAGGAGATGGGTTATGGCCAGTTTCCAATCTGCATGGCGAAGACCCAGTACAGCTTCTCCACCGATCCCACCGCCATGGGTGCGCCGGACGGGCACGAGATCGCCGTGCGCGAGGTGCGCCTGTCGGCCGGCGCCGGCTTCGTGGTGGCGATCTGCGGCGAGATCATGACGATGCCCGGCCTGCCGAAGGTGCCAAGCGCAGAGGGCATCTACCTGGACGACAATGGCCAGATAGAAGGGCTATTCTGACCGCCAGTTTACAGCACGAACAAAAAAGGGGCGCCGTTGCGGGCGCCCCTTTTCAGATGAAGGAAGGAGGGAGCCTCAGGCTTCCTCGAACTCGTCGGCATTCTGCACCGGGCCGCTGTCCTGACCCTTGGCATCCACGTCGCGGTCGACCAGCTCGATGATCGCCATCGGTGCCGCGTCGCTGGCGCGGAAGCCGGCCTTGATGATGCGGGTATAGCCACCCTCGCGGCCGGCATAACGCTCTGCCAGAGCGGCGAACAGCTTGCGCTCCTGCGTCTCGTCCATCAGGCGGGCATGGGCCAGACGACGGTTGGACAGGCCACCACGCTTGGCGAGCGTGATCAGCTTCTCGACATAGGGGCGCAGTTCCTTGGCCTTGGGGACCGTGGTGGTGATCTGCTCGTGCTTGATCAGCGCGGCGGCCATGTTGCGCAGCAGGGCGGCGCGGTGGCCGGACTTGCGCTGCAGCTTGCGGCCGGAAATGCCGTGACGCATGTTTTGTACTCCGTTCGTAGGGGGCCCGTTTCAGGTAGCCCGGTCCTGGCAGCGGTTTGGAAGGGTCGCTGCCTATCACCCTGTTACTCAGATGCTTTGCCAAAGCCAGCCGTCACGGGAGTAAATCCCGTGAAGTCAGACGGCGCTTGCGCGCCGCTGGCCGGGCAGGCCGCTGTTCGCTGCCAAGCTACCGTTCTGCTGCGCAGAACGTTGCTTGGTAGCGCGCGGCCGCTTCGCGGCTTTAGCCGAGAAGCTCCTGCTCCAGCTTCTTGGCCATTTCCTCGATGTTCTCGGGCGGCCAGCCGGGAATGTCCATGCCGAGACGCAGGCCCATGCCGGACAGAACTTCCTTGATCTCGTTCAGCGACTTGCGGCCGAAATTCGGCGTACGCAGCATCTCCGCCTCGGTCTTCTGCACCAGATCGCCGATATAGATGATATTGTCGTTCTTCAGGCAGTTGGCCGAACGGACCGACAGCTCCAGCTCGTCCACCTTCTTCAGCAGGTAACGGTTGAGCTGGTTGGTGTCGCTCTCTTCCGCCGGCACCATCATGCCGCCGCCGCCGACCATCGGCGCGGAGGCCTGCGGCAGGCCTTCCTCGAAGTGGACGAACAGCTGCAGCTGATCCTGCAGGATGCGCGCGGCGTAGGCCACGGCATCTTCCGGCGTCACCGTACCGTCGGTCTCGACCGTCAGGTTCAACTTGTCATAGTCGAGTTCCTGCCCGACGCGGGCATTGTCGATCTTGTAGCTGACCTGGCGGATCGGCGAATACAGCGAGTCCACCGGGATCAGGCCGATGGGCGCATCGATAGGACGGTTCTGCACCGCAGGGACGTAGCCCTTGCCCACGTCGGCGGTCAGCTCCATGTTGAGCGTCGCACCTTCGTCCAGATGGCAGATCACCAGATCCTTGTTCATCACCTCGATGTCGCCGGTGACGGCGATGTCGCCGGCCTTCACCTCGGCCGGACCGGTGGCGGACAGCTGCAGGCGCTTCGGGCCCTCGCCCTCCATCTTCAACGCGATCTGCTTCACGTTCAGCACGATGTCGGTCACATCCTCGCGCACGCCGGCGAGGCTGGAGAATTCGTGCAGCACGTTCTCGATGCGGATGGAGGTGATGGCGGCGCCCTGAAGGCTGGACAGGAGCACCCGACGCAGCGCATTGCCGAGCGTCAGGCCGAAGCCCCGCTCAAGCGGCTCGGCCACGAAGGTGGCGCGGCGGCGGGCATCGCCGGCGGCCTTGATGTCGAGGCTGTTGGGCTTCTTCAGTTCCTGCCAGTTCTTCACATTGACGGACATGGACTTCCCCTAAATGATCTGGTGCTGGCGGCAACGGCCGCAGACGCCGGGAAAGCGTCGCGGCCGTGCAAAGGGTGTGCCCGGCGACCGGCGAACGGCCGACCGGACAACACGATCAGACGCGGCGACGCTTGGACGGGCGCACGCCGTTGTGCGGGATCGGGGTCACGTCGCGGATTGAGGTGATGGTGAAACCCACCGCCTGCAGCGCGCGCAGGGCGCTTTCGCGGCCCGAACCCGGTCCCTTGATCTCCACTTCCAGCGTGCGGACGCCATGTTCGGCGGCCTTCTTGCCGGCATCGTCGGCAGCGACCTGCGCGGCGTAGGGCGTCGACTTGCGGCTGCCCTTGAAGCCCATCATGCCGGCCGAAGACCAGCTGATCGCATTGCCCTGCGCGTCGGTGATGGTGATCATGGTATTGTTGAAGCTGGCGTTCACGTGAGCGACGCCGGAAGAGATGTTCTTGCGTTCCCGCCGACGAAGGCGCTGAGGTTCGCGTGCCATAGATTGGGTGTCCTGTCTGTCTCGTCAAGAAAGCGCGCGGCCCGCGAGTTGCGCGGGCCCGCGACGGCTTACTTCTTCTTGCCGGCGATCGGCTTGGCCTTGCCCTTGCGGGTGCGGGCATTGGTGTGCGTGCGCTGGCCACGGACGGGCAGGCCCTTGCGGTGACGCAGGCCGCGATAGCAGGCGAGGTCCATCAGGCGCTTGATGTTCATGGCGGTGTTGCGGCGCAGGTCGCCTTCCACCGTGTAGTCCGCATCGATCGCTTCACGGATCTGCAGCACCTCGGCATCGGACAGGTCCTGCACGCGGCGGGCTTCGTCAATGCCCAGCTTAGCGGCGATTTCCTTCGCCGTGGCGGGACCGATACCGTGGATGTAGGTCAGCGCGATGATTACGCGCTTGTTGGTGGGGATGTTTACCCCGGCAATACGAGCCAAAACTTGTTCTCCATGCTCCACAGGGTAGCCGGCCTGACGGCGCGGGACCCCATCTCATCGCGGTTGCATCCGCCGGCACGGGAGAGGGCAAGTGCCCGAAACGAACAAGACAACCGACCGGCATGCATCATCGCTGCCTGTCAGTTGAACGTCCCCGATTAAGCGAATGAAATGCGCGCTTACGGCGATTCGCCGCGCGCGTCAACATGCCGTAAACGGCCTGCCTTCGATGGTCGCTGCGCGACCCGCCAGCGCGGTACGGGATATAGCGCAGCTGGCCGCGAAGGTCAAAGGAGGGCGGCCCAGCCCCCTGGCTGCGCAGCGGTATGGCCCACCGTGCGGCAGCCGCCCTTGCCATGGCTGATGGCGGGACTAGAACCGTCCCGTGATCCGCGCTGCACTGCACCATGCCACGTCGTATCGCTACGACCGGCCCGTCCGCCTCGGTCCGCAGGTCATCCGCCTGCGTCCCGCCCCGCATACCCGCACCCCGGTGCCGAACTATTCGCTCAAGATCGAGCCGGCGAACCACTTCCTGAATTGGCAGCAGGACCCGCACGGCAACTGGCTGGCGCGGATCGTCTTTCCGGAGCCGGTCAGCCACATGTCCATCTCCGTGGACTTGCTGGCGGACCTCGCCGTCATCAACCCGTTCGACTTCTTCGTGGAGGAGAGCGCCGAGCAGGTGCCCTTCACCTATGCGCCTGACCTGCGCGAGGAGCTGACCGCCTATTTCGCCGACGAGGGCGATGGGCCTTTGTTCGGTGCGCTGGTGGCTGAATTCCGCGGCTGGACGGGCCGCACGATCGACTTCCTGGTGGCGCTGAACCGCGCGGTGGAGCAGCGGATCGGGTACACCGTGCGGATGGAGGCCGGCGTGCAGACGCCGGAGCAGACGCTGCAGATGGCCACCGGCAGCTGTCGGGATTCGGGCTGGCTGCTGGTCAATGTGTTGCGCAGGCTCGGCTATGCCGCGCGCTTCGTCTCCGGCTATCTCATCCAGATGAAGGCCGATGTGGAGCCGGTGGAAGGACCCAAGGGTCCGGCGGAGGATTTCACCGACCTGCACGCCTGGGCGGAGGTCTACGTGCCCGGCGCGGGGTGGATCGGGCTCGACCCCACTAGCGGCCTGTTCGCGGGCGAAGGGCACATCCCGCTCGCCGCGACGCCGCATTTCCGCTCCGCCGCGCCGGTGTCGGGCGTGCTGCTGGAGGCGGCGCATACCGACTTCGAATTCGCCATGCGGGTGGACCGCGTGCACGAGGCGGTGCGCATCACCAAGCCGTTCACCGATGCCCGCTGGCAGGCGCTGCTCGATCTCGGCGCGCGGGTGGATGCCGATCTGGAAGCGGGCGATTGCCGGCTGACCATGGGCGGCGAACCCACCTTCGTCGCCGCCGATGATCCGGAGGCGGCGGAATGGAACGGGGAGGCTGTCGGACCGACCAAGGCGATCTATGCCGACCGGCTGATCCGCAACCTTCGCCGCCGGTTCGCGCCCGGGGCGTTGCTGCATCACGGACAGGGCAAGTGGTACCCGGGCGAAAGCCTGCCGCGCTGGGGCTTTTCGCTCTACTGGCGCAAGGACGGCACGCCGCTGTGGCAGGATGAAGGACTGATCGCCTTTGCCGACAGCAGCGAACTGACCGGCGACAACACGGTCGAACAGGGCGCGCTGGGCCCGGCGCAGGCGGAGGCGTTCCTGGAACAGACCGCCGGTGCCCTCGGCCTTGAAGGCGATTACGTTCGGCCGGTCTACGAGGACCCGGTCCGCTGGATCGAGCGCGAGGGCGAGCTGCCGGTCAACGTCACCGCCGCCGATCCCAAGATCGACGATCCGGAAGAACGCGCGCGGATCGTGCGGACCTTCAGCCGCGGGCTCAGCCAGCCTGTCGGCTTCGTGCTGCCGATCCAGCGCTGGCAGGCGGAGCCCACCAAGACGAGCAAGTGGAAGAGCGAGCAATGGAGCGTCCGACGTGACGCCCTGTTCGCCGTTCCGGGCGATGCCTCGCTCGGCTATCGCCTGCCGCTTGGCAGCCTGCCGCATGTCGGCAAGTCCGACTACCCCTACATCCACCCGCGCGTCACCACCGATGCGGCGGCACCGTTGGCGGATTACCGCGCGCAGGCCGCGGAGCCTGGCACCGACAGCCGCGAGCGGGCTGCCAACCAGCGCGCCCAGCGCGTGGAAGGGCCGGACAACAACCAGCAGGAACTGGTCGAACAACGCATCATCGAAGGCGCGGTGCGCACGGCCATGACGGTCGAGGCGCGCGGCAGCTACCTGTCCGTGTTCGTCCCCCCGGTCGAGGCGATGGAGGACTTCCTCGAACTCGTCGCCGAGATCGAGGCGACTGCGAAGCGTATGGCCCTGCCCGTCCGCATCGAAGGCTACCCTCCGCCGCCCGATCCGCGCGTCCATGTGCTGAAGGTGACGCCCGACCCCGGCGTGATCGAGGTCAACATCCATCCGGCCGCCAGCTTCGCGGAGGTGACCGACATCACCACGCAGCTCTACGATGCGGCGCGCGAATGCGGGCTGACGGCGGACAAGTTCATGGTCGATGGCCGGTCCATCGGTACCGGCGGCGGCAACCACATCGTGCTGGGCGGGGCGACCTTCCCCGACAGCGCCTTCATCCGCCGCCCGGACATGCTGAAGAGCTTCGTGCTATACTGGCAGCGGCACCCTTCCCTGTCCTACCTGTTCTCCGGCCTGTTCATCGGCCCCACCAGCCAGGCGCCCCGCATCGACGAGGCGCGGCACGACAGCCTGTACGAGCTGGAGATCGCGCTCGGCCAGGTGCCCGGCCCGGACCAGTCGAACCAATTCCCGTGGATCGTCGACCTGCTGTTCCGCAACATGCTGGTCGATGTGACCGGCAACACCCACCGGACCGAGATCTGCATCGACAAGCTCTACTCGCCCGACGGGCCGACCGGCCGGCTCGGCTTGGTCGAGTTCCGCGGGTTCGAGATGCCGCCGGACGCGAAGATGAGCGTGGCGCAGCAATTGCTGCTGCGGGCGCTGTTCGCCTGGTTCTGGCGGGAGCCGCAGGATGGCGACCTGGTCCGCTGGGGCACCGCGCTGCACGACCGGTTCCTGCTGCCGCATTTCTGCTGGGCCGATTTCCAGGAGGTGCTGGGCGACCTGCGCCGCGCCGGCTACGACTTCGACCCGCAATGGTTTGAGGCGCAGCGCCAGTTCCGCTTCCCCGTGCATGGCAGCGTGGAGGCGGGCGGCGTGGAGCTGGAGATCAGCCACGCCCTCGAACCATGGAATGTGCTGGGCGAAACCGGCGCGATCGGCGGCACGGTGCGCTACGTCGACAGCTCCACCGAACGACTGCAGGTGCGGGCCAAGGGGCTGGTGCCCGGCCGGCATGTGATCGCGTGCAACGGCCGCCGCGTGCCGCTGCATCCCACGGGGCAGCCGGGCGAGGCGGTGGGCGGCATCCGCTACAAGGCGTGGGCGCCGCATTCCTGCCTGCACCCGCTGCTGCCGGCCGATCCGCCATTGACCTTCGATGTGCTGGACAGCTGGAATGGGCGCAGCCTGGGTGGCTGCGTCTACCATGTCGCGCATCCCGGCGGGCGGTCGTATGACGACGTGCCGGTCAACGACTACGAGGCTGAGAGCCGGCGCAAGGCGCGCTTCCAGGGACATGGCCACACGCCCGGCCCGGTGGAGATCCCCGCCGCAGAATCTGGCGGCGAGTTCCCGATGACGCTGGACCTCCGGCGCCGGGCTCGCCGGGGGTAAAGCAGGTTTTCGGCACGGGGGTGCAAGGCTTTTGGGGGCAGGCGCAGCGCAGCCACAGACCGGCATTGCCTACAGCCCGGCGATCGACGGGCTGCGCGCCCTCGCCGTCCTGTCGGTGCTCTACGGGCACATGGTCACACCCGTCCCCGGCTTCTCCAATGCAGGTGTCCGGCTGTTCTTCTGCATCAGCGGCTACCTGATCACACACATCCTGCTGTCCGCGCGCGAGCGGGGCGGCAGCTTGCCCGCCATCCTGAAGGCGTTCTATGCCCGGCGGATCCTGCGCATCTGGCCCGCCTATTATGCGGCGCTGCTGGCGGCGATGCTCGTCGGTGCGCAGGGTGTGCGCGAGACGGCGCTGTGGCATCTGGTGTTCGCCACCAATTTCCAGCTCGCCATGTTCGGCGTGTGGGAGCCGGAGGCGGTCGGCCATCTCTGGACGCTGGCGGTGGAGGAGCAATTCTATCTTGTCTGGCCGCTGCTGATCCTGCTGCTGCCCCGGTGGGCCATCGGCTGGGCGATCGCCAGCCTGCCGCTGCTCTGCATGGCCTACATGGCCAGCCTCACGCCGGCCGAGATATTTCAGGAACCGGGGCCGATGATCCTGCTGCCGGCGCAGTTCGACGTGCTCGGCGCCGGGGCGCTGCTCGCCTTTGCCGAACGGCATGGCCGCATGTCAGCCTGGTGGCTGGTGCCTGTCTGCATCGTCGGCATCGCGCTGTCGCCGCTTACGATCGGGCTCGACTGGGGCTGGCCGCTGGTCGGCATCCTGATCGACGCCGTCGGCGTGGCGGTGATCCAGCCGCTGTCCGCCGCCTTTTACGTCGCGGTGCTGCTGTTCGCCCGCCACGCTCCTTTCGGGTTGGCGGAACGGCTGCTTGGCAACCGGCTGCTCGTCTGGGTGGGGCGGCGCAGCTATGGCATCTACCTGTACCATATCTACCTGCTGCTCGCCTGCATCTGGCTGACCGGCCACGGGCGCGGCTGGATCGTCCTGCTGGTCGTCGGTGGCGCCAGCATTGCCCTCGCCGCCTTGTCGTGGCGCTGGCTGGAACAGCCGATGCTGCGGCTGAAGGCCCGGGTGCCGTACCCGCAGGGCACCGAGCGGCCAGAATTGCGTAGTCACCCCGAAACGGAAGCGTTAGGCCAGCCCCGGTAAGCCTGCCGGCTTCAACAACGGGAGTTTGGGAAGCGCATGGCCAGCCTGGGTGTCGATCTGTTCGGTCAGGAACCCGGCACCGATCCGCTCGCCTGGTATTCCGGCAACCAGCAAAGCGACCTGTTCGCCGCCTCGCCGTTGTCGGTGGCGGAGGCGTGGCGCGGCTTCGTCAGCACCCTGGCGCAACAGGGTGACGGCGATCTTGCCGCGGCACAGGCGCAGATCGACCGCCATGTCGCGGAATTGGGTATCGCCTTCCGCCTGACCGGGGATGAGCAGGAACGGTCCTGGCCGCTCGGCCCGGTGCCGATCGTGATCGGCGCCGCGGAATGGCGCGGCATTGCCGCCGGCCTCGTCCAACGGGCCGAGCTGCTGGAAACGATCGTTGCCGACATCTACGGCCCGCAGCGATTGGTGCGCGAGGGGCACCTGCCGGCCGCGATGGTCTCCGGCTCCCCCCACTTCGCGCGTCGCATGGTCGGCATCGCGCCGCCGCGCCATCACCTGCAGGTGGTGGCGATCGACCTCGCGCGTGGGCCGACCGGCGAATGGCGGGTGTTGGCGGACCGGGTCCGCTTCGCCATCGGCGTCGGCTACGCGCTGGAGAACCGCCTGGCCATGAGCCGGGCGACCGGCGGTGCCCTCGCCCGCATGGCCACCCGCCGGCAGAACGACTTCTTCACCGCGCTGCGCGCCGGCATCGCCGCCGATTGCCAGCGGAGCGAGCCGCGGGTCGCGCTGCTGACGCCCGGCCGGTTCAGCCAGTCTTACCCGGAACAGGCCTACCTCGCCCGGCATCTGGGCTTCTCCCTGGTGGAAGGGCGCGACCTGGTGGTGCGCGACGGGCAGCTGTTTGTCCGCACCATCGCCGGACTGAAGCGGATCGATGCGCTGTGGCGCTGGATCAACACGCATTCGATCGATCCGCTGAACTTCGACACTCGTAGTGGCATCGGCGTCCCTGGCCTCCTGTCCGCCTGCGAGAGCGGGCAGCTCGCCGTGGCCAACTGGATGGGTGGCGGCGTGGTGGAATCGCGCGCCATGTCCGCCTTCATCCCGCGTCTGTGCCACGAACTGCGGGGCGAACCGCTGCTGCTGCCCAATGCCGCCACCTGGTGGTGCGGCGGCCCGGCAGAACGGGATTACGTTCTGGAGCATCTGGACGAACTGGTCCTGTCCTCCTCCTTCCGCACGCCGGTCGCGCTGCTGCCGGAAGGAGCCACCCGCCAGGGGAGCAGCCTGACGGTGGAGGAGCGCGCCCAGCTGGCCGAAGCGATGCGCAGGCGCGCGATGGACTACACCGCGCAGGAGATCATTCAGGTTTCCACCACGCCGTGTCTCGTTGGCAATCGACTGGAGCCGCGCGGCTTCACCCTGCGTGCTTTCCTGGCGCGGGATGCGGCGGGCGCGTGGACCGTGCTGCCCGGCGGACTGGGCCGTATTTCGCAGAGCGGCGAACTGCGCACCTGGCTTATGGGCCAGGGCGACCTGTCCGCCGACGTGTGCATCGTCGATCCCGCGGCGGCTGCCGCACCCAGTCCGCCTATGACCGTCTCCGCGCCGGAGGAGGCACCCAGCGTCCGGCGCGGCGCCGGTCTGCTGCCCAGCCAGGCGGCCGACAATCTGTTCTGGTTCGGCCGCTATGCCGAACGCTGCCAGCAGACCGCCCGCGCCGCGCGCACGCTGCTGCAGAGCGCCGGCGACCTCGCCGCCGACCCGTCGGCCATGGGCACGGTGGAGCGGCTGTGCCGTCTGCTGGCCCGGTGGGGTGCGGCACCCGGCGGCAACGCCCAGGCACCGGTGCTCGATATCGCCGCCGCCGCATTGGGCGACACGACCGCCTACGGCTCGGTCGCGGCCTTGGACGAGCGGATGCGCTCGCTGGCATTGCTGCTGCGCGACCGGCTGAGCCGGGACAGCTGGCGTGCGCTGAACCGGCCGCTCGCCCCATTCGTGCCCGGCAATGCCGAATCCCTGATCGCCGCGGCGGAAGCGGCGATCGAACGCGGGGCGGCGGTGCAGCGCCTGATCGCCGATACGCTGAGCCGCGCCGATGCATGGCGCTTCCTCGACACCGGGCTGTGCCTGGAACGCGCATCGCTCATCCTGCAGGCGACGGACGCCCTGCTCCCGGCGGAACCCAGCGGCGACGATCTGGGCGCCTTGCTGGACCTCGCCGATGCGGAGGCGCTGTATATCAGCCGCTACATGACCCGGCCGTTCCCCGTGCCGGTGATCGACATCGTGCTGCTCGACCCCGAACAGCCGCGCGGGGCGATCTTCCAGACCCGCCGTCTGGTCCAGCACATGGAGGCGCTGCCTCATCTGCGCCATTCAGGTCGCGCCGACCTGCCATTGCGGCTCGCGCGCCAGTTGCATGCCAGGGTGGAGGCGCTGGAGGCGGAGGATGTGACGCCCGCGGTAATCGGCGATCTGCTCGACAGCCTGGCGGTGCTGTCCAACGCCATCGGAAAGCGGTTCTTCCTGCAGCAGGAGGTGCTACGCCGGCCGGAACGCGAGATGCTGCTGGGGTGAGGTATAGCGTACGGCAGGATACGCGGCTGTTCTACCGCGGCAGCATCTCCGATGCCCGACTCAACCTGCGCCTGAAGCCGGTCGGGTGGCCGGGACAGACGATCAGCGGCTTTTCCATGACGATCGATCCCCAGCCGGCATGGCGGGCGGACGCACCGGGACCTTACCTCACCCATGTCACGGCAGTGCGATACGATCAGCCGGTCGAGACATTGCGCATCGTGACCGAGTTCACGGCCGACATCCATCCGCCGCCCGTTCCGTCAGCCACGCCCGCGATCGGGCGGATACCGGAACTCGCCGCCACCACGCGCAGGCTCGATCCGCTGGCCCCTGCGCCGTACCTGTACGGCGGACCGATGACTCCCTTGGATGAGACGATCGGCAGTTGGGCCGCTGCCGACCTGTCGCCCGAGATGCCGGTGCTGGACGGCGCGCGCGCCCTCGCCGCGCGGATCCATCGGGAATTCGCCTATTCCTCCGGCAGCACGACCGCCCGCACCCTGCCGGCGGAGGCGTTCGCGCAGCGCAAGGGCGTGTGCCAGGACTTCGCCCATGTGCTGATCGTCGCCATGCGGATGCACGGCGTTCCCGCGGCCTATGTCAGCGGATACCTGCGCACCTTGCCTCCACCCGGCCGTCCCCGGTTGGTGGGGGCGGACGCGATGCATGCCTGGGCAGCGGTCTGGTGCGGGCCGGATGCCGGTTGGATCGGCATCGATCCCACCAATAACAGCCTGGCGCGGGACGATCACATCTTCCTGGGCATGGGGCGCGACTATGCGGATGTCGCGCCCGTAAACGGCATTTTCGTCGGCCGGGCACGGCAGCAGACGGATTTCCGGGTCGACGTCGTTCCCGCAGGCGAGCCGGCCGCGCACCCGCTTTCCCGGCGGAGCGGGTAGCCCCGCCTACAGCCTGCCCAGCGCCTGCAGCATGTCGGCCACCTTGCCGTCGCGTTCCGCATGACGCAGCGGCAACACCCGCTGGACCAGGTTTTCAGGCGGCGTTGGCACCTGTTCAAAGTTCGCCATCGTTTCCGCGATGTAATCATCCAGCGGCATGTAGCCTGCGCGGCTTTCCTGCCCCGGAGTCAGGCCGGTCTGCACGGCCGGCGGCGCGATCTCGATCACCTCGATCCGGCCCTGCAGCCGATGCCGCAGCGATACCGAGTAGCTGTGCACGCCCGCCTTGCTGGCGCTGTAGGCGGGCGTCGCCGGCAGCGGCACGAAGGCGAGGCCACTCGACATCGTGCAGATGACCGCGTCAGACTTGCCATCCAGCAGCGGGATCACGCCTTCGCAGATGCGCATCGTGCCAAGCAGGTTGATGTTCACGACCTGCTCCGCCGTCGCCAGCGTGCCGCCGCTGCCGAGTTCCTGGCGCTCCATCACGCCGCCTGCGTGGATCAGCATGTTGATCTGCGGGAAGTCACGCCGCAACCGGTCGATCGCCGCGTCCACGCTGGCGCCATCCGCCACGTCCAGCACCTGCGTATGCATGCCCGGCCGGTCCGCCACTGTCTTCGCCAGGCTTGCCTCCGTGCGCCCGGCGACGATGACCGTGTTGCCGCGGTCCGCAAATTGCCACGCCAGCGCCTGCCCGATCCCCGATCCGCCGCCGGTGACGAGGATGGTGTTGCCATCAAGTTTCATGGGAGCCTCCTGCTTCGGTTCAGAGGCAAGACGAAGCGGACGTGCCTTGGTGCCCGCCCGCTTCGTCGCAGGATCAGAACTGCGCCTGGACCGTGACGCCCCAGGTGCGCGGATCACCGGGATTGCCGACGATCAGGCCGGTATTCCCCGATGGCACCTGCAATTGCTCGAAGTAATCCTCGTCAAAGGCATTACGCACCCAGACGAAGGTGTTCAGCCCCGCATCCGTGCGGAAGCCGGCGCGCAGGTTATGCAGGTCATACCCGTCGATCCAGGTGTAAGCCGATGGTGATGGGTTGGACGAGAAATCGGACCGGTAGCTGCCGTCATAACCCAGGTAGATCTGCCCTTCCCGCCCCAGCAGCGTGACCGGCAGGTTGCCCTCCGCGCCGAAGGACAGCGCATACTTGGACACGCCTGGCAGACGCTGGCCGGAGATGTCGCAATTGGCCGGGCTGAGGCCGCCCGGCGTCCCCGGTGCGGAAGGCGACTGCCCGGCCCCGACGGTGGTACCACCCGACAGCTCCGGTGGGCACGGCGCATCGGGGAAGGAGCGATAGGTTGCATCGGTGTACGCACCGCTGATGTAGGTGTTGAACCGGGCGGAGGGGCGAAGCGAGGCGTCGATCTCGATCCCCTGTGTGCGCACGGCATCCGCGTTGGCGAGATACCCGCGCAGCACGCCGGTCTGCCCGTTCACCACCTGCGCCTGATAATCGCGGATGTCGGTGCGGAACGCGGCCAGGTTCACCGTGGCGCGTCCGTCCAGGAACTGGCTCTTCAGGCCGATTTCGTAATGGCTCACCCGTTCCGGATCGACGGCGCCCACCTCCAGAACCGGATTGCCCGCCGCATCGTTGGGCACGCCGTTCAGGTTGACGCCGCCCGGCTTGAAGGT
This sequence comes from Croceibacterium sp. TMG7-5b_MA50, assembly GCF_039830145.1. Classification (NCBI taxonomy): domain Bacteria; kingdom Pseudomonadati; phylum Pseudomonadota; class Alphaproteobacteria; order Sphingomonadales; family Erythrobacteraceae; genus Croceibacterium; species Croceibacterium sp. TMG7-5b_MA50. The sequence continues at coordinate 448,551 of NZ_CP156082.1, read as the reverse complement.
GCGGGCATAGGTTGCATGGGCCCGGATGTCGGGCGTGATCGCGTAGGCGAGCGTCACGTCGTAGCTGACGTTCCAGTCGTCGAACTCAGGCTCGAAGAATTGCGGCGCCAGCACGCCGCGCTGGGCCACGATCCGCGGATCGGTGCTGGTGAACGTCACCAGCTGACCCGAGCCATTGGTGACGACCGAATTGTAGAGGCCGTCCTTCTTGTCGTAGTTCAGCCGTACACCGGGCTGGATGCTGAGGCTGTCTGTCAGCTCGAAACTCGCCTGGCCGAACACGGCCAGAGACAGGTTGTCCAGCCGGATGTCGTTGGTCGCAGTCAGACCGTTCAGTACGCTGGGGTCGCGCGACAGCGCGCTGGAGGGCGCCAGCAGCCACGCGCTGGCCGCCGATCCTTGCGCCTGCGTACCTTGCGTGCGCACCTCCTGGTAGAACGCGAACGCGCCCAGCAGGAAGTCGATGCCATCGCCATCGTGGTTGAAGCGCAGTTCCTGCGTCCACTGGTTCTGCTGGCTCGGGTTCTGCGAGACACTGGTGATCGGCAGGCCGGTGAAGTCGCGGTCGTTCTCCGGCAACCAGTCCCACAGCCGCCATGCGGTGATGCTGGTCAGCTCGCCCCAGCCGGTGTCCCAGCGGATGCGGGCGGATGCGCCGGCGATGGTGTTGCCGGCATTGAGGTTGGCATCGATATCGGTCCGCCGGTCGAACGGATTGGTGCTGACCACCTGATAATTCTGCGCGGCGGCGAGCGCGGCATATTGCCGGTTCAGCGCGCGCTGCGTCGCACCGGTGCGGACGAACACCGTGCCGCAGCATTCCGGGTCCTGCGTGCTGTAATCGCCCGCAAGCGTCACCTCCACGGTGGCGGACGGTTCCCACAGGATCTGCCCGCGAATGCCCAGATTGTCCTGTTCGTTGATCCACGCACCGGTTCGCACATTGCGGATCGTGCCGCGACGGTCGGTGCCGGAAAAGGCGATGCGCGCCGCCACATTCTCGCTCAACGGACCGGAAACGCTCGCCTTTGCCTGCGTGAAGCCCAGATTGCCGATCGACACCTCGGCCCGGCCCTCGAAATCGAAGGTCGGCTGGCGGGTGGTGATGTTGATCGCACCCGCCGTGGTGTTCTTGCCATACAGGGTGCCCTGCGGCCCGCGCAGCACCTCGATCTGCGCCACATCCAGGAAGTCGAACGTGGCGGAGGCGACGCGGTTGTAATAGACATCGTCGACATAAATGCCGACGCCCTGGTCGAAGCCATCGTTGGTAAGTCCGAACGGCACGCCGATGCCGCGGATGTTCACCGCAGAGTTGCGTGGGTTGGAACTGTAGAAGTTCAGTGACGGGACCAGCTGCTGCAGCCGGCCCACGTTGAAGGCGCCGGTATTGTCGATCTTGTCCGCATCCACCACGCTGATCGCCAGCGGCACCTGCTGCGCGGTTTCCTGCCGGCGGCGGGCCGTGACCACGATCTCCGGCGCCGGCGCATCGCGCGCGCCGGTACCTACTGACGGCGGTGTCGCGCCTTGCCGCGAACCGGGATCGACCTCCTGCGCACGGACAGGATTGACGGCAAGCAGGGATGTCGCCGCCAGCAGCAGCGCAACGGATTGGGGATGCATGGTCTCGCTTTCGTAAGGTGGAGATGCATCCGGTGGTCCGGTCTGATCACTGGTGGTTATCGGGCGTGGCCGGCTCAGCCGGCGAAACGGCGCCGTTCGGTAACGTCGATCTGCATCAGCTTGCCGTCATGTACGGTCAGCTGGATCACGCCGTAGCGCAGGCGACCAAGTGCGTCGGCCACCGTGGCCATTGCATCGCTTCGATCCTGCGAAGGGATTTGGTCGGAACGTGTGCCCATCGGATTGCTCCTGCTTCGATGGGGAGCTTTCTATCTCAACTCAGCTGGTAGACAATAACCTTCCGCTACTCTTCGCCCAAGCGAAGCTTTGCTGCGGCCGGTCGATCGGGCACGTCGTCATTGTCGAAGGCGGGCACCAGGTCGATCGCGTCCGACAGGCGGATGCTGTCCAGGATCTCCGCTGTGCGATCCCTCACTTCCAGCATCAGCGCACGGGTCCGGCACTCCCCTTCCGCCAGGCAATGGCTGCACTTCTCATGCGCGAACCGGCTTGCGCACGGGACCAACGCCAGGGACCCGCGCATCAGGCGGATCAGGTCGCCATAGGTGATATCGACCGGTGGGATGGCCAGCCAATAACCACCCACCTTGCCCCGCTTGCTGCTGACCAGACCGTACCGGGACAGTTCGGACAGGATCGTAGTCAGGAACTTGGTGGGGATGTTCTGGGCCGCGGCGATCTCCGCCAGTTGGACGGGCCCATCGCCATGGCGATCAGCCAGATGCTGCATGGCACGGATGGCATAGCGGGTTTTTTGCGACAGCATGACGAGCAGCCTTGATGCGCGTCGCCGGCGTGATCGGCAAGGGCGACGTGGCGGAGGTGACAAGTTCGGCGAAACCGCTTTCCTACATGCCCCGCTCTATGGCTGGACGATCCCATGCATCGCCCACCGACCCGCCATTGCCCGCCCCCAGGCAGCCCGTCCGTCACCGATCGGGATGACGGGCCGGGCTGAGTGCGGGAGGTGTCAACTTAGTGTCAACTTCCAGCGTTCGATCCCCTGTTCAGAACGCCTGCGCCACCCCCAGCTTCACCGTGCGACCCAGCGCATTGTGGGTGAAGGGGTCGAAGTTCTGGTCGATCCGCGCCAGCGGCGGCATCGAATCGGCCAGGTTGACGACCGCCAGCGACAGCACTGTATCCCCCTGCTTCGTCGGCAGCGTCCAGCGCCAGATCGCATCCACTGTCGTCCAGGGCTTGATGCGTTTGCCGGCGGTGACGCTCTGCCCGGCCAGCGAAGCGGTGTTCGGTCCGAAGATGGCAGCCCCCCGCGCATCGTCATAGCCGGCGATATGATTGACCTGCAGCCGCAGCAGGTGCCCGCCGCTCCGCCCTTCGTGCATGCCCTGCAGCCAGGCCGAACCCTTCAACTGCGGCAGGGGGTAGGCGGTGGTCTGGAAGTTGAGCTGACCCGCGGCATCGAACGCCGGCTGCACCGCAACCCCTTCTACCGATAGCGCGTCCACCTGATACTCGAAGGTATAAGTGCCGGTGCCCCCCGCCTCCATCTGCCACCGGTTGCTGATGGCGAAGGTGTAGGCCGCACTGGCATCGATGCCGCTGGTGTCGATCGCACCGGTGTTGATCGCCCGCGTGGACAGGCGCTGCACATTGTTGATGCCGCACTGCCCGCCTGAAAAGGTGAAGCGCGCCTGCAATGCGGCATAGGCGGGATTGCTGCAATTGGCGGTTCCGCTGCCGCCGAACAGGGCATTGACGATGCCGGCAACCGGCTCCGCCTCGATCGCGCCGCTTACGTCATATCGCCAGTATCCCACGGTGGCGGTGAAGCCGCCGCGGGCGATGTCGACGCCCGTGCTCCAGGTGGTCGCGCTCTCCGGCGCCAGCGCAGGATCGCCGCGCACGTCCACCGCACGCAGCGCGCTGCCGATCAGGGTCAGGGCGACCTGATCGACCAGCCGGCTCTGCGGCGGCGCGGCGCGGAAGGTGGAGCCGATGCCCGCCCGAATGGCGACCCCCGGCAGCATCTCCCACCGGACCCGCGCCTGCGGATCGAAGGTGTCGCCCCCGCTCGTGCCGTAGCGTTCATACCGGGCGGACAGCTGCACCTGCACGTCCGGCAGCACGGGCAGGCGTGCTTCGGCAAAGCCGGCCCACACCTTGTCTGCAGCGGCGATGTCCCGGTTAGATCCTATGAAGCCCAGAGCGCCCGTCTCCACCGCACAGGTCGCTGCCGGGTCCAGCACCGAACCGGGGCAAGGATAAAGGTCCAGGCTGTTGCCGCCGGTATAGCGCCGGGCATATCGGTCGCGGCGGAACTGCGCACCGGCGGCAAACTCCACCTCGCCGCCCGGCAGCGCGATACCGGCACTGCCAGCCAGCATCACGTCCGCCACGAATGCCTGCGTGTTCGCGACCCGCCATGACAGGTCGTAGATCTGGTCGATCGTGGCTATGTCATTGGACAGCGCCACCCCACCGAAATTTGGATTGGCGACGCTGGTGACCGTGTTGGCGGCTATCGCGGTGGAGAACGGATTGAAGTAACTGCACCCGCGTGTTCCCGCGATCTCGGCAAGCTGCCCGGCTGATAATCCCGCGCGACTGGCCGGGCTGGCATAGGCGCAGTCGGGCCCGCCGAAACCTGCCAGCGCATTCTGCAGCAGGTCCACGAAGCTGTCCCCAACGGCAAACCGCCGATCGTATTCGCTGTAGGTGGCGCTCGCCGTCAGGCGCAGATCGCGCCCCACCTGCCAGCCAAGTTCGGCGCTCGCCTGGTACATGTCCGCATCGCGCGGCTGCTTGGCGGTGTGGCGGGCATTGTCGTACAGCGGGTTGCCACCGCTCAGCAGCGGGCGGAACCGGACGGGAAAGGCCAGTGCCGGCTGCCCGGGCGCACAGCCGGCGGCCGCACCGAACCGCGCGCAGTAATCCTGCAGCGTCGGGGCGTAAGCCGGGATCACGAACAGCCCGCCCCCGCCGAATGCCGCATTGCCGGACGGCGCCACTGTCGGCAGGAAGGATGGCGAGGTGGCCAGCGTCGTGGTGGTGCGGCCATACAGCCCCGTCAGCCGCAACTCCGCCGCCGGGCCGAGATCGAGCGAGAGATCGGCGAACAACTGGTACCGTTCCTCCGGCTCCACCACATTGGTGAAACCAAGGAAGTTGGTGGAGCACAGGTCGGCATTGCTGCCCGGCAGGGAGCGGAACCCGCCCAGCCCCTCGCATCCCTCATCCGCGGTGAAGGCAGTGCCGTTCAGCGGCCCGTCCCAATCGAAGTTGCCGGGATTGCCGCCGCCGGTCCACCCGCCCTGCGGGTTCTCGGCAAAGGGTCGCAGCACCGCACGGCGATCGCCGGCCATCAACTCGCTGCGGCGCTGGTAACCTGCCGAAAGAAACGCGCGCACCGGTCCGATCCGCCCGCCCCACGCCAGTGCGCCGTTCACGTCACCGTCCGAACCGTCGATCAAGCGGTAGGCGGCAGATGCGGTGAAACCCTGCTGATCCGTGCGGGTGATGAAGTTCACCACGCCACCGATCGCGTCAGAACCATAGGTGGTGGCCCCGCCATCTGTCAGCACCTCGATCCGGTCCAGCGCATCCGCAGGCAGCAGGTTCACATCGACATAGGGCACGTTGCCCGATCCGCTCTGCGCCAGGCGGCGGCCGTTCAGCAGCACCAGCGTGCGCTGCGGGCCAAGGCCTCGCAGGTTCACGGATGCGCTGCCCTCCGCGAACTGGCTGCGACTGTCGAATTGCGCGGAATCGCCCAGCACTCCGCTCGACACAGGCAACAGGCGCGTGAATTCGAGCAATGTCGGTGAGCCTTGCGCCGCCAGATCCTCCGCCCGCCAGACCTGCACGGGGGCGACCCCGCCGGCATCGCCACGGATCAGGGTGCCCGTCACGACGATCGCCTCGCCCGTGGTCTCCTGCGCAGCCGCAGGGATCGCGCCAAGCGCCACCGCCGGCAGGCACGCCGTCGCCAGCAGCCGATAGATCATCATGTCAACATTGCCCCAAAACACGTGCGCACGCCCGATACTGCGCTTGCGAAAAGGATCAAGTCGAAGCGCCCGTGCATGGCGGCACCGATGGCGGCGATCGTGCATTACGACCTTGCGGGGCGCGCGGCCGTCGGTCAGACCGGCCGCCTGGAAGAGGAAAACATATGTCAGAAACCAAGACCGCGGAACGTTGGATCGAGCCGCCGCAGCAGGCGCGCGAACATACGCGGTGCGATGCGGCAACATACGACGACATGTACCGCCGCTCCATCAAGGAGCCTGATGCCTTCTGGGCGGAGCAGGCCGGACGGCTCGACTGGTTCGAACAGCCCTCCATCATCGCGGACTGGAGCTTCGACCCGGTGGCGATCCGCTGGTTCACCGATGGCAAGCTGAACCTGTGCCACAATGCAGTCGATCGCCATGTGGCGGCGGGGCGCGGTGACGCCGTGGCGCTGATCTTCGAGCCCGACGATCCTGCCGGGGAGGTGCGCCGTATCACCTATGCGGATTTGCAGGCAGAGGTCATCCGTTTTGCGAACACGCTCAAGTCCATGGGTGTGGCGCGCGGCGACCGGGTGACCATTACCATGCCGATGATCCCGGAGGCGGCCTTCGCCATGCTGGCCTGTGCGCGCATCGGCGCGGTCCATTCGGTGGTGTTCGGCGGCTTCAGCCCCGATGCCATTGCCGGCCGGGTGGAGGATTGCGCCAGTGACTGGATCGTGTGCGCCGACTGCGGCCTGCGGGGCGGCAAGCCGATCCCGCTGAAGGCGCATGTCGACGCCGCGCTGGAGAAGGTGACGGTGAAGGCCGTGCTGGTCATCCGTCACACCGGAACGGACGTCACCATGACGGATGGCCGCGACCACTGGTATCACGAGCTGTCGCAGGAGGTCGGCATGGAGTGCCCGTGCGAAGTAATGGAGGCGGAAGATCCACTGTTCATTCTCTACACGTCCGGCTCCACGGGCAAGCCCAAGGGCGTCGTTCATACGACCGGCGGCTATGCCGTCTGGACGGAGACGACGTTCCGTTACGTCTTCGACTACCAGCCGGGGGAGATCTATTGGTGTACCGCCGACATCGGCTGGATCACCGGGCACAGCTACATTGTCTATGGCCCGCTGCAGAACGGTGCCACCGCGCTGATGTTCGAAGGCGTGCCAAGCTACCCCGATCACGACCGCTTCTGGCAGGTGGTGGCGAAACACCGGGTCAACATCTTCTACACCGCCCCCACCGCCATTCGTGCGCTGATGCGCGAAGGGGTGGCGCATACACAGAAACACGACCTTTCCAGCCTACGCCTGCTCGGCACCGTAGGCGAGCCGATCAATCCGGAGGCTTGGCGCTGGTACCACCAGAACATCGGTGGCGGCGAGGTGCCGATCGTCGATACATGGTGGCAGACCGAAACGGGCGGGATCATGATCACCACCCTGCCCGGCGCGCATCCGATGAAGCCGGGCAGTGCGGGGCGGCCCTTTTTCGGCGTTTGCCCGCAGCTGGTCGACAATGACGGCGCTGTGCTGGACGGAGTGGCGGAAGGCAATCTGTGCCTGACGCTGAGCTGGCCGGGCCAGTCGCGTACCGTGCATGGCGATCACGAGCGCTTCGTACAGACCTATTTCAGCACCTACCGCGGCAAGTACTTCACCGGCGATGGCTGTCGGCGTGATGCCGACGATTATTACTGGATCACCGGCCGGGTGGATGACGTGCTGAACGTATCCGGCCATCGGATGGGCACGGCCGAGGTGGAGAGCGCCCTGGTCCTGCATCCCAAGGTAGCGGAGGCGGCGGTCGTAGGCGCCCCGCACGACATCAAGGGTCAGGGCATCTACTGCTACGTCACCCTGAATGCAGGGGAGGAGCCGAGTGAAGATCTGGCGGCAGAACTGCGCCGGCATGTCCGGCAGGAGATCGGCCCGATCGCCACACCCGACTTCATCCAGTTCACGCCTGCCCTGCCAAAGACCCGGTCCGGCAAGATCATGCGCCGCATTCTGCGCAAGATCGCGGAGAACGATTTCGGATCGTTGGGCGACACCAGCACGCTGGCCGATCCGTCCATCGTCGATACGCTGGTCGACGGGCGGCAGAACCGCTGACGCAGCCCGCCCCCGCGCCGCACGATGCTGCGCAGGGGCGGACAAGCGGTTACTTGGCCGTGCCAGGCTCCGCCATCTGGCGGTGCTGTTCGGCCTTGATGGATTCCGGCACGATGCCGGAAACGGCCGCCTGCACCTTGTTCTTCCACCCGGACACGACCTTGGCGTCGCCCGCCATCAGCGCGTCCCAGCCGTTCTTCGCGGTGATCGCCGGATCCTCCTTCTTGGGATCGGTGCCAACGGACGTGTCCATCATGCCTGCCCGGTCGAAGAACTCGGTATCGGTCGGCCCCGGCAGCAGGTTGGTGAGGGTGACGCCCGCCACCTCCTTCAACTCGTTCTGCAGCGCCGCGACGAAGCTGTCCACGAACGCCTTGGTGCCGTTGTACACCGCCTGGAACGATCCGGGGATATATCCGGCGATGGAGCCGGTCACCAGCACCTTGCCGCTGTTGCGCGCCACCATCTGCTTCAGCACGCACTGCAGCAGATAGGCGGTGCCCGTGATGTTGGTGTCCACCACATGCCGCCAGTCGGCCACCGGCTGATCCAGGAACGCATGGCCCAGGCCGTGCCCTGCATTGGCGCACAACAGGTCGACCTGCCGGCCGCCAGCCGCCGTTAGCAGCTGGTCCACCCCCTCGATCGTTGACAGCTCCGCTTCGACTGCCGTTACCTCCGTACCAAACTGCCGGAAATCGGCCGCCGCATCGTTGATCAGCGGCTCGTTGGCGACGACGAGGATGTCGTAGCCGTCCTTCGCCGCCAACGTCGCCAGTTCGAAGCCGATGCCGGTTGATGCGCCAGTGATGATTGCGAACTTGTCTGCCATGATTGCACCTCGCTTGCCGATCTGGCGAGCCGCGCCGCGGTGCGGAATGCCGCCGCCACACGTCCCGCATGTCACAGGGTGCTAAACCGCGCGAGCCGTTTTCTTTCCCGCCTTCAAAGATTTAGGCGGCCTGATCAAACCGCGGGAGTTCACGGCAGCGGATCGGAGGCCTATTCCACGGTCACCGACTTCGCCAGGTTGCGCGGCTGGTCCACATCGGTACCCTTGGCACAAGCGACGTGATAGGCCAGCAGCTGCACCGGCACGGCATAGATCAGCGGCGCGATCAGCGGGTGGACCGCCGGCATCTCGATCGTGGCGAGGCAGCCCTCCCCCGCTTCCGCCAAGCCCTCCGCGTCGGAGATCAGCACGATCTTGCCACCGCGCGCCCGCACTTCCTGCATGTTGGATACCGTCTTCTCGAACAGCGGGCCGGAGGGCGCTAGCACGATCACCGGCACCGCCTCGTCAATCAAGGCGATTGGCCCGTGCTTCATCTCGCCGGCGGCGTAGCCTTCTGCGTGGATGTAGCTGATCTCCTTCAGCTTCAGCGCGCCTTCCAGTGCCAGCGGGAAGTCCGGGCCACGACCCAGGTACAGGACGTCGCGCGCCGGCGCGATCAGGTGGGCCATGGCGGCGATCGCCTCGTCCCCGTCCAGCGCGGCGTTAAGGCTGGCAGGCGCTTCCAGCAGGTGGCGCACGATCTCCGCCTCCTCCTCACGCGAGAGGCGGCCCTTCTTAACTGCGAAGTGGGTCGCCAGTGCGGCCAGCACGGCAAGCTGGCAGGTGAACGCCTTGGTGCTGGCAACGCCGATCTCCGGCCCAGCATGGGTCGGCAGCAGCAGGTCCGCCTCCCGAGCCATGGAGCTGGTGGGCACGTTGACCACGACCGCGATCGTCTGCCCTTCCGCCTTGCAATGCCGCAGCGCCGCCAGCGTGTCCGCCGTCTCGCCGCTCTGGCTGATGAACAAGGCCAGCCCGCCAGGCGCAAGAACCGGTTCCCGGTACCGGAACTCGGACGCATAATCGATGTCCACCGGCACGCGGGCGAAGCGTTCGAACCAGTACTTTGCGACCATCCCGGCGTAATAGCTGGTGCCACAGGCGACGATCGTGACCCGCTCCACGGCGGAAATGTCGAAGCCGAGCTGCGGCAGCGCGACACTCTGTTCCACCGGGCGGATGTAGCTGGACAGCGTCTGCGCCACCACGGTCGGCTGCTCGAAAATCTCCTTCTGCATGAAGTGGCGGTAATTGCCCTTCTCCATTGCCAGCACGCTCGCGCCGGAACGGGTGACAGCCCGCTCCACCCGGTTCCCGGCCACGTCATGGATCGCTGCGTTACCGGGCGTGATCGCCACCCAGTCGCCTTCCTCCAGATAGGCGATGCGCTGGGTCAGCCCGGCCAGCGCCAGCGCATCCGATCCGAGATACATTTCCTTCGCGCTGTCGCCCTCGCCATAGCCGACCACCAGCGGACTGCCGAGGCGTGCACCAATCAGCAGGTCCGGGTGGCTGCGGAACGCGATGGCGAGCGCGAAGGCACCGCGCAGCTGCGGCAGCACGGCGGCGACCGCCTGCTGTGGGCTGGCGCCAGCCTCCACCTGTTCGGACAGCAGATGAGCGACGACTTCGGTATCGGTCTCGCTCTCGAAACGGCGGCCCCGCGCCTCCAGCGCCTGACGCAGCGGGCGGAAGTTCTCGATGATGCCGTTATGCACCAGAGCCACCTCGGCTGTGGCATGCGGATGCGCGTTGCTGGTGGTCGGGGCGCCATGGGTCGCCCAGCGGGTATGGGCGATGCCGGTCGTGCCGGGAACCGGATCGTGGGCCAGCACGGCGACCAAGTTGGCCAGCTTGCCTTCCGCCCGGCGGCGCAGCAGCTCGCCTGTGTATACCGTACACAGGCCCGCGCTGTCATAACCGCGATATTCCATTCGGCGCAGCCCTTCGACCAGCCGGTCCGCCACGGGCTGCTGGCCGACGATACCGATGATGCCGCACATTCTTGAGTAATCCTGTCAGGAGAGATGGGGGAGCGAGCGGATCAGCCCTTGGCCGCTTCCTTCTTGCGACGCATGGCATCGTGGAAAGCGTCGGCCCAGCCGGGCTTTACCAACTGGTCGGCGCGGACCATCCGCAATTCGCCATCGCCCACATCGCGGCTGACCGCGCTGCCCGCCGCGACGATCGCGTCCGCCCCGATCCGGACAGGCGCGATCAGCGCAGAGTTTGAGCCGACGAATGCGCGCGGACCGATCTCCGTGCGGTATTTGAAGTAACCATCATAATTGCAGGTGATGGTACCCGCGCCGATATTCGCGCCGGCACCGACCGTTGCATCACCGATATAGCTGAGGTGGTTGGCCTTGGCCCCAGCGCCGATCGTGGCCGCCTTCACCTCCACGAAATTGCCGATGCGCGATCCTTCCTGCAGCACCGTGCCCGGTCGCAGGCGGGCAAACGGACCCACGGAGGCGCCGGCCGCAATCTCCGCCCCTTCCAGGTGGCAGAAGGCGTGGATCGTGACGTTGTCCGCCACCGTGACCCCGGGCCCGAAGATCACATTGGCCCCGACCGTCACATCCTGGCCCAGCCGGGTATCCCAGCTGAAGAACACCGTCTCGGGCGCTTGCAGCGTCGCACCGCCGACCATTGCGCGGGTCCTCGCGCCCACCTGCCAGCGTCCCTCCGCCGCGGCGAGTTCGGCGCGCGAGTTGATGCCGGCAACCTCGTCCGCATCAGCGGCGGTAATCACGGCGCAGGTGCGACCATCGGCGATGGCGATGTTGACGATATCGGGCAGGTAGTACTCGCCTTGGGCATTGGCGTTGCCCACCCGCATCAGCAGCGCGAACAGGTCAGCGGCCGGAGCGGCGAGCAGGCCGGAATTGCAGAGGCCTACGTCGCGCTCCTGCGGGTCGGCATCCTTCCACTCGACCATGCGGGTGATCGCGCCATCCTGCGCCACGATGCGGCCATAGGTCAGCGGGTCGGCCGGCTCGAACCCAAGAACCACCGCGGCAGGGGCGTCACCAGCATGCAGCCGGTCCAGCATCGCCCGCATGGTGGCGGCGGTGACGAATGGCACGTCGCCATACAGCACCAGCACGTCACCCGCGAAGCCCTCCAGCGCGGCCCCGGCCTGCGCCACGGCGTGCCCGGTACCCAGCTGCTGCTCCTGCACGGCGAAGTCCGCCCGGCCGGCGAGATGACGCTCCACTTGTTCGCGCCCATCACCTGTCACCACAACCACGTGGCGGGGTGCCAACTCGGCCACGCTCTCCAGCAGGTGATCCATCATCGGCCGGCCGGCAACCGGATGCAGCACCTTGTGCGTGGCGCTGCGCATGCGGGTGCCGCGCCCTGCGGCGAGGATGACCACGGCAAGCGGGATGGGGGCGAGCGGCTGGTCGGGGGGCGTTGAGCTCATGACGCCGGGCAATGCCACCGTTCGGTTGCGGTTTCCACCCGGCTCGGGCACGGACGGGCGCCATGCATCCCCTCCCCTTCAGCGCCGTTGGCTTCGACCTCGACGGAACACTGGTCGATTCCCTGCCCGACCTCGGCATCGCCTTGCAGCACGGGCTCGCCGTGGCCGGGCGTCCTCCGGTGGCCGAAAGCGAGTTCGCCAACCTGATCGGCGGCGGCGCGCGCGTGATGCTCGAACGCGCGCTGGTGCTGTCCGGCGGCCCCTTGCTGGCAGACGAGTTCGAGGCGGCGCACGCCGCGCTGGTGGACCATTACGCCGCGCACATCGCCGACAATACGGTGCCGTATGACGGCTGCCTGCCGGCCTTGGATATCCTTGCCGAGGCAGGGGTATCGCTGGCCGTCGTCACCAACAAGGCGGAGCGGCTGGCCCGCCTGCTGCTGGACCGGCTGGGCATGACGACCCGCTTCGCCGCGATCGTCGGTGGCGACACGCTGGGGGCAGGCCGGGCCAAGCCGCGGCCCGACATGATCCACCATGCCCACGGATTGTGCGGCGGCGCGGGCCGGTTTGCCATGGTGGGGGATACCACCTTCGACACCGGCGCGGCCCGCAATGCCGGCGTGCCGTCAGTCGTGGTCAGCTTCGGCTACAACGACCGGCCCGCGGCGGAGCTCGGGGCGGACGCCGTCATCGATCACTATGACCAGCTGATACCTGCGCTCCGCCAGCTGTAGTCCTTACTTCCCCAACAGGATCGAGATGCGCCGGTTGCGGGGGTCGGCTGGCTTGTCAGCCACCAGCGGCTCCCGATCGGCGACACCTTCGATCCGACGGAACCGGCTCGGGCCAATGCCATGGCGTACGAAAGCCTGCCGGGTCGCTTCGGCGCGGCCGCCGCTCAACGCCCAATTGTTGCCGACGCCGCTACGCCATTGCAGCGCATCGGTGTGGCCGCGCACCGTCAGCAGGCCGCCCTCGTCCGCTATGCTGTCGGCCAGCGCCTCGACCAGCGCATCCGCCTCCGGGGTCATGATTGTGGTGCCGAGCTGAAACATGGAGAAGTTCGCATCGTCCACCAGGTCGATGCGGATGCCTTCCGTCGTGTCGACCATCTTCACCTGATTCATCAGCCGCTGCAGCTTGCGGTTCTCCGCCAGCTTTTCCGCGACCTTCTCGCGCATGCGGGCGATGGCCGCCGCGCCTTCCTTTGGACCGCCAGTGGCATCGCGCGGCACCGTCAGGGTGCGGGTACCCGTCTGCCCCTGCCGGTTGGGATACCGGTCCACTTCGGTCAGGGACGATCCGCCCAGCAGGCCGTTGTTCGATCCGGCGCTGCCGTCCTTGGTCTTGACCAGCGTGGGGGTGAAGTAATCCGCCAGCCCCTTCTTCTGCGCCTCCGTCGTGGCGCCCAGCAGCCACAGCAGCAGGAAGAAGGCCATCATCGCGGTCACGAAGTCGGCATAGGCCACCTTCCACGCACCGCCATGATGGCCGCCGCCCTGTACGATGGTGACCTTCTTGACGATGATCGGGGCGGGCGGCTCGTTCTTGCCGCGGGCAGCAGCGGGCATGTCAGCGGCCCCGCAGGCTGTCGAGCAGTTCGGACAGGCCCGGCCGGAAGGCATGACCGAGGCCCGACCGCGCGCTTTCCACCACCAGCGGCTGCGGATAGCCGTTCAGCGAGGCGATGATGACCTGCTTGACCGCATGGAAGATCTGCTCGTCCTGTTCCAGCACCTGCTTCAGCCTGCCGGCCAGCGGCGCGACGATGCCATAGGCCAGCAGCACGCCCAGGAAGGTCCCGACCAGGGCGGACCCGATCATGCCGCCCAGCACCTCCGGCGGCTCGCTGATCGAACCCATGGTCTTCACCACGCCCAGCACCGCAGCGACGATGCCGAGCGCGGGCAGCGCATCGGCCAGCGATTGCAGCGCGTGCTGCGGTTCGTGCAGTTCATGGAAGTGCGTTTTCATGGCGTTGTCCATCACGTCTTCCACCGCATGCGTTTCCAGCGTGCCGGAGGAGACGACGATCAGCGTCAGCGTGTCGCCGATCAGCGCGGTCAGCGGCTTGTTCGCCAGCAGCCGCGGATATTCGCCGAAGATGGCTGAGTTCGCAGGGTCCGTGACGTGCGATTCCAGCGCCACCGGGCCATCTGCGCGCAGCACCTTCATCAGCTTGGTGGTCAGCGCGATGGCGTCAACATGGTCCTGCTTGGTGTGCTTGGGCCCCTTGAAGATCTTGGCGAAGCTGCCGCCGATCGCCTTCAATTCGTGCAGCGAATTGCCCGCGATCATGGCGCCGACGGCGGCGCCGCCGATGATCAGCATCTCATGCGGCAAGGCGTGCATGACGGGGCCCAGCGCGCCGCCGGTGAAGGCGAACCCGCCGAACACCATCACCAGCAGGACAACGATACCGATTGCAGCGTACATGCGTCAGGGCCTCTATCTGGCGTGGGGCGACGGGCGCGGGGTAAAGCGGAAAGGTTACGAAAGCTGATTGAACAGCGACAGGTTGGCGAGGCGCACGAAGCTGGCCTGGCTCGCTTCCAGCACGGTCATCACCTCCTGCAGCTTGCTGACCGTGACGGCGAGGTCGGCGCTGCCGACATCGTCCACTTCGGCCGCGCGCAGTTCGCCATTGGTGAGGCGGCGGTCGTCCATCAGTTCGACCCAGTTCATGCGCGCGCCGATCACCGCCTGGCTGGTGGTGATCTTGTCCATTCCGACGGCCAGTTGATCCAGCGCGGTACGTGATGCGACCCCGGTGTCGGTCCCGTCACCCTGCAGCGATGCGGCCAGCGTGCCAAGAACCGCGAACAGGTCGGTCTCTGTCCCACCTACCTCGAACGACAGCAGTTCCGGCCCGGTCAGCGATGGCGTCACCATCTGCCCCGCGCCAAGGTCGATCGCCTTGCTGGTGGTGCTGCCCTGATAGGTGATGACACCACCCACGTCGGCGTAGGCGGCGCCTGCCCCCTGCCCGCCGAACAGAGCGTGGCCCGATCCGTTCACTCCGTTGGCGATGGTCAGCAAGGTGGCGCGCAAATCCGCCGCCTCCACGCCCAATGCGGCCCGCTGTCCGTCGGTCAACGTCCCGTTCGCCGCCTGTTGCGCCAGTTCGGTCGCCCGCATCAGCACGTTCGCCACGGAACCGAGCGCACTGTCCACCAGCTCCATCTCCGCCATGGCGGCGTTCGATCCGGCCTGGTCCACGCGGGACAGGCGCTCGTCCCGGCTGAGGGTGCGCAGGCGGGCGGCGGCGACCGGATCGTCGGACGATGCAGTCAGCCGGTCGCCCGTGCTGGCCTGCTGCTGCAGCTTGGCCGCCTGACCGCGCAACTCGGTAAGCTGGCGGGTCGACTTCTCGTAGAAGGAGGCGGTGGAAAGGTTGATGGTCATCATCTGATCCCCAAAAGCGTGTCGAACAGGTCACTGGCCACCTGCATGGCCCGGCTGCTGGCCTGGAAAGCCTGCTGGAAGCGGATGAGGTTGGCCGCTTCGGTATCGAGGTCGACGCCCGCCTGCTGCTGCAGCACGATCCGGGCGGAGGAGGCGATGGAGCCCAGCGCCTCGTTGGTGAGCGTACGGGCGGAGACCACCGCCGACACGTCGAACAGCAGCAGGTTCATGTCGCCTGCCGGGTCCAGCGTGCCGATTGCCTGCCGCAAGGCCGCCAGGTTGGTGCCGTCACGGCTATTGGCAGGTGAGCCGGCCGCGGCGGCGGCGATCTGGCCGCCATCCGTCAGCGCCATGGAGAAGCCGGCAGCGCCGGTGCCGGTGAACATCGGCTGCCCGCCTGCACCGGTCAGGTCCGCGCCCGCACCCTGCGCGGCATTGACGGTCGCCGCAATGTTGTCGGCCAGCGTATTCAGGCGCGTGCGGAACGTGTCGTTGGCGACAAGGCCAGCCTGCGCGCCGGCCAGCTTGCCGCCTGTGACATCGACCGCCGCGCCGTTTACGGCAAAGGCGATCGTGTCGTCCGCAGCGATCGTCAGCGACAGCGTACCCGCATCGTCGCCGGCGACGAACACCGGCCCGGCGGCGCCGCCCAACCGAACGGTCACCGTTCCATCGGCGGCAAAGTCGGTGGCGGTGTTGGCATGCTCGCTCAGCTGCGCCAGCAGCATGTCGCGTCGATCCAGCAGCGCGGCCTTGTCCGTGGTGCCGTTCACCGCGCGGGCGAGGTTGACGTTCACCCGCGCGAGTTCCGCGCCCACCTCGTTGGCGCGGGTGACGCCTGCGGTGGCGTCGAACTGCATCCCCGCCGCGGCGGCGTCCAGCGTCTCCGCCGCGATGTTGAACTTGCCCGCCATCGCGTCGGCCCGCGCCAGCGTCACCGCACGCAGCGCCGGATCGACCGGGTCGTTCGCCAGCTGCTGCAACGCGGCCTCGAACTCGACGATCGAGTCGTAGACGGCGGTGTCGTCAAGGGCTGCCTCCACCGTGCGAAGCGCGGCCAGCTCCGCGTCGGAGCGCGTCAGGTCGCTGGCGGTGCGGCGAACCTCCGCCTGCCGGAAGGCATCGGCATTGCGGTGGATCGACCCGACCCGCGCGCCCGACAGGCTGATATCGGCCATGTAGGGGAAGGCACCGCGCCCGGCGAGTTCGTCCAAGCGCGCTGAGCGGCGGACGTATCCCTCCGTAGAGGCATTGGCGATGTTGTGTGCCGTCACGTCCAGCGCGGCGCGGGCGGCCTTGGCGCCGGCGGCGCCGATCGTCAGCAGGTCGGATGCCATGTGCTAGATCTCCTGTGCCGCGCCGTGGCGGGCGAGTTGCGCCTCGATCTTGTCGGCCAGACCCAGCAGGCCCGAACCGGCGGCGAGGTCGGCGAAGTGCGAGTCGCGCATCTCCGCAAAGGTGTCCTGCCCGGCGCCATCGCCCAGCAGGTCGTTGCCGAAGTCACTGGCACGCGCGGCGGCCAGCATCTGGCGCAGCATGATCGCCTCGAAGCCTTGCGCCGCCTTGCGCAGGTCAGACTTGGGCGCGGCAGCAGCCGCAGTGGAATGAATGGGCGCGATCATATCACCACCATCTCCGCCTTCAGCGACCCGGCCTGCTTCAGCGCCTCCAGAATTGCGACCAGGTCGGACGGTGTCGCGCCCAGCATGTTCAGCGCATCCACCACTTCGGACAGGCTGGCACCGGGTTCGAACAGCGCGACGTGGCCACCCTCCTCCTCGATGCTGACGGCGGAATCCTGCTGCGTCGCGGTGCGGCCGTTGCCGAAGGGCTGGGGCTGCACCACGGTGGGGCTCTCCTCCACCCGCACGACCATGCTGCCATGGCTGATGGCCGCAGGCGCGAGACGTACGGCGCTGGAGATGACGACGGTGCCGGTGCGGCTGTTCACCACCACCCGTGCCGCGGCCTCCGCCGGGTTCACGTCCAGCATCTCGATCTCGGCCATCAGCCCTGCGCGCATGTCGGCTCCGGCAGGCAGCGCCAGCGCCAGCGTGGCACCATCCTCCACCGACGCGGCACCGGGAAAGCGTGCATTCACCGCGTCGCGTACACGGGCAATGGTCAGAAAATCGGCCTGGTACAGGTTCCAGCGCAGCACCGGCTGGGTCTCGAACCCGATCGCCACGCCGCGTTCCACCGTGGCCCCTTCGGGCACGCGGCCGACCGTTGGCACATTCACGGTAAGGCTGGACCCGTCGCGCCCGGTGACGCCCAGTCCACCGACTGCCAAGCTGCCCTGCGCCATGGCGTAGACCTGCCCGTCCGCACCGTAGAGCGGCGTCATGATCAACGCACCGCCCCGCAAGGAGCGGGCGCGACCGATGGCGGACACGGTGATGTCGATCCGCTGACCGGGCTTGGCAAAGGCCGGCAGGTCGGCGGTGATCATCACGGCGGCGGCGTTGCGTAGCGCGGGGTTCACGCCCGGCGGCAACTGGAAGCCGAGGCGGTTGGTCACGCCCCGCATTGCCTCCGCCGTGTAGATGAAGTTGTCGTCGCCAGTGCCGTCCAGGCCCACGACGATGCCGTAGCCGGTCAGCTGGTTGCCGCGCACCGACTGAAAGGTGCCGAGATCGCGCACCCGTTCCGCCATGGCGGGACTGGCGAGCGCGACCATGCCGGTCGCGGCGGCGAGCAGGAGGGAGCGGAACGGGGGCATCAGAACGGGCTCACCAGGTTGAAGAAGTTGGTCAGCCAGCCCTGCCGGCTGGACTGCTGCACCGATCCGCGCCCGCCATAGGTGATGCGCGCATCGGCCACCCGGTTCGAGAATACCTCGTTGCCGGGCGTCACGTCGGCCAGGCGGATGATGCCCGACAGCTGGATCCATTCCTCGCCCTGGCTGAACGACATCAGCTTCTCGCCCCGGACCAGCGCGGTGCCGTTGGGACGCACATCGATGATGGTCACCGTGATGTCCCCCTGCAGCCTGCTCTGCTGGGCCGCATCGCCCTGCCCGTTGAACGACGATGACGCGCCCGAATTAATCCCGGCCGGGTTGAAGGAGAACGGACCGGTAGCAGGCGGCGAGACGCTGATGCCGCCGTCGCGCTGCGTCTGGCTGCTGGCGGACTTGGCCGTGCTCGTCACCTCCACCAGACGGATGGTGACGAGGTCGCCGATCCCCTGCGCGCGGTAGCCGCTGTACAGCGGGGCGTAGCCGTTCGCCGCCTGGTAGATCGCACCATTGCCGTCCACCGTCGCAGCGGCCAGTACAGGCGCCGGCGGCAGCGCAGGCATGTAGCCCATCGGCCGCTGCCCCACCCCACCGCAAGCGGACAGGAGCAGCGCCGTGCCGAGGAGAAGGGCCGCGCGCATCACCGCCCCAGCGTCTGGTTGGCGTTCTGCAGCATGTTGTCCACGGCAGAGACCATCTTCGAATTGATCTCGTAGGCGCGCTGGCACTCGATCATGGCGACCAGCTCCTCCACGATGTTGACGTTGCTCTGCTCCAGCATGCCCTGCCGGATGTTGCCGCGCCCCTGCTCGCCGCCGGCGGCCAGCTGCGCCGGCCCACTGGCGGCGGTTTCCTGCAGAAAGTTGTCACCGATCGCGCGCAGGCCCGCCGGATTGACGAACTGGGCGACCTGCAGCTGGCCGACCTCCGATGGCTCCGCCTGCCCCGGCAGCATGGCGGTGACCGTGCCGTCGGGCGCGATCGCGACGCCGGTGGTCCCTTCGGGCACGGTGATGGTCGGCTGCACGGCGAAGCCCTGCTGCGTCACCAGCTGGCCATCCGCGCTCAGCGAGAAATTGCCGGCGCGGGTGTAGACCAGCCCGCCATCGGGCCGCTCCACCTGGAAATAGCCATTGCCATCCAGCGCCAAGTCATAGGGCTGGTCGGTCATGTTGAGCGTGCCCTGCGTCACGATCTGGCTGGTCGATTGCAGCGCGACGCCGGTGCCGAGGTTCAGGCCCGTGGCATAGGCGGTCTGCGCGCTCGACCGCTGCCCGGCGACGCGCGCGTCCTGGTAGGCGAGCGTGGCGAAGTTCGCCCGGTCGCGCTTGAACCCGCTGGTGCCGACATTGGCCAGGTTGTTGGCGATCACCTGCATGCGGTGACCCTGGGCCTCAAGCCCGGTACTGGCGACCTGGAGTGCGTTGGTTGGCATGTCCGTGTTTCCTGAATTCTAAGGTCAGCTGAGACGCATCAGGGATGCGCCGCTTTCATCGATGTCGCCGGCGGTGGCGATCAGCTTGCTGCGCATGGCGTAAAGGCGCTGGGCATCGATCATCTCCACCAGCACTTGCGAGGTGTTCACGTTGGACTGTTCCAGCGATCCGGTGACGATCGTCGCCTGCTCGTCCGCCGGCAGCACGCCGCCGCCGACCACGCGGAACAGGCCGTCCAGCCCCTTCAGCACTTGGCTACCCGCGGGCGATGCCAGCTTCAGCCGGCCGACCTCCGTCGCCGGGGCCAGCGGCTGGGCCGGATCACGCACGGTCACCGCACCGTCGGCGGAGAGTTGCGGCTGACCGCCCGGCGGCACGCTGATCGGGCCATCGGCGCCCAGCACCAGCAACCCTTCCCCGTTCATCAGCATGCCCGACGCGTCGATGCGCAGGTCGCCACGGCGGGTGTAGGCCTCGCTGCCGTCAGGCGCCTGGACCGCTAGCATCGCCTCGCCATTCAGCGCGACATCCAGCGGGTTGCCCGTGCCGAACACCTCGCCGCCGCGCATGTCGGCGCCGCGCACCTCGCCCTGCTGCATGGCACGCACCTCCAGCGCCTCGCCACGCAGCGTGACGGGGCGGCGGTCCAGCTCCTCGGCCCGGAAGCCGATGGTCTGCGCGTTGGCCATGTTGCTGGCCGTCACGCGCTGCTGGTCCATGGAGGCGCGCATGCCAGACAAGGCGGTGTAGATCAGGCGGTCCATCGCTCAAGCCCGTCCGTTACGTACGCAGGTTGATGATGGTTTCGGTGATGCGGGTGGCGGTATCGATCGCCTTGGCATTGGCCTGGAAGTTGCGCTGCGCGCTGATGAGCCCGACCAGTTCCTCCGCGATGTCGACGTTGGACCGTTCCAGAGCGCCCGACAGCAGCGATCCGAAGCGGCCGATGCCCGCCTGGCCGTAGCTTGCCGGACCCGACAGGCCGGTGGCTTCCCAATTGGAGGAGCCGACCTGCTGCAACCCGGTGTTGGAGGCGAAGGAAGCGAGCGCCACCTGCCCGACCGGCTGGGTCGTGCCGTCGCCATAGGTGACGGTGACCAGCCCGTCCTCGGCAATGGTCAGCCCCGCGAACTTCGATCCGGCGCCGTTCGTCGCCGGTACCATCGCATCGACCGGGGTGGCGGAGGTGGCGTTGCCCGCCGCATCGACCGGGAACACCTGCAGCCGGTTGTCCGACCCATCCTGGATGTAGCCGTTCTGATCCAGCATCATCGCGCCGTTGCGGGTGAACGACATGGAACCGTCATCGGCGGCCTTGGTGGCGAAGAACCCCTCGCCATTGATCGCGATGTCGAGCGCCGAACCAGTCTGCTCGATGGAGCCGACGCTGAAGTTCTGGGAGATCGATTCCACGGTGGAGCCGATGCCCATCGTCTTGCGCGGGTCGGACATGGCCGACTTGGCGACGATATCGGCGAAGCTGGTGGTCGACTTCTTGAAGCCGGTGGTTTCCGTATTGGCGATGTTGTGGGCGATCACGCCCAGATCGGTCTGGGCGTTCTTCAGCCCACTGATTGAAGTGTAGTAGGACATCGGTGCTTACTCCTTGGGGGTGGCGGCGGCGGCCGTCAGCTTGTCGAGCTTGGTGTTGATCGCCTCCAGCGTGGCGCTGACGTCGGTCATGGTGGCGAGGCTGGAAAACTGGGCCATCTGCGCCAGCATCTGCGTGTTATCGACCGGATTGAACGGATCCTGCTGCTGCAGCTGCGTGGTCATCAGCCGCAGGAAATCGCCCTGCCCCAGGCTGTCGAGACCGCGCCCGGTGGTCGCCTTGTCCTTCGCCGCGGCGGTGGCCGTGTTCTGCAACTGGGTGATGGAGGTAAGGCTCATTTCATCCTCATGGTTTCGAGCATCAGTTGCTTGGCGGTGGACAGCGCCTCCACCATGTTGCGGTACTGGCGGGACGCCTCGAGCATCTCGACCATCTCCTCGTTCTCATCGACCGGGCTGACCCAGACCTCGCCGTTCTCGTCGGCGAGCGGATGGCCGGGATCGTAGCGGCGCACGGGCGTCACATCGGCTCTGGCGACGGTAGTGACCGCCACGGTGCTGAGGCCGGTCTGCCGGTCGAGCTGTTCGGCGAAGACAGCGCGGACGGGACGGTATGCGCCATCCTCCGTCGCCGCGACGCTGCCTGCATTGGCGAGGTTGGAGGCGGCGGCGTTCATGCGCACGAGTTGCGCCGACATCGCTTGATGCCCCAGCTGGAACAGCGTGGTTGGGTTCGGCACGGCCTTACTCGCCCTTGATCGCGCGGGTGACCGTCTCAACCCGGCCCTTCAGGAAGCCCAATGTCGCGGAATAGCCGACGGCGTTTTCGGCAAAGGCCGCCTGTTCGGTGTTCATCTCCACCGTGTTGCCGTCCAGGCTGGACATCACCGGGCGGCGATACAGGGTGGCCGCGTTACTGGCGGCATCACTGTCCACACCGCCCAGCCGGGCCTGCAGCGCGGTGCCGAAATCGATATCCCGCGCCTTGTAGCCGGGGGTCGCGGCATTGGCGATGTTGGCCGCCAGCACACCCATGCGCTGCGACCGGACCTCCAGCGCGGCGCCGTGGATGCCGAACAGGGAATGGCTCATGACGTGAAGGTGCTCCGTTGCGTGAAACCCGCCGGATGCGGGCCTCGCTGGCATGTTCAGCAAGGGGCGTGCCAATTTGCGCGGCGCCGCCATCGCCAGCTACGCCCGCGCTGCGACCGGCAATTGCTTGCCGCCCGGCGGCAAGGCGCCGCCCCTGCCCTGAAAGACATCGCCGCGCTGCCGTTCTGTCTGGTGCGGCCGGTCGGGCCCGCGTTGGAGGATTTGTGCATGGACGTGTTCGACCCGGCCTCGGCAGCCCTGGTGGCCGGCGGCACGCTGGCGGCGACCGCGCTCCGCTGCGGCCCGGCGGAGCTGCGCGTCACAGCCCGCGCCCTAGCTGGCCTGCTACGCCGCCCCTTCGACCCCGTCCGCATCCGTCAGCGGCTGAGCGGCCAGATCGGCGAGATCGATCGTGACGGCCTACTCCGTGCGCAGGCGCACAGCTTCGACGATGGCGAGTTCGATTGCGCGACTCAGGCGCTGATCCGGTCCCGGTCGATCGACATCCTGTTCGCCGAACATGACCGGTTCTGCCGGTCACGCACCGGCGATGCCATGGCGGCCACGGACGTGCTGCACGGCGCCGCCGACCTCGCGCCCGTGCTGGGACTCGCTGGCACGCTGCTATCCTTGGGCAGTCTGACAGGCGCGGTGGCGGGCGGCAGTTCCTATGCCGATGCGATCGCCATGGCAGTGACGACCACGCTGTATGGTCTGGTGCTGGCGCATTTCATACTGATGCCGCTCGCTGCCGCGATCGCCCGGCGTTCGGCGCGGGAGGAGGCGGAGCGGCAAGCCCTCGTCGACTGGCTCGCCCGCGCCGTGCGGCGCAGCGGATCGCACGGCGAACCGCGATCGCTGGACAATGCCGCATGATCGCGGCCGCCCGCCCCGGGTCGGCCGGCTGGCAGACGATGCTGGCCGACCTGGCGCTGATCCTGTTCCTCGTCGCCGCCTCTGCGCTGGACCGGCCGCAGGCTGCCGTCCCGCCGCCCGCTTTGCCGCCGCACG
Source organism: Croceibacterium sp. TMG7-5b_MA50 (assembly GCF_039830145.1). Lineage (NCBI taxonomy): Bacteria > Pseudomonadati > Pseudomonadota > Alphaproteobacteria > Sphingomonadales > Erythrobacteraceae > Croceibacterium > Croceibacterium sp. TMG7-5b_MA50. The sequence continues at coordinate 425,316 of NZ_CP156082.1, read as the reverse complement.
GTGAGCCCGTGGCGATCTGGCGCGAAGGCGCGGATGCACCGCCCCTGACGCATTGGCTTGTCGCCGAACAGCGCGATCCGCGCCTGCAGCTCACGCTGCTGGCCAGCCCTGCGGCGGGGCCGCGCGCACTGCAACTCGCCGCCGATCATCCGGGCGCGCGGGTGGTGGTCGATCCGTCGGCGCAGCGGCATGCCGGCATTGTCGCGATGCTCGCCTACGATCGCGCGCCATAATGGCATGGTGCTTGCCTTGGTGTGACAACCACGAGGGAGCACCCATGCGAATTCCTGCCTTTGCCGCCGCCCTGTTGCTGTCCGCCCCGGCGGTCGCGAACTCCATCACCGAACCTGCCGCCATCGACCAGGCGATCGCGCAGTTCACCGGCCATGCCGTCGGGCAGGTCGGCGGCGCCCGCCAACCGGTCGATGCACGCCTGCGCCTGGCCGCCTGCGTGCAGCCGCTGGCCGTGGAATGGTACGGCCCGGCCCAGAACACCGTTCTTGTCCGCTGCCCGGTGGCAGGCTGGCGCCTGTTCGTGCCGCTGTCCGCCCCGGCGCAGGCGGCGACGCCGGCCAGGACCGAACCCGCCGTGCTGCGTGGCGAAACCGTGACAGTCGCCCTGCGGGGCCGCGGCTTCGCGCTGCAGCGGCAGGCGGAGGTGCTGGAACCCGGCGCCGTTGGCGAATGGATCCGCGTGCGATCCGGCGGCAGGGACGCACAACCGCTGCGCGCCCGCGTCATCCGGCCGGGTCTGGTCGGCATGGAGATGCCGTAGGGGCGGCAAGGGTCTGCCACCGGCAGCCCTATAAATCGCCGCGCCCCGGCCGTTCTCTAACCAGAGACAGTTCAGTCGCCGGAGCAGCCGCGATGCCCCCGATCGATAGTGCCAGACAGATTGCCGCGCAGCGGGTCGGCCCGCTGCAACCCGTCGCCCGCCTTGCCGGCGCGCGTGCCCAAGCCGCCGGAACCCCGGTCGAGGCGGCACCAGTCGCCGTTATCGCCTCCATCGCCGCTGAGCTGAGCGCGGCGGGCGAACCGCCGGTGGACATGGACCGGGTCGCCACCATCCGCGCCGCGATCAGCCGCGGTGAATACTCCCTTGAACCGGGCGAGATCGCCGATGCGCTGATCGCCGCCGGCCACCTGACGCGAGACAGCGAATGACCCACCCCTTCCCCGCCGCCATCGATGCCGACCAGCCCAACAGCGCGCTGCGCCTGCGGCAGATGCTTGCCCTGCTGGAAGGTGAACGGCAGGCGCTTGCCGCCCTGGACCTCGAACGCATCCTGACCTGCGTGCAGGGCAAGCTGGACCTGTGCGAGGTGCTGGCCGATGTGGACGTCGCCGACCTGGATGACGAGAGCCTGGGCCTGCTCGATTCCGTGCGCCGGGTAAACGAGACCAATCGCCGGCTGCGCAATCTGATCGCCACCAACATGGCCGCGCGCTTCGCCACGCTGACCGGCTCCATCCGCCTGTACAGCCGCGCAGTCGCCACCAGCTAGGCGAAACTGGCACGCCCCTTGCTGATCCTCTCTGCATGGACCCAAGCAGAGGGGATCACGAGTGCCCACATTGAATGCCGCCCTGCCCGGTACGACACCGGCGGGCGACCCCCACGCGGCGATCGCCCGCGCCGCCGCCGCGACCGGCGTCGACTTCAACTACCTGCTGGCGCAGGCGCGGATTGAATCCGGCCTCAACCCCGACGCTCGGGCCGGTACCAGCAGCGCGGCCGGGCTGTTCCAGTTCGTCAACGGCACCTGGCTCGATACGCTGGACCGGCACGGCGCGCAGCACGGCTACGGCTGGGCGGAAGGCGCGATCACGCGCAGCGGCGGGCGCGCCCGGGTCAGCGATCCCTCGCTCGCCGGCGCGGTCATGAACCTGCGCCACGATGCCGACGCGGCCGCGCTGATGGCGGCGGAGCTGGCGCGCGACAATGCCGCCGCTCTGCGTCCGATCCTAGGCCGGGAACCTGACGCGGCCGAGCTCTACCTCGCGCATTTCATGGGCCAGGCCGGTGCGCGCGATTTCCTGCAGGCGCTGCAATCCGATCCTGGCCAATCCGCCGCCGCGCTGTTCCCGGCCGCCGCCGCCAGCAATCGCGCGATCTTCCACGGCGCGGCTGGCCCCCGGTCGATCGGCCAGGTCATGGACCTGCTGCGCACCAAGATGAGCAATGCCATGACCGGCAACGCGGCCCTGCCGGGCGGCAGCAATCTGCCGGCAGGCTTCCGCACGGTCGGTTTCGTCCGCCCGGTCGCCAACGGCGGCGGCGGTGGCGGTGGCGCTTCTGCCCCGCGGCCATCCATGGCCGATACGCTGCGCTCCACCTTCGGCAGCGGTGAGGCATCGCTGCCGGGCCGCGCGCTCGCCCATGTCGATGCCGCCTATGGCAAGCTCCGGGCCTTCAACCTGTGACCGCCGCCAGCTTCGTCGCCCCCCGTGGTGCCAGCCGCTTCCTGCCGCCCACACTGGCGCTGCCGGCGGCGATCCTGACCATCATTGTACTGATGGTCATGCCCATCCCGCCGCTGGTGCTGGACCTGTTCTTTGTGCTCAACATCGCGCTGTCGGTCGCCGTGCTGATGGCGGCGATCAACGCCGAAAAGCCGCTCGACTTCTCCGCCTTCCCCTCCGTCCTGCTGTTCGCCACCCTGTTGCGCCTCGCTTTGAACGTCGCCTCCACCCGCGTGGTGCTGATGAACGGGCACGAAGGGGAAGCCGCCGCCGGCATGGTGATCGAGGCGTTCGGCGCCTTCCTCATCGGCGGCAATTTCGCCGTGGGCATCTTCGTCTTCCTGATCCTGATGATCATCAACCTGGTGGTCGTCACCAAAGGCGCAGGCCGCGTGTCGGAGGTTTCCGCCCGCTTCACGCTCGACGCTCTCCCCGGCAAGCAGATGGCGATCGACGCCGACCTTGCCGCAGGCCTGTTGACCGCGGACGAGGCGAAGGCCCGCCGGCGCGAAGTCGCGACGGAGGCCGATTTCTACGGCAGCATGGATGGCGCCAGCAAGTTCGTGAAGGGCGACGCGGTCGCCGCTCTGCTGATCTTGGGCGTCAACATCATCGCCGGCCTGGTGCTCGGCATGGTCAGTCACGGTCTGTCTGCGGCAGAGGCGGGCGAGGTCTATGTCACACTCGCGGTGGGCGACGCGCTGGTCGCCAGCGTTCCCGCGCTGCTGCTGTCGATCGCCGCCGCCGTGATCGTCACCCGCGTGTCGGACACGCGCGACCTGTCCGGCCAGATCGGCGGGCAGTTGGCGGACCCGCGCATCTGGCTGCCGGTCAGCCTGATCCTGGGTGCGCTGGGCCTGGTGCCCGCCATGCCGCAGACACTGTTCCTGCCGCTGGCCGCCGCGACCTTCATGCTGTGGCGCCACCTTCGTCAGGAGCGCGCCGCCGCGACTGCCAACGCCATCGTGCCGGAGCCGACCCCCGACCCGGCGCGCATCACCATCGGCGAGGTGTCGGAACGCGCGCTGGTGACGGTGGAGCTCGGCTATGGCCTGGTGCAGCTGGCGGACGAGGCGCGCGGCGCGCCGCTCGTCAGCCGGCTGACGGGCCTGCGCAAGCAGATGTGCCAGAGCTTCGGCTTCATCGTGCCGCAATTCCGCATCCGCGACAGCTTCGACCTGGCGCCCGATCGCTATCGCATCACGCTCGGCGGCGCGCCGCTCGGCTCCGCGTCCCTGCGCATTGGGCGGCTGCTGGCGATCGATACCGGCCAGGTGGGGCGCAGCAGCCTGGTGCAGGGGGAGGCCACGCTGGACCCCAGCTTCGGCTGCCCGGCGCTGTGGATCGATCCCGGCGCCCGCGACCTCGCCGTGGCGGAAGGCTACCTGGTGGTGGACCTCGAAAGCGTGGTGGCCACCCATGTGAACCAGCTGCTCAGCGTCCGGGCACAGGATCTGCTGGGGCCGGATCAGGTGCGTGAGCTGATCGACCTCTTGCGTGAACGCAACACGCAGCTTGTCGACACCATCACCCCCGCCCCGCTCTCGCTGGCGGCGCTGACCCGCCTGCTGCGCGCCTTACTGGCCGACGGTATCCCGCTCAGCCACCCGCTGCCCATGCTCGCCAGCCTGTCGCAAGCAGTGCAGATCACGGTGGAGCACGACCGGCTGGTGGACATGATCCGCGCCGACCTCGGCCCGCTGCTGGTCGGCGCCCTGTGCCAGCCGGACGAAGTGCTGCCCGTCATCACGCTGGCGGCGGAGCTGGAGGAGATGGTGGTCGGCGGGCTGACCGATCCCATGACCGGCCAACTGGTAGTGGAACCGGATCTCGCGCGATCGATCGGCGAACGGGTGGTGGCGATCACCGCCGGGCTTCCCGCCGGTCGCAACGCCGCGCTGATCGTGCAGCCGCGCGCCCGCCGCCCGCTCGCCACGCTGCTGCGGCTGCGCGCGCCGGCCTGCACGGTCCTGTCCATCGCGGAATTGCCGCCGACCCAGCCGATCGAGGTGATCGGCATCGTTGGCGGGAAGGAGCCGCCGCTCCCCGCCCTTGCCAGTCCCGCGCATGAGGAGGCGCAGGCCGCATGATGTACCACGCCAACATCGCCTTCGCACGCCACGCCGGCGTCCGGGCGGAACGCTCCTATCGCGGGGATGAGGTGGCCGACCGGGTCACCCGCTTCGTGCCCATGGTCCGCCGCCTTGCCTGGCATCTCGCTGGCAGCGCCACCGGGGCACTGGATGTGGAGGACCTGCTGCAGGCCGGGATGGTCGCGCTGACCGAATGCGCACAGAAGCATTCCGGACCGGGGGAGGATGGCTTTGCCGCCTATGCCAAGCTGCGCGTGCGCGGCGCGATGGTTGATTTGCTGCGCGCCTGCTCGGCCGAACCACGCGGTGCGCGCACCCGCCGGCTGCAGCTGGAACGCACATCGGCCCGCCTCCGGACCGAACTTGGCCGCGACCCGACCCTGCCCGAACTTGCCGCGGCACTGGGTCTGTCCACCGGGGAGGCGCAGCGCCTGCGGGATGACGCGGTGCCGGTCAGCGTAGGGTCAATCGACGAACACTACGACGATGCCGACCTGCACTTCGCCGCCGACAGCGACACGGCGGAACAGGTTTTGCTGGCGCAGGAAGACCGTACCCGGCTGATCGCCGCGATTTCGGCCCTGCCCGAACGGCTGCGACTGGTTGTGAAGCTCTACTTCGTGGAGGAGCTGAACCTGGCCGAGATTGCAGAGGTGCTGTCCGTCAGCATTCCGCGTGTCCATCAGTTGAAGACGGCCGCGCTGAAACAATTGCGCGGCGCGCTGCGGGACGATCCCTGACGCGTCAGTGCGTCAGCCGCCGCCGCATACGGTAGCGCCCCTTGGTCCAGGGTTCGAAGATCTGCCCGACGCTGGGATGGTCTACGGGGCCGGCTTCGCTGTCTTCCACCAGGTTCTGCTGGCTGACATAGGCGACGTACGATCCGTCCTCGTTTTCCGCCAGCAGGTGGTAGAATGGCTGCTCGCGCGCGGGGCGGATCGCCTCCGGAATGGCGGCGTACCATTCCTCGCTGTTGGCGAAGACGGGGTCGATATCGAACACCACGCCGCGCAGGTCGAACATCCGGTGCCGCACGATGTCGCCGATCGAAAAGCTCGCGGCGCTGTGACGCGGTGCCTCGATCAGGCGGCCGGCTTGCGGCGAGAAGAACTGCGATACGTCCATGGTCTGTATATAAGCGACCGGCGAAATGCGGCAAGGTTCCCGCTTGGCAAGCCGCCCCGCCTGCGCTAGGCGCCGCGCTCCCGACCGGCCGGGCGCCTCGCGGCGCCTCGCAAACCTCGCGCGGAGAGGTGGCAGAGTGGTCGAATGCGCCGCACTCGAAATGCGGTGTGCCCTCACGGGTACCGTGGGTTCGAATCCCACCCTCTCCGCCATACATTCCGGCAAGATCCCACACGTCCAGGCCGCCCTTTGCGGTTGGACTGACCGTCCATTCTGCACGCATCTGCGCTGAGGAAATGGCGGCGTTGCCTCAGCAGAGTTCGAAGCCACCTGTTGCCGAAGCCTGTAGCCTCGCCCAAGATTGTCACCGGCGCTGCCGGGACCATGCTGGAGAGGACGGCGAGATGCCCTTGATTGAAGAAGGTCCGTTCGTCGATCCTATCGGAGATGGCAGCGTGACCCAAAGGTCAGGATCGTACATTCCATTTGCGAATTGGACTGACCGATTGCATACGGCCGCCTTACCTCATTGCTGTGGAGCATCCTAAGTGACCTTGATGACGCCCACCTTGCGCTGGTTCGGTCCGGGCGATCCGGTGCCGCTCGCCCACATCCGCCAGGCTGGTGCGACTGGTGTGGTGACGGCCCTGCACGAGGTGCCCAATGGCGAAATCTGGACGCTCCCGGCGATCGAGCAGCGCAAGCGGATGATCGCTGAGGCCGGGCTGGACTGGCGCGTGGTCGAAAGCGTGCCCGTGCACGAGGAGATCAAGACCGCCGGTCCCGGGCGCGACCGCTTTGTCGAGAACTATTGCGTCACACTCCGCAATCTGGCGGCGTGCGGCATCGATACCGTGACCTACAACTTCATGCCGATGCTGGACTGGACGCGCACCGATCTCGCCTGGGCCATGCCCGACGGCGCCCTTGCCCTACGGTTCGAGTTGGAGGCGGTTGCCGCTTACGACATTCACATCCTGCAGCGGCCCGATGCTGCGGCGGATTACGACCCGGCGATCCGCGAGGCCGCCGCCCGACGCTTCGCCGCCATGGACCCGGCGGATGCGGCGGCCCTGTCCCGCACCATCCTGGCTGGCCTGCCGGGTAGCGAGGAAAGTTTCAACGATGCCGAGTTCCTCGTCGCCATCGGCAGTTACGCGGACGTGGACGCGGACGTGCTGCGCGCCAATCACGTCGCATTCCTGCGGGCCATCTGCCCGGTGGCGGACGATGCCGGCATCAGCCTGGTTGTCCACCCCGACGATCCGCCCTTCCCGATCTTCGGCCTGCCGCGCGTGGTCAGTACGGAGGCGGACGTCCAACACCTGTTCGATCAGGTGCCCAACCGCTCCAACGGACTGTGCTTCTGCACCGGGTCGTTCGGCGTGCGGGCGGATAACGACCTGCCCGGCATGGTCGATCGGCTGGGTGATCGCATCGGCTTTTTGCACCTCCGCTCCGTCCAGCGTGAGGCGAACGGCGCCTTCCACGAGGCCGCGCATCTGGAAGGCAGCGCCGGCATGGTGGAGGTGATCGGCCGCATCCACGACCTGCAGCAGCGCCTTGGCCGGTCGCTGCCGATGCGCCCCGATCACGGACACCAGATGATCGACGATCTCGGCAAGACCGTGAACCCCGGCTACTCGCTGCTGGGCCGGATGCGCGGCATGGCCGAACTGCGCGGAGTCGAACGGGGCATCGCCTACGCCCGCGGAAGCTGACTGCCTGCACGTACGTTTGGTCTGTCCAATTTCGATACCGTTGCGCTGGGTTCTGATTGTTTCCTCGCGCCAGCGCGCTGGCGTTCGATCCGCGCTCCAGCCGATCATTCTACCGTTTGGGTGCGCGGCACAGCCCTGCTAGGCGCGCGTCGCATGATCACGATCAACGACATCACCGTCCGGCTCGGCGGCCACACGATCCTTGACCGGACATCGGCGGCGATCGCGCCGGGCGCGCATGTGGGCCTCATCGGCCGCAACGGCGCGGGCAAGTCCACCCTCATGAAGGTGCTGGTTGGCGAGCTCGACCCGGACGAGGGCACGATCGACACACCCCGCAAGATTCGCCTGGGCTACATCGCGCAGGAGGCGCCCAGCGGCACCCGGACCCCGTTCGAGGCGGTGATCGCCGCCGATCTCGAACGCACCCAGTTGCTCGAAGAGTCCGAACACTGCGCCGATCCGGACCGGCTAGGCGATATCTATGACCGGCTGCTGGCGATCGACGCCTACACCGCGCCTGCCCGCGCCGCGCGCATCCTGCTCGGCCTGGGTTTTGACGAGGCGATGCAGGCCCGCCCGCTGGACACCTATTCGGGCGGCTGGAAGATGCGCGTGGCGCTGGCGGCCCTGCTGTTCTCCGCGCCCGACGTGCTGCTGCTGGACGAGCCTTCCAACCACCTCGACCTGGAAGCGACGCTGTGGCTGGAATCCTTCCTCAAGAGCTATCCCGGCACCCTGATCGTCATCAGCCACGAACGTGACCTGCTGAACAACGTGGTCGATACGATCCTGCACCTGCAGGGCGGCAAGGCCACGCTGTACGCGGGCAATTACGACAGCTTCGAGGCGCAGCGGGCAGAGCGGGCGGCGCAGCTCGCCTCCGCCAAGGCGTCGCAGGATGCGCAACGCGCGCGCCTGCAGGATTACATCGCCCGCAACAGCGCACGCGCCTCCACTGCCAAGCAGGCGCAGTCGCGGGCCACCATGCTGGCGAAGATGCAGCCGATCACGGCCATGATGGAAGACCCCAGCCTCAGCTTCACCTTCCCCAATCCGGACGAGCTGCGACCACCGCTGATCACGCTCGATCTCGCATCCGTCGGCTATGACGAGACCCCGATCCTGCGGCGGGTGAACCTGCGCATCGACCCGGACGACCGCCTGGCGCTGCTGGGCCGCAACGGCAACGGCAAGACCACGCTGGCGCGGCTGCTGGCGGCGCAGCTCACGCCGATGGACGGTGCCATGCAGGCGTCGGGGCGCATGCGGGTCGGCTATTTCACCCAGTACCAGGTGGAGGAGCTGACCTCCCATGCCACCCCGCTGGAACACATGACCCGCGCGATGGACGGCAAGAGTCCCGCCGCGGTCCGGGCGCAGCTCGGCCGGTTCGGCTTCTCGGGTCACCGCGCGACGCAGCAGGTGGCGAAGCTTTCCGGTGGGGAGCGTGCGCGGCTGGCGCTGGCGCTGATCACGCGGGAGGCGCCGCACCTGCTGATCCTGGACGAGCCGACCAACCACCTCGACGTCGACACGCGCGAGGCGCTGGTGCAGGCGCTCAACGATTACAGCGGCGCGGTCATCCTCATCAGCCACGACCGGCACATGGTCGAACTGACGGCGGACCGCCTGGTCCTGGTCGATGGCGGCACCGCCGCCGACTACCCCGGCAGCATGGAGGATTACATCGACTTCATCCTGGGCCGCAATCAGCCCAAGGCCGGCGCCGGCGATGGGCCGGGCAAGAAGCGCCGCCCGGCGAACGCCCGCTCGCGCGAGGAGGAGAAGCAGGCCCGCAAGCAGGTATCGGAAGCGGAAACGATGATCGCGCGGGCTCAGGCCCAATTGTCCGCGGTCGACCTGGCGATGGCCGATCCCGCCGCGGCGACGAGGGATCTGGCACGCCTGACCATGAGCGAGCTGGGTCGGCGCCGGGCCGCCCTATCCCAGGAACTGGATGAGGCGGAGCAGACCTGGCTGGCGGCGAGCGAGAAGCTGGAGGAGCACCTGAACTGAACGCAGGCGCCTGAACCTCGCCTTTGTCAGCCGGTGCTGTTCACACCCGGCTAAAAATTCCGTCAGCAAGGGCGGGCTGTATTTACAAGCGAGGCATCTGGCGCCGGCTGGTTTGCCCTGCTCCCCGCGAGCTTGCAGCATCGCCACCAGTCCCCTCTAGGTGCAGTGATGAGCGACTACCACTTCTACGAGCCGAGCGACGGGCACCGGCTGCCGCATGATCCGCTGAACGCGATCGTTGCCCCGCGCCCGATCGGCTGGATCTCGACGATCAGCCCGAATGGCATCCGCAATCTCGCGCCCTACAGCTTCTTCAGCCTCATCAATTATCGCCCGCCGCTGATCGCCTTCTCGTCATCAGGCTGGAAGGACACGGTAGCCAACATTGCGGCGAGCAGGGAATTTGTCTGGAACCTCGCCACCCGGGCGCAGGCAGAGGCGATGAATGTCAGCTCCGCCGGCGTTGGGGCTGAGGTCGACGAGTTCGACCTGGCGGGTCTGGCCGCGCTACCGTCCACGCTGGTGTCACCCGCCCGCGTGGCGGGCAGTCCCGTCCACTTCGAATGCCGGCTGACGCAACTCATCCAGCTGGAAGGCAGGAGCGGCGACAAGCTCGATCAATGGCTCGTGATTGGCGAGGCGGTGGGCATCCATATCGAACGGGCCACGCTGGAAGACGGCGTGTACCAGACAGCACGCCCGCGCCCGATTACCCGTGGTGGCGGACCGGCCGACTATTTCGAGATCACCGAAGACCGGCTGTTCCGGATGATGCGCCCGGACTGACGGCCTCTCTCAGGCGAACATCGCCTCGAACCGCGCTTCGTCCACCACGTCGCCGCCCCGCTCGTGCAGATAGCGCCACATCGGCCGCCACACCTCCACATCACGCCGGACCGGGGCCAGGAAGCGCGGCAGGGAAGCATCCACGATGGCGTCGGCCTCCGCGCTGCGGGGCTCCCCGCTCGCCTCGTACCACAGCGCACGCGCCTGTACCGGGTCACGGCGCAGTTCTGGCGTGACCACGGCCAAGGCATCGACCAGCCGGGCGATTGCCTCCCGCACGGGGCCCGCCGCGTCGGCCGCGCCGATCAGTTCCAGCGCGGAGAAGTTGGGAACGCCCGCCTCCGCCGTCGTGACGAGCTGCGTGTCCAGCCCGCGGCATGCGGCCGACACACCTTCCACATTGGCGAAGGCCAGCCATGCCCCGTCAAACCCGGCCACCAGATTGTCGATATGCGCGAAGCCGGCCGGTTCGATGCTGATTGCCGCGGCGTCCGGCCTGTGGCCCTGCTGCGCCGACCAAGCCGACAGGATATCGCGGCATAGCGCATCCGTCGTCGGGTTCGACACTGGCGATGCGATGCGGACCGGCGCTCCAGCCGCGAGGCGGCCAAGCGCCACGCGATGCATCAGCACCCCGCCGTCAGTGGCGAAGAAGCAGCCATGCGAAGTCAGCCGCACTGCCCGCCGCTCGACCAGGTGAAGCGGTTCGTTCACGACCAGGTCGACGTCTCCGTCAGCCAGCGCCTCGAACCCGTCGTAATGATCGTCCGGCACGATCAGGTCCAGTTCCAGCCCCTCCGCCCGAAGCCGATCGCGCGCGGCGATCAGCGGCAGGTGATCGGGGTTGAGAAACCATTCGAGCGCGATGCGAAGCTGCTGCATCGCCGCTGCGTCGCAAGTCTGCGCGCCATAGTCAACGAACACCGGCCTCCGGAAATATCTGCAATCCCCCGATCTTCGCCGGATACGACACGGCGCCACCGGGTTGTGCGATGGCTGCATACAAGGAGACGCGCGTGACCGATTTCGCTGCCCGGCTGAAGGAAGGCCTGCCCTACCCGCGGGGTGCAACATGGGATGGAAGCGGCACGAACTTCGCGCTGTTCTCCGCCAACGCCACCAAGGTCGAGCTGTGCCTGTTCGATGCCGACGGCAAGACGGAGATCGAGCGTGTCACCCTGCCCGAATATACCGACCAGGTATTCCACGGCTACTTGCCTGATGTGAAGCCCGGGCAGTTCTACGGATACCGGGTCCACGGCCCCTATCAGCCGGAGGCGGGGCACCGCTTCAACCCGAACAAGCTGCTGCTCGATCCTTATGCGCGCGCGCATGCCGGCACGCTTGAGTGGAACCCCGCTTTGTTCGGCTACCAGATGGAGACCGGCGACGACCTGACGTTCGACGAACGCGACAGCGCGCCGTTCATGCCGAAATGCGTCGTCGTCGATCCCAGCTTCGACTGGCGCGGGCAGGCGGAAAAGCGCGCGGTCCCATGGGACCGGACTGTGATCTACGAGGCGCATGTGAAGGGGCTGACCATGCGCCATCCGGGCGTGCCCGAACATCTGCGCGGAACCTACGCCGGCATGGGGAAGCAGGCCGTGCTCGACCACATGCGAGCGCTGGGCGTCTCCTCGGTCGAGTTGCTGCCGGTGCATTCCTTTGTACAGGACAGCCAGCTGGTGGAGAAAGGCCTCGCCAATTACTGGGGCTACAACTCCATAGGGTTCTTCGCACCCGAACCGCGCTACGCCCACGACATTGCCAACTCCCTGCGTGAGTTCAAGGAGATGGTCGCCCGCTTCCACGAAAACGATCTCGAGGTAATCCTCGACGTGGTCTACAACCACACGGCGGAAGGGAACGAGCTTGGGCCGACGCTCTCGTTCAAGGGCATCGACAACGCGACCTATTACCGGCTCCTGCCCGATCAGCCGCGTTATTACATCAACGATACCGGCACCGGTAACACGGTGAACCTCAGCCACCCGCGCGTAATTCAGCTCGTCACGGATAGCCTGCGCTACTGGGTGGAGGAGATGCATGTCGATGGCTTCCGCTTCGATCTCGGCACCATCCTGGCACGGGAGCCGCATGGGTTTGACGAACAGTCGGGCTTCCTGCGTGCGGTCGGGCAGGACCCGACGCTTGCCGCCGTCAAGCTGATCGCGGAACCGTGGGACATCGGTCCCGGCGGCTATCAGGTGGGCTCCTTCCCGCCGGGCTGGGCCGAATGGAACGACAAGTACCGCGACACCGTGCGCGATTTCTGGCGCGGCGAGGCAAGCGTCGCCGAGCTTGCACCGCGGCTGTGCGCCTCTCCCGAGGAGTACAATCATAGCGGGCGCCGATCCTGGGCCTGCGTCAACTTTATCACCGCGCATGACGGCTTCACGCTGAACGACGTCGTCAGCTACGACCGCAAGCACAACGATGCGAATGGCGAGGATGGCAAGGACGGGTCGGACGACAACCGATCCTGGAACTGCGGTGTCGAAGGCGACACGGACGATGCCGAGATACTTGCCTTGCGCGAACGCCAGATCCGCAACTTCCTGGCGACCCTGCTGCTGAGCCAGGGTACCCCGATGCTGCTGGCCGGCGACGAGTTCGCACGCACGCAGGGCGGCAACAACAACGCCTATTGCCAGGACAGCGAGATCGGCTGGCTGGATTGGGACATCAAGGAGAAGGGTGAAGGCCTGATCGCCTTCACGCGGAAGCTGACGGCGCTGCGCCGCCGCTTCCCCGTGCTGCATCGGGCACGCTTCCTGGTCGGCGAGGTGAACGAGGAACTGGGCGTCAAGGACGTCACCTGGATCAATCCTGCCGGCGGCGAAATGGATGCGGGCCACTGGAGCGATACCAGCGCCCGCTGCGTCGGCATGATGATCGACGGACGCGCACGTGTCACAGGACTGCGCCGCCGCGGCGAGGACGAGACGCTGCTGATCGTCTTCAACGCCTGGCATGACCTCATCAACTTTACCCTGCCGGACACGGCGGGCGCCGCTGGATGGGAGCGGCTGATCGACACCAACGCTCCCGACGCAACAGAGGAGCAGTTTGAAGTTGGTTCAACCTATCAGGTGACCGGCCGCTCGGTCCTGCTGTTCCGGCTCGTGCAATCCGATCGCGCTGGATAGCTTGCGAGCAAGCCCGTGAGTGGATGCGGTTCGATCAATCACCGCATCCACTCACCGGCGTCTGAGGAAGGACCGGGAAAGACGCCGCGCCCTGGCGGGTTGCGATGAGGCCTAGATGTTCCCTCGCAGCCGCTACTCATCGGGACGTGCTTACAGGTTGGCCTGCTCCTCGGTGGAAAGATCGGCGTTCGGGGGATAGTAAAGCTTGGCGCAATCATCCGCCAGGCACCCGCCTTCGATCTCGATGTCGTCCCGGTAGGCATCGGAGATGAATGCCAGGGTGTCGACATGCCTTGCCTCGAAATACATCGGATGCACGTCTTCCCGACCGGCACCGTAAACCACGCGCCCGACTTTCGACCAGATCGAGGCCATCGTGCACATACCGCAGGGCTGAAGCGTGGAATAAAGCGTAGCCCCGCGCAGCTCCATGTCGCCCGTCGCCTCACACGCACGCCGGATCGCCATCATTTCCGCGTGCGCGGTCGCATCTGGCAGTTCCTGCGTCTGGTTACGTTCGGCCGACAGGACCTTGCCATCAAGAACGATCACGCATCCCAGCGGCGAACTCGCCGGGTCCATGCCCTTCGATCGCGCGACGTCGATCGCCATCTGCATCCAATGTTCATCGTCACCTGCGCTCATCGAACATGCCTCCTGTACGCGTCCAACGCGCAGGCGGGCTTTTCAGGACTGGATACCCCGTGCTGTCGTCAGGGTTGGCAGCTATGCAGGATCTGCCGCCGGCAACCGCCGGGTAAAGTCGGCTGCGATATCCGCCAGGGTCACGTCGGCCATACGGCGAAGGAGCACTCCCTCCGCCTCATGCAGGGCATCTGCGAGTGATCCGTTGACGGCCTGCTCCACCAGACAAGCCGGCTGGGGATCGGCGGGACCGAGCGCAAAGATGCGGTTCTCTCCCAGCGCGCGATAGACGTCGAGCATGGTGATGGTCTCCAGCCCGCTGTTCAGCGACCACCCGCCACCATGCCCTTTGACTGAACGGACGTACCCTGCGTCCCGCAGACCGGCCATAGTCCGACGGACGACGACGGGATTGGTGCCGAGCATCGTGGCGGCCGCTTCCGAGGTCAGCGGCCTGTCCATCTGCCCCATATGGATCAGCAGGTGCAGCATTCTCGACAGACGCGCGTCCAAGCTTCCGATCCTCCGGCGACAGCACACGCGATATCACGTCACTTTCCGTGTTGCAAAAGCTATGACGCGCCGTCATGTAACAGCAATTGTTTCTTGAGAGGGCAAGCTGATGTATGACGTGATCGTGATTGGCGGCAGCTTTGCGGGCCTGTCCGCCGCCACCCAGCTGGCGCGCGCCCGACGCAACGTGCTGGTGATCGACGCCGGCCTGCCCAGAAACCGCTTCGCGCTGGAGGCTCATGGCTTTTTGGGTCAGGATGGCCGCGCGCCCGCCGCAATCATGCAGGACGCCCGATCCCAGTTGCGCCGCTATCCCACGGCGGAGATCCTCGACGGCGAGGCAAGCAGCGCCCGTGCGATCGACGGCGGCTTCGCCATCACGCTCGCAGATGGTTCCGCACAACAGGCCCATCGCCTTGTCCTGGCGACTGGCGTCGCGGACGAGCTGCCTGCCATGCCGGGTCTGGTGGAACGGTGGGGCACGACCGTGCTCCACTGCCCCTATTGCCACGGCTACGAAGTGCGGGACCTGCCGCTCGGCGTCATCGCGGCTCATCCCATGTCAGCGCACCAGGCGGTGCTGCTGCCAGATTGGGGACCAACGACCTACTTCACGCAAGGCGAGTTCGAGCCTGACCCGGCCGAGTTGCTGGCATTTGCCGCGCGCGGCATAGCGGTGGAACGCACCCCCGTGGTCAGGCTGCTGGGTGACGCACCAGCACTGGACGGTGTGCAACTGGCTGACGGACGCACCATCGAAACCGCTGCGCTGTTTACCGCACCCCGGACCAGACCGGCGACGCCGCTGGCAGCGATGCTGGGTTGTGAGCACGAGGACGGGCCGACAGGGCCCTATGTCCAGGTCGATCAATGGGGTGCTAGTTCCGTGCCTGGCGTCTGGGTCGCGGGTGACGCAGCCACGCCCATGCACAACGCCACGCTAGCGTCCGCCGCCGGCGTCCTGGCCGGCATCGCCGCGCATCAGGCCTCCGCGCGAGCTATGCCGGAATAGTCACGGCATCAGGAGCGGAACGGCAGCGGGTGCCGGGGCCAGACGTGCCACCGCCCTTCGCCCCCGCTTATCCGCGCCGCGGACTGCCGATCAGTTCGCCGTGGCAGATGGCTTGGCCAGCTCCACGGCGTAGACGTGCCCGGGACCCCACATGTTGGAACGGAAGACGAGCCATTTGCCATCGGGCGTGAAGCTCGCATTCGGCTCCGACCGGTAATCATGGTTGCGCAGGTCAACCAGTTGTTCGGGATCGAGCACGCCCGGCGTGATCAGGCTGGCGCTGTTGGCCGCACTGATGCCCGCGACATCGGGAATGGCGCGAGGGCGCAGTAGCCAGATGTACTTTCCATCGGGCGCATGCGCCGCCATTTCCGCGTCGCCGCCGTCGCTGGAGAACAAGGTGGTGTCCTCGTTGCTGTTGAAATGGACGCCCCAGCTATTGCGGTCGAGGTGGTTCCACGTCCGCTTGCCGGTTTCCACATTGTAGCCGGCAACCCAGAAGTCCTCTCCGCGCGGTGTCTGCAGATCGTACCACACGGTGGATCCATCCTGGCTCCACCATTCATGGCCGGCGATCTCCATGTTCATGGTTCGCGTATGGATCAGCTTGGGTGTGTCGGGCCGGTCGACGCGCACCAGCCACATGCGATCCACGACGTGCCAGTTCCCCTCATGGCAATAGAGCAGCAGGCCAGGATCGGTCGGCGAGAACTGCAGGTGGTTCAGCCAGTCGGTCGACGCGGTGATCGTCTTCTTCTCGCCGGTCCCGATGTCGATCGTGAATATCTCCATCGGGATCTTCATGTTCAGCCGGCGGTTGATCTGCACCTCGCGCCCTTCGGCATAGGTCAGCTCCTCCCCATTTGGCCCCACCTCGTCGTCCGGACTACGGTTGGCCATGACGCTACCCGGATTGACGCCCACGCCAGCATCGCCGGTATTGCGTGCGCCGGCGAACAGCGTCTCGTCGGCGTTGATCGTGGCGATGGAGTATTCGGGATCGAGCGTGGTGATCATGCGCGACTGCCCGGTGGCGAAGCTGTACGCCATGATCGCCCGCTGCCCCTGCCGGTCGCTGTCGGGTGAACGGACGGCGGCACCGGGCGTGTGGGCCGAGTTGGCGTCATGACCCTGCGTCTGCTCGATGGTGTTGATGTAATAGACATCGCCCGTACGGTGACCGACAAATTGCAGGCTGACGCTGCCCGGCACGATCAGCCTGGACTGGAAGGTACGCAGGTCCAGCGCCATGATTCCGCTGGGCGAGCTATACGCCATCCAGCGCCCGTCGGGCGTGTAGCTGTTGACGTTGAAGTAATTGCTGCTGCTGCCCGGCTCGTCGGAAATGCGGACTACGCGGTGGCCGGTGGTCGCATCGACCCACTCCTCGGGCGGAGTCTCACTCCCCGGCGCCGCCATCAGGGTGGCCGGTCGGTCCTGCGCCTGCGCCGTCATCGCCATGACAGAAGTGTATCCTAGCGCGGCGACCATCAAGAACTTCATAATCAATCCTCAACCCTCGGGTTCGGCTCTCGCCAGTCCGGCAAACGGAATGACGATCGACCCGGAAAGCAGTGCTCATAACCACGGGAACACCCGAGTTCAACGAACCGGATCCCGGTATTCCGCGACCTTAGTGTGCAGCGCCCGGGCCGGCGGCGCGCGTGGGACGCGGGGCCAGCCAGATGGCGGTGGCGGCGACAGCGAAGACGATCGCGCCCAGCAGGAACATGTGGCCAATCGCCAGCGTGCTGCTTTCCTGCGTCACCACCTGCTCCACCGCGGCGCGCACCTGATCGGTGGAGAAGCCGTTCGCCTGCAGCGTCTGGGCCGTGGCATCGGTGTTCAACCGCCCGACCATCTCGCTGCGCGCGACCGAGATGTTGTTGGCGAACATCGTGGTCGAGATCGATGTTCCGATCGCACCGCCCATGGTTCGCAGGAAACTCATCAAGCCGGCGGCCGACGCGGTCTCCTCCGGCCGCACCGCGCCAAGCGCGATCGTGGTCAGCGGAATGAAGAAGAACGGCATGCCGAAACCCTGCACCATCTGCGGGAAGGCCAGCGTCCAGAAATCCGCCCCGCTGGTCCAGTGGACCCGCAGCAGGGAGGACGCACCCAGCCACAGGATGCCGAAGCACACCATGGCTCGCGGATCGAACCGCTTCATCAGCCGGGGCACGATCG
The DNA here is from genome assembly GCF_039830145.1 of Croceibacterium sp. TMG7-5b_MA50. Lineage (NCBI taxonomy): Bacteria > Pseudomonadati > Pseudomonadota > Alphaproteobacteria > Sphingomonadales > Erythrobacteraceae > Croceibacterium > Croceibacterium sp. TMG7-5b_MA50. The sequence continues at coordinate 407,603 of NZ_CP156082.1, read as the reverse complement.
GCGACATGATCACCGCCCCCACGCCGGTGAAGGCTGTGGCATAGCCGGCATAGGTGGAGGTGTAACCCAGGCTCCCCTGCAACCATTGCGGGATCAGCACGACCGTGGCGAAGAACGCGGCGAACGAGAAGGACAGCGTGCCCACCGCCACCGTGAAGCCGCGATGGCGGAACACGCGCAGGTCCACGATCGGATGCTCCTCCGTCAGTTCCCAGGCGATGAACACCGCGCCGACAATCAGAGCGACCAGCGCCAGCATGATGATCGTCGGATCCTCGAACCAGTCATGCTCACGCCCGATATCCAGCATGATCTGCAGCGCGCCGATCCAGATCACCAGCAGCAGCAGGCCGATCTTGTCGATGCTCAGCTTCTGCAGCTCCGTCTCGGCCGGGGTCAGCAGTCGCAGCGCGCCGAAGATGCACAGCAGCGCAATCGGCACGTTGATGAAGAAGATCCAGTGCCACGACCAGCTGTCGCTGATCGTGCCGCCCAGGATCGGACCTAGGATCGGCGCGGTGACGGTGGTCATCGCCCACAGGCCCATCGCCTGCGCGTGCTTCTCCCGCGGGAAGATGCGCAGCAGCATGGTCTGTGTCAGCGGCATCAGCGGCCCGCCGCACAGGCCCTGGCCGATACGCGCAGCGACGATCATGCCCAGGCTGGTCGACAGCCCGCACAGCACCGAGAAGATGCCGAATCCGATCATGCCGATGATGAAGGTGCGCACCGTGCCGAACCGCCCCGCCAGCCAGCCGGTCAGCGGCACGCAGATCGCCTCCGCCACGGCGTAGGACGTGATGACCCAGGTGCCCTGTGTGGTCGATACACCCAGCGAACCGGCGATGTGGCCGACGCTGACATTGGCGATGGTGGTGTCCAGCACCACCATGAAGTTGGTCAGTCCCAGCAGCAGGCCTGCCAGCAGCAGCCTGGGTCCGGTGAACGGCCTGAAGGTATCCGCGCCCGCCATATCCGCCGCTCCTGCGTATGCCTTACCGGGCCGAGACGTCGATCTCGGCCGTCATCGACAGGCCGACGCGCAAGGGATGCGCGGCAAGCTCCCGCGGGTCGAGCGCGACGCGCACGGGCAGGCGCTGCACCACCTTGATCCAGTTGCCGGTCGCGTTCTGCGCCGGGATCAACGCGAAGGCGGAGCCGGTGCCGCCGGAAAAGCCGACCACGCGGCCGTGATATTCCACATCCCCGCCATAAAGGTCGGAAGTCAGCACCACGGGCTGCCCTTCCTTCACACGGGCGAGCTGCCCTTCCTTGAAATTGGCATCGACATAGACCTGCCCGACCGGGACGATGCGCATGATCGTCGCGCCGGGTGCGATCCGCTGGCCCAACTGGATCGTACGGTTGGCGACAACGCCGTCGATCGGCGCCCTGATCACCGTACGCTCCAGGTCCAGCCGCGCCTGCCGCACGCGCGCCTCGGCCGCGAGCACGTCGGGGGCGGTGTTGACGTCGGCGCCCTGCACCAGCGCCTGATTGGCCGCCAGATTGCCGGCGGCGGCACCCTGCTGCGATGTCGCCTGCGCCACGGCGGCGCGGGCTTGCGCCAGGTTGGCACGTGCTGTGGCGAGCGCATTGGTCGCAGCGGTGATCTCGTCGCCGGAAACGGCACCATTGGACGCCAGTGCCTGTCGCCGGTCGAAATCGACCTGCGCCCTCTCGAACGAGGCTTGCGCGCTCTGCAGCTGCGCCCGTGCACTGGTGACGTCCGCGCCACGCGCCTGCACCTGCGCGGACAGGGCCGTGCTGGTGGCGGAAGTCTGCCCGAACTCACGCCGCGCCTGCGCTAGATCGGCTTCGGCGGAAGCGAGCGCGATGCGTGCATCGCTGTCGTCCAGCCGAACCAGCACTTCGCCGCGCTTCACCGCCTGGGTGTCGGACGCCAGCACCTCGACCACCTGCCCTGCAACCATCGGCGTGACCTGCGCGGTTTCCGCCCCGACATAGGCGTTGTCGGTCTCGACATAATGGCTACCGATCAGCCAGTACCAGATGCCATATCCGGCACCGGCGAGCAGCACCGCCGCCAGGATCGCAGTCAAGGCGCGCTTCCGCTTGCCGTTGCGCGCGGGCGCGCCATCGGTGGGAAGATCGGCAGGTGCGGCATCAGCCATGGGTCGGGTCCTTGTTGATGGCGGCGGCGGCGACCGGGGCGGAGAAGCCACCGCCCAATGCACGCACAAGTGCGATATCGAGCGTCACCGCGCGGGCCTGTAGGTCGGCGACGATGCGCTGCGCCTGCAAGGCGCGATCCTGCGCGGTCAACACATCGACGAAGCGCGACAGCCCGCCTTCGTAGCGCTGGCGCGCGATGTCGTAGGCCGCGCTGGCATCGGCGAGCGACTGGCGCTGTTCGCCGAGACGCACCTCCAGCGCCCGCTGGCTGACCACCGCATCGGCGACCGCCTGGTATGCGGCAGTGACCGTCCGATCGTAATCCGCGACGGCAGCGTCATACTCCCCGCGCGCGACGCGGTACTGCCCTTGCAATTGCCCGCCACGGAAAATCGGCAGGTTCACCGCCGGCCCTGCACTGCCGAAGGTCGACCCGCCGCGCAGCAGATTGTCGATACCGAAGGACTGGAAGCCCAGCACGGCCGACAGGCTGAAGGAGGGGTAGAAGTCGGCACGGGCGACCTTGACCCGGGCAGCCTCCGCCTCGACCCGGGCCAGAGCTGCCAGCACATCAGGCCGGCGGGCGATCAGGTCGGTGGTGAGCCCGGCGGGCAGGCCGCGGGCAGCAACCGCCACCGAAGGTTCGGTGATGGCAAGGCCGCGATCCGGTCCCTGCCCCAGCAAGGCCGCGATCCGGTTGCGGGTCAGGGCGATCTGCTCGTCCGTGGCGGCGATCTCCGCCCGGGCTGCCGGCACCGCCGATTGCGCCTGCTTCAGCTCGGCCTGCGTATCCAGCCCGGCGGTCACGCGGTCAGCGGTGAGACGCTCCGTCTGCTGGCGGATGTCCAGCGCGGTCAGCGCGACATCGCGGGCGGCAAACAGGCCGGACAGGTCGGCGTAGGCGGCGGCGATATTGGTGGACAGCGTCAGGCTCGCCTGCGCCTGGTCCAGCCGGGCAGCTTCCGCATCGGAACGGGCCGCGGCGAAGGCAGCACGATTGCGCCCCCACAGATCGAGGTCGAAGCCGAGATCGGCCGAAACCCGCCCCGTATCGTTCCAGCCCCGCGGCACGAACGCGGCAGGGATGCCGTTGTTGTAGCTCTGCTTGGTCGCCGCGACATCGCCGTTGAGATCGAGCGAGGGCAGCCGCGCCGCGCCGGCCTGCTGGGCGTAACCGTCGGCCTGCCGTACGCGGGCGGCCGCCGCCGCTAAATCGGGTGAACCGGCCAGCCCCTCCGCAATCAATGCGTCGAGTTGCGGATCGCCGTAGGCGCGCCACCAGTCGAGATCCGGCCATGGGCTGTCCGCCCCGGCAAAGGTGCGGGTGGCTGCATAGTCCTGCGCGGGCGCGACCTGCGGGGCAGGATCGAGGCCGGGCACCGTCGCGCACGCAGACAGCAGCAGGGCGGCAAGAGGTGCCACGCGACTGACGATTTGGAAGTCGGGAGGAATCATGTGAGTGGCCGTACTGTGTGGTACAGTTCGCCAGATGATGCTGCAGCGCACACTTGTCAACCAGAGAGCGTACCGTATAGTACAGTTCGTGAACAATGCAGTGAAACAGCCCTGTCGCCAGGAACCGAGCCCCCGCCAGCAGGAGCGACGCGACGCCATCGTGGCGGCCGCACGTCGGTCTTTCCTGGATAAAGGCTACGCCGCGACCTCCATGTCGGGGCTGCTGGACAGCGTGGGTGGGTCCAAGGCCACCCTGTGGGGTTACTTCAGGTCCAAGGAGGAGCTGTTCGCCGCCGTGATCGAGGACCTGACCGCATCCTTCCGCCAGCAGATCGAAACCGACCTGCTGACGCCGGGGGTAATGGAGGAGACGCTGGTCCAGTTCTGCCGCAGCTTCGTGCGGCGGCTGACCTGCCCCGACGGGGTCGCCACCTGGCGGCTGATCATGGCGGAAAGCAACCGCTTCCCGGAAGTCGGACGCATCTTCTACCAAGAGGCGGCGGGCCGGATCGAACGCGTGCTGGCGAGCTACCTCCAGCAGCAGATCGATAGCGGGCGGCTGCGCGACGAGGGCGCGCTGGATATGGCGCGGCTCCTGATGGGCATGCACAAGGCTGGCCTGAACCGCCGCCTGTGGGGCGTGGAACCGGCGGACGGCACCGATGCGGAGGCGGAAGCGCGCAAGTTCGTCGGCTACTTCCTGCGACTGTTCGCCCTGCCAGGCTGATCCGGCACGAAGGCGCTTCGCCGCCGCGCCGTGCGCCTCTGATTAGCTTGGCACTAGTTGCACCCATGCAATAATGCCCTAGCCTGCAAGGCTGCTGGACGCACGGCGCGTGCATCCCGCGACCGTGCCCGGCAGGACCGCCGCGTCCGGCGCATCTGCTTTGGGAGATATCTGTGATGCTAGCTTTGTCCCGGCGCCAAACCATGATGTCGGCGCTTGCGCTGGGCGCTTCGCAGGCGGCGCCGCCTCTGGCGCAGGGTCGGCCATCCGTTCCGGCCCGCGGCGCGGATGCCCAGGCGCTTGTCACCTACTTTCAGGAGAACGGTCCCAAGCTGATGCGCGCCAAACAGGGGTTGTTCGCCTATCCCTCCATCGCGCCCACGCTGCCATCCACGGAATACTCGGCGGACCTGTGGGACTGGGACACGATGTGGACCACCCGCGGCCTGTTCCGCCTGGCGGAGGTGACCGGCGACGATGCCTTTCGCGACCTGGTGGCCGAACATGCCAGAGGTAGCCTGTTCAACTTCTTCGACCATCAATCGCCCGAAGGTCGCCTGCCAATCATCATGCAGTCGACCGATCCCGATGCCAACCGCTTCCCGTTCAACCAACCCGAACGCAATCAGGCCAAGCCGGTGATGGCGCAGATGGCGCTGGTGATCGCCGACGCAACGGGCGACGCCGGCTGGTTCGCGCCGCTCTATGACAGGCTGGTCCGCTTCCACCAGAGCTGGCTGGCGCACAACATGACCGATGCCGGCCTGCTGGTGTGGAGCAACGATGTCGCCATCGGCAACGACAATGATCCGACCACCTTCTGCCGTCCGCCCTTCTCGTCCGCCAACCTGCTGCTGAACTGCCTCTATCACCAGGATCTGCAGGCTCGGCTTACCCTGGCCGAGCGACTGTCGCGCCCCGCCGCCGAACAGGCGGAACTGGCCAGCCAGATCAGCGCGCTGGGCGATGCGATCCGGCGCGAATGCTGGGACCCGCGGGACGAATTCTTCTACACGGTCGACATCCAGGTCGTCGATCGCCGCGCGGAACTGATCACCAATGTTCCGCAAGGAATGGCGACGAGCTGGCGGACGCTGCCGCTGCGCCTGCAGGTCTTTACCGGCTTCCTGCCGATGTGGTGCGGTGTCGCGACGTCCGAACAGGCGGCGGCGATGGTCGCGCGCAACTGGGCGGCGGACGATCGCCTGCGGGCCAATCACGGCGTCCGCACCTTGTCCGACCGGGAGACGATGTACTCGCTGGAATTCACCAGCAATCCCAGCAACTGGCTCGGTCCGGTGTGGGTCGTCTCCAACTACTTCGTCTGGCGCGCGCTGAAGGCATATGGCTTCACCGCGCTGGCGGACGAGATGGCGGACAAGACTATCCGCCTGCTCGCCGGATCACTGCGGACCGACGGCAGCCTCAACGAATATTACCACCCCGACACGGGCCAACCGCTCAGCCACAAGGGGTTCATGAACTGGAACCTGCTGGTGCTGGAGATGATCTGACCCTTACGTCGATCTTGCACATATCAGGCATAAACATGGTGATATGCTGCACTTTGCCCTTTCCTCGCGCATGTTTTTCTGCCCAGATGCGCCGACAAGGGGTAGGCAGCCGTCACGATCACCGATCGGCGGCCGCCGTCGCAACGGGGTTCTTGCATGAAATTACGATGGCTGACGGGCGCCGCCATGCTGGCGCTGGCAGCGTGTGGCCAGGCGGAGCCGACCGGCAGTGCCAGCAGAAGCAGCCGGGATGATGGCGAACGGGTGGCCTTCCCGGCCGATCCCTTCCCCTCCACCTACCGGCCCTATCCCGGCGTCACGACGATCATCACCAACGCCACGATCTTCGATGGCGAGGGCGGGCGCGTCGATGGCGGGTCGGTGTTGCTGGCCGATGGCAAGGTCGTCGCGGTCGGCACGGATGTGCAGGCCCCGGCAGACGCCGTGGTGATCGATGGCACCGGCAAGTTCGTGACGCCGGGCATCATCGACATCCACAGCCATCTGGGCGACTACCCCACCCCGTCCGTCAGCGCGCATTCGGACGGAAACGAGGCGACGGACCCCGTGACCGCACAGGTCTGGGCCGAACATTCCGTCTGGCCGCAGGACCCCGGCTTTGCCCGTGCGCTTACCAATGGGGGCGTCACCACGATCCAGATCCTGCCTGGCTCCGCCAACCTGTTCGGCGGCCGGTCAGTGGTGGTGAAAAACGTCTACGCCCGCACGATGCAGGGCATGAAGTTCCCGGACGCGCCTTACGGCCTCAAGATGGCCTGCGGGGAGAACCCGAAGCGGGTCTATGGCAACCGCAACCGCATGCCCTCCACCCGCATGGGCAATGTCGCCGTCAACCGCGCCACCTGGCAGGAAGCGCGCGAATACATGGCCAAGTGGGACAAGTACGCGGAGGAGGGCGGCACCCCGCCCGCGCGCGACCTGCAGATGGACACGCTCGCCGGTGTCCTGCGCGGCGACATCCTGGTCCATAACCACTGCTACCGCGCGGACGAGATGGCCATCGTGCTCGATATGGCGCGGGAGTTCGGCTACCAGGTCAGCACGTTCCAGCACGCGGTGGAGGCGTACAAGATCGCTGACCTGCTGAAGGAACGCGGCACCTGCGCGTCCGTCTGGGCGGACTGGTGGGGCTTCAAGATGGAATCCTATGACGCCATTTACGAGAACCTGCCCTTGCTGGAGGCGCAGGGCGCCTGCGCCACCATCCATTCCGACGATCCCGACGGCATCCAGCGCTTGAATCAGGAGGTTGGCAAGGCGCTCGGCGACGGGCTCCGGATCGGCATCGACATCGCCGACGAACGCGCCTGGACCTGGCTCAGCTACAACCCGGCACGCGCCATGGGCATCGCCGAACAGACCGGCAGCCTGCGCCCCGGCAAGATGGCCGACGTCGTGCTGTGGAACGGCAATCCGTTCTCCACCTACACCCGCACGGACAAGGTTTGGGTCGATGGCGCGCTGCTCTACGATGCGGCAGATCCGACGCGGCGCCCGGTCTCCGATTTTGAATTGGGCCAGGTCGGTGAAGGAGACGTGAAGTGAAGCGGGCCCTGATCCTCGCCGCCGGCCTGCTACTGGCGATGCCCGCCAGCGCGCAGACCTTCGCCATCACCGGCGGCACCGTGGCAATCGGCGACGGCTCGCAACCGATCGCGAACGGCACCGTCGTGGTGCGCGACGGCCGCGTAGTGGCTGCCGGCAGCGGCGTCGCCGTGCCCGCGGGCATCCGCACCATCGACGCGACCGGCAAGTGGGTCTCCCCCGGCCTGGTCGTCGGCCTGGCGCCAGTCGGCCTGGTGGAGGTCAGCGGCGTGGAGGAGACGAACGACACGGTCGTCGCCACCTCCCCGTTCTCCGCCGCAATCGACGTCGCGCCCGCCATCAATCCCAAGGCGCAGCCGCTGCAGGTGACGCGCGCGGAAGGCTACACCCGTGCCATTGTCGGGCCGGAGGCGGGCGACTCGATCTTCGCCGGGCAAGGTGCAATCATCGATCTCGGCACCGACATGGCCGCGCTGATGCAGCCGCGCGCCTTCCAGCACGTCGTGCTGGGCCAGGGCGGCGGCCGGAACGTCGGCGGCGGGCGTCCTGGCGCCTTCGCCTATTTGCGTAACGCGCTGCAGGAGGCGGACGCGCTGAAGCAGGGCCGCGATGACGGGTTCGACCGACAACTGACCCGCATGGATGCAGACGCGCTGATTCCCGTGGTCGAAGGGCGCATCCCGCTGTTCGTCACCGTGAACCGCGCCAGCGACATCCTGACCGTGCTCGGCTTCGGGCAGGAATTTCGCCGCATCCGGCTGGTGCTGGTCGGCGCGCACGAAGGGTGGATGGTCGCGCGCGAGATCGCCGCGGCGAAGGTGCCGGTCATCACCACCGCGCTGACCGACCTGCCCGAAACCTTTGAAAGCCTCGCCTCCACGCAGTCCAATGTCGGCCGCATGCGCGCCGCCGGCGTATCGGTTGCATTGCAGACCACGCGCAACACCGCGCAGGAGGCGGGCAATCTCGTGGGCCTCGCCAATGTGCCCGGCGCCACCGGGCTCGACTGGGGCAACGCCTTCGCCACCATCACCTCCGCCCCGGCCGCGATCGTCGGCATGGAACGGGAGTTCGGCAGCCTGCTGCCCGGTCGCCGCGCCGACGTAGTGATTTGGGACGGGGACCCGCTGGAAGTGCAGACCGGCGTGGAGCAGGTGTTCATCGACGGCGTCGAACAATCGCTCGACACCCACATGAGCCGCCTGCGCGACCGGTACCGCCAATCGGTGGAAGGCGCACTGCCGAAGGCTTACGAGCGCTAGCCAAGCTTCAGACAAGTTGCCGTGATAGACCCGGCCCGGGCAGCGCACACTGCGCTTCCCGGGCTTTTTCGCGTCTGCACACGAAGTGTTCGTTGGCATACCTAATAGGTCAGTTCCTAAAAGCGTAAGGAACTGAATCACTTACATGCAATTATTTCTCCCACTGACGGCAGCTATACTCGGCTTCATTTGTCTTCTAGCAGACAATGATTCGATAATTGGCTAGTCTTCATGCCTCCTGCTTTGAAAGCTGAGGCCATTACAAAGAAGCGGCGGATGGCGATGGCCATTTAGCTGCCGATTACGGTCGCCCGGATTGTTCGACGAACGCTCCGGACAAAAAACAGCAACCGTGGGAGAGTTGACAATGAGTTTCGGACATTTCTCGCGCCGCCGCACCCTGTGCGGTTCGGCGGGCGTCACCGGCTTGGTTGCGATCGCGCTAGCCACGCCTGCTCAGGGCCAAGCGTTGCAACCCGTCGTCAGCGCCTGTTCCGGCGTGCAATTGCCGCAATCCGTGGTCACGGACATTCTCGACCAGGCGGTGGTGCCGCTTGCCACGGGTGTGGATGGAGTGGTCGGCAATCTCCTCGGCCTCAACGTGCTGATCCCTGGCCTGATCTCGATCACGGATTTCGACACCAACCTTGGCAACACCCTGGATGCGATCGCCGCGGGCGACCCGATCACGCTGCAGGTGCTCGACACGGACGGCAATCTGATATCGCCCACCGACGCGTGCAACGTGACGGCGGACGGCTTCACGCTCGACACCCCGGCCGGCATCGCCATCGGTGGCAACCAGATCACCGGCCTTGGTGCCAATGGCCAGACCGCCAGCGCTGGCGATCTTAGCGCTATCGCCTTCGGCAACGGGGCGACCACCAGTGCCGGGCTCGCCGGCGCGGTGGCGATCGGCACCGGCGCATCGGTCACGGCGGGCAACAGCGTGGCGCTGGGTGCAGGCTCGGTGGCGGATCGCGGTGCCCTCACCGGCTACACCGCGCCGCTGCTCGGCGGCACCTATGACTCGATCGGCACGGTGTCCGTGGGTGCACCAGGTGCCCTGCGCCAGATCACCAATGTCGCGCCCGGTACGGCTGCGACCGACGCCGCAACCGTCGGGCAGGTACAGGCAGTGGCCGGCCAGGTCGGTGCGCTGAGCGACCTCGCGGTGCAGTACACCGACACCACCCGCACCGACGTCGCCCTGGCCGGCGCAGGCGGCACCACGATCAGCAATGTCGCTGCGGGCACGATCAGTGCCGGATCTACAGAGGCGATCAACGGGTCGCAGCTGTTCGCCACCAACCAGGCGATCGCCGCCCTGCAGCCCGGAGGCGGATCGGGCCTGGCCGTGACCTACGACGATGCCTCCTTCGCCACCATCTCCTTGGGCGGCGGGGCGCCCGGCACGACCATCACCAACGTGGCCGCCGGCGCATTGTCCGCCACGTCGGACGACGCGGTGAACGGTGCCCAGCTGTTCGCCACCAACCAGCGGCTGACGACCACGGAAACCAATGTCACCAACTTGCAGGTGGCGGTGGATAACATCCCGGTCGGCTACGTCGCCGATGCCGACGGGGTTACCCCCAGCACCACCTCGACCAACACCGCCGCATTTTCCGGCGCCGGCGGCGGCGCAGTGCGGGTGACGGGCGTGGCAGCGGGTACGCTGACCGCCGGATCGACCGATGCGGTGAACGGCGCGCAGCTCGCCGCCACGAACGATCAGGTGGCGCAGAACACGGCTGACATCACCACCATCAACAACAATCTCGCCGGCAGCACGGTGGTGGCGGTGCAATATTCCAACCCCGGAACCCCTACCGTCAGCAATGGCGGCACCATCACCAACGATGTCACGCTGGTGGGCGCCAATGCGGCACAGCCCGTGCGGCTGCACAATGTCGCCAACGGCACGGCGGCGACCGATGCGACCAATCTGGGGCAGTTGCAGGCAGGCCTGAACTCCACGCTGGTGAACGCTAATGCATACACCGACACCCGCTTCGGCGTGGTCGACAACCGTGTGAACCAGCTGACCACGCGCGTCGACCAGATCGCCTTTGACCTGGGAGAGATGGACAACAGCTTGCGCCGGGCGCGGCGCGATGCATTCAGCGGGACCGCGGGGGCCATGGCGGTCGCCGGCCTGCCGCAAACAATCGAGGCGGGCCGGTCGATGGTCGGCGGCGGCATCGGCCATTACCGCGGACAGACCGCCTTTGCACTGGGCGTCTCCAGCACCTTCAGCGAAGGTCGCGGTGTGGTAAAGGCGGGCGGCACGCTCGACACCCACGGCAAGGGCGGCTTCTCCGCCGGGGCCGGCTTCAGCTTCTAGTGCCAGTCGGCGCGCCGGGCGGGCTCAGCTCCCGCCTGGTGCGTCCTGCCCTACTCCATAATACAGCTCGCCGATGCGGATTTCCTCACGCCCCTGGCTTACCCGGTGGGCGTTGGTGTCGCGTAGCGAATAGACGCAGCCGCAATATTCCTGCTGATAGAACTGCTCGCGCTTGCTGATCTCGATCATGCGCGCGGCACCGCCACCCTTGCGCCAGTTGAACGTCCAGTACCGGATGCCCGGATAATGCGCCGCTGCACGCTCCCCGCAATCATTGATTTGCGTCATGTTCTTCCAGCGCGAAATGCCGAGCGAGGAGGTGATGACGGGGAAGCCGTGCTCGTGCGCGTACAGCGCCGTCCGCTCGAACCGCATGTCAAAGCACATGGTGCAGCGCGCGCCACGCTCCGGCTCCTGCTCCAGCCCGCGGGCGCGCTGGAACCAGTTCGCGGTGTCGTAATCCGCATCGACGAACGGGATGGAATGCTTCTCGGCAAAGCGGATGTTCTCCTCCTTGCGCAGGATGTACTCCTCCTTCGGGTGGATGTTCGGGTTGTAGAAGAAGATCGTGTAGTCGATGCCGCTGGCGGTCATCGCCTCCATCACCTCGCCCGAACAGGGGGCGCAGCACGAATGGAGCAGCACCTTCGTCTCCCCATCGGGCGGGGTCAGGACCGGGCGGTCGATCGGGGTGGTGGCAGGCTGGTCGGTCATGCGCCGCCCATACTGGAAACCGCGCCCCGATGCGAGAGGCGGGACCGCGGGTCAGCCTTCGCCCGCTGCCTCCTGCCCCTTGCGGGTCAGCACGGCTGACACCAGCAGGGGCGACGGCCCGGTGCCTACCAGCAGCGCCTCGTACATGATGAGGCCCTCGTCCTGCAGCGCCACCGCCGCGCCGATGAAGGCATCGGTATCGAGCGCCGCGCCAAGGTCGCGCGCTACCACGTCGGTGCTATCGGGCCAGTCACGGCGCAGGTGCTGCAGGATCGCCGCACGCGCCATGCCTTCGCCCTCCCTGCCGCCAGTCATCGATACAGCCCTGTCGATCATTGTAACCGCCATGCGTCGGGTGTGAATGCCCATGGTAAACAGACAGTAAACAGCCGGCGAGTCGTCCGACGAAGTGTGCTGCGTCTGCGAACAAATGCAAAGGGCCGCGATCGGACAAACCGATCGCGGCCCCTGTGCCATTCCAGAATGGAACAGCCGATCAAAAAACGATCATTCCTCGCGCAGGAAGGCGGGGATGTGATCGGGGTTGCCGCCCTCGTCACCGCCACGGCCACCGCGGTCACCGCGACCCTCGCCGCGCGGACCACGGTTGCGGTCGCCGCCGCCGCGCGGCCCACGCCGGTCACCACCACGGCCACCACGGTCGCCGCCGCGGTCACCACCACGATCGCCGCGCGGTTCACGCGGTTCACGGGGAGGACGGGTGTCCTCCAGCTCCTCACCGGTTTCCTGGTCGACGACGCGCATCGACAGGCGGACCTTGCCGCGATTGTCGATCTCCAGGACCTTGACCTTCACCTCTTGGCCCTCGGAGACAACGTCGGTCGGCTTCTCGACCCGCTCGTTCTTCATCTCGGACACGTGGACCAGACCGTCCTTGCCACCCATGAAGTTCACGAAGGCGCCGAAATCGACGATGTTGACGACCTTGCCGGTGTAGATCGCGCCGACTTCCGCCTCTTCCACGATGCCGGAAATCCACTTCTTCGCCGCCTCAATCTGGGCGATGTCGGAAGAGGAGATCTTGATCACGCCCTCGTCGTCGATGTCGACCTTGGCGCCGGTCTCGGCCACGATCTCGCGGATCACCTTGCCGCCGGTGCCGATCACGTCGCGGATCTTCGACTTGTCGATCTGCATCGTCTCGATGCGCGGGGCATGGGCGGACAGCTCGGTGCGGGCGGTGCCCAGCGCCTTCGTCATCTCGCCCAGGATGTGCGCACGGCCAGCCTTCGCCTGCTCCAGCGCCTTGCCCATGATCTCCTGCGTGATGCCGGCGATCTTGATGTCCATCTGCAGGCTGGTGATGCCAGCTTCAGTGCCCGCGACCTTGAAGTCCATGTCGCCCAAGTGATCCTCGTCACCCAGGATGTCGGACAGGACGGCGAAGTCCTTGCCTTCCAGGATCAGGCCCATCGCGATGCCGCTGACGGGCCGTTCGATCGGCACGCCCGCATCCATCATCGACAGGCAACCGCCGCACACGGTCGCCATGCTGGAGGAACCATTGCTCTCCGTGATGTCGGACAGGACGCGGATCGTGTAGGGGAAGTCCTCCTTCGACGGCAGCACCGGGTGCAGCGCGCGCCATGCCAGCTTGCCATGCCCGACCTCGCGGCGGCCCGGCGCGCCGAAGCGGCCCACTTCACCGACCGAGTAGGGCGGGAAGTTGTAGTGCAGCATGAAGGACTGGTACGACAGGCCTTCCAGCCCGTCGATCATCTGCTCGGCATCCTTGGTGCCCAGCGTGGTGGTGCAGATCGCCTGCGTCTCGCCACGGGTGAACAGGCTCGAGCCGTGCGTGCGCGGCAGGAAGCCGACCATTGCCTCGATCGGGCGGACCTGGTCGACGGTACGGCCGTCGATGCGCTTGCCGTCTTTCAGGATGGCCTTGCGGACGATGTCCGCTTCCAGCTTCTTGACCAGCTTCAGCTTGCCCAGATACTCAGCCGGGTTCGCGCCCTCGATGCTTTCGAAGTGCGCGCGCGCCTTGGCGCGGGCCTCGTTCACGGCATTCTGGCGGGCCTGCTTGTCGGTCAGCTTGTACGCCTTGGCCAGGTCCTTGCCGATCAGCTTGTCGAGCTCCTTGAGCGTGGCGGACTTGTCCTCCACCGGAGTCAGCTCCCACGGCTCCTTCGCCGCCTGCTCGGCCAGATCGATGATCGCGTCGATCACCTTGCGGCATTCGTCATGCGCGAACATGACTGCGCCCAGCATCTCTTCCTCGGTCAGTTCCTTGGCCTCGGACTCAACCATCATAACCGCCTCGTGCGTGGCGGCGACGACCAGGTCCAGGCGGCCATTGGCGAGGGCTGCGTCCTGCTTCGGGTTCAGCGTGTATTCGCCATCGACGAAGCCGACGCGCGCGGCCCCGATCGGGCCCATGAAGGGCACGCCCGAGATGGTCAGCGCGGCCGACGCGGCGATCATCGCCACGACATCGGCCTCGGTCTCGCCGTCATACGACAGGACCTGCGCGATCACGTTGATCTCGTTGTAGAACCCTTCGGGGAACAGCGGGCGGATCGGCCGGTCGATCAGGCGGCTGGTCAGCGTCTCCTTCTCGGTCGCGCCGCGCTCACGCTTGAAGAAGCCGCCCGGGATGCGCCCGGCGGCGGAGAACTTTTCCTGGTAGTGGACGGTCAGCGGGAAGAAATCCTGCCCTTCCTTCACGGTGCGTGCGGCCGTCACGGCGCACAGCACCACGGTTTCGCCATAGGTCGCCAGCACGGCGCCATCGGCCTGGCGCGCGATGCGCCCGGTTTCGAGGGTGAGGGTCTTGCCGCCCCACTCCAGCGATACGGTCTTGGTGTCGAACATCTGTGTTCCTCGTACCCGCCGGCCCTATTGCACTGGCGGGGTTTGCTGCCGGGTATGCCGTCCCGGTCCGGTATGGAGCCTCGTAGTGTACGGCTCCGGGGCGTGGCAGCGCCGGATTGCGCGGCCTGTGCCCAAAACTGTCTGGTTGTGCCTGCCGGCATTCAATGCCGGTCGTTCATTGCATCCTTGCGAAAAGGGCGGCCAACCGGCCGCCCCTCCCCGTCATTCTTACTTGCGCAGGCCCAGCTTGGCGATCAGCGCGTTGTACCGCGCGACGTCCTTCTTCTTCAGATAGGCCAGCAGGCTGCGGCGCTTGTTGACCATGGTCAGCAGGCCGCGGCGCGAATGGTTGTCCTTGTGGTTGCTCTTGAAGTGCTCGGTCAGGTTGCGGATCCGTTCGGTCAGGATCGCGACCTGCACTTCGGGGGAACCGGTATCGCCCTGCTGACGGGCGTTGTCGGTGATGATTTCCTGCTTGCGTTCTGCGGTAACCGTCATTCTTCTTGCTCCGCGGTATCGACTAGAGATTGAACCCTCGAACGACCTTCATCGTCCCGCCGGCGATCTCCACCAGCGCGACCGGCACATCGCCCGTCGTCGCAAGGTGGAGCCCGTCTGCATGGGGCTGTCCGGACAAGACCCGGCCCTGGCGGACCGCCTGCACGTCTTCCGGATCGAGGGTCAGGGCCGGGATACCGTCCAGCCCCGCCTCCAAGCGCAGGAGGTGGTCTTCAAGCGGCGCGCCCTTGCCGATTTCCTCCAGCATGTCCAGCGAAATCGCCTGATCCTGGGTGAACGGTCCGGCCTGCCGGCGCTGCAGAAAGGTCACATGACCTACTGTACCCAGCGCCAGCGCGATGTCGCGCGCCAGGCTGCGGATATAGGTGCCCTTGCTGACATGTGCCAGCAGGGTCGCGTGATCGGCACCGGTATCCAACAGCGTCAGCGCGTGAATCGTCACGGAACGCGTGGCCAGTTCCACCTCCTGCCCCGCCCGCGCCAAAGCGTAGGCGCGCCGGCCATCGACCTTCAATGCGGAGAAGGCGGGCGGCACCTGGTCGATCGGCCCGGTGAAGCGCGGCAGCACCGCCTTGACCTCGGCCACCGAAGGCCGGTGCTCGCTGGCAGCAACGACTTCCCCCTCCGTATCCAACGTCGTGGTCTGGATGCCGAACGCGACCGTGAAGGCGTAGGTCTTGCTGGCATCCAGCATCCGCCCCGCCAGCTTCGTCGCCTCCCCCAGCGCGATCGGCAGCACCCCTTCGGCCAGCGGGTCCAGCGTGCCGCCATGGCCAACCTTGACCTTACCATGACCGCCGGCGCGCAGCACCCGCTTCACCGCGCCGACGGCCTGGGTGGAGCCGAGCCCGCGCGGCTTGTCGAGGATCAGCCAGCCATGCGGCACGGGAACTCAGGCCCCTGCCACGAAGGCGGCCAGCCGCATGTAGTTGCCTTCCAGCCAGTCGACCGGCGGGGCCACCACATTCTCCACGATGCCGCTGCCAGGGAACAGGTATGGCACCGCCACCAGCAGCACGAACACCAGCGGGAAGCCCAGCGGCCGCAGTCGGTCATACACCATCGCCGCGCGCCGGGGCAGCAGGCCTTCCAGGATGTGCGATCCGTCGAACGGCGGGATCGGCAGCAGGTTGAACAGCGCCAGGAAGATGTTGATCAGGATGAACAACTGCGCCGTCACCACAAAATAGCCGAGCGCACCATCAAGCGGCCCGCTGGCGAACCGGGCGGTCAGACCCAGAACCACCGCGCCCAGCGCCGCCAGCACCAGGTTGGTCAGCGGACCGGCCGCGGCGACCAGCATCATGCCGGTGCGCGGATCGCGCAGGCGGCGGTAATCGACTGGCACCGGCTTGGCCCAACCGAACACCGGCATTCCCGCCAGCGCCAGGCCGCCCGGCACCAGCAGCGTGCCGACCGGATCGACGTGGCGGATGGGGTTCAGCGTCAGCCGCCGCCGCTCCTTGGCGGTGGGATCACCCAGCATCAGCGCGGCCCAGCCATGGGCGACCTCGTGGCAGACGATGGCGATGACCAGCGCGGGGATCATCGCCAGCGCCAGCAGGAATGTGTCGTTCATGACGCTCAGTTAGTGACAGCGGCGCCACCGCGATAGAGGGCCAGCGCCTCCGCGAAGTGTCGTCGACACAGCGCGACATACCGCTCGTTGCCGCCGATCTGCGTCTGCTCACCCTGCTGCACCGGATCGCCGCCGTCACCCAGCCGCAGGTTCATGGTCGCCTTGCGCCCGCAATGGCACACCGCCTTCAGTTCGATCAGGGAATCCGCCACCCCCAGCAGCACAGCCGAACCGGGGAACAGTGCGCCCCTGAAATCCGTCCGCAGGCCATAGCACAGCACCGGAATGTTCGCCTCGTCGGCGATGCGCGCGCATTGCCACACCTGCGCCGGGGTCAGGAACTGCGCTTCGTCCACCAGCACGCACGCCAGCGGTCTATCCGCATGGCTACCGGACACGACCTCCCACAGGTCGGTCGTCGCCGTGAACAGGTGGGCATCGGCGATCAGGCCGATCCGGCTGGCGATCGGCGCCGCATCACGGGTGTCGATTGCCGCGGTCCAGCGCATCGTCTCCATGCCCCGCTCGCGGTAGTTGAAGTCCGCCTGCAGCAGGTTGGTCGACTTGCCCGCATTCATGCTGGCGTAGTAGAAATACAGCTTAGCCATCGGGGCCAGTAACCCGCACGCTCAGTCCTCGTCCACCTCGTCGGTGTCGAGATCGCGGGAGACGCGCGGATCGGCCAGCAACTGGTCGATCCGGTGCGCCTCGTCGAAGCTCTCGTCGGACATGAAGCGCAACTTGGGCGCGAATTTCAGGCCCAGCCGCTGCGCCACCTCGCGCTGCAGGAAGGCGGTATTGCGCCGCAGGGCGGTCAGCACCTCCGCCTCGTCACCGCCCAGCAACGGCTTCACGTAAGCCTTGGCCTGTCGCAAGTCGGGCGACATGCGCACCTCCGTCACGGACACGGTGTGACCGGAAAGCGTATCGTCATGCACCGTCTGCCGCGTCAGCAGTTCGGACAACACATGGCGCACGCGTTCGCCTACCTTCAGCAGGCGGACGGACGGATCTTCGTTCTTGTTCGGCTGACGTGCCACAATTCACTCTATCATGCAGGCGAGAAGGCCGCCTGTTCCGCCTTCATCATGGCACCGGGCGCGTCGTCCCGCCAGCCATCGATCCATGCCCCCAGCACCCTGTCGGCGCGGCGGCGCAGTTCCGGTCCATACCGTTCCGCGTCCGCACGGATGGTGCGCGGGTCGATACCGTTGCTGGCGAGCTCGCTGCAATGACCGACCAGCCAGTCCTCGATCTCGACCCCGTCCACCTCCAGGTGAAATTGCAGGCCGAGCACGTTCGGACCGATGGAGAACGCCTGGTGCGGGCATGGCCCAGTGGCGGCCAGATGCTGCGCACCCGGCGGCAGGTCGAACCCTTCCCCATGCCAGTGCAGCACTGGCCAGTCGCCAAGCGGCGCCAGCGGCGAAGCATCAGCGGCATCAGCGAGTTGGAGCGCCGAAAAGCCGATCTCCGGCCCGTCGATCTTCCCCACCTTCGCGCCCAGCGAATGGGCGATCTGCTGGGCGCCCAGGCAGATGCCCAGCAATGGCCGCCCGCTGGCGAGCCGGCGCTTCACCAAGTCCAGCTCGCCATGCAGGAACGGATATTTGTCCGCATCGTGCACGCCCACAGGGCCGCCCAACGCGATCAGCAGGTCCGGGCTCTCCACGTCCACCCGCGACAGATCCTGCCGCGGCGCATCGACATAATCGATGGTGAAGCCCCGCTGTTCCAGCGAATGCTGCCACACGCCGACATGTTCGAAACTCAGATGCCGCAGCAGCAGCGCAGTCTTCATGCGGAGCGATCCCGTATTGTTTTCCGGGGCTTGGAACGCCCCGGAAACAACAGCCGTTCCCCAATCAGAGCGTGCGTTCCTGCTCCGTCACCTCGAACACTTCCAGCTGGTCGCCGGCGCGGATGTCGTTGGTGTCGGCCAGGACCACACCGCATTCCGTACCCGCGCGCACCTCGTCCACATCGTCCTTGAACCGGCGGAGCGAGGCGATGGTCGTGGCGCTGACGATGACGTCGTTGCGGGTGAGACGGGCATGCAGACCCTTGCGGATCGCGCCCTCCTCCACCAGCAGGCCAGCCGCCTTGTCGCGCTTGCCCGCAGGAAACACCTGCTTGACCTGCGCACGGCCCACGACGTTCTCGATCCGCAGGGGACCAAGCTCGCCCGCCATCTCCTTGGCGATCTCCTGCGTCAGGTGATAGATGACATCGTAATACATCATCCGCACCTTGTCCCGCTGGATCAGCTGGCGGGCATTGGCGTTAGGTCGCACGTTGAAGCCGATGACCGGCGCCTTGGACGCCGCCGCCAACGACACGTCGCTCTCCGTGATCGCACCCACGCCCTGCTGCAGCACGCGGACCTTGATCTCGTCGTTCGACAGATTGTGCAGCGCCTGCACGATCGCCTCGACGGAGCCCTGCACGTCGGCCTTCACGACCAGCGGGAACTCGATGACGGAGCTGTTCAGGCCCGCAAACATCGCATCCAGGTTGGCCGGCGCCATGGCCGTGCGCTTCTCCGTCGCCTGCTGCTGGCGGTATTCCGCCACCTCGCGGGCGCGCTGCTCGTTCTCGACCACGGTCAGCAGGTCACCGGCCTGCGGCACGCCGCCAAGGCCCAGCACCTCCACCGGCATGGACGGACCGGCTTCCTTGATCTGCTTGCCGGCATCGTCGACCAGCGCGCGGACACGGCCGCTCTGCGTGCCGACCACGAAGGTGTCGCCACGCTTCAGCGTGCCGCGACGCACCAGCACGGTCGCCACCGGCCCGCGGCCCTTGTCGAGCTGCGCCTCGATCACGGTCGCCTCCGCCTCGCGATCCGGACGCGCCTTCAGCTCCAGCAGCTCGGCCTGCAGGTTGATCGCCTCGATCAACTGGTCGAGACCCGCGCCAGTCTTGGCGGAGACCTCCACGTCCTGCACGTCGCCGCTCATCTGCTCGACCACGACCTCGTGCTCCAACAGGCGTTCGCGGATGCGCTGCGGATTGGCCTCGGGCTTGTCGACCTTGTTGATCGCCACGATCATCGGCACGCCCGCCGCCTTGGTGTGATTGATGGCCTCGATCGTCTGCGGCATGATGCCATCATCCGCCGCGACCACCAGCACCACGATGTCGGTCACGTTCGCGCCGCGCATGCGCATCTGCGTGAACGCCTCGTGGCCCGGCGTATCCAGGAACGTGATCTTCTGCTTGTCCTTGGTGGTGATCTGGTACGACCCGATGTGCTGGGTGATACCGCCGGCTTCCCCCTTCACCACGTTGGCGCCGCGCAGGGCGTCAAGCAAGCTGGTCTTGCCGTGATCGACATGGCCCATGATCGTGACCACCGGCGGACGGGGACGCAAAGTCTCCTCCGGATCGGTGTCGACCGACTGCTTGATGTCCACGTCGTCGGCCGACACGCGGATCATGGTGTGGCCGAATTCCTCGACCAGCAGCTCCGCCGTGTCCTGGTCGATCGTCTGGTTGACGGTGACCATCATGCCCATGTTGAACAGCGCCTTCACCAGGTCGGCGCCCTTCTCCGCCATGCGATTGGCGAGTTCACCCACGGTGATTGCCTCCGGCACGGTGACGTCGCGCACCTGCTTCTCGCGCGGCTTGGAGGAGCCGCCATGCGAGCGACGCTCCTTCTCCCGCGCACGCTTCAGCGCGGCGAGGCTGCGCGCGCGGGCGCCCTCGTCATCGTTCAGCGCGCGGTTGACCGTCAGCTTGCCCCCACGCCGCTTGTCGCGGTCGTTCGTGGCGCCACGGTCGGCCGCGTTGCGGTCGGTCGCGGTACGGCCGGTGCTGAGCGCCGCGCCGGCGGCCTTGGCACGGCCGGCAGCGGACTTGTCGCCATCACCCGCACGAGTTGTGGCCTCGCTTGGCGCCGGGCGCCGGATCTCGGGACGAGGCACCGGGGAGAAGCGGCGCGGAGCCGGAATGGCCGGCGCTTCCTCAACCTCCGCCGGGGCTGCTGCGGCAGCAGCCGGAGCCTCGGCTGGCGTACCCGCATCCGTGGCGGACTCGGCCGCAGGTGCGGGTGCCGCTTCGGCAGCGGCAGGCGCATCCTCGGCAGGGGCGGGGGCAGCGGCAGCGGCCGGTGCCGGCGTCTCGGCCACCGGCTCGGCAGGCGCGGGTGCGGGCGTCTCAGCGGCGGCCTCCGCCTCGCTGCGGCGCTCGTCGGCGCGGCGACGCTCGGCCTCGGCAGCACGCTGGCGCTCCTCGTCCTCGCGGCGGCTCACCTCTTCCATGGCGGCAAGCCGGGCTTCCTCGGCCTCGCGCAGCAGCCGTTCCTGCATCTCGCGGCGGCTTTCCGCCGATGCGGCGGGGCGCACGGGCGGGGGCGGGGGGGCGACGGGGCGCGGCTGGCTGGCCACCGGAGCAGGCGCAGGCGCAGGTGCGGGTGCTTCGGCGGCGGCGGGAGCCGGCTTGTCGCCTGGGCGCGTCAGCTTGCGCGAACGCTTGACCTCGACCGCGACCTTGTTGGTCCGGCCGTGGCTGAAGGTCTGCTTGACCTCGCCTGCATCGACCGAACGCTTCAAGCCCAGGGGCTTGCGGATGCGGGTCGTGGTGTCGTCGTTATCGCTCATTGGTGGTCAACAGTCCTTCAAATCTGCTCGGGGGGCATGACCTCGTCGGCCTGCTCCGGCGCCGCCAGGCGCTCGCGTCCATCGTTACGTGCCTGTGTCAGCTGCGCGCCATCGGCGGGGGCGCCCAGGAAGTTCAGCAGGCGTTGCAGCGGGCCGGATACCCGCTGCGCCGATCCGTGATCGGTCAGCGCCAGATGGACGACATTGTCGCGGCCCAATGCCACAGACAGGGCCGCACGGTCCAGTGGCAGGGTGGTGCCGGCAAGGCCGGTTCCTTCCGCCTCCCGCCCCACGCGCCACGCCTGATCCAGCTTGCGTGCACCGTCGGCGCTGGCATCAGCGGCATGGTACAGTGCGGCCACCTTCCCCTCACGCGCGGCGCGGGCAATGCGGTCCGATCCCAAGATAAGGCGTCCGGCGCGGAATTCGAGTCCCAGCCGTTCGGTAAACGCGCGGGTCAGGCCCGCCTGTGCCAGATCGGGCAGGTCGTCCGGGATCGCCAGCGCGCCGGTACGGAACGCGCGGGCGAGCGCGCCCTTCAGCTTGCCATTGCCAAGCGCGGCCGACAGCGCCGCACGATCCACGCCGACCCAGGCGCCCCGGCCCGGCGCTCGCGCCAGCGGGTCGGGCAGCACTGGTTGCAGTCCGCCCTCGCCCCCTGGCCCAAGCGCCAGGCGCAGCATCGCATCCCGGCCAGCGTTGTCGCCGGACAGGATGCAACGCCGCTCCGGCGTGTCGCTGCTGTCGTGGTCGCTTACCGGCTCATTGCGAGGATTCCGCATTGGCGGCCTCCTGCGCTTGAGGGGCATCATCCTCGTCGGCGAACCAGTGGGCGCGCGCGGCCATGATGATCTCGTTACCCTGCTCTTCCGACAGGCCGAATTCACCCAGCACGCCACCCTTGTCGGTCTCGCGCTGCGGACGGCGGGCCGGCGGGCCGGCCTGCGGCTTGTCGGTATTGCGACGGCGCGGCCCTTCGCGGCGGCGGGCGATAAGCTCGTCCGTGGCGAGGTCGGCCAGGTCGTCCAGCGTCTTGATTCCGGCCTTGCCCAGCACCACCAGCATGTTCTCGTTCAGGTGCGGCAGCTCGGCCAGCGCATCCTCCACGCCCAGTGCCTTGCGCTCCTCGCGATGGGCCGATTCCTGCCGCTCCAGCGCTTCCTGCGCACGGTTCTGCAACTCTTCGGCAAGGTCGTCGTCGAAGCCTTCGATGCCGGCGAGTTCGGACAGGTCGACATAGGCGACCTCCTCCAGCTCGGCGAAGCCTTCAGCCACCAGCAGCTGGCTCAGCGTCTCGTCGACGTCCAGCTCCTCCTCGAACATCTTCGATCGGGTGGCGAATTCCTTCTGCCGCTTCTCGGAGGCTTCCTCCTCCGTCATGATGTCGATCTGGCTCTCGGTCAGCTGGCTGGCCAGCCGCACGTTCTGCCCGCGGCGGCCGATCGCCAGCGACAGCTGGTCGTCGGGCACGACCACCTCGATGCGCCCCTCATCCTCGTCCAGCACCACGCGGCTGACAGTGGCGGGCTGCAGCGCGTTCACCACGAAGGTCGCGGTGTCCTCGCTCCAGGGAATGATGTCGATCTTCTCGCCCTGCAGTTCCTGCACCACCGCCTGCACGCGGCTGCCCTTCATGCCGACGCAGGCGCCGACCGGGTCGATGCTGGAATCGCGGCTGATAACGCCGATCTTGGCGCGGCTGCCCGGATCACGCGCGGCGGCTTTGATCTCGATGATGCCGTCGTAGATCTCGGGCACTTCCTGAGCGAACAGCTTCTTCATGAATTCGGGATGCGCGCGGGACAGGAAGATCTGCGGGCCGCGATTGTTGCGCTCCACCTTCATCACCCAGGCGCGGATGCGCTCGCCAACGCGGGTCGCCTCGCGCGGGATCTGCTGGTCGCGGCGGATAATGCCTTCCGCGCGGCCCAGGTTCACGATCACGTTGCCGAACTCGACGGACTTGATGACGCCGGTGATGACCTCGCCCGCGCGGTCCTTGAACTCCTCGAACTGGCGCTCGCGCTCGGCATCGCGGACCTTCTGGAAGATCACCTGCTTGGCGCTCTGCGCGTCGATGCGGCCCAGATCGACCGGGGGCAGCGGATCGACGATGAAATCGCCGACGGCCGAGCCCTTCTGCAGCTTCTCCGCCTGCTCGACGCTGACCTGCTTGAAGTAGTCCTCGACCTCCTCGACCACCTCGACCACGCGCCACAGCTTCAGGTCGCCGCTCATCGGGTCGAGCTTGGCGCGGATATCGTTCTCCGCGCCGTAGCGGGCCCGCGCGGCCTTCTGGATCGCCTCTTCCATCGCCTCGATGACAATGGTGCGGTCGATCATCTTCTCGGACGCGACGGAGTTCGCGATCGCGAGCAGTTCGGCCTTGTTGGCGGAAATCGGACTGGCCATCAGTCGTCTGCCTTCTCTTCTTCGGAAATGTCTTCCGGGACTTCCATGATCTCTTCCGCACCACTCATGTCGAGCGGGCGGGTGGCGGCAATCAGCTTGTTGGTCAGCACCAGCTTGGCCGAATGGACCTGTGCCAATGGCACGTCCAGCCGGCCGTGCTTGTTATCCTCGAACGCGATGATGCCGTCATCGTCGATGCCCTGCACGATGCCGCGCAGCTTGCGGTGGTCGCCCAGCGGCTCCGTCAGGCTGACATGCGCCTCGTGCCCGGCCCAGTTGGCCCAGTCCTTCGCCCGGGTCAGCGGCCGGTCGATGCCAGGGCTGCTGACCTCCAGGTGATACGCGCCGGCGATCAGCTCGCCCCTCTCCGCCTCGAACGTGTCGATCGCGTCGGAGATACGGCGGGACAGCGCCATGCACTGCTCCACGATCAGCTGCCCGGTGGCGGGATCCTCCGCCATCACCTGCAACGTCCTCTCTTCCCCGGAACCCGTCAACTTGACCCGCACGAGATCGAACCCCAACGCCACAGCTTCGGGTTCGATCACTTCGATCAGGCGGGTAACATCGGCCATGGGCGTGCGTCTAAAATCCTGTTGTGGCCAACGGCCGATCGTGCCGGCCCCTTCCGGCGCCAGCCCCACAATGTCGCGACAATGTCGGGATGACGGCCATGTAGGCGGAGTCGCCTATGAAAGCAAGCAGGAAGCCGTTTACCCCTGTCGTGCATTGTCACCAGCACCATGCTGGTGTTCCTTGATTTCGAAGCCTCGTCACTCAGCGACCGGTCATACCCGATAGAGGTCGGCTGGGTGTGGGAAGACGGCCGGGGCGAGGCGCACCTGATCCACCCGGCACCGCGCTGGACCGACTGGGATATGCGGGCGCAGGCGATCCACGGCATCGCCCGCGCGGAGCTCGAGACCAAGGGCGAGGATCATGCCGCGGTCGCCCGGCGCATGGTGGATGTCCTGTCCGGCCACGATCTTTGCGCCAGCGCGCCGTCGTGGGACGGCAAGTGGCTGTCCGCCCTGCTGCGCGCCGCCGACCTGCCGCGTCATTCGCTGCGGCTGCGCGACAGCGACGATGTGATTGCGGAAAGCGCGCGCGCCATCCTGCACCCTCACCTTCCGGCAGACCGGCTGCAGTCCGCGCTGGAGACGATCCTGACGCTCGACGACCTGCGCGAAGGCGCGCCCACGCACCGCGCGCTGGAGGACGCGCAGGGCGAGTGGCGGAAATGGCAGCGGGTAACAGAACGGGCGCGCGAAATCGCCGGGGAGCACGTCCGCGCCTGAACCGCCTCAGTCCCGCTTCCGGGAAGCGGAAAGGCCGGCAATCGCCAGCGCGAAAAAGGTGACCCCCAGTGAAATCCAGATGGCGTACATGGTACCCTCCTTGGGGTAAGATTACCGGATCGCTGCGCTGGCACCAGTCCCCTATTCGCTCAGGGAATGCTTCCTGATACAGTGCCGCAACTGGTCGTAGGACAGGCCCAGCGCCTTCGCCGTCTGCCGCTGGTTCCAGCGGTTCCGACCCAGATGATGCTCCAGGATCGCCCGCTCATGCGCATCGACCGCGCCGCGCAGGTCGGCGATCGTGTCGTAGTGCGGCCCACCGGTCGGCACCGCAGCCGCCAGTTGCGCCGGCTCCACCTCCGCTGCGCGCGGCGGGGGCGCGGGCTTCCATGGGCTGTCGAACGGGTCGAATTGCACATGGCCCACCGGCTCGTTCCACTCGTCCCAGCGATAGACGGCTCGCTCCACCGCATTGCGCAATTCGCGCACATTGCCGGGCCACGGATAGTCGTCCAGCTGCTGCGCCACGTGAGGCGCAAAGCCCGGCCAGTCGCGCCAGCCAAGCTCCGCCGCCATGCGCCGCCCGAAATAATCGGCCAGCACGGCGATGTCCCCTTCCCGCACGCGCAGCGGTGGTAGGGTGATGACCTCGAAGCTCAACCGGTCCAGCAGGTCGGCGCGGAACCGGCCCGTTTCCGCAGCACGGGGCAGATCCTCGTTGGTGGCGGCGACGATGCGCACGTCCACCCTGACCGGCCGGCTGGCGCCGATGCGCGTCACCTCGCCATATTCGACCGCGCGCAGCAGCCGTTCCTGCGCGGCCATGGACAGGGTGCCCAGCTCGTCCAGGAACAGGGTCCCGCGATCCGCCTCCTCGAAGCGACCAGCGCGAGCCTTGGTCGCGCCCGTGAATGCGCCCGCCTCGTGCCCGAACAGCTCCGCCTCTATCAGCGTCTCCGGCAAAGCGGCGCAGTTCATCGTGACCAGCGGATGATCCCACCGATCGGACAGGCGATGAAGGCGTTCGGCGATCAGTTCCTTGCCAGTCCCCCGCTCTCCGATCACCAGCACCGGCCGGCGAAGGGGCGCCGCCCGGCTGGCACGCTCCACCGCGTCCAGAAATGCGCCCGACTGACCAATAAACTGGCTTTCCCGCTCCATGAACCAGATCATAGCATCTGACGCCAACATCTGGCAATTTGCACCATTGGACAATGATAGCAAAGGATGCAAGTCATTGATTTCACGGCGACCGCTGCATCTGGCATGGCCCATGCAAAGCTGATGGCATAAAGGTTCAGGAGCCACTCCATGTCGATCCGCTCGATCTACGCCCATCCGTCCCGCCTCGCGGCCCTGGTCAGCCTCGTGCTGCTGGTGTCGTTCAACATCGCGGCGCTCGGCAGCGTGGAGGTCACCCTCGCCCCGCGGCTGGTGGTGGCACCCGTGGTGGCGCTGGCATGAGCGACGACCAGGTCCCCGCGCCGCGCCAGCAGCGCCTCACCGCCCTCGGCAGCCGCCTCGATCGCGAGATCGAGCGGCTGCGTACCAGCCCTACGCCCACCATGGGCAATATCCTGAACAGCGGAGTACCCCTGATGGGCATCTTTTCCCGCACCCGCGACATCATCGCGGCGAACTTCACCGAACTGCTCGACCAGGCGGATGACCCGGCCAAGATGATCCGCATGATCATCCTGGAGATGGAGGAGACGCTGGTAGAGGTCCGCGCCAGCGCGGCGCGCACGATCGCCGACCAGAAGGAGATGCACCGCCACACCGTGCGCCTTGAAAAGCTGCAGGCCGACTGGGCGGAAAAGGCGCAGCTCGCGCTCAGCAAGGACCGCGAGGATCTGGCCCGTGCCGCCCTCGTCGAACGCAAGAAGGCCGCCGACATGGGCGGCCAGCTGAAGGCGGAGATCGCCGTGCTGGACGACTCCCTCCGCGCGTACGAGGAGGATATCTCCAAGCTGCAGACCCGCCTGCGCGAGGCGCGCAGCCGGCAGAGCCAGATTGCCGCCCGGCTGGAAAGCGCGGAGAACCGCGTCAAGCTGCGCAGCTTGATGACGAACGAGCGGGTCGACGATGCGCTCGCCCGGTTCGACCAGCTGGAACGCCGCGTCGATTATGCCGAAGGCCGCGCCGACTCGCTCAATGTGGCGGGCGGCCGCCCCAGCCTGGCGGACGAGATCGCCGCACTGGAAGGGTCGGACAAGATCGACGCGGAACTCGAAGAGATGAAGCGCGCCCTGGGCAAGGGTGCGGACAGCCGACAGGGGGACTGATCCATGGAAGAAGCACTGGCCATTGTTGCCATTTTCGTCGGCCTGCCATGGCTGATCCTGCACTACATGACCAAGTGGAAGACCGCCGCCACCATCACCACCGATGACGAGGTACTGCTGGAGGAACTCTACAACCTCGCCAAGCGGCTCGATGAGCGGATGGAGACGGTGGAGCGCCTGGTCGCGCACGACAGCCCCGACTTCCGCCCGGCCCGCCTGTCCGACGAAAGCGACACGACCCCGCAGCTGCGCGAGCTGGACCGCCTGCTCGCCGAGAAGAAAGGAACCTTCCGGTGAACTCTCCCCGCACCCGCCTCTACCGCGACAAGCAGGAAGGCAAGCTGATGGGCGTCTGCGCCGGCCTGGCCGACTATGCCGGGGTGGATCCGATCTGGACCAGGCTGGGCTTCCTGTTCCTGGTGTTCATGTCGGGCGGCGCCGTCCTGCCGTTCTACTTCATCGCCGGCATCCTGCTGAACAAGAAGCCGCCCGAACTCTACACCGACCGGCACGAGCAGAAGTACTGGCAGGGCGTGCGGCAGAGCCCGAAGCGCACCGCCCGCGAACTGCGCGCCCGGATGCGCGACATCGACCGCCGCCTGGCGGAGGTGGAGACGCACTACGTCACCAGCAATCCGCGCCTCTCCGCCGAGATCGAGCGGCTGCGCTGAGCCACATTCAGAGGGACTGAACCATGCACGGCACGATGGCCCTGATGATCCCGATCCTGGCGCTGATGATCCCGTTTTTCGCGATCTGGATCAAGCACCGGGAGAAGATGATGGATCGCCAGATCGGCACCACCAGTCAGGCGACTGCGGAGAAGGCGGCGCAATATGCCAGTCATGTGAAGGAGCTGGAGGATCGGGTCCGCGTGCTGGAACGCATCGTCACCGATCGCGGCTACGACGTCGTCACCCAGATCGAGGCGCTGCGCGACCAGCGCCGGGTGGAGGATCGCTTGGCCGAGCCCACCTCCATCTCCTCGCACAACTAACGCCAGCAGGAAGGTAGCACGATGCCGTTTGAGCTGACCGCCGAAGTGATCGCCATAGTCGGGGTCTCCGGCGTGGTTGGATGGGTCGCCACCACCTGGCTGCGCATCCGCCACGGTTATCCGCTGGACGGTGCCTGGGGCCAGTCCGTGTACCCGAAGAAGGATGCCGAGACGGCCGAGCGGCTGAAGCTGGTGACGCAGGAAAACGCCCAGCTCCGCGCCGAGGTCGGCGCGGTGAAGGACCGCCTCGCCAATGTGGAGCGGATCGTCACCGACAGCGGCTACCACCTCAGCCACGACATTGAACGGCTGCGCGACGGGCGGGAGAATGTGCAATGAGCTTCTGGACCGCCATCGTCGTCCTTGCGCTCATCTGGGGCATCACCAGCGTGCTGCGCGTCCGCCATCACGAACGGCTGGGCTTC
Organism: Croceibacterium sp. TMG7-5b_MA50; assembly: GCF_039830145.1. Taxonomy (NCBI): domain Bacteria; kingdom Pseudomonadati; phylum Pseudomonadota; class Alphaproteobacteria; order Sphingomonadales; family Erythrobacteraceae; genus Croceibacterium; species Croceibacterium sp. TMG7-5b_MA50. The sequence goes on along the minus strand of NZ_CP156082.1, from coordinate 378,925 downwards.
GCCACGGACGAGGACGGCAACCCCATCCCCGCGCCGGACCGGGAGCGTGCCGCCGAATTGCAGCGCGAGGTCGCCGAATTGCGCGAACGGGTCCGCGTGCTGGAACGCATCGCCACCGACGACACCCACGGTCGCCGCCTGTCCGACCAGATCGACCGGCTGCGCGACGAATAGATGAAGGGAGCCTGCCGCCATGCCTCATGACCTGCTGCTTGCCCTGACCGTTCTTGCCGCCCTGCTGGTGGTCGCGGCCGCCGCACTGAAAGGGTGGCAGGGCTGGTTGGCGCTCAAGACCCGCGAACTGGACGCCCACCGTAGCGCGCCGCTCGACAGCGGCAACCGCGCCGTTGGCTCCCCTGAGGGTGCCGCCCGGATCGAACTGGCCGACCTCAGGGAACGCATCCGCCGGTTGGAAGCGATCGCCAGCGGGGTGGATTTGTGATGGCGGTGCGCTATGTCCCCGCATCATGCGGTCGCTGCCTGACATCCTTGAAGAATACGAATTCCTCGATGGCGACGAACGCTATCGCCTGCTGATCGAGCTGGGGCGGGAGCTTGATCCCATGCCACCCGCCCTGCGCACCGATGCCACCCTGGTGCGCGGCTGTTCCGCCAGCGTATGGGTCTACCCCACCGGCGATGCGGGCAAGCTGCACTTCCTGGCCGACAGCAACGCCGCCATCACCAAGGGCATCGTCGCGCTGGTGATCGCCGCGATCCAGGATCGGCCTGCGGCGGAAGTGGCGGACACCGACATCCTCGACCGGCTGGCACCGTTCGATCTGAAGAACCAGCTCAGTTCCAACCGGACGCAGGGCGTCCCCAACATGATCGCGCTGGTCCGCGAACACGCCACCCGCATCGCAGGCGGAGCCTGAACCCCATGCTGCGGCCGCTATGGACGGCGGCCGGCCTGCTATTGGTGGGACTTGGCGTCGTGGGCGTGATCCTGCCCATGATGCCCGGCGTCGTGTTCTTCATCGGCGCCGCATACTGCTTCGCCCGCGGCAACCCGGCATGGGAACAGCGCCTGCTCGCTCATCCGCAGGTCGGCCCGCACCTCGTCGCTTGGCGCACCCGTCGCGCGATCTCCGCCAGGGGCAAGCGCGCGGCGGTGGCGATGATGGCACTGGCGGCGGCGCTGGCCTGGTGGCTGGTCGGCTGGCCTTGGGCCGGGGTGTCGAGCGCGGCTCTGCTGGCAGTGGCGTTGTGGATCGTGACCCGACCGGGGTGAATGTCGGCATCGCAGTGGGAATTGCATCGGCTGCATTCATGCGACCGACTAAACGCGGCCGCCTCGATCAAACCATTGCATGTGGCGGCCGGAAAGCGCAGGATCGGGACACGGGCTATATGCGGCGCCCGTTCAGACGATGATCGTCCAAGTCCGCTCCAGAAGTCGTATCGCGACATCGGAGCTGCATGACGATGAACCTGCCAGAAGCCCGCCCGCCCGCTATCAGCCTCACGCACCTGTTCTTGCGGTTCCTCCGCTTCGGCGCGCTGGCCTTCGGCGGACCCGTGGCGCAGATCGCCATGATCCGTCAGGCCCTGGTCGAGGAAGAGCGCTGGATTGACAGCGCCCGCTTCAATCGGCTGCTGGCGGTTATGCAGGTCCTGCCGGGGCCGGAGGCTCATGAACTGTGCGTCCATCTCGGCATCATCGCCCGCGGACGGCTTGGGGGGTTGGTCGCCGGCCTGGGCTTCCTGCTGCCCGGACTGATCCTGATGTTGGCCTGCGCCTGGGCTTATACATCCTTCATCGCCGGAAGTGTCGCGCTCGGCGGATTGCTGATCGGGGTGCAGGCAGCCGTCCTCGCGATCATCCTGCGCGCGGTGCAGCGGATCGCTTCTCATATATTGACGAATGTCGCCCTGATCGGCCTGGCTGTTCTGGCGTTCGTCGGAACAGCGGCTGGCCTGCCGTTCTGGATACTCCTTGCGGCTGCCGGCGTCGCCTTTGCAGCGTTCCGCAACCCCGCTGCCATTGTGCTATCGGGAACATTGGTGTCGGTGATCGCCTGGCTTGCGCTCCACCCGGCCGCCATCACGAACCCCGCAGCCGTCGCTGCGATTTCCGCCCCGGTCACCGTGCTGGCGCTTTTCGTCGCCGGATTGAAGGGCGGGCTGCTCACCTTCGGCGGCGCCTACACCGCCATTCCGTATGTCCGGGATGACACCGTCGGACGGGGATGGCTGTCCGACGGAGCCTTTCTGGACGGTGTGGCGGCGGCGGGGCTGCTTCCGGCACCGCTGGTCATTTTCGCCACCTTTGCCGGCTACGTGGCCGGCGGCTTGAGCGGGGCCCTTGCCATCACGGTCGGCATGTTCCTGCCCGCTTTCGCCTTTTCGATGCTGTTCTTTGAACGGCTTGAGGCTGTCGTGGACAAATCCAGGTTACACCGTTTGCTGGATGGCGTGGCCGCGGCAGTGGTCGGTATCATCGGCGCGACCTTTGTCGACCTGGGCGCGAGCACCGTGCAGCGCTCGCAGAACCTCGTCTTCACCACGATCATCTTCATCGTCGCCGCAATCGCAGCATGGCGGCTGAAAGGTCGCTGGGTCACACCGGCATTGATCGCCTTCGGCGCAGTCGCCGGATTGCTCATGCCGACCTGACGGCAGCCATATCTGCAGGGGTTCGCCGGCAGGCTGTCCTACACGGCGCGCTGCTGCCATACCAAGCGGATGCCTCGTTTCGCCCTTCCGCATACCCCTTCTACGTCGGCCGGTGAACCGGTCCTCCCGCTCGCCCTCGGCACCTCAGCTAGGTGTCAACTTAGTGTCAACTTCCAGCCGCAGCCGCTCGGCTATGCCTCCGCGCTCTCGCGCAACTGGGCGATGCCGGCCTCCCGCTGACGGCGCAGTTCAGCCTTCAGCTTGGCCGGATCGCTCGCCAGGATGAAGCCGAAGCTGACGCCGCCTTCTTTGCCGATGGTGGCGTGATGCAGCTTGTGCGCCTGCACCAGCCGCTTGGCGTAACCGCGCTTGGGCACCCAGCGGAAGTAACGCTGGTGGACCAATCCGTCATGGATCAGCGTGTAGATCACGCCATACACCAGGATGCCGGTGCCGATCCACGTCGCCGGCCACCAGGCCGCCTGGCCCATCACCAGCTCGCTGCCCAGCGCGAACATGGATATGCTCATCGCCGCGCCGACCAGCGCGTACAGGTCGTTCCGCTCCAGCATGTTATGATGCGGCTCGTGATGGTCGCGGTGCCATGCCCAGCCCCAGCCGTGCATGATGTATTTGTGGCTCGCCCACGCCACCCATTCCATGGCGGCGGCACTCGCCAGCACGATCAGCAGGGGAAACAGCCAGTCGGTCATGATCGGGCTAAATAGGCGCTTCGCCGCTCGAAAGACAGCCCCTGCTTGCTATGCCCGCGCAGCCGCGCCATCTGCCCGGCATGGCCAGCAAACCACGCACTCTGTACGAGAAGATCTGGGACGCCCACGTTGTCGAACGGCAGGAGGACGGCACCTGCCTGCTGTTCATCGACCGGCACCTGGTACACGAAGTCACCAGCCCGCAGGCGTTCGAAGGCCTGCGCATGGCCGGCCGCCCCGTCCGTCGGCCCGAATTGACGCTGGCCACGCCCGACCACAACCTGCCCACCACTGCACGCCTCGACGCCGGCGGCAACCGCCTGCCGATCGCCGATGGCCAGAGCGCCCAGCAGCTCTCCGCGCTGGAGCGCAACGTGGCGGAGTTCGGCATCCGCTATTTCGGCGCCACCGCCCGCCAGCAGGGCATCGTCCACGTGGTCGGCCCGGAACAGGGCTTCAGCCTGCCCGGCACCACGATCGTATGCGGCGATAGCCACACCGCCGCGCATGGCGGCATGGGCGCGCTCGCCTTCGGCATCGGCACCAGCGAAGTCGAGCATGTCCTCGCCACGCAGACGCTGCTGCTGCAGCCGTCGCGCACCATGGAGGTGCGCGTGGAGGGCGAGCTTGGCCTCGGCATCACCTCCAAGGACCTGATCCTGCACATCATCGGCGTGATCGGCACCGCCGGCGGCACCGGCCACGTGATCGAGTACCGCGGCCCCGTGTTCGAGGCGATGAGCGTCGAGAGCCGCCTGACCGTCTGCAACATGAGCATCGAGGGCGGCGCACGCTCCGGCCTGATCGCGCCGGACGACAAGACCTTCGCCTACCTGAAGGGTCGCCCCTTCGCGCCCACTGGCGCCGAATGGGACGCGGCCGTCGAGTACTGGCGCACCCTGCGCACGGACGAAGGCGCGACGTTCGACAAGTCGGTGGTGATCGACGCCGCTAACGTGGAGCCGACCGTCACCTGGGGCACCAGCCCTGAAGACACCGCCCCGATCGGCGGCCTGGTTCCCGCGCCCGAGAGCTTTGCCGACTCGTCGAAGCAGGACGCCGCCCGCAAGAGCCTCGTCTATATGGGCCTGGAGCCGGGGCAGAAGCTGGCGGGTCTTCCGGTCGAGAACGTGTTCATCGGCAGCTGCACCAACAGCCGGATAGAGGATCTGCGCGCCGCCGCCGCCGTGCTTAAAGGCCGGCACCTGGCCGACAACGTCAAGTGGGCTATCGTTGTCCCCGGATCGGGCCTGGTGAAGGAACAGGCGGAGGCGGAAGGGCTCGACCGCATCTTCACCGAAGCGGGCCTCGAATGGCGCGAGCCCGGCTGCTCCGCCTGCCTCGGCATGAACCCGGACAAGGTGCCCGCAGGTGAACGCTGCGCCTCCACCTCCAACCGCAACTTCGTCGGCCGGCAGGGTCCCGGTGCGCGCACGCACCTCGTCAGCCCGGCGATGGCGGCGGCGGCGGCGGTGACCGGCCGGCTGACCGACGTCCGGGAACTGGCAGACTAGGTCAGGCCGCGGCCAGCATCTCCGCGGCCGGCGGGCTCTGTTCCAGCAGCGCCAGCAGGCCGCGCTCCTCGCGGCTGAGCCACTGCGTCCTGCGCGGCAGCTTCAGCGTCTCGCGCCACTTGCTCTGGCTGTCGATCAACGCCGTCACCGCCGGGTGGACGTAGGATCGGCGCGCCACAGCAGGCGTGTTGCCCAGCTTCTCCGAGACCTCCGCCATCAACGCCTTGATCGTCAACTGGCCCTTAGCGCTCGCCAGCATGTTGAACGCCAGCACGCTGCCATGCCACGTACGGAAGTTCTTGGCGGTGAAGTGCTCGCCCATCGTCTCGCACAGATACTCGTTCACCTCGTCCGAGCCGACATTGTGCACCTCCCCATCCTCGCCGGGATATTGAAACAGGTGCTGCCCGGGTAGGTCCTGCATCTTGCGCACGAAATGCGCCAGCCGCCGGTCCGTGATCGCCACCTCCCGCTGCTTGCCGCTTTTGGCGCGGAACGACAGCTTCAGCGTGGAGCCGCGCACCTCGGCATGGTCCTGCCTCAGAGTGGTCGCGCCGAAGGAGTTGTTCTCTTTCGCATAGGCTTCGTTCCCGATGCGGATCACCCCCAGGTCCAACAGGCGCACCACGCTGGCGATGGCATGGCTGCGCGTGACCTTCGATCCGCTGAGATCTGCCTCCACGCGCTTTCTCACCAGCGGCAGTAATTCGCCGAAGGTGCGGCAGCCGTCGAACTTCATCCCCTCCTGCTGAGTACGGAAAACGGGGTGATAGCGATATTGCTTGCGCCCCTTGTCGTCATACCCGGTCGCCAGAATATGGCCGTTGTCCGCCGGGCAGAACCAGGTGTCCACATAGGCGGGCGGCAGGGCAATCGCATTCAGCCGGTCGATCTCGTCCCGGTCCTTGATCCGTTCGCCGGTGGGATCGAAGTACGCCCAGCCCTTGCCCGCCTTGCGGCGGGTGATGCCGGGAAGCTCGTCGTCGACGAAGATCAGCTTGGTGGAGGTGTCTGCCATGGCTGGCGGAGAACGGGCGTCGCGCTCTTGCGGTTCCGCCTGCCCGACGCCAGATCGCAGACCATGACACAGACCTATACCCCGCCCGCCATCTGGACGCCCGATACGGAGAATGGCGGCCGCTTCGCCGGCCTCAACCGCCCCACTGCCGGCGCCCGGCACGAGGCGGAGCTGCCGGTCGGCGAACATCCGTTTCAGCTGTATTCGCTAGGTACGCCCAATGGCCAGAAGGCCACTATAATGCTGGAGGAGTTGCTCGCTGCCGGCTTTGCCGAGGCTGATTACGATGCCTGGCGGATCGGCATCATGGATGGTGACCAGTTCGGCAGCGGCTTCGTTGCAATCAATCCCAATTCCAAGATCCCGGCTCTGGTCGATCGCAGCGGTGCGGAACCGGTACGCGTGTTCGAATCCGGCGCGATCCTGATCCATCTGGCGGAACGGTTCGGTTGGGGCCTTCCGGCAAGTGGCGCGGCGCGGGCTGAGGTGCTGAGCTGGCTGATGTGGCAGGTGGGCAGCGCGCCGTTCATCGGCGGCGGCTTTGGCCATTTCTACGCCTACGCGCCGGAGAAGTACCAGTACCCCATCGATCGCTACACAATGGAAACCAAGCGCCTGCTGGCAGTGGCCGACGCCCAGCTGGCGCAGCACGAATACCTGGCTGGCGCGGACTACACGGTGGCGGACATTGCCGCCTATCCGTGGCTGTCGATGCTATATCATGGCGGTTACAACGGGGCCGACGTGTTCCTGTCCATGAACGAGTACGAGCATGTGGGCCGCTGGGTCCGGGCGATCGACGCACGGCCGGGCGCGATCCGCGGCCGGCTGGTCAACGCCCAGGGTGGCTTGGCTGAGCGGCACACCGCCAGCGACTTCGACACGCTGGACCCGGCGCTGCTCGGCCCTGTGCGGCAGCGCATTGGCGGCTGAGTCGCCGCCTACACCCGCCCCTTGCATGGCGGGGGCGGCACGCTATAGGGCAGCGCTCCGCCGGCAACGGCGCTGCTGGGGCGTAGCCAAGCGGTAAGGCAGCGGTTTTTGGTACCGCCACGCGCAGGTTCGAATCCTGCCGCCCCAGCCAAACAGCATCTCTAGCGGTTCAGGGTCGTTGGATGTCACCTAACGCCGACATGCATTGCCTGCGGCGCCCTACCCGTAGGCGCTCCCCTCTCGCCAGCCGAATGCTGAGTTGATGGCGCGAGTCTCCCATCGCGAAAGAAAAGGGCGCCCGGGTCTGGTGACCGGACGCCCTTCCATTAACTGGCGGCGATGACTTAGCCGCCGAAGCGGAAGCGGACGCCGGCCATGAAACGGCGGCCACCGTAGCGCAGGCGGTGCACGCGTTCCGTGCCATCGGCGAAGCGCGCATAGTCACCCGAACCTTCGATCTGCGCCTCTTTGGTCATGTTCCGGCCTTCGACGTAGACCTGGAACATCTCATTGAAGTTGTACGCGATCTTGGCGTCGATGAAGGTCGTCCCGTTGATGAAGCGCGGCACACCCGGATTGTAGCCCGTCCCCGCCAAGCGCACGTTTGTCCACTGCTCGCCCGGATAGTTGAAGGCGGTGCTGTTGAGGCCGCAAGGCGTGATACAATCGAACCGCTCGCTGCGTTCCTGATAGGTAACGCGCGCCTGCAGCTTGGTATCGTCATACCAGAGGGACACGTTGGTGGTGTACTTGGACTCACCCGGAACGCCCATGATGTCCCCGCTCAGCGGGTCCTGCTGACCGGTGGTGATGCCGGTAGACAGGATGGAGATGTTGGCGTCGGCACCGGTGTAGCGCAGGAACCATGGCAGGAAAGTGAAGGCAGTCTTGGCTTGGAACTCCAGGATGTCACGCGTGTAGCCGGGTCCATCGCCATAGGTCGGGAAGGTGAATTCGAAATCCGACAGCGGCAGGCCCGTGCCGGGGTCTACCGTCTCGTTGCCTTCGAACGGGCGAGCGGTGCGCTGCACGTTGATCGGGTTGCCGGTGGTCACGTCCAGCCGGCCGAAGGTCGCCGAAAGCACCGTATCCGCGTTGGGATACCATTCCAGGCTAGCGTTGTAGCTCCACGCCTTGAACGGGCTGAGATCCGGATTGCCGACGCGGCCGGTGCAGCCGAAGTCGCCATCACCGTCCAGCACGTCACGCTCGTCGATGGTGCACACGCCGCTCGCCGCGAGTAGCGCCGGGTTGGGCAGCGCCACCGTCTTCGCGCCATAGACGCGCAGCACAACCTCCTCGTCGAAGGCCCAGAGATTGACGTTGAAGCTCGGCAGCCAGTTGCTGCTCTTGCCCTCCAGCGTGGTGTTCTGGGAGAAGGAACGGGTGATGATGCCGCCGGGCTGATCCGGCAGCGCCGGGTTATAGGACGGCGTTACCGTGATCGATGTCAGCGTCAGGAAACCCGTGCCCTGCACGTCGCGGAAAACACCACGCACGCCGGCATTGCCGTTCAGCACCAGACCGAGCGGCAGATCGTCCAACTCGAAATCGAACATGGCATACACGTTCTTGATCGTCTCGCGCGTACGGGTCACCGGCTGGTCATAGACCTGCCCATCGCTGCCGACGCATTCCTTCAGGCAGTCGAAGTTCATGAACTGGTTGGCGCCCAGTTGCTCGAACAGCTCGGCCACCTGGATGCCCTGCCAATTGCCGGGCAGATTGCCGCGGTTCGGCAGGTCACCGAAGTAATCCGAGTCGGATTCCTCCAGCGTGTCGACGAACAATTGACGCAGTTGGTCGGGGGTCAGTGTGTCCACGCCTTCCCGGCCCAGGGCCGGATTGGCATTGGGGACGAAGCCGTAATTGCAGCTGACGACGCTGGTCGCCGTCGGCTCGCAAGCGCGCAGAGAACCACGGACCAGCGCGCGCGGGGTGACGATCGCCGGGATGTAGCCCGGCTGGCCAAACGTCCCCACCGCACTCGCCACGGTACGTCCACCGCCATCCCAGCGGTCAATGTCGTTCTTGCGATACATGGCGCCAGCCTTGAACCGAGTAAAGAACGGGATCTCGTCGTTAACCTTGTACGACACGTCCAGCTTGGCGATCTTCTCCGAGGATTCGCCGGCACGCGGCGAGTACTGCAGGCCGAACGAAGGCGTGACGAGCGGCAGTTGCGCCTGGGTGTAAGCAGGGGAGGCCGGGTTGAACTCTCCCGCCAGGACGGCCGTCTGTGCGATACAGTTCGGCGGCGGAACGGTCGAACCGCTCACACACGGAACTGGCCGCAACTGCACGAAATTGGCCGGATCGGTGTCGTCGTAATTCTCGGGCAGCTGGATGTCCCAAAGACCGTTCGGCTGCAGCGCCAGCGTCGCATCGCCGTACTGGTAGGAACGCGAGAACCGCTTGTCGAACCGGCTGCTGGACGCATTGGTCATGCCGACGAAGGCCTCGACCTCCCACGTGTCGCCATAATAGTTGGTGCCCGCCTGAATGTAGCTGGACTTGTTGTCGATCGTATTGTCGATCTGGTCGATCCCGACCGAGTTGTTGGTCAGCGTGAAGTTTGTGACATTGTGCAGCTCGTCCACGACGATGCTGTCCGGGCGCACGTTCAGCACGTCGCCGGTTACCGGATTGTTGGCCACGCTGCGCAGGGCATAGAGCGGGTCGTAGAGGAAGTAGCCTTCGGGCGCGAACGGCGACACCGTGCGGCGGCGCGGATACGTCGTGTTGATATCGAAGGTGCCGGCCCGGTTCTCGTCGAACAGCGTCACCAGGTTGCGCGTGCGCAGCTGATCGTCGACCTTGCGGTTGGCGATGGTACCCTTGGCGAAAACCGTCCAGTCCGGCACGATCTCGAAATCGACGCGACCGTCGATCGAGTAGCGCTCGTCAGTCTGGGTATTCACGAACTGGCGGATCAGCGACGGCGTGTCGTCATACCACTGCGCCAGGCAGGATCGCTGTTCCAAAGTGCGCTGGTTCTTGGCGGCATTGCTGGCGTTGGTGGCGAGGTAGGGCAGCAGCTCCAGACACTCCGCCTTGGTATCGGCGGCGATCATCGTTTCCAGCAGGGTGCGCGGGGTGTAGCTGCTGCTGCCGAACGGGACATCCGCCAGGTCGGTGCCCAGCGTGTCCAAGTTGTACTCAAAGGTCTTCTCAGGCGATTGGTCGAAATCGTAGAAGCGAGCGTACCCGGCACGGCCGGAGGTCACGTTTTCGAAATTGTGCCCGTTGTTCTGGATCTTGGCATAGGTGCCGGACAGGATGATGCCCAGCCGGTCATCCAAGAACTTGTCTGCGGCAACGAGGTTGAAGTCGGGCGTCCAATCCTTCCCCAGGGAGTTCTGCGTCACGCCAGCACGAGCCGTCAGGTAGAAGTCATCAAAGTCCAGACCGGTACGCGTGCGGATCTGGATGGTGCCACCGATCGACCCTTCCGTCATATCGGCGGTAGAACCCTTCACCACGTCGATGCTCTTAACCAGCTCCGCCGGCAGTTCGCGCAGGTCGGCGCCGCGGCTGTTAGCCCCTGCGACCGCCAGACCGGTGGTGCTCTGCACGCCGATGCCGTCCAGTTCCACACGGGTCAGGTCGGGGCCATTGCCGCGCACGGCGACCGCATCGCCCTCGCCAAACTCGTTGCGGCTCAACGCCACGCCGGGAATACGGCTGATCGCCTCGTTGACGTTGCGGTCGGGGAAGGAGCCAATGTCATCCGCCACGATCGAATCCGTGGCAGTCCGGGCATTGCGCTTGCGGTTGTTGGCGCTCTGCTGGCTTTCGCGCGCACCGCTGACGACGATCTCGTTACCGGTAGCGGGGGTCGCATCTGCAACCGTGTCCGGGGCAGGATCGACATCCTGGGTCACGCTACCCGTCACGACGGGGCTGTCCTCGGTACCCGGTGCCACTTGCGCCACTGCCGGGGTGGTCCCGGTCACCAGTGCGATGCCCAGCACTGCCCATGACGTAGTCACCCGCGCCGCACGGCGCGTATCCGCTCTACCCATTCACTCTCTCCCTGTATGCCGGCCCGCCTGGTGGCTGACCATGCCCCTCAGAAATCTGCGACCGTGCGCCTCTGCGGGCGGATTTGATCCTTTTTTGCCGTCAAAAAACTTTCGCTGGCAATTTGGCCAGACCAAGTCTTTGGGACGGATCACCATCATGCGGGATCGTTGTTCAAAAAACAAGTCCGATTTGTCCGACTTAACTACCTGGCACTCGCCCCAGCTTTGCGGCAGGCTAAGTCCCTGATGATTGAGCACTTGCGTTCGGCGGCGAAGGGTCGGACTTACGCGTCCCGACCTGGAGCACCGATGCCATGTTTCCCAAGATCACCCGCCGCCGCTTCGCCGCCGTATTTGCGGCTGCGCCGTTCCTGAGCCACACGGTGGCCATGGCACAGGATGATCCAAGGCAACGCCGCTCGATCGCGGACGAGGGCGCGACGGGTGATGGCACAACGCTTAATACAGTCGCCATCCAGACGCTGATCGACCGGTTGGCCGAACAGGGCGGCGGCACCGTTGTCGTGCCCGCGGGGGTGTTCGTCAGCGGCGCACTGTTCTTCAAACCCGGGGTTCACCTGCTGCTGGAGCGTGACGGCGTGCTGCAATGCTCGACTGACATGGCCAACTTTCCGCCGCGGAGAACCCGGATCGAGGGGCATTTCGAAGAAAGCTTCACCCCCGCGCTGATCAACGCCGATGGCTGTGACGGCTTTCGCATCAGCGGCGATGGCACGCTGGATGGGGCCGGCCTGCCCATCTGGGAGCGGTTCTGGCAGCTGCGGAACGCGGCCCCGGTCCCAAGTGAATTCCCGAATCTGGGTGTCCCGCGCGCCCGGCTGGCGTTGATCGAAAACTCGGCCGGGGTGTCGGTCGAGGGGGTGACGTTCAAGGACTCGCAGTTCTGGAACCTGCATCTCTATAAATGTCGCGACGTGACGGTGCGGCGGACCCGGTTCGAGGTGCCGGACGATTATGCACAGGCGCCCAGTTCCGACGGCATCGACCTCGACAGCTGCCAGGACGTGACGATCGAAGGCTGCACGTTCTCCGTCACCGACGATTGCATCGCGGCCAAGGGGTCCAAGGGTCCGCTGGCAATGGAGGACGCGGCGAGCCCGCCGGTCGAGCGGATCCGGGTCCGCGATTGTCATTTCCGCCGTGGCCACCACGCCCTCGCCTGCGGCAGCGAGGCGACGATCGTACGCGACGTCGTGATCGAGAACAGCCGGGTCACCGGCGACATGGTCCTCGCCCGTCTGAAGATCAGGCCGGACACCCCGCAATTGTACGAAGACATCCATTTCTGCGGCATCGAGCTCGACAACGAGGCAGGATCGGTCGTCGAGATCATTCCCTGGACCCAATACTTCGACCTCAAGGGTCAGGAGCCACCGCAATCGGCCGTGCGCAACATCACCTTTTCGCGCATTGCCGGCCGCTTCGGCGCGCTGGGATCGATCCGCCCGAACCCCGGCCAGACGGCGATCAGCGACATCACTTTCAGCGACATCAACCTTCGCTTGGATGACGCCGAGCTGGCCACATCCAATGTCAGTAACCTGCGGTTCGAGAATGTGACGATCAACGGCGCGGCAGTTACCTCCACCTGATTTGCCAATCAGGCTTCCTGCATGGTTGAACAATCGGTCAAATTTGGCCAGACCAACCGCGACAGTGCGTAATTGATGCAGGAGGGTGGCCGTGATTGGGCTTCGTTTCGTATGGGTGATCCTGCTGGCCTGTGCGGCGCTATGCAGGCCCGTGGCTGCGCAGGATTTGCGGCCCGATTTCCTGCTGACCGGCGCGGCCAGCCGTGATTCACAGGCGCTTACGGGCCAATGGACCTACGGCAAGGATTTGTACCGGACCGGCCTGACCGACATCAACGGCTGGGTCGCCAAGTCGCGGATGCAGCGATTCCGTGACATCGACGTAGAGGCGGAAGAAGCGAAGGGCGGAACCGGTTTCTACGAATTCGACCTGGATCGCGGCCCGCTGATGACGATCCCGGGCGCATGGAACGCGGCCGAGCCGGAACTGCGCTATTATGACGGGCTGATCTGGTTCCAGCGCAAGTTCACACCATCCACGCGGCAGGACGGGCGATCGTTCCTGCGGTTCGAAGCGGTCAATTACCGCGCGCATGTCTACCTGAACGGACAGGAGATCGGTCGGCACGAGGGCGGCTTCACGCCCTTCGTCATCGAGGTCACCGATGTGTTGCGTGCTGGCGAGAACCGGCTGGTCGTGGGCGTTGATTCGGCACTCGACGCGCAGACCATCCCCACGCCGATCACCGACTGGGACCTGTATGGCGGCATCACCCGGCCCGTCACGCTGATCCATACACCGGAGACGTTCATCGACGATGCCACATTGTCGCTGGGCGCGGATGGCCGCATCACAGGCGAGGTGCTGCTGAAGGGACCGGACGCCGCCGGTCAGCGCGTGAGCGTGGCGATCGGCGCATTGGGCACCTACACGGCCACCACCGACGCGGGCGGCCGCGCGACCTTCGCCTTCCGCCGTCCGCGCGCCCTGTCCCTGTGGTCGCCCGAGACGCCCACACTGTACGATGTGCGGTTCGCCACTGAGGGTGACGAGATCCACGATCGTGTCGGCTTCCGGACGATCGCGGTGCGCGGGGACGATATCCTGCTGAATGGCGAACCGATCTTCCTGCGCGGGATGTCGATGCATGAGGAGGAGTTCGGCCCCAACCCGGCGCGCAACATGACACCGCAGGCCGCCCGCGCCCTGCTGACCGAGATCAAGCACGGGCTCGGTGGCAATTACGTGCGCCTGTCGCACTATCCCCATTCCGAAACGACGGTGAAGCTCGCGGACGAACTGGGCCTGCTCGTATGGAGCGAGATCCCGGTCTATTGGACGGTGGATTGGGAGAACCCGGATGTGCTGCGCAAGGGTCTCGCCATGCAGACAGAGGCGATCCTGCGCGATCGCAACCGCGCCTCGGTCGTGTTGTGGAGCATCGGCAACGAGACGCCGGTGTCAGCACCGCGTACCGCGTTTCACAGCGCCCTTGCCGACAATGCGCGCGCACTTGACCCGACCCGCCTGATCAGCGCGGCCCTGCTCGTGGAACGGCGGGACGAGAATGGCGAGAGCGTGACGGCGATCAACGATCCGCTGGCGGACAAGCTCGATGTTCTTGCCATCAACACCTACGCCGGCTGGTACGGGGATGATCCGCTGGACGCTATTCCGACCCTGAAATGGCGTCTGCCAGCGGATCGCCCGGTGATTCTGTCAGAATTCGGCGCCGACGCGCTGGCCGGGTTCCACGATCCCGCGTTGCGGAAGTTCTCCGAAGAGTTCCAGGCGGCCTATTACCGCAACACGTTGGCGATGGCGGACAACATTCCCACCCTGCGCGGCATGTCGCCCTGGGTGCTGAAGGACTTCAGGTCGCCGCGGCGGGAACATCCAGTCTTTCAGAATGGCTGGAACCGCAAGGGGCTGCTGTCCGAGACGGGGGTCCGCAAGCAAGCGTTCGACGTCCTGACCGCCTATTATGCCGCCAAGGCGGGGGCGACGCGGTGAATGCGGCGAAGCTGGCGCGCCCGGCAGGACTCGAACCTGCAACTCCAAGCTTAGAAGGCTCGTGCTCTATCCAGTTGAACTACGGGCGCGCGCTACCGGTCCCTTAGCCGCGCTTTGCGCTGCCCGCAAACAGCGGCTATGCCCCGCATCCATGCAGGGGGACATGCAGCGGCTGGACGGGCAGGCGGGTGCGCGCGCCGCGTTCCGGTACTACGACCTGGTAATGGCCGGCTTTGTCGGCATCCTGCTGCTGTCCAACATCATCGGTGCGGCCAAGCCGAGCTACGTCATGCTGCCTAACGGCACGATGTGGTCGTTCGGGGCGGGCGTGCTGTTCTTCCCGGTCAGCTACATCATCGGCGACGTGTTAACAGAGGTCTATGGCTTCGCGCGTGCGCGGCGGGTCATCTGGACGGGTACGGCGGCGCTGGTGTTCATGGCCGTGATGGCGGCTGTGGTCGTCGCGCTGCCGCCGGCGCCCGGGTGGCCCGGACAGGCGGCCTACGAATTCGTATTCGGCAGCACCTGGCGGATCGTCGGCGCATCGGTCCTGGCCTTTTGGTGCGGCGAATTCGTCAACAGCATCGTGCTGGCCAAGCTCAAGCTTGCGACTGGCGGCCGGTTGCTATGGCTGCGCACCATCGGCTCGACCCTGGTGGGTCAGGGTGTCGACAGCCTGATCTTCTACCCGCTGGCCTTCTGGGGCCTGGCCGGATGGCCACCCGAACAATTGGCGCAGGTCGTGGTGTCGCAATGGCTGATCAAATCCACGTGGGAGGCGTTGCTGACGCCGGTCACTTACGCCGTGGTCGGCTTCCTGAAGCGGCGCGAAGGGGCGGAGGTGTTCGATCGGGGCACCGACTTTTCGCCCTTCGCGCGCGCCGGCTGAACCGCGCCGCTCATTTGGCGAGCAGCGCGATCAGCAGGTAGATCAGGATGAAGCTGCCGAAGCCGACCAGCGTGCCGGTGACAAACAGCAGGCGCATCCAGATCGCGTCGACCTCGAACCGGTTGGCAAGCCCGGCGCATACGCCCATCAGCTTACCGTTGGCCTTGTCGAGCCGCAGGCCAGTGTTAACCGGACGGGGATCAAGGCCGCTCATGCCGTCACCTCGGCGACGATCGTGCTGTCGGTCGCAGCCGGTACCGGCGGGGCGAAACTCGTCACCAGCAGCGTGGCGGTGATCGCCAGCGCACCGGCGGCGGCAAGCGACTGCCGGGCAAAATCGGACATCTGGTACATGGTGTCGTTATCCTTCTGGCTTCGTAGCCTGTTTCAAATCAGGCCAGCGTTTCGGCGATGGCGACGGTCTGCTCAGCAGTCTGGGCCGGCGGGGCGAAACTGGCGAACAGCATTGTCGCGGTCATGGCGAAGGCACTCAGCGCGGCGACGGTCTGCTGGGCGATGGTGGTGGTCTGCGTCATTTGTCTGGTCCTTGTTGCTTGGCGCCGGTTCGTCCGTGCCATGCCAGGGACTTTGCACGGTGCGTGCCAAACTGCCTTTCTGCAACATTAACAACAGTTTGGCAAAAAGGCGTTCCAGACACGCTAGTGCGCGTTGCGCAGCCTCGGGAATTTTCACCAACAATTAGGATGCATGATTACGGCTGTTACTGGCCGCGATCGGGCTTTAGCGCGTTGCCACCACCATGCTGGACCGTGTCGCCCTCCGATCATTTCGCAATCACCGCGACACGATGCTTGTGGGCGCTCGCCGTCTGAACCTGCTGGTGGGGGAGAATGGCGCAGGGAAGACCAACGTGCTGGAGGCGGTCAGCCTGCTGGCTCCCGGACGTGGCCTGCGCCGCGCCGCCTTGCCGGAGATGGCGGCAGAGGGCACCGGCGGCGGCTTCGCAATCAGCGCGCGATTGGCGCAGGCCGATGCCGATCCCGTGCAGCTCGGCACCGGCACCAGTCCGGACCAGCCCGGCAGGCGGCTGGTGCAGGTGAACGGCGCCACCGCCAGCGCGGCCCAGTTGGGGGAATGGCTTGCGATCGCCTGGCTGACGCCGGCCATGGATCGGCTGTTTGCCGATAGCGCCGGTGCCCGGCGCCGCTACATGGACCGGCTGGCCTTGGCGCTGCAGCCCGGCCACGCCACGCTGGCCGCCCGGCATGAGCGGGCGCTGCGTGAACGCAATCGCCTGCTTTCGGCAGAAGCCATGCCGGAAGCGCGCTGGCTGGACGCGGTGGAGGCACAATTGGCGGAAACGGGCGCTGCGCTCGCCAATGCACGCGCCATGCTGGTTGAACGGCTAGCTGCCGCCTTGGCCACCATGCCCAACGCGCCGTTCGCCCGGCCCACCCTCGCCTACCGGCCCGGCGGACCGTTGACGGCGGAGGCACTGGTGGCCGAACTGGCGCGTGGCCGGGCCCGGGATCGGGCGGCGCAGCGCACTCTGGTGGGGCCGCAACGCGACGATTTGCAGGTGACCCATTCGGCCAAGGCCATGCCGGCGGCGCTCAGTTCCACTGGCGAGCAGAAGGCGATGCTGATCGCGCTGACGCTGGCCCATGCGGGGCTGCTGAGCGGAGGGAGCGCCGGTGACCGGCCGGGTGTCCTGCTGCTGGACGAGGTGGCGGCGCATCTCGATCCGATGCGGCGCGATGCGCTATTCGATCTGCTGCGCGACTTTGCAGGTCAGGTCTGGCTTACCGGGACAGAGGCGTCGCCGTTCGCCGGTATCATGAGCGATGCGGCCGGCTGGCAGGTCACTGCCGGCGCGGCCACCCCGCTGTGACGGGAGGGCAACCGCCGACCGGCAGCCGCCCCTCCGCAAGCAATCAGGCGTCGGCCAGCGCGGGCGCGCCCACCAGGCCCTTGATGTAATCGACGATGCCCTGGTCGGTGGCATTGGCGAAGAAGTGCTGCTGGAACTTCTCGCCGGCGACCGCGGCCTTCAGCAGGTCCTGGTCCACGTTCTGCAGCACGGTCAGCATGTCCTTGCAGGTGACTTCCTTCAGCTGCTTCAGGATGCCGCGGTTCTTGGCCATGATCTCGGCCCGCTCCTTGGGGTAGCCCAGGCCGCGCTCGCCTTCGAACAGCTTGCGGTAGACGTCCTGCAGGTTAAGCTCGGCCGCCCAGCCAAAGCCCTTGGCATACGGCATAGAGATAGCGTTGCCGTCATTGATCTGGCCGAACAGGAAGGCGTCGGTCGGGTCGATCACCAGCCCGCAGAACACGCCGGGCATGGAATTGCACGCCAGCATCGAACCCATGCCGGTGCCGCAGCCGGTGACGACGAAGTCGGCAGCGCCCGAGTTCAGCAGGATGCCGGTCAGCAGGCCGTTCATCACATAGGTGAGCGAGGCCTTGTCCTCCGGTGTGTACATTCCGTAGTGGTGGACTTCATGGCCCAGCGGCTCGGCGACGCTCGTCAGCGCGTGGTGGATGACCTCGCTCTTGGCGGCCTGGCTGTTCTCGACGATGAGGGCGATCTTCATAGGGTTTGCTCCTTGGCAGGGAAATGGTCAGGCGCGGCCTGATCGGGCACGCGCCACATCCTGGCGGGTAACCGGTGTCCACTGACGACTCTGCACTGTGCGGCGCGCCTGCGCAACACCCGAGCGCCCGATTTGTCCGGGCGGCGGCTCACTCCGTCGGGGGCACGGCTGCGGCCACCGCATCGACGGTGGCGGCAACCATCGTGTCGATCCCCTCGGCAGTGGGATGGACCCGATCGGGCTGGATAAGCTGCGGCCGATTGTACACCGATTCGAGGAAGAACGGCACCAGCGCCGCATCATATTCGCGCGCCAGATCGGGGTAGATCGCGTCGAAGGATCGCTGGTACTCCGCGCCCAGGTTGGGCGGGGCACGCATGCCCATCAGCAGAACGGGAATGTCCCGCTCCTGCAATCCGCGCAGGATCGCATCCAGATTGTCGCGGGTCTGTTGCGGCGGCAATTGCCGCAGCAGGTCGTTACCGCCCAGTTCCACCACGGCGAGGTCGTAATCGTCCTGCTGTCTCAGCGTGAACGCCAGCCGCTGGAGGCCCGCCTGCGTGGTGTCGCCGGAAACACTGGCATTGGTGATCTGCGCATTGATGCCCCTCGCGCGCAGGGCAGCCTCCAGCCGCGCGGGGTAGCTCTCACCCTCCCCCAAGCCGTATCCGGCGAACAGGCTGTCACCGAAGGTCAGGATCCGCCGCTCCGGCCCGGTGACCGCCGCCGCGCCGGTGCTGGCCGTTGCACTGGCGGTTGGTGTGGGCTGGGGCGCCGGCTCGCTGCCGCATGCCGCCAGGCTGCCACTCGCCACCATGCCGATCGCCATCATCGCCGCCTGTCGCCTCATGCATCGCTCCCGCCTTGTTCGCGCGCCCTAGCTATGCCATCGCAGCCGGGTGGCAAGTCCCGCATCCCAATCGCTCGCCCTCCATGCCCGTGATCTACGCCTAACCCTCGGCAGCGGGGATGCGGCAGTGGAGATCCTGCGCGGTATCGACCTTTCCGTCACCATCGGCACGACGCTGGCACTGCTCGGCCCCTCAGGCTCGGGCAAGAGCAGCCTGATGAGCGTGCTGACCGGCCTGGAACGCGCCACCGGTGGCACCCTGCAAGTAGCGGGCGCCAACTTCGCCACGCTGGGGGAGGACGCGCTAGCCCGCGCCCGCCGTGGGCGGATCGGCATCGTCCTGCAAGCCTTCCACCTGCTGCCGACCATGACTGCGCAGGAGAATGTCGCCACGCCGATGGAACTGGCGGGGGAGCCTGACGCATGGGGGCGCGCCGCCGCCGAACTGCAAGCGGTCGGCCTCGGCCACCGGCTCGGCCATTACCCCGCGCAGCTTTCGGGCGGGGAGCAGCAGCGCGTCGCCATCGCCCGCGCGCTCGCCCCGCGGCCGCCGCTGGTCTTCGCGGACGAGCCGACCGGCAATCTCGATGCCGCAACCGGGTCCGGGATCGTGGAACTGCTGTTCGCCCGGCGGGAGGAGACAGGCGCGACACTGGTCATCATCACGCATGACGAAGGACTGGCCGCCCGCTGCGACCGGATCGTGACGCTGGCGGACGGGCGCATTGCCGCCGACACCGCCGCGTGACCCCCAATGCCGCGCTCCCCTGGGCGGCGGCGTGGCGCATTGCCCGGCGCGACCTCAATCGCCGGTTCCGCGGGCTGCGTCTGCTGCTCGTCTGCCTGTTCCTGGGCGTCGGCGCGCTGGCCGCGATCGGATCGCTGACTGCGGCGATCGACAATCAACTATCTGCACAAGGCCAGACGCTGCTGGGCGGCGATCTGGAGGTGGAGGTCTGGCAGCGGCCCTTGAACGGGGATGAGACCGCTTTTCTCCAACGTTTCGGCACCCTTTCCCCCGGCCTCCGGCTGCAGGCGATGGCGAGCAGCGGCGACGCCACCATCCCGGTCGAATTGAAGGCGGTCGCGCCGAACTGGCCGCTCTATGGCGCATTGCTGCTCGACGGCGGGCACCGCGTCGGCGCGCCGCCACCGGGACAGGCGTGGATCGCGCCCGGCGCGGCCGAACGGCTGGGGATCGGTCCGGGCGCGACCCTGCGTATCGGCACCGCCATCGTGCGCGTGGGCGGCATCATCGCAGAAGAGCCGGACCGCCTGTCCGAAGGTTTCCAGTTGGGTCAGACGGTAATCGTCCCGCTCGACCTGCCGGCCGCTGCCGGCCTCACCGCTCCCGGTGCGTTGTACGAGACCAAGACACGCGTGCGCTTCGACCAGCCCGCCAATCCGCAGGAGGTGGAGGAGGCGCTGCTGGCCCGTTTCCCGGAGGCAGGCCTCGACACTCGTACCCGCGACCGGGCATCGCCGGGCGCGGAACGGTTCGTGGGCAGCATGGGCGAGTTCCTGTCACTGGTCGGCCTCGCCGCTCTGGTGATCGCTGGAATCGGCATTGGCGGCGGCGTCTCCGCCTATCTGGAGGGGCGCCGGGCTGGCATTGCCACGCTGAAGATCCTGGGTGCGACCAGCGCCGACATCGCCCGCATCTATACCCTGCAGATCGGCGCGGCGGCGCTGGCGGGGGCGGCGGCAGGCCTGCTGGCAGGCGTCCTAGTGACGCCGCTTCTGGCCCGCGCGCTGGGCGCCCTGCTGCCGGTCGATACCGGCGTGGTACTCGCCCCGCTGGCGTTGTTGCGCGCGGCAGGATTTGGCATGCTGGTCGCGTTGGTGTTCGCCGCCCCGCCCCTGATCGCCGCGCGCGATTTCCCAGCGATGGCGCTGATGCGGGCGCGGATTGACCCGCTGGGTGGCAGCCGGTGGCGCGCGGCACTGCGGCCGGTGGGGCTGGGTCTACTCGGCGTCGTCGCGCTGGCGGTGCTGGGCAGCCGGCAGCCGCTGCTGAATCTGATGTTCCTGGCCGGCGCGGCAGCGCTTCTGGCATTGCTCGCGGGCCTTGGGCTGCTGATCCGCCGCATCGCCGCACGTCTGCCCCGTCCGCGCGATCCGATCCTGCGCGCAGGGCTCGCCAACCTTTATCGTCCGGGCTCGGCCACCACGTCGCTGGTGACGGCGCTCGGCTTCGGGCTTGCCGCCTTTGTCCTGCTGGCGGCGGTGCAGACCTCGCTGGATGCGAACATCCGCCGCTCCGTGCCGGAGCGGGCGCCTGACTACTTCGTGCTCGACATTCCGCGCGACCGGGTGGCGCAGTTCCGCGGCACCGTCGCCGCCACCGCGCCGGGCGCCACGATCGAGACGGTGCCGACCATGCGCGGCGCGATCCTCGCCTACGGTCCGAAAGGCAACCAGACCCGCGTTGCCGATCTGGAGCAGATACCGGAGGGCGCCTGGGCCCTGACCGGCGAGCGCGGCCTCACCTATGCCGACCGCCTGCCCGCAGGCAACGTACTGACCGAAGGCAAGTGGTGGCCCGCGAACTACCAGGGTGAACCGCTCGTCTCCGTCGATGCCGATCTGGCGGACGCGGCGGGCATGGAGGTGGGCGATATGCTGACCATCGGCCTGCTCGGCGTTGAGCGGCAAGCACGGATTGCCAGCATCCGGCGGATCGACTGGGAAAGCCTAGGTTTCAATTACGTGCTGGTGTTCTCCCCCAACACCCTATCCGACGCGCCGCACAACATCGCCGCGACCGTCGACCTGCCGGAAGGGGCCGCGACCGGGCCGCTGCTGCGCCAGATGGTGCGCAGTTTTCCGACCAGCTCGGTGATCGAGGTCGGCCCGCTGCTGACCCAGGCGCGCGAGATCCTGAGCCAGGTCTCGCTCGCCATCCTCGCCGCTGCGGGCGTGGCCGTGCTGGCGGGTATCGCCGTACTGCTGGGCGCGATCGCCGCCGCGCGGGCACAGCGCACCTATGACAGCGTGATCCTGCGGGTGCTGGGTGCCAGCGGGCGGCAGGTACTGGCGCTGCAACTGGCGGAGTTCGGCCTGCTGGCTTCGCTGCTCGCTCTGGTGGCGCTGGTGCTGGGCAGTGCGCTCGCCTGGATCGTCATCGTGTGGCAGTTCGAATTCGACTGGCTGCCGGACTGGCCGCGCGTTCTGCTGACACTGGCGGCGGGCCTCGCGCTGGTGCTGCTGTTCGCGCTTGGCTCCAGTCTGCAGGTGCTGCGCGCCCGACCGGCGCAGACACTACGCACCCTGTAGGGCGGGCGATTGTCGCAACCGGCCGCTTCCCCTAGGGTCGGGCGCATGGACATGAGTGCCCTTCGCGTTGCGCTGTTCAGCGGCAACTACAATTATGTGCGTGACGGCGCCAACCAGGCGCTGAACCGGCTGGTCGACTACCTGCTGCGGCAGGGTGCCGCCGTGCGCGTCTACGCCCCGACCGTCGAACAGCCCGCCTTCGAGCCGAAGGGCGATCTCGTCAGCGTCCCGTCGATCGCATTTCCCGGCCGTGGCGAGTACCGCTTCCCGCTGGGCCTGTCCGCCCCCCTGCGGCAGGATCTGGAGGCGTTCGGCCCCACCATCGTCCATCTCGCCTCCCCCGATATCGCCTGCCAGCAGGCGCTGTCATGGGCTCGGCGGCGTGATCTGCCGGTGCTCGCATCCGTCCACACCCGGTTCGAAACCTATCCCCGCTACTACCACCTGGGTTTCGCAGAGCCGCTGGTGGAGGCCATGCTGCGCCGCTTCTACAGTCGATGCGATGCCCTGGTCGCCCCGTCGGAGGGGATGGCGCAGGTGCTGCGCGATCAGGCGATGAACGGCGATATCGGACTATGGCAGCGCGGGGTGGACCGGGACATCTTCAACCCTGACGCCCGCGAACTTGCGTGGCGGCAGCAGCACGGGATCACCGATGGCGAGGTCGCCGTCGGCTTCCTCGGCCGACTGGTGATGGAGAAAGGGCTGGACGTGTTCGCCGGCACGATCGCCGAACTGCACAATCGCGGTCTTGCCGCGCGCGTGCTGGTCGTGGGCGAAGGGCCGGCGCATGGCTGGCTGGCATCTCACCTGCCGCCCGACACGGTATTCGTCGGTTTCCAGAAGGGAGCTGGTCTTGGTCGCGCGGTCGCGGCCATGGACCTGCTGCTGAACCCTTCGGTGACGGAGACCTTCGGTAACGTCACGCTGGAGGCGATGGCCTGCGGCGTGCCGGTGATCGGCGCGGACGCGACCGGCAGCAACAGCCTGATCGCTGCCGGAGAGACCGGCCTGCTGGTCACGCCGAGCGACATTCCCGGCTTCGCCGATGCGGTCGGTCGCCTGGTGACCGATCGCACCCTGCGCACCCGCATGGGGGCTGCGGGCGAGCGCCGCAGCGCTGCCTATAGCTGGGATGCGATCAATGCCGCGGTGGTGGACACCTACGCACGGCTGATCGGCGCACGCGGCACACTGCTGCGCGCCGCGTAACGCACGGGATCAGCGGAACGCCGTGATCCGGCCGCTCTCGTCCATGATGTAGAGCATTCCGCCGGCAACCGTCGGGGCATGGTTCACCGCCTCGTCCAGGTCGGTGAAAGGGGTCGCCGCGCCAGTGGCGGGATCGACCGACTGGACCGAACCGCGCGAGCTGGCGATCCATAGCTTGCCCCCGGCCGCGACAGGGCCGGTCCAGAACACCGGCCCTTCACGATCTTCCGCATCGCGCCAGCGCTGCAGCTGCGTGATCCACTTCACCCGACCGGTCGCCTTGGCAATCGCCAGCAGGCGGGAATCATCTGTCAGCGTGAAGATCCAGTCGCCTGCGATCGTCGGCGTCGAAATGCCGGCGAGGTTCAGCTCCCACACGCGCTGCCCGGTCAGCAGTTCGTAAGCCGCCATGCGCCCGCCCTGCCCCAGCGCATATACGCGGCCGGCATCGATGATCGGATCGGCATCGACGTCGGTCAGCGAACCGACCTGCGTGGACAACGATGTCCTCGCCAGCGCGTCCGACCACAGCGTACGCCCGTTCTCGTACCGGTAGGCGACCAGTTCACCGCTGGAATAGCCGGCGATCACCGTGCCCTGCCCCGCCGCAGGTGCCGCGACGCCGAACACGCCCGATTGGCCACTGGCCGCGACATCGCGCCAGATCGGCTTGCCATCGGCCATCGCCAGCGCGTGGATCTGGTTGTCCTGCGTCATGACGTAGACGGCGTTGAAGGCCACGGTCGGCGCACCGCGCAGCGGCCCCGCCGGCTTCTGCCGCCAGATCTCCGTCCCGTCGGTGGCGTTCATCGCGATCACGTCGCCCGCGCCATCGGTCACATACAGGCGGCCATCGAAATAGCTGGCGCCGCCGCCATAGGTCACCCCAGCCAGGTTACGCGGCACCTCGATCCGGTGAGTCCAGCGTACCGCTCCGCTGGCGGCGTCGAACGCGTGGACCACGCCATCGGTATCCACCACGAACAGGGAACCGCCGCCCACCACCGGGCTCGCCGCCAGCCGCCGCCGGTTGGTCGATCCCGCGATCTGCACATCCCATACCCGTGTCGGGGCGGCCGACAGCGCCGCATGGCCGGGCGACTTGGCCGCGTTCCCGCCGGGCTGCGGCCAGTCGGGCGTGGGCGCCTGCGCCGGCAGCACCACGGGAGTCCCGGCGAGCGCCTCGTCCGCCTCCACCACCTGCGACACTCGCGACAGGATCGGGGTGCGGTTGCCGACGGTCGGGGTACGCGGCCCATCGTCGCCGCCGAAGATACCGCAGGCGGCAAGCAGCGACAGCAGCGGCAGGGCCAGCAGGGTGCGCGTGTTACGAAGCATGGATCAATCCTGTTGCGCGGTGGCAGGGGCGGCGCCGCCCGGCGCCTCCAGCTGCAGGTCGGCATCATCGACCGCATCGAAGCCGAGCATGCCGGCAAGCTGCCGGGTGCGGGAACGGAGCGATGGCGGCACCGCCTCGTCCCGCGCGACCTGCACCAGCAGCGGCCCGGCAAGGTCCGTGCGGTTCTGTTTGAGGTAGGCCATCGCCACCAGTTCGCCGGCGCTGCCGAACCAGGGATTGCCCGGCACTGCCAACGGCTTCAGCCGGTCGATGATGACCTGCGGCTGCACATCCTCGAACTCGGCGGCGGCGAGACGGATCGTGGCGATATCGCGGTACGGCTTGGGCGCAGCGTCATCCGCGCTCATCGTGCGGTAGATCGCCAGCGCCTCGTCCCGCCGCTCCCCGCGCAGGGCCAGCCCGGCCTGGGCCAGCCTGGCGGACAGGGCGGCGGCATCGTTGCCGTCCTCGGCGATGGCGGCGAGTTCCTTCTCCGCCTGCTCACGCGATCCGCCTTCCATTTCGTCCAGCGCCGATACGAGCTGTTCGGAACGCTTCTCCGCCGCGTTGGCCTGCCAGTCCCGCCACAGCAGCCAGCCGCCCAGCGCCAGCAGTAGCGCCAGAACGCCCAGCCCGATCGGGATGGCGTAGCGGCGCACCTTGCTGGCGAACTCCTCCTTGCGCACCGCCTCGTCGATCTCGCGCACCAGCACGTTTTCCTCCGCCTGCCGGCGTGCGGCCAGCCGTTCGGCGCGGGCGGTGTCGTAGTCGGTAGGAGAGGCCAAGGTCTGTCGATCTGTTGCTAGGGAAAGGCGGCGCTGTTTAGCGCATGGGCCTCGCAATTCAATTCCCGGCGTGAACCCTGTCTGAAGCTGCACCGAATAGTGACGGCTTCGTCAGCGGCGCAGCAGCCCACGATAGAGCGCCCGGTGCCGCTCCACGGTGGTGGCGAGCGCGTGTTCGCTTTCGACCAGCTTGCGGTTGGCGGTGCCGATCATCGTCCGGCTGGCGGGGTCACCCGCGACCGTCACGACCCGGTCGGCAACGGTCGCCTTGTCCTCCACCAGCAAGGGGCCGTTCGCACTGGCGAGCACTTCCGCCGCAGCGCCCCGCGGCGCGACGACCGGCAGACGTGCGGCCATGGCCTGCAACAGCAGCCCGGACGTGGGCGTGACGGTGGCGGCCAACAGGTCCAGCAACGGCAGCACGCGCTCCGCAGCCGCAGTGCCGGCAAACAGCAGGCGGTGGTCCTGCTCGTTTGCTTCCGCCGTGGCCAGCAGCGCCGCACGGTCCAGCCCATCTCCCCACAACACCACCTGCCATTCATCAGGCAGCCGCGGCAGTGCGACGATCAGGGGCGCGGAATCGCTGCCGGGCGGCACGCCCAGCCACAGCTCGTCTCGCCGCTTGACCAGACCGGGCAGCGCGTCGCGCTTGGCCACGCGGACAAACGGGGCAAGGTCGATACCATCGGCGATGCGCCGCACCCGGCTTCTCGGTTGCTGCCAGCGTTCCAGCGCCAGCCGCTCCGTACCGGCATCCGGCACCACGATCGCCGCAGTGCGCCCGAACGCGATCCGGCGGGCGAGCGCGCCACCCTGCCCGCCCTCCCCCTCGTGATGGACCAGCGGCGCCAGTCCGTAGACATCGGCGAACAGGGTATGCGCCAACACCGCGTCAAGCGCGCCGCTGCCCCAGGTACACAGCAGGTCGTAGCCGGCCATTGCCGCCGCCAGCCGCTTCAACCGCGCGGGCCAGCGCCGTCCGGCAAGCGGGGGCAGATCGGCACGGGCGATGCCTCGACCGCTTGTGGGCGGCGCGTCACCTGCCAGCGCCTGCGTGCTCTCGCCCGACATGCCGGCGATCACCGCCGCGCAGCGTTCCGGCATCGCGTCCGCGCCCGGCGCGACCCAGTGCAGGATGCCCGCCATCAGCCTGCTTCCGCCACGCGTGCCAGCAGGCGGCTGATCGCCTGCTGGGCGATCGGCTCCTCCAGCGTCGGCGCATGCCCGGTGCGCGGCACCGTCACCGCCTCCAGCCCGGGCACCTCGCGCGCCATGCGGTCCAGCGTGGCCCCAGACAGAATGTCCGACAGCTCACCCCGCAGCACCAGCACCGGCCGCCCGCTGAGGGCGCGCAGCAGCGGCCATAGATCCGGCGCCTCCCCGGCGGGCGGCGCGGCGAAGGGCTCGGCGATCTTCATGTCATAGTCGAACACGATGCGCCCGCCCGCGCCCACGCACATCAGCCGCTTGGCCATTCGCAGCCAATCCGCGATGGCATGGTCGGGATGCGCTTCCCCGGCCTGCTCCCGCAAGGCACGCGCGGCATGCATCCAGGTGGGGAAGCTGCGCCCCTGACCGACATAGTCGCGGATGCGGGCGAGGCCCGTCTCCTCGATTTCCGGTCCGATGTCGTTCAGCACCGCGCCGGCGAACCGTTCGAGCTGCATGGCCGCCAGCAACATGGTGACAATCCCGCCCAGCGAGGTACCGATGGCGACCACCCGCTCCAATTCCGCCTGTTCCAGCAGCGCGGCGATGTCCGCGACATAGCGCATCGGCATGTAGCTGGCGGAATCGCGCGCATAGTCGCTCTGCCCCCGGCCGCGCAGATCCACGCACAGCACGCGCCACTCGCCGGCCAAGGCATCCACCACCGGCTCGAAATCGCGGGCGTTGCGGGTCAGGCCGGGGATGCACAGGATCGGCGGGCGGTCCATGCGCCCCGGATAGTCGCGGCAGCGCAGGACCAGCCCGTCATCGCTGGTCCATTCCAGCACCTCGAACCCAGTATCCTGCATCGACCCGCCTGTAATCCCGGGCGCGGTTCGCGCCTGCCTAATCCAGGCGCGCGGTTGCGCGCCCGCCTGCCCGTGCCCACTATTGCGGGGATGCGCGCCGAACCGCAACCCGCCCCCTATCGCCCCGACCCCGCCATTGCCGCCATCGCGCCGTGGCTGGGCGACGTGGTCGCTGCGGCGGACTTCCCGCAAAGGGTCCTGCGGTTCCGCAACGATCGCTGGGACAAGGCGGTTGGCCTGAGTGAGCTGACGGAGGCGGAATGGGTGCGGCACTTCGCCCGCTTCACCCCCCTGCCCGGCAACCTGCCAGCGCCGCTCGCACTGCGGTATCACGGCCATCAGTTCCAGGTGTACAACCCTGACCTGGGCGACGGACGCGGCTTCCTGCATGCGCAGCTGCGTGACGGCGCGGGGCGGCTGCTCGATCTCGGCACTAAGGGCAGCGGCACCACGCCATATAGCCGTACCGCCGATGGCCGGCTGACGCTGAAGGGCGCCGTGCGGGAGATCCTGGCGACCGAGATGCTGGAGGCGCTCGGCGTGAACACCAGCAAGACGTTCAGCGTGGTGGAAACGGGCGAGGAACTATGGCGCGGGGACGAACCGAGCCCGACCCGCTCCGCCGTGATGGTCCGGCTCAGCCACGGGCACATCCGCATCGGCAGCTTCCAACGCCTCGCCGCGCTGGAGGAGGACGACCACCTCGCGGCGCTGGTCGATTATTGCCTGCGCCACTATCCCGGACCACCGCCCCCGACGGACGCTCCGGGCCGGGACGAACCGGCCGTCATCCTGCTGCACCAGGTGGCGGAGCGACTGGCCGATCTCGCCGCCAGCTACATGGTGGCGGGCTTCGTCCATGGCGTGCTCAACACCGACAACATGAACATAACGGGCGAAAGCTTCGACTACGGCCCGTGGCGCTGGCTGCCGCGCTGGGACGCGGGCTTCACCGCCGCCTACTTCGACCATGCGGGCCTGTATGCCTTCGGCCGCCAGCCGGAGGCGATCCGCTGGAACCTGATGCAACTGGCAATCGCCCTGCGTCGGCTGGCGGACAGCGAGCCGTTGATGGCCGCGCTGAACAGCTTCGCCGGGCATTACAACGCGGCCATGGCGCGCCGCTTCTGCTGGCGGCTGGGTGTGGCCAGTCAGGGCACGGACGCGGACTTCGCGCTGATCGCCGCGGCGGAACGGGAGATGAGGGCCGGCGGGATCGGTCCTGACGCGTTCTTCTTCGCCCATCGTGAAGGTCGGGATGCCGAGGGCGATCTGGCTGCGGCCCTCGCCGGATACCAGCGGGTCGCCAGCGATGATCCACTCTGGGCGGAGGCACCGCCGAGTCTGCTGATCGAGGAGCTCGAAGCCTTGTGGCAGCCGATCGCCGAGCATGACGACTGGCAGCCTCTGCACGCCAAGGTTGTGGCGATCCGGCGACTAGGGGAGGCACTCGGCGAGCCGCCCGTTCCCGCCGGTCATCTGCCCGTTTGACGATCGCCGCCCGGCAGCTAGAACCCCGCTTTTCGCATATATCAAGGTGTTGCCCGTGCCAGATGCCGAGATCGTTTCGTTCGAGCCCGCCACCGGGGTGGAGCTGTGGCGCGGGGCTGTGGGCGACGTGGATGCCGCCGTGGAGCGGGCGCGCCAGAGCTGGCCGCAATGGGCGGCCCGGCCGCTCGCCAACCGGATCGAACTGCTGCGCCGCTTCGCCAACGAGGTGCGCAGCGGACAGGATGCATTCGCCGATCTGATCGCGCGCGAGACGGGGAAGCCCCGCTGGGAGGCGGTGACCGAGGTCGAGGCGGTGATCGCCAAGGTGGAGATCAGCATCAAGGCCTATGCCGAGCGCACCGGGCAGCGGCGACTGGACGGCGCGATGGGCGCGACCGCAGCCGTGCGGCACAAGCCGCACGGGGTGATGGCGGTGCTCGGCCCTTACAATTTCCCGGCCCACCTTCCCAATGGGCACGTCGTGCCGGCGCTGATCGCGGGTAACGCCGTGATCTTCAAGCCGAGCGAGAAGACGCCTGCAACCGGCGCCTTCCTGATCGCGTGCCTGCACCGGGCCGGAGTGCCGGAGGACGCGGCGCAACTGCTGGTCGGCGGACCGGATGAAGGACGCGCTTTGGTGGCGCATCCGGACGTCGGCGGCGTGCTGTTCACCGGCTCCGCCAAAGCGGGGATCGCGATCAACCGCGCCTTGGCGGAGGAGCCGGGCAAGATCGTCGCGCTGGAGATGGGCGGCAACAACCCGCTGGTGGTGTGGAACACGCCGCTGGTCAGCGATGCCGCGGCGCTGATCGTGCAGTCCGCCTTCACCACCGCCGGCCAGCGCTGCACCGCCGCGCGGCGGCTGATCGTACAGGACAGCCTGTTCGATGCCGTGATGGCCGAGGTCGCCGCCCTGACAGAGCGGATGGTGATCGGCGCGCCGTTCGACGATCCGCAGCCCTTCATGGGGCCCGTGATCGACAATGCCGCGGCAGAGCAGCTGACGGAAGGCTTCGTCGACCTGCTGTCGCGCGGCGGGCGGGCGATCGTGCCGATGCGGCGGCCGATGGGCGGCGACCTGCCATTCGTCACCCCGGCGCTGATCGACATGAGCCAGGCGGGCAAGCGGCCTGATGAGGAGCTGTTCGGCCCGCTGCTGCAGGTGATTCGGGTGGGCGATTTCGACGAGGCGATCGCGGTCGCCAATGACACCCGGTTCGGCCTGTCGGCCAGCCTGGTGGGTGGGTCACCGCAGGAATACAACCGCTTTTGGGCCAATATCCGGGCGGGGATCGTCAACTGGAACCGGCCGACGAACGGGGCAAGTTCCGCGGCGCCGTTCGGCGGCGTGGGCCTGTCGGGCAATCATCGCCCGGCCGCCTTCTACGCCGCCGATTATTGCGCCTATCCCGTGGCCAGCACCGAAGTGCCGCAGCCACGGGCCAGCGTTGGGGTCGGCTTCCGGGCCGGTTGAGACCGGCCCGGTACCGGGCTTAGCGGCAGCGGACGCCCGTGCCTTCGATCTCCCGGCCCAGCAGCGCGCCACCGGCGGCGCCGAGCACGGTGCCGAGGGTCCGGTCACGGCCACCGTCGATCTCCCGGCCGAGCAGGGCACCCGCCGCACCGCCGACGATCAGGCCGGTCGTGCCGCTCTTGCGCTCGCAACGGGGGCGGTAATCGCGATCACGGTCGTAGCGGCGATCGTAGTCCCGGTCGCGGCGGCCGTAGCGACGATCGTCGCGATCACGGCGCCACTGGTTCCATTCCGTCCCCGACTGGTCCGACGCCTGGTCGAACGTCGCGAAGGTCGCGCTGCGCGCCTGCGGCAGCTCGGCCGCGGCAGCCGGCATCGCGGTGGCGATCGCACCAGTGGCGGCGAGAGCGAGAGCGGCGTTCTTGAACAGGGTCTTCATGGCTGGTCTCCTTTGAACCAAACGTGTCGTTGGTTCATGTTTAGACCCGACTAGCTGAACAATCGGCAACCAAGCTGCAAGAAAAGTACCTTTCCACTCAGTTCGTCGACAAAATCTTCCAGCCCATCGTCTCACCGGCGTGAAACGGCACGATCGTGGTGCCGTGAGCGTCGATTTCGCCGGGGACGACCACCTCCGACCGCTCCAGCGTCACCGAATCCTCGTTCACCGGCAACCGGTAGAAGGCCGGACCGGCGAGGCTCGCGAACTGCTCGAAGTGCTCGAGCGCGTTTTCCTCATCGAAAACAGTGAGGTAGCTTTCGAGCGCGTGAGGCGCGTTGAAGATGCCGGCGCAGCCGCAGCCCGATTCCTTCAGGTGCCGGGCATGCGGCGCCGTATCGGTGCCGAGGAAGAACTTGCCGGACCCGCCGGTCGCTGCGCGGCGCAGCGCGAGTCGATGCTCCTCCCGCTTGGCAACGGGCAGGCAATAGGCATGCGGACGGATGCCGCCGACCAGCATGGCGTTGCGATTGATGTGCAGGTGCTGCGGCGTGATGGTCGCAGCGACGTTCGATCCGGCAGCCTCCACGAACTGCACCGCCTGGATCGTGGTCGCATGTTCCAGCACGACGCGCAGCCCCGGCATGTCGCGCAGCAACGGAGTCAGGATCCGGTCGATGAACACCGCCTCCCGATCGAAGATGTCGATGTCGGGATCGGTCACTTCCCCATGCACGCACAGCGGCATGCCGATCCGTTCCATCACCTCCAACACGCGGCGGATGTTCGCGATGGAGGTGACGCCGCTCGCCGAATTGGTGGTGGCGCCGGCGGGATACAGCTTGGCGGCCGTGAAGATGCCCGCGGCGCGCCCGTCGGCAAGGTCGATCGGGCTGGTGCCGTCCGTCAGATAGCAGGTCATCAGCGGGGTGAAGCCGCTGCCTTCGGGCACGGCCGCCATGATCCGGCTACGATATGCCTCCGCCATGGCGGCGGTGGTGACCGGGGGGACGAGGTTGGGCATGATGATCGCCCGCCCGAATACCCGTGCCGTGTAGGGCGTGACGCCGGTCAGCACGTCGCCGTCACGCAGGTGGACATGCCAGTCATCCGGGCGACGGATGGTGATTTGGTTCATGTTCACTGCGTTGTTCCTGACTAAGTTGACACTAAGTTGACACCTGCGAAGCATGCCGCCCAACCGTTAATCTGCGGGCGGAAGTGCAGGCGCGCACAGCGCCGCATCCTGTGCCACAAGCAGGGCCTGTAGGACAGGTTTGCGGCAATGCGTGGTCAGTCGACCAGCGCGGCGATGCCCGGCACGGTGACGCTGCGTTCGCCGCCGTAATCCTCCCGCACGACGATCAGCCCGCGTTTTTCCAGATGATCGAGCAGGCGCCGGATGCGGCTGGGGCTGCTGGTGCCGTAGACGCGGGCGAGCTGATCCTCGTCAGGGGTGCCGTGGCCCTGAGCCGCGCTGCGGGCGATCAGCAGGAACGGGGCGAGCAGGTCGTCCTCCAGCGGGGCGGCGAGCTGCAGGATGGCGGCGCGGGTATCGGCCTCCACCCGGTCCATGCCGGCCAGCGCCAGCGCGAACCGGCGGCGGAAGCCGGCCATGTCGATCCCAGCCGACGGCACCTGATACCGGCGGCATTGCATCAGGAACGTCTGGAACAGGGTAGCCGTCGGCGTGAAGGCGGCCTTGGGATCGGCGGCGAGTTCACGCAGCACCATCTCGACCCGCTCGGCCCCGCCGGACGCTGGCGCGGCGGCCTCCGCCTCCTCGGCCTGCGCGTCCAGTTCGGCCATGCGCTCGGCCAGTCGCTCAGCACCGCTCGGCTGGTCGGCGACGAAGGCGGCGGGCGGCGGTGCCGGCGTGCTCCCCCGCTCCGCCGCGGCTTCCGCCAGTTCGGCGTGGAGCAGGTCCTTCATCTCCGCCGGGGCGGCGGACGGCAACGGCAGCAGCCCGCTGCCGGTGGTGGTGCGGGGCCCTGAACGGACGGCACCGATCCTGACCTTCAGCGGCACGCGGGTGATCGCCGGCCCCAGCCCCAGGAACATGCCGCGATCCAAGTCACGGATCTGTTCGGCCTGGCGCCGCTCCATGCCCAGCAGGTCCGCCGCGCGGATCATGTCGATGTCGAGAAAGGTGCGTCCCATCAGGAAATTGGACGCTTCCGCCGCGACATTCTTGGCGAGCTTCGCCAGCCGCTGCGTCGCGACGATGCCGGCGAGGCCGCGCTTGCGCCCGCGGCACATGAGGTTGGTCATGGCATTGAGGCTGAGGCGGCGCGTATCCTCGCTGATCTCGCCACCGGCGGCGGGCGCGAACATCTGCGCCTCGTCCACCACGACCAGCACGGGATACCAGTGTTCGCGCGGGGCATCGAACAAAGCGGTCAGGAAATGCGCGGCGCAACGGATCTGCTGTTCCACGTCCAGCCCGTCCAGCGACAGGACCACGGATGCGCGGTGTTGCCGCGTGCGCGCGGCCAGTGCCTCGATCTCCGCGGCGGAATGGCCGGCGCCGTCGATCACCACATGGTCGAAATGATCGGCCAGGGTGACGAAGTCGCCCTCCGGGTCGATCACGATCTGCTGCACGATGCCGGCGGATTCCTCCAGCAGGCGTCGCAGCAGGTGCGACTTGCCGCTGCCGGAATTGCCCTGCACCAGCAGCCGGGTGGCCAGCAGTTCCTCTATGTCGACGTGGACGGGGGCGCCCGCCTGATCCTGCCCGATGATGACCCGCGATTCCATTGCCGCCCGCATGTAGCGGGCAGCACGCGCATGCCCAAGGCCGAGCCTGACAATGGCGGGGCGTTTTCCCCCGCCTTCACCCGTCAGCTTGTCGCCATCAGCTTTCGGTGGGCCGGTGCAGGCGGACCTTCAGGGCAAACGGATCATTGCCGCGATCATCCGCGCCGGGCTGATGATGCACGCGGATCGTGTAGGCGCCGCCCTTGACCAGGTTCTGGCGAATGTCCTGCGCGCCCGATCCGCTGGCGATCGGCTCGCCATCACCCGGCACCAGCACGTCGAACGCGATCAGCGGCGATCCGTCCAGCGCCACTTCCAGCACCTGCCCGGCGCGCGCGCGGACACGGTAATCATGCGAGCCGTCACCTTCCACGCTGCCCGCCAGCGTGGTCGTATCCGTACCGCGCAGGAACCGCACATCGGTGGAGCCAAGCTGGTTCAACCAGTATCCGCCCGCCGGCACCGCCAGCGCCAGCGTGCCCACCACGGCCCCTTGCAAGATCGTCAGCGCCATCGGCTGGAATCCTCCCATGTAATTCGCGGGTCTTTGTCGCCCGCAATGGAAGGCTATCGGATCGCCGGGGCGATTGCCAGCGCCGTTACAACAGCCATGCGATCGGCAGGCGGCTGGCGACCGCGATCATCAGGTGCGCGGCCCAGCCCATCCCCGGTTCCGACCGGCAGACCTCGCCCTCCCGCTCCCACTCCATGGCGCCGCCCTGCCCCAGGCGCACGCGCCAGGCGTGGCGCGGAATGCCATCGGCAAAGGCATCGGCGACCTGCCCGGCAAGTTCGGGGGAGCGGATGATGAAGCCCATTTCCGTATTGAGGTCGATGGAGCGCTGGTCGAGGTTGAAGGAGCCGATGAACAGGCGTTCCCGATCCACGGTGAAGGTCTTGGCATGCAGCGTCGATGCGCCGGCGCGATAGGCGGCGGTCCGCCCCGTGCCGCTGCCCGCCAGATTGCTGCCGATGCCCAGCCGCACGCCGCGCCGCCGTTGCTTGCGGGTGAGGCGGTCCTGGTCGCTCCGCGCGATCTCCCACAGGTGGACGCCCGCTGCCAGCAATTGTCGCCGCCACGGTGCATAGCCGGCATGGACCATCGGCACGTCGCTGGCGGAATAGCCGTTGGTCAGGACGCAGACGGTCACGCCCTGCCGCGCCAGTTCGCACAGCTCCGCCACATTGCGCTCCCCTGGCACGAAGTAGCCGGAGATAATGCCGAATTCCTGCCGCGGGGTGCCGATCGCCTTCTGGAGCTGCCCGGCGAGCAGGCCGCGGCGCCCTGCCTTGCCCGCGATCTTGCGGGGATCGTCGCTGATCATGTCGACCGGCGCCCAGTGCAGCGGCAGCGTGCCGTCCTCCAGCTGGTCGAGCAGCGGCAGCGTCTCGATCCGCTCCACATAGGCGCGGGCGGAGGCATCCCGCTCCACCAGCGAGGCCCTGCGGGCCAGCTTGCGGCGCTGCGCCTGTCCGACCGGCCACAGGATCTGCGTGGCGGGGAAGGCGGCGGCGCACTTCCAGTACCGCTGGAAGTCGGCCGCAACCTCCGGGACCACCTCGCCGATCGCCAGCACGTCCAGGTCGGCGAACAGCGGCCCTTCGTGCGCGCCGAAATATTCGTCGCCGATGTTGCGCCCGCCGACGATGGTGGCGGCGCAATCCGCCGTCAGGCTCTTGTTGTGCATCCGCCGGTTCAGGCGGCGGAAGTCCGTCAGGAAGCCGACCGCCTTGGGCCAGCGGATGCGGAACGGGTTGAACAGCCGCACCTCGATCAGCGGATGGGCGTCGAGCGCGGCCAGCGCGCGATCCAGCCCGGCGATGCCGTTGTCGTCCAGCAGCACCCGAACCCGCACGCCCCGCTCCGCCGCCTTGTGCAGCTCCTCCAGCAGCAGGGTGCCGGTGCGGTCGCCGTGCCAGATGTAATATTGCAGGTCGAGCGTGCGCTGCGCCCGGCGGATCAGCAGCAGGCGGGCGGCAAAGGCATCCAGCCCATCTTCCAGCAAGTGCAGGCCCGACAGGCCCGGATGCGCCGCGCATTGCCGTTCCGCCCCCTTGGCCAGCCGCGTCTCCCGCTGGGGCGGGGCGTGGCGGGGAATCGGCTCGCTGCGGGGCCGGTGGCGGCGCGGCAGGCGGCTGGCGAGCACCAGCGTGCCGAAGCCGGCGGCGAGCGCGGCGGCGGTGGCGGCCACGGGATGGGCCTTGATCCAGGGGGGGACGCGCATGAGCGGCACCGTGGCCATTTGCGGCGGGGCTTGCAACCGGGCATGTGCCTGCCATCTGGGCGCCATGGAACAGGGACGTCTGTACGATCGGGCCGTGATACGGCTCAGCGACGAAGGTGACGCGCCGGCCGCATTCCTGCAGGGGCTGGTGACGAACGATGTCGGTGGCGCGCTGCCCGCATGGGCCGGGCTGCTGAGCGCGCAGGGCAAGGCGCTGTTCGACTTCCTGGTCTGGCCGGGAGAGGACGGATCGCTGCTCCTGGACTGCGAGGCGGCGTTCGCGGACGAGCTGGTCCGGCGGCTGTCGCTTTATCGCCTGCGCAAGAAGATCGGTATCGCCCGCGACGATGCGTTGGCGGTGTACTGGCAGGCGGACGGCGCGGCGGGTTCGCCCGATCCGCGCCTGCCTGCGCTGGGGCGGCGATGGATCGGCCCGGCCGATGGCAGCGCGCCGGCGGCGGATGGCGCGTGGCTGCGTCACCGGCTGTCACTGGGCGTGGCGGAAGGCCGCACGGAGCTGGGCGACACGCTGTGGCTGGAGGCCAATGCGGTGGAGCTGAACGGGGTCAGCTTCACCAAGGGATGCTATGTCGGGCAGGAGAACACGGCACGCATGAACTGGCGCCAGAAGGTCAATCGCCGGCTGGTGGTGGTGCCGGCGGACCGTGGTGACGCGACGCGGCGGCGGGTGGAATATCCGGAGCTGGGGCTCGCCGTCGATCATCTGCGGGTCGCTGACATTCCCGCCGACCTGCGGCCCGGGTGGATGCCGCTTCAGGAAGGCTGAGCCAGCGCGGCGGCGACCAGCGCCTCCGCCTGCGTGCGCGCGGCGCCGGGACCGAGGTCCATGGCGCCCGCCAGCCGCTGACCCAGCAGCGCATCGCCCAGCGCCAGCAGCACCAGCGCCAGCGCAGTCTCGTGCAGGCGCGCGGGCGCCGCGCTGCCATTGCCGAAAAGGCCGTCCACCACCTGCCGGATCGCGGCGGCGAAGGGATCAAGCGCACCGTCCTGCCCGGTCGCCAGCATCCACTGCGCCAGCGCGCCCCCGCCCCCCGGCCCGAAGGCGTCGAACACCAGGTCGACGATCGCGCGCGGCGATGCGAGGCCACCCTGCACCGACGCCGCGATGGAGGCGGCGACCTGCGCCGTCAGGTGCTGGGCCAGCGCCTGCTGCAGGCCCGCCGCGCTGCCGAAATGGTGCAGCAGGTTGGCATGGGTCCGCCCGACCTTGGCCGCCACCGCCTTCAGCGTCACCGCCGCGGGACCATCCGCCAAGAGCAGCGCATGCGCGGCGGCCAGCGCCAACGCACGGCTCTCCTCCGATGACAGGCGCGTTCTTATTGACATTGGTGTCAGCTAATCCCAGCTTGACGGCATGAACAGGATCAATGGCCTAGAAGGCACCTCGCCCGTCGGCAAGCAGCCGGCGACCCCGCCCATCCAGGTGCGCGACCGCCGCTTTGGCCGCGCGCGCCATGGTCATGCGCCTGCCGCCCGCTGGTGGGCCGATGGCGACCCGGTCGGCACGGCCTGGCTGAACGGGCTGTCCGTCACCTTCCCCGAAGGCGAGACGCTGTTTATTGATGCGGTGAAAGCCTTCCGCGACGGCGTGCCGCCCAGGCTGGCGGCGGAGATCCGCGACTTCGTGAAGCAGGAGGTGAACCACACCCGCGAACACCTCGCCTTCAACCGCGCGGTCGCCGATGCCGGGTACGACCTGACGGCGGTCGAGGCGCGGCTGCATTCGTTGATCGGCCAGGTACGCGAACAGCCGCCCATCGTGTGGCTGGGAGTGACCGTCGCGCTGGAGCATTTCACCGCCCTGTTCGCGCACGAGTTCCTGGCGCAGCCCGGCCGCTACATCACCGGCGAAAACGAGCAGGCGGAATTGTGGCGCTGGCATTCCGTTGAGGAGATCGAGCACAAGGCGGTCGCCTTCGACACCTGGAACCATGCGACACGGGGCTGGAGCCGGTGGCGGCGCTGGTCGCTGCGTTCTGCCCTGATGCTGCGCGTGACGCGCAACTTCATGCGCAGCGCCAACGCCGATGCGCTGGACCTGATGGCGCAGGACGGGATCACCGGCTGGCGGGCCAAGGCGCGGCTTGGCTGGTACCTGCTGGGCCGACCGGGCATGCTGCGCCGGCTGCTACCGGCCTGGGCGTCGTTCTTCCTGCCCGGCTTCCATCCATGGGATCGGGACGATTCCGCATTGGTGCGGGGCTACGACGCGCCCCGCACCCGCAAGGGTCAGGCGGCGGCGTTGATCCCGGCGACATAAGGCGCCGGGGTGGTCCAGCAGGCCGGCGGAACTGGTTGCGGTTCTTCCGCCGTCAGGTCCGCCAGATATTCGACCGTGGCCACCGGCCCGCCCCGCGCAAGACTGGCGAGGACATAAGTCTGCCCGGTGGGCCGAAAGCCGGCCGCGAGCAGCACGTGGCCCGATGCCGGGTTGTCGGCCATGTGCCGCCCACCCAGCCGGCGGTGACCCAAGCCACGGGCGAGCTCCAGCAGACCGCCCAGCGCCTCCCGCGCGAAGCCGCGCCCCTGCAGCGTGGGCGTGATCCAGTAGCCGACCTCCGCCGGGCGATCATTGCCGAAGCAATGCAGCCCGCAGCCGCCGATGATCTGCCCGCCCAGGTCCGGCAGGGTCACCAGCAGGCTGGGCAGGTACGGATCGCGCGGTGCGCCGATCCAGGCGAGCGCGTCGGCCTCCTCGTAAGGCCAGGGCACGCGGGCAAGCATCCGCGCCACCTGCTCGTGCGCGATCGCGCGCGTTAGCGCGGGCGCATCCTCTTCCCAGGCAGGCCGCAGGAACAGCCGTTCGGTGCGGATGAACATTCTCGTGTCTCCAATCCCGCCACGCACCCGTCCTTTGCAGGTGCGTGTGGCGAAGTGATGGCAACCCTGTTGCAAATTGATGCTGGCGGGCTGCCGGCGGAGAGGGAGAATGCAAAAAAGGGAGACGGGGCGGCCCCATCTCCCTCTGTCGATGCCGGTTTCATGTCGCCGGCTGGGCCATCCCGTCTGGACAGCCCCGTCAGCGACCTGTCCGTATGTTATTCGGCAGCCTCGGCCATCATGTCCACGGACACGTAGGAACGGCCCAGCTTGCCCTGGTGGAAGCGCACGCGGCCTTCCGCGGTGGCAAACAGGGTGTGATCCTTGCCCATGCCGACATTGGCGCCCGGGTAGAACTTCGTCCCCCGCTGGCGCACGATAATGTTGCCGCCGATCACTTCCTGACCGCCGAACTTCTTCACGCCGAGGCGCCGGCCTTCCGAGTCGCGACCGTTGCGCGACGAGCCGCCTGCTTTCTTGTGTGCCATTGTCTAAACTCCTTCGGGCCCGACGGGCTCAGGCCTTGCCGACCGAAACGATGCGCAGCAGGGTCAGCTGCTGGCGATGACCGTTCTTGCGGCGGTAATTGTGACGGCGGCGCTTCTTGAACACGACCACCTTCTCGCTCTTGGCCTGCGCGATGATCTCCGCGCTGACGGTCACGCCCGCCACGTCGGCCAGATCGCCGCCTTCGCCAGCCAGCAGCACATCGCCCAGCGTGATCGTCTCGCCAGCGTCGCCCGCCAGCTTCTCGACCGCGATCTTGTCTCCTGCGGCGACGCGGTACTGCTTGCCGCCGGTGCGCACTACTGCGAACATGGTCTCTCGTATCCGTTCTGCGAGGGCGCCCCACCGCGGAACGCCAAAAGAGGCACCCGAAACGGGCGCCGGAAAGTGCAGGGCCGTTAAGGGACGGCGGCGCGGCTGTCAATGCCTGCGCACTGCCCGAACCGGCCATCTGGCCCTGCCGCCCCGCCCCCGCTAAGGCGGTGGACGATGCGCTGCAATCCCATTCTCGCCGCCCTCCTGCTGCCTGTCCTGCTGTCGGCCTGTGCCGGTGCGGCGGAAGGCTATCCGAGCCTGGCGATTCGCCCGGCCGAGCGGCAGACCGGCCAGTGGACCCCGCCGCCCGCCTACGTCCCGCCGGCGCCGGCCAGCACGACCCTCGCCAGCCTGGAGGCGCTGGCGGCGGAAGCCCGCAGCGCGCATGCCGCCTTCACCACCGAAGCCGCCAGGGCGACCCGGACCGTCGTCGCCGCACGCGGGGCCACCAGTGGCGAGGCATGGGCCCGGGCCGAGGTCGCCCGCGCCTCCCTCGCCGCAGCGCGCAGCCGCACACTGGTGCCACTCGCCAGCATCGACCGGCTGTATGTCGATGCCTCCAATGCGGGTGAGGACCTGAACCGCCTCGCCGCCGTGCTGGCGGAGGTGGAGGCGCTGGCCGCCGAGGAGGACCGGGTGCTGGCGGACCTCGCCCGCTAGGCCCCGGCGCCCTCGCCATCCCGGTCCCGCCAACGGGCAAGATCGGCATGATCCTGCTCGCGCGGCTCGATCCAGTGCCAGCCGTCGGCGCGCTGCTCCCGTTTCCAGAACCAGGCATCGGACTTCAGGTGATCCATCGCGAAGTCGGCCGCCTGAAACGCATCACGCCGGTGGCGGGCGGCTGCGGCGACCAGCACGATTGGCTCGCCCGGGCGCATGGTACCGGTGCGGTGCCAGATGAGCAGGCCCGCCAATTGCCAGCGCGCCTGAACCTGGTGCGCCAGCGCCTCCATGCCCGGCAGCGTCAATGGCGCGTAATGCGTGAGCTCCAGCGCGAGCACATCCTGCTCGGCCCGGACCTGCCCCACGAAGCTGGCGATGCCGCCCGCCTCCGCATGAGTGGCGGCGAAGCTGTCGATCGCCTCGCCCGGCGCGAACGGCGCATCCAGCAGGCGGACGTCGGCCGTCACCTCAGCCCCCGCTGACCGGAGGCAGCAGCGCCACCTCGTCACCGGCGGCAGCCTGCAACTGCGTCTTGTCGGCCAGCAGCGCACCATTCAGCGCCAGCCGCACGCGATCACTGGCGGCCTGCGCCGCCAGCGCCGTCCCCAGCGCGCCGAGCAAGCCGGGCCAGTCGAGCGGCGCCGACACCTCGCGCGTCGGCGTGCCGGCGAGTTCCGCCAGCTTGCCCAGGAACACCAGAGTGATCATCAGCCCCCCGTCAGCGACATATGCCGCGGCTGCGCCGGTGCGGCACCCCGCGCATGGGCGAAATGGTGGCGTTCGGGCTTGATCGCCATGGCAGTGTCAAGCGCCGCCGCCAGTTGCAGGTCCGGCGCATCGGAGCGCAGGGCCGTGCGCAGGTCCACCCGTTCCGCCCCGCCGAGACAGGCATAGAGCTGCCCCGTCGCGGTCACCCGGATGCGGTTGCAGCTGGCGCAGAAATTGTTGGTCAACGGCGTGATGAAGCCCAGCCGGCCGCCGGTTTGCGCCACATCGACATAGCGGGCCGGCCCGCCGGACCGGTGCGGGCTGTCCACCAGCGTCCAGCGCCGTTCCAGTTCGTCCCGCACGGCGGTGAGCGGCAGGTAATGGTCGACCCGCTCGCCTTCCACCTCGCCCAACGGCATGACCTCGATCAGCGTGACCTCGTGCCCATGGCCGTGCGCCCAGGCGATCAGGTCGGGCAGTTCGTGCTGGTTCAGCCCCTTCAGCGCCACCGCGTTGAGCTTGACCTTCAGCCCCGCGGCGGTGGCGGCGCGGATCCCCTCCAGCACCTGCGCCAACTGGTCCCGCCGGGACAGTTCGAAGAACAAGCCGGGGTCGAGCGTGTCGAGCGAGACGTTCACGCGGCGGACGCCGGCGGCGAACAGCGCGTCGGCATAGGCGGCAAGCTGTGTGCCGTTGGTGGTAAGCGTCAGCTCCTCCAACCCGTCACCGATCCGGCGGCCGAGCGCCTGGACCAGTTCGATCACATCGCGCCGCACCAAGGGCTCGCCGCCCGTCAGGCGGATCTTGCGGATGCCGCGATCGATCATGGCGAGGCCGAGCCGGTGCATCTCCTCCAGGCTCAGCACCTCGCGCCGGGGCAGGAACTGCATGCGTTCGGGCATGCAATAGGTGCAGCGCAGATCGCAGCGGTCCGTCACCGACAGGCGCAGATAGGTGATGCGCCGGTTGAACGCATCCACGAGGGGGCCGGCCGAACAGCTCATCTGCCGCAGAAGCTAGGGATGGCAAACACGAACGGCAACGCCCTTTGCGTCCGCTACTGCACGACGGATTGTTTCAGCAGCAACAATGCCTAAAAGTGCGCGCATGTCGGACATCCTCAATGATCCCATGCCGCAACTGCCCGGATATGCGCTGCGCCGGGCGCATACCGCCATCGCGGCGGAGCTTGCGGGCCGGCTGGCGACGCTGGACCTCCGCCAGGCGGATGCAAGCGTGCTCATCCTGGTGGGTGCCAATCCCGGCGTCACGGCCGCGGCGCTGGGGCGGCAACTCGACATTCAGCGGGCCAACATGGTCCCGCTGCTGAAACGGCTGGAGGATGCGGGCCTGATCGAGCGGGAGCCGATCGACGGCAAGAGCCAGGGGCTGGAACTGCGCCCGGCCGGGCAGGAGCGGATGCGGGCGGCGCGCGCCATCATCGACGTGTTCGAGGCGGAGGTGCTGCAGCGCATTCCCGCAGAACATCGCGATCATCTGGTGCCCGCGCTCAACGCGCTCTGGCGGTAGGGCCCCGGCATCCCTAGGTTGCCGGCAATGGACCGCCGAGAGATGACCGAGACGCAGGGCGACGTGGCCGATCTGGCGGAACCCTTGTTCGAGCTGGACCGCAAGGCGCGTGACGTGCTGCACCCGCATCACCGCACGCCGCTGGTACGCGGGCTGCGCGTCATCGGCGAGGCGGGGGACCAGCCGCAATTGCGGCTCCTGTGCGCCGGCGTGGCGCTGGTGGGGCTGATGCGCGGCGATGCCAAGATGGTGCGGGCCGGCGCGCGCATGCTGCTGGCGCACGAGGTGGCGACCGCGGCCAAGAGCGCGGTCAAGGCCTCCGTCGATCGCTGGCGCCCGCGCAGCAGCGCCGATGGCAAGGATCACCGCCCGCAGCCGGGCGGCCAGCCGGCGAAGGAATTGTCGAGCTTCCCGTCGGGCCACAGCGCCGGCGCGCTGGCGGTGGCGGCTGCCTTCGCCGCCGAATACCCGCAGCACCGCACCGCCGCGCTGGGTGCGGCCGGTGCGATCGGGGCCATCCAGGTGCCGACCTGCGCGCATTACCCCAGCGACGTGCTCGCCGGCTGGACCGTCGGCGGCGTGGCGGCGGCGCTGGTCAACCGGCTGTTCGGCCGCCGGGGAACCTAACCCCGTCGAGGTACTTGCCCCCCATCAGGGAGCATCAACATTGGCCAGCACACCGGCACCACGCGAACATTACTGGGATACGCTGCGCGCCTGCGCGATGCTGCTGGGCATCCCGTACCATGTCGCGCTCTGTTACCGCGTGGGACAGGACTGGATCGTGCGCACGGGTGAAGGCGTACCCGGCATGGCGCTGCTGGCGGAGCTGATCCACCTTTTCCGCATGCCGACCTTCTTCACCATCGCCGGCTATTTCGCCGCCATGCTGCTGGCGCGCCGTGCGCCCGGCACCTGGCTGCGCGGCCGGGTCAAGCGGCTGGGCCTGCCATTCATCGCCACGATCCTGACGCTGGTACCGCTGCTGAACCTCGCCTGCGAGTTCTCTACCCTCCCCTATGCGGAAGCGTTGCGCTCGTTCCGCAACAATTCGCTGACCTCGGGCGGGTACTGGGTGCGGCACCTGTGGTTCATCATCGTGCTGCTGTATTGCAGTGCGCTCGCCGCCGGGCTGGTCCGGCTGGTGCCAGCGCTGACACAATGGCGCCTGGCGCCGGCGACCGACGCGCTGCTGGCCAG
Organism: Croceibacterium sp. TMG7-5b_MA50; assembly: GCF_039830145.1. NCBI lineage: Bacteria > Pseudomonadati > Pseudomonadota > Alphaproteobacteria > Sphingomonadales > Erythrobacteraceae > Croceibacterium > Croceibacterium sp. TMG7-5b_MA50. The sequence continues at coordinate 335,459 of NZ_CP156082.1, read as the reverse complement.
GCATCTGCCGGTGACGCTGCTGGCGACGGCCATCGTAATCGGCCTGTGGCAGGGCGCGGCGGTGGAGGCGTTCTGGGACTGGGGCTTCGCCACCAACCTGTACCAGCAGATCCTGCGCATCGATGAATTCATCGCCTACCTGCCATGGTTCGTGCTCGGCTGCCTGCTGCAGCGGATGCCGGCAGTACAGGCGCGGTTCGGGCAGGTGAGCCCGGCGATGGTCGCGCTGGCGCTGGCGGGCACGGTGGCATCTGTGCTTTGGGGGCAGGCGGTACATCCCGCCACTGGGCGTTTCATCGCCACCTTTGCCGCGCTGGGCTGGACGCAGGTGCTGGTGGCGGCGGCGCGCACCTGGTTCGACCGGCCGAGCCGCCCCGTTCAGGCGGTGACAGAGGCGGCGTTCGTGATCTACCTGTTCCACATGCCCATCGCCATCTGGCTGGCATGGCTGGGCACAGCCGTGCCGGTCAGCCCATGGATCAAGGTGCTGGCAGTCAATGCGCTGACCCTGGCACTGTCATGGGGGGCGTGGCTGGTGATCCGCCGGGTCGGCGCATTGTCGCTCGCCTTCAATGGCGTGCGCGGGCCGCTGCCGCTGCACCGCAGCGGGCTGACGGCTACGCCCTGATCTTCACGGGCACTCCCTTGGCCGCGGGTGTCTTCGACATCTCGTCATGATACCATAGCGGCACCAGCGGATTGAGTTCGGGGAAATAGCCCGCGAGGGTGCCGTCCGGCAGATCATATGGTGTGACGGTGAGGCCGCCGACCTCCCGCACCTCGTCATCGCCGGCATCGCCCACCAGCGTCACCCGCTGCCCTTCGACCAAACCCAGCCGCTGCATCTCCGCCGGGCTGACCAGCACGATCATGCGGCTGCCGGACAGGCCGCGAAGGCGGTCCGAATGGCCGTAGATCGTGGTGTTGAACTGGTCGTTGGACCTCAGCGTCACGAGATGGAACCGATCAGCCGTCCGCTCCACCCCGCACGCATTGAGAACGGTTGGCGTGGTGAATTCCGCCTTGCCGCTTTCCGTCTTCCAAATCCGGTCATGCGCCGCATTGCCGCGATAGAAGCCGCCCGCCTGCCACATGCGGGTGTTCATGTCGTGGAACTGTTCGGGCCAGGTGCGGGCGATCAGATCGCGCACCAGCCCGTAATCGGCGGTCCATTCGTCCCACCGTGCCTGCGGGTTCGGGTCGAGCGTCGCCTTGGCCAGGCCGGCGACGATCGCCAGTTCCGACTTCAGCAGCTCGCCTGCAGGGGTTCTGCGGCCTTGCGAGCCGTAGATGTGACTGAAACTGTCCTCCATGCTCACGGATTGCGGTCCACTCGCCTGCATGTCCTCTTCCGCACGGACGAGGCAGGGCAGGATCCAGGCGCTCTTGCCCGGCATGCAGTGCGTGGTGTTGAGCTTGGTGGCGATGTGGACGGTCAGCTCCATTTCGGCCCAGGCCTTGTGGACGCGCTGATGCTCCGGCACGGCCATCGCCAGATTGCCGCCAAGGCCGATGAAGCCCTTGTTCTCGCCCGTCAGCAGCGCCTCCAGGAAGGTGACGGTGGTGTGCCCCTCCTCCATCGGCGGCTCGAACCCGAACAGCTCACGATACTTGTCGTTCGGCGCCAGTTCGGGCTTTTCGGTGATGCCGACGGTGCGCTGCCCCTGCACGTTGGAATGGCCGCGGATCGGATTGCAGCCGGCACCCTCCCGCCCGATGTTGCCGCGCAGCAGCAGCAGGTTGACTAGCATGCCGATCGTCTGTCCGCCATGGACGTGCTGCGTCAGGCCCATGCCATAGATGCCGATCACACGCTCCGCGGCGCAGTAAATGTCGGCGGCGGCCTCCAGGTCGGCGCGTGACAGGCCGGAATCCGCCTCGATCTCGTCCCATCCGGTCGCGTCCAGCTTGGCGAGGAAATCGTCAATGCCATGGGTGTGCTGATCGATGAAGCCGTGATCCAACACCGGAGCCGCACCGGCCGCCTTTGCCGCCGTCTCACGTTCCAGCACCCGTTTGCACAGGCCCATTATCGCCGCGATGTCACCGCCGGGGCGCACCTGCAGGTACATGTGGTTCATCTTCGTGGGCGTACCGACCGTCATCTGGAGCGGGTTCTGCGGATCGGTGAACTCGATCAGCCCCTTTTCTTTCAGCGGGTTGAAGACGATGATCTTGCAGCCACGCTCCACCGCGTCCTTCAGCGGGTGCAGGATGCGGGGACTGTTGGTGCCGGGGTTCTGCCCGAAATAGAAGATCGCGTCGCACTTCGACAGATCCTCGAACGTGCAGGTACCGACGGGTGAGCCGGTGACCTTCTTCAGCCCGACCGACGTCGTCTCGTGGCACATGTTGGAACTGTCGGGCAGATTGTTGTGCCCGTACATCCGCGCGAACAGGGCGTAGAGGTAGGAAGGCTCCAACGCGGCCTTGCCACTGGCGTAGAAGGTGACGGACTTGGGATCGAGTTCCCGCAGCTTCTGACCGATGGCGGTGAAGGCCGTATCCCAGCTGACCGGCAGATAGCGGTCGGTGCCGGCATCGTACCGTAGCGGTTGCGTCAGCCGGCCCTGCATCTCCAGCTCGTAATCGCCCATGTCGCGCAATTCCGTGACGGTGTGCCGCGCGAAGAACTCGGACCGGCAGCGCGCGGTGGTCAGGTCCCAGATGGTCGCCTTGGCGCCGTTCTCACAAAATTCGAACGCATGCGGGTTGGGCGGCTTGGCCCAGGCGCAGGAGGTGCACATGTAGCCGCCGGGCTTGTTCTGCCGCGACAGGGTCTCGATCGCACCGGGCGTGGCGCGTTCGCGCAAAGCGACGCGGGCGATCCCTTCCAGCGAACCCCAGCCGCCGGTGGAGCCGCTATATTCGCGGGGCGTCGCCGCACCCTTGCCATCGCCTGTGTCCATCCGCCGCGTCCCGCCTTGTTCCTCTGCCTGTGGCAAGAACGCGCAAGGTGGCGGATGGGTTCAGGCGCCTACTTCTCCCGCATCGCCTGATGCGTGGTCTTCAGCAGCGGCTTGGTGAGGTACTGGAACACGGTCTGCTCACCCGTCTTGATGTCCGCGGTGGCGGTCATGCCGGGCTGCAGGTCGATCCGCTCCCCCGCATTGCGCGGGCGCAGGTCGGATATGTCGACCTCCAGCGTCACGCGATAATAGGTGTTGGTGCGGCCGTCGCCCGTCTCCTCGCTCAGCGTGTCGGGCCCGACATAGACCACCTTGCCGTTGGCGGAACCGTAGATGGTGTAATCGTAGGCGTCGAAGTTCACCCGCGCCTCCTGCCCGCGGCGGACATAGGCGATGTCGCGCGGCGGCACCTGCGCCTCCACGATCAGGCGCTCTTCGGTGGGCACGATCTGCAGCACCTCGTCCCCCGGGGCCAGCACACCGCCGATCGTGGTCAGGCGCACGTTCTTGACGATGCCGGTGGCGGGCGCGACCAGGTTGGCCGCCTGCACCGAGCGTTCGCGCTGCGCCAGCTCCTGCTGGGCGGCGACCAGCTCCTCCTCCGTCTGGGTGAATTCGGTCTGCAGTTCCTGGATGTACTGGGAGCGGATGTTGCTCATTTGCCCTTCGGTCTGCACCACCTCACGCCGCATGCGGATGATTTCCGACCGGGCAACGTCGCCGCTGCCGACCAGCGGCTGGTTCAGCGACAGCTCCTCCCGCTGCAGGGTGGCCATCGCGCCGAGCGACGCGAGTTCGGATTGCAGCGCGGCACGCCGGCGCTGAAACAATTGCCGCTGATTGGCCACGAATTCGGGGAACTGGGAGACGGAGGCCGGGAAAGTGAGCGGCCGGTCGAACAGCTCGGCATTGATCCGCGCCATGCGGCTCTGCAACGCGGCGACGCGGGCGCGGGATTCGCGGATGCCGGCGTCCAGCTTCACTCGATCCAGTTCGACCAGCAACTGGCCCTTCTCCACCCGGTCGCCTTCGCGCACATTGATGGCCGCAATCGGGCCGCCTTCCTCGCTCTGCACGATCTGCACCCGGCCGAACGGAATGACCCGGCCGGGGGCGCGGGTGACCTGGTCCAGCGTGGCCCAGTTGGCCCACAGGATGAAGCCGACCAGCGCCACCGCGATGGTGATGATGATCCAGTACGATGAACGCATGCGCGTCACGATGCGGTCTCCTCGTCCGCGGGCGCGGGAGGCGCGGGCGGACGCTTGATGGTGGTGGTGACCCCGCCTTCGGGCGGGGCGACCGGGCGGGGCCTACCCTGCCCCTGCCCCGGCGCGCCCGGCCGGCGCGGGCCGGCCAGTTCGGCGATGATGTCCTGCGCCTTGCCATCGCGCACGATGCGACCTTCCCGCATGACGATGATGCGGTTGAAGCGGCTGAGCAATTGCAGCTTGTGCGTGACCATGACCAGAATGTCGTCGCTCGCCATCTGGCGGTCGATCGCGTCGAGCGCGGCGGTTTCCGTCAACTGGTCCAGCGCGGCGCTGGGTTCGTCCAGCAGCCAGACGGACGGGGCGGCGTGCAGCAGGCGGTTGATGCCGACCAGGCTGCGCTGCCCGCCGGACAGGCCGCGTCCGCCCTCCTGGATCTGCATGGCGAGACCCTGCGGGTGGCTGGCAATCATGACCTCCAGCCGGGTGGCCTTGGCCTTGTCCATGATCGCCGCGTCGCCGACCTCGCCCAGGCCCATGGTCAGATTGTCGCGCAGCGTGCCGTTGATCATGCGCGCATCCTGCGGAAGGTAGCCGATGTGCCGGCGCACGACCGAGTCCGCAATCTGGTTCAGGTCCAGCCCCCCGATCAGCGCAGTGCCGGTCTGCGGGGCGTAGAGGCCAGTCAGCAGCTTCAGCAGCGTCGACTTGCCCGAACCGATCCCGCCGACGATGGCGATCCGTTCGCCCGGCGCGATCGCCAGCCGATCAATCTGCAACGCCTGCCGCCCGCCGGCATAGGTGAAGCTGACATCGCTGAGCACGAAGGGGCCGGACAGGTGGTCCGGCCGCAATGCGCCGGACGAGGTCGCGGGATCGAGCGGCAATTGCAGGATACCGTCCAGCGCCCGCAAGGAGGAGCGGGCATAGCTCCACTGGATGATGAGGTTCGGCAACTGCGCCACCAGCGGGCCGTTGATGCGGCCGGCGATGATGGAGCAGGCGAGCAGTGCACCGGTGGTGATCTGGTTGTTCGCCGCCAGGTAGGCGCCCCAGCCCATGATGACGATGTAGGCAAGCTGCTGCAGCGTGGAGAACAGCGTGCCGGACACGGCGGACGCCTTCTTCACCGGATCCTCGTAATGGTGGATCTCACGGATCAGCGCGTTCCAGCGGCCCATCATGAACCAGGTGCCGCGGTTGGCCTTGACCATCTCGGCCGCGTCCAGCGATTCCACCAGCATGCCGTTCTTGCGATTGCCGCTGACCTGCGCGCGGTCTGCGCCGGTGCGGATCACGCGCGACAGGATCAGCGCCATGATGACGGCAATCGGCAGGGAAGCGATGGGCACGATGGCGAGCCAGCCGCCGATCCAGGAGATGACGACGATGAAGAAGATGGCGAACGGCAAATCCGCCAGCAGGAACAGGGAACCAGACGACATGACCTGCCGGATCTGTTCCTGCCCGCGCAGCTGGGCCGCCAACGTGCCGATGCCGGGCGGACGGGCGTCCAGCCGGATCGCCTGCGCGCGGGCGAAGAAATACTCGCTCACCTCCGCATCGATCTGGTTCGCTTCCTTCTCGATCAGCACGGCCCGCAGCGCGCGCAGCACCAAGTCGAGCGTGAGGGCGAAGATCACGCCGGCGGTCAGCACCCATAGCGTGTCGAAGCTGGCGAGCGGGATGACCCGGTCGTACAGCTGCATGGAATAGAGCGAGGTCGCGAGCGTCAGGATGTTGGCGAACACGGTGGCAAGCCCGGCCATGACCAGCGCGCCGCGGCGGCGCCCGATCGCCCGCTTGAACACGTCGATCGCCTTTTCTCCGCCGCCCGACAGCGGATCGGGCAGGCGCAAGCGGTAGAACCGCTGATCTTCCGCGTAAGGCAGCAGGCCGCGTTCACCCGCCAGCAGCATCGCATCGGCGCTGTCCCACTGGCGTACGACCGACCAGCCGCTGTTCGCATCATAGACCAGCAGGGGGAACTGGTCCGGCCGGGGCCGGTCCTCCACCCGCGTGGGATATGGCCAGCCGAGCACACCACACAGCCCGGCGAGCGCATCCGCGTCCTCCGCCAGCTCGTAATCGCCCAGCTCCGCGCTCCATTGCGGGGATAGGGGCGCCCCGGTGGCGCGGGCGTAGCTCTCGATCGCCCGGATGATGCTGCCCTGCCCGGTCATTGTGCGTTCCCCATCCCCATAGGTTCCCAGCGGCAGGACAGCGCCATGATGCGCGCCGCGGACAATGCAGCGGTGACCCGCGCATCGTTCTCCGACAGGCGCGCACTGGCGGCTTCGCGCACGGCGTTCATCACGTCGAGCCAACTGCGCCGGCCGGCGATGAACTGCCGCTGGTAGGATTCGATCAGATCGGCCGCCGTGTCGGCGGCGAAGCTGCCGGCGGCGACCCGGTCCTGCGCGGCGCGCAGCTGGACGTAATCGCTCTGCAGCTGTTCGCGCAGGTTCCGCTCCGCCCGGCCGAATTCGGCAAAGGCGCCGGCGATCCGCGCCTCCGCGCTGTCGATGGCGGAGAGGCGCGACAGACCGCTGCCCGTTTCCGCCCGCACGACCAGGGCGGCGCGCGCACCGGTGATCTCGTTCTGCGACAATTGCAGCAGCACCTGCGGCAGCAATTCGCCGCGCGCCACGCGGCGGCGCGCTTCCGCGGCGTCCACCTGGCTCAGCAAAGCCTGCAGCGTGGGGCTGCATTGCAGCCCGTCACTCACCGCCTGTTCCAGCGGCGGCAGGGCCTCGACCGTCACCATAGGCGGCAGCACTGGCTCTACCTCCACGCCGCCCGTCAGCTGCAGCAGCCGCGCCCGCGCCCTGCCGCCGAGATCCTGCGCGGAGGCCAGCTCAAGCTCGATTTGGGCGATGCGCGAGCGGGCGAGCGTCAGATCCACTACTGGCGACACCTCCTGCTGGACGCGCCGTTCGATGGAGGCGACCAGCACGCGATGCTGTGCCAGGCTGTCGGTCAGGACGGCGGCACTCTCGGCGGCGCGGACCTGCTCGTAATAAGCGTTGGTGACGTCCAGTGTGATGTCGCGCGCGGCCTCCCCGATGCGCAGCTGCCCGGCGCGCGCAGTGGCGGTGGCCCGGTCGATCTCCCCATCGATGCGACCGCCGGACCAGAGCGGCTGTTCCGCCACGACGTTGATGGTCAGCCCGTCGCGATCGGCGAAGCTGCTGCCGCGCGTGGCGGCCAGCGCCTCCGCCCCCAGATTGGGATAGCGCTGCCAGCGCGCACCTCGCAGCTCCGCTTCAAGCGCTTCGCTCTCCGCCTCGGCGGCGGCGATGATCGGGTGCGTGCCGGTGGCCGCGACTGCGGCGCGGTCCAGCTCAGTCGGGACGACGGCCGGTGGTGGTTGGCGCATGGCGTCGGTGTCTGCAGCGGGTGGGCCGTAGACCTCCTGCGCGGAAATCGACGTCGGCACCAGCACAGCCAACGCGGGAGCGATGCGGATCGGCAAAGGCAATCGGCGGAGGACGTGAAGCATCGCACAACTTCGGGCAGGCGAACGACAAGGTTACCCCTGCCGGGTCGCGGATACGGTCAGCCGCCCAGACCCCCCATGGACCGTGAGCCGGAATGCTTGGCAAGCAACCGGTTGGATATGCGCTGGTCCGACATGCGTCAAACAGGTTTGCCACCTAGTTACCGGACAAAGCGTGGTTAACGCCGCCTTTTCAGCAAAGCAGCGGCGGCGCGAGCAAGCGCCGCGGGTTCGTCCACATCCAGGAGCAGCTCCGGCGCGACGGTCATCCGGACAAGTTCCGGAGTCCGGGCCAGCAAGCCACCGGCGCCATGATCGGCGTCCAGCATCGACAAGGCCGGCAGGGTAGCGGCAGGCAGCAAAGCCGGCACGCCCGGCCGCTCGCCATGGCAGACCGCCGCCGGTGACCCGGCCTGCAGCAATGCGCGCAACATCGGCGTATCGACCAAGGGCATGTCGGCCAGCACGACCAGCAGCGCCTCCACCCCGAGCAGCAGCGCATGGCGCGCCGCTATCGCGAGCGAGGTGCCGAGCCCGTCCGCCGCCAGCGGGTTCGGGATCAGGGTCCAGCCAGACGCCGATGCGAATAGCGGCGGAACGGGCGGCACGATGATGACCCGATCGACCACGTCAGTGCCAGCCACCGCGTCCAGCGCCCAGCTCCCCAGCCGGCGCCCTGCACAGGCTGCATCAAGCTTGCCCCCGCCGAACCGCCGTGCCTGACCGGCGGCGAGCACCGCCGCCAGCACACGTTCAGCCATGCGGGTGCAGTTTCTCGTATTCGCCCACCACCTGCGCCAGGATAGACAGGGCCAGTACCTGCGGCTCCCGACTGCGGGCGATCAGGCCGATCGGGCTGGTGACGCGCGCAAGGCCGGTCTCGTCGATGCCATCGTCTGCCAGCTGCTGCAGTCGGTTGGCGCGGGTCTGCGCCCCACCCTGCGCGCCGATCAGGAAGGCGGGCGTGGCAAGGGCCCACCGGAGGAGGGGCATCTCCCATTCATGATCGTGGTACAGCAGGACGATGGCGGTCCACGGATCGACCGGCGCGTCATGCGGCACATCGCCCAGCGCCGCATTGCCGGCCGGAGCCTCCGCCACGAGGCCGGCGGCCGGCGCGAGTGCCAGCAATGCTGCAAGTTCAGGCCCTTCGCCGAAGGCAAGTAGGCGCGCAGGCGGAATGTAGCGCCGAGCACCCTGCCCTAACGGCAAAGGCAACTCTGCCGCTTGCCGCCCGGTGAGTGCCGTGATCGCGTCCCGGCAGGCGCGATGATCGGGCGCCGGGTCAATCAGCACGTCAACTCCGCTGCCGCATGGCAGGCGGAAGTCGATATTGGCTGAACCCGCGCCAAACCGCCGCATGACCGGCAAACCGTCTTTGCTCGACAGCGCCACCTCTGCGGCAAGCTGCCGCTCCAGGCAGCCATCTGCAAGGCTGCCGACCGTGCGCCCGTCCGGCAGCACCGCCAGCTGCGCTCCGATGCGACGCGAATAGCTGCCGGCGATATTCACGATGGTGCACAGCCCGACCCCGTCCTCACCAGCGGCCTGCAGGGCGGAACGGTCATGCACCACGCCCATAGTCCCGAGGATCGCGGCAGGGGCCGAGGCAGCGCCAAGGGGGTCAATCTTCACGGCGGAACAGGTAGGGTCTCGGCCGTCCGGTGTGAAGCTGTCCTTTTTTGCGTCACCGGCCAACCAAAAAACCTGACGGCAGAAAGCTAACCCCCATGTAATCAGAACATAGGGGCGAGTCAGAATCAGGGACGGTGAAATGCGGCGGGTTCTCTCGTTGGCTATAGCTGGGGCGCTGACCCTTGCGATCGGGGGTTGTGGCGGCGATGACAGCGGCGGTGGCACGCCGCCGATTTCCGCGCCCGCGCCCTCGCCCGCACCGACGGCGGTACCTACCTCAACACCCACGCCAACCCCGCCGCCCGCCATTGGCGGGCCGCCGCTACCGGCATTGAACGACAGCTACGTGCTGGCGCCGCCGATCCCGAGCTTGGACACCGCCGCTTACGGCACGCGGACCTTCCAGGGCCTGCCGTCCATTGCGATCACCGGCAGCCGCATCTGGCTGGCATGGACAGGCGGCGCCGGCGCCCGCCCCGGCGAGGTGCCCGGCGACTATCACACCTTCGTCTACAGCGATGATGGCGGTCGTACCTGGTCGCGCGAGTTCTACCAGGTGCCGGTCCTGCCGGTGACCGACCGCGTGGGCGATCCACGCCTTTGGACTGCGCCCGACGGCAAGCTGTGGGTGTTCTTCTTCCAGTCCGGCAACGGACAGGCAACCGACAACCAAATGGGCGCCTGGCTGACGATCATTCCCGACCCTCAGGCCGCCGTGCCGACACTGCAACAGGCGGGCTGGTTCGCCGACGGCATTCCGCAGCGCCCGTTCCTGTACAACGGCGAATGGCTGCTGCCGATCGATTATCCGTTCATGAACCCGCGACGGCCGGAGCGGGCAGGTCAGCATGTCTACAGGATCGACTGGAACAACCGGCGATTCCAGTGGGTGACCACCCTGCCCCGCAACATACCCGAGGATTTCACCGAACCGGCCCTGGTGCAGTTACGCGACGGCCGGGTCCTGGCGCACCAGCGGATGGCACGAGGGCTGTACCAGCGCTTCACCACGACGCCGGGTGCCTGGCAGTGGACCGCCGGGCAGCCATTCGCCGGTTTCCCGACGGTCAGCACGCGCAGCGCACTGCTGCGCAGCCCCAGTGGCAGGCTGGCGATGGTGACCAACAAGAGTTCGACCCAGCGCGAGAACATGACCGTCGCCTTCAGCGCCGACGAGGGGGCAACCTGGCCATATCAGCATACCTTCGATACGCAGGCGGGCATTTCGTACCCCGACATGGTGTTTACGGCCGATGGCGACCTGCTGGTCGTGTATGATTTCGGCCGGTTTTACGGGAAGATCATGCTTGCCAGGATCAACGAGGACTCAATCGTCCGCGGGGTACCGGAAGTGACGCTGACGACCGTGAACCACGCCGTTCGCCGGTAATAGGGGACGTGCCGGCGAGCGGGAGTGCTTGCACTTTCCCGCCCGACCGACGACATGCCGCACTGCAACATGGCTGCAGGGAGGACGCACGGCATGGCCACTCCGCCGACGAAGACCGAGTTTGGCCCGGCCGCGCGCAAGGTGTTCCATCCATGGCCGCAGATGAGCGCGGTGAAGCCCAGCGCACGCTGGTTCGCCTGGTTCGTCAGCACGGTGCCGTGGCGTAGCCGGCTGGGCGCGCGCGGGTTGTTGCGCCATGTGGATACGACGGTTCCCGCGATCTGGCAGCAGGATTTCCCCGGCAAGCGCACGCTAATTATCGGCACCGGGCCCAGCCTGGATCGTGTGCCTCCTGAATTCTTCGATGACTTCGACACGCTCGTCTATGTCAATTTCGCACTGCGTCGCGCCTCCTTCGATCGGCCGGAATACTTCTTCACCATGGATCTCGGACCGGTGCGCGAGTTCCTTGATCGCGTCGGCAGCGAGCCGTTCGAACGGCTCGGGCCAGAGCGCTGCGTGGTTGCTCCGGTGTTCCTCGATTTCTGGCACCGATTGACAAAGCGCGGCCGCGCCATGTTCACGTGGTTGCGGTACGATGCGGCAGGCTGGCGATGGGAACGGCTAGGTTCCATCCCCTTCCCCGTGGTGTTGCGCTACCACCCGCGCCAGCCGGACTGGGGCACGTTCGAGGTCCCGCCAACAGGACGGACCATCCCCATTGTGGAGACGACCTCCGCCCTGTCTGCCGTCATGTTCGCGGCAATGTGCGGGTCGCGCGACATTAACCTGATCGGCTGCGACTTCTCCGATGGACGGGCAGCATCGATGGGGGCGGAACAGAACGCGCCGGGAATAGGAGTCTTCAACGCGGCACGAGAGCAGTTCGGCGCAATGCACGCGAGCCTTGCCAGTCAGGGCATTCGCCTGACCAACCATTCCTGGACCGTCTGATCCTTACCGGAAGGTTTCTTGCAAGCTACGCAAGCGCCCTGTAACACCTCTTCGCAGGCGCAACATGGATGGGCAGGCGTGGCAGACAAGCGGGCATTGATCACGGGCGTGACCGGGCAGGACGGTGCCTATTTAGCGCAGCTGCTGCTGGAAAAAGGCTATGAAGTTCATGGCCTGAAGCGGCGTTCCTCTTCCTTCAACACTGGTCGGATCGAGGATATCTATCAGGATCCGCATGAGGAAAATGCCCGTTTTCATCTCCACTACGGGGACCTGACTGACTCCACGAACCTGATCCGCATCGTCCAGGAAGTGCAGCCGACCGAGATCTACAATCTCGCGGCGCAAAGCCATGTGCAGGTGAGTTTCGAAACGCCTGAATACACCGCCAACGCCGACGCGATTGGCACGCTGCGCCTGCTGGAAGCGATCAGGATCCTGAAGCTGGAAAATGCGACCCGCTTCTACCAGGCGTCCACCAGCGAGCTATACGGGCTGGTCCAGGAAGTGCCGCAGCGCGAGACCACACCGTTCTACCCGCGCTCACCTTATGGCGTTGCCAAGCTGTACGGCTACTGGATCGTGGTCAACTATCGCGAGGCATATGGCATGCATGCCTCTAACGGGATCCTGTTCAACCACGAAAGCCCACTGCGCGGCGAGACCTTCGTGACGCGCAAGATCACTCGCGCCGCGGCCGCGATCAAGCTGGGTCGGCAGGACCAGTTGTACCTCGGCAACCTTGATGCCAAGCGCGACTGGGGTCATGCGCGCGAATATGTCCGCGGCATGTGGCTGATGCTGCAGCAGGACGAGCCGGACGATTACGTGCTCGCCACCGGCGAGACGACCACCGTGCGTGACTTCGTCCGCTGGGCGTTCGAGGATGTGGGCATCGCGCTGGAGTTCCGTGGCGAAGGTGTCGAGGAGCAGGGCATTTGCCAGCGGACCGGCAAGTGCCTGATCAGGATCGACCCGCGGTATTTCCGCCCTACCGAGGTGGAGCTGCTGATCGGCGACCCTGCCAAGGCTCACCGGAAGCTTGGCTGGAAGCATGACACGTCCGTGCGTGAACTGGCTCGCGAAATGGTGATGGCGGACCTTGAGGTCATGCGCGACGCGCCGATCGCCAAGGACAGCTGAGCGGGCGCAGATCGTGATCGAACGGCACACTAGGAATGTTTCGGCAAGCTTGTAAGGTAGCAGAACGATGACCTACTCGCTCGCTGGCAAGCGCGTCTATGTGGCTGGGCACAAGGGCATGGTCGGTTCTGCCATCGTGCGCCGGCTGGCGGGTGAAGGGTGCGAGATCCTGACGTCCGACCGGTCTGTCGACCTGCGCGAGCAGGCGCTGGTGCGCGAATGGTATGCCGAAAACCGGCCCGACGTCGTAGTAGTGGCCGCGGCAAAGGTCGGCGGCATACTGGCGAACGACACCTACCCTGCTGAATTCCTTTACGACAACCTGATGATCGAGGCGAACCTTATCGAGGGCGCGCGCCAGGTAGGTGTCGAGAAGCTGCTGTTCCTTGGCTCGTCCTGCATCTACCCGAAGCTTGCTCCCCAGCCGATCACAGAAGATGCGCTGCTGACCGGTCCATTGGAGCCGACGAACGAGTGGTACGCGGTCGCCAAGATCGCCGGCATCAAGCTGTGCCAGTCCTACCGCCGGCAATATGGCTGCGATTACATCAGCGCCATGCCCACCAACCTGTATGGGCCGGGCGACAATTATGACCTGAAGGGCAGCCATGTGCTGCCCGCGTTGATCCGCAAGGCCCACGAGGCCAAGGAAGCGGGCTCCGCCAGCATCGAGATCTGGGGTACCGGCACGCCGCGCCGCGAGTTCCTGCATGCCGATGATCTTGCCGATGGCTGCGTCTTCCTGCTGCAGACATATTCGGGCGAGGAGCATGTCAACTTGGGATCGGGCGAGGATCTGCCCATCCTGGAACTGGCGGAACTGGTTTGCGATGTGGTTGGTTTCCGCGGCACGATCTCCAAGGACGTCAGCAAGCCCGATGGAACTCCGCGCAAGCTGATGAGCGGGGCCAAGCTGGCGGCGATGGGGTGGCAACCGCGGATTGCACTGCGTGAAGGCATCGAGAACGCCTATGCCGAGTTCCTCGCCGGCCACATCAAGCAGCCGGCTCTCTGAGCCTCCGCGTTCCGCATCATGCATATCTTGATACTGGGTCTGAACTACGCGCCCGAACCGGTCGGCGTCGGCCCATACACCGCCGGGCTGGCGGAAGGGTTGGCGGTACACGGCCACAGGGTCGAGGTGCTGGCCGGGGTGCCATATTATCCACAATGGCGATTGGCGGGCGGGTATGCGAACCGGCGCTGCACCACGGAAGAACAGGGCGTAAAAGTCACCCGGGTACCGCATTACATCCCCGCCCGGCCGTCCGGCGCTCAGCGATTGTTGCACCATGCGAGCTTCGCCGCATCGGTGTACGGACCTGCCATGGCGGCAGCGCGGGAACGACCCGATCTGGTGCTGGCGATCGCGCCATCGTTGATGTCGGTCCCGGTAGCCGCGCGGGTGGCGAAGCGCGCCGATGCGCCCTTGTGGGTCCATGTGCAGGACTTCGAGGTTGACGCCGCCTTCGCCACCGGGCTGCTCAGCAGCACCGCCGCGCGGCTGGAGCAGAGAGCACATGCCATTGAGCGCGCGATCCTGAAGCAGGCGGCGATGGTTTCCACCATAAGCCCACAGATGTGCGCGCTGCTCGCCAGTAAGGGCGTGGCGAGAGAGCGCATCTATGAAATGCGCAACTGGTCCAATGCGGATTTCAGCGGTGGTACGCCCGATCCGTCGCGCTATCGCAGCGAGTGGGGGATCGGTGACCGGCACGTAGCGCTGTACTCCGGCAATATTGCCAACAAGCAAGGCCTCGAAGTGGTGATCGACGCCGCGCGCGCGCTTGCCAACCGACGTGACATCGCCTTTGTCATTTGTGGTGAAGGGCCGAACCGGGCCAACCTGCAGCAGCAGGCGGAAGGCCTCGACAACATACAGTTCCATGATCTTCAGCCAGCCGAACGGATGGCCGAGTTCCTGTCACTAGCGAGCGTGCACCTGCTGCCACAGAAGGCCGAAGCGGCGGATCTGGTCCTGCCGTCCAAGCTGACCAACATGCTGGCCTCAGGCCGGCCGGTGATCGCAACAGCCGCGCCAGAGACAGGCTTGCACGCCGAAGTCGAGGATTGCGGGATCAACACGCCCCCGGGTGACGGTCTGGCGCTGGCAGAGGCCGTGACCCAGTTGGTTGATGATCCCGCGCGTCGCCAGGCGATGGGGGCTGCCGCGCGCATTCGAGCGGTGGAACGTTGGTCCAAGACGGCCATCATCGCCGCCGCGGAACGCCGGATGCTGCCTTTGACAAAGCAGCGAGCACGGTGAACCTGCGTCGTCTGTCGCTGGGGATCGGATCCGGCCTCTTCGACAAGATCGTGGTCACCGTGGTCCAGCTGCTGCTGGTGCCGGTGCTGGCAAATGCGTGGGGGCTGACGTTGTTCGGCATCTGGGCCATGCTGGCGACGATCCCGACGATGCTGGCGCTGAGCGACTTCGGCATCATCACTTCAGCCTGGGCTCGCATGACGCTGTTCGTGTCCCGCGGCGAGGTTGAGCGGGCGCGCATGGTGCTCCACACCGCGTGGCTATCATCTGGACTGATCACGCTGGCACTCGTGGTGCTGAGCGGGGCTACCCTGATTCTTCTGCCCGCAGGCATCCTGCCCAATGCGCCCGGACTAGGCGATGTCGACTCGCGAGCCGCCCTGTTCATGCTGATCGCCTATGGACTAGGCACCGTGCTGTTCCGACTGAACACCGTCATCTTTCGGGCAGCCGGTAACGTGCCGCTGAACCTGTGGTGCAATACCGCCAGCTATACGATCGAGAATGTCGGCGTGCTGATCGCCGTGCTGCTTGGCGCGGGTATCGTGACGGCGGCGGGCGTGCTGCTGGTAGCGCGATGCATAAGCATCGTCGGCGTTTTTGTGCTAGGAAACATCAAGTATCCCGAACTGCGACCCGGTTTCATGCAGGCCAGCAGGGACGAGTGGGTGCAGATGTGGCGACCTGCGCTGTCAGCAGCGGTACTGGGTTTTGGTGTTATCGCCTTCCTGCAACTGAGCGTCCTTGCCCTCGGCGCAAGCGCCGGGGCAGCGGCGGTACCGGCATTCGTCGCAGTGCGAACCCTGTCGCGCGTCGGGCTGCAAATCTCGCAGATGGTTGCAGGCCCGGTGGCGCAGGAGTTCGGCCAAGAGATGGCCGGCGGGCGAGCCGAGCGCGCGGGCCGCTATTTCGGACTGGTGCTCGCGACATCATTGGTGATGAGCGTTGGTATCGCCTTCGGCATGGTCGTTCTCGGCACGACGTTCGTCAGATTGTGGACTGCCGGCGCGATCGAGGTGTCGTTCACGCTTATGCTGGCGATGGCGCTGTCCTCGGCTGCCGCAGTGCTCTGGAACACGGTCGCTAACCTGATCAGCAGCGTGAACCGCCAAGGTGCTATCTCCAACATCAACCTTGGTGCCAGTATCGTGGGACTGCTGCTGATAGCGGTCACAGGCGACCACCTAGGAGCCGTTGCTGCTGGCCTCGCCTTTGCTGCGGTAGACCTTGTCACCGTTGTCGCGGTAGTACGATTTGTTCGCCAGGAATGGTGGATATCGCCGGAGTTTCGCGACGGCACCTGCACTACCTTCCAGCATTTGCGCAACCCGGCGGGCATGCTCCGCGCCCTGCGACAACGTTCCGGCTGAAACGCCAATCTGGTTAAAAGTATTTTCCTACAAGAGCCATTATGTATAGCTGACCATGAGACTCCCAAGCAAGAGAGGCTCTATGTCAGTCAAACTGCCCATCACCATCCCGTCGCGCTATGCCACGCCTACCGCGATGGGCTTTACGGATAGCGGAGGCACCCTGGCGCTTGTCAGTCAGGTTGCGCCTTTGCCCGTAATCATAACGAACTCCGGGAACCCTCCTGCTGTCCCTGAGAACGCAGAGCCGCTGGTTGGCAAGACAACCAAGTCCATGGTCGCAGGGCCGTTTCGACCCGTTGCGGCCACGCCGATCCACCTTCAGCTCAGCGGCGAATGGGCAGGGCGGGTCAGCCTGGAACGCTCGGTGGACGGCGGCGCGACCCGCCAGGGTTTGACGGTCGGCGGTCGGCGTTGGGGCAGCTTTACCACCCCGGCGAACGAGCCTGTGTGGCAGGAGAATGAGGCCGGCGCGACGTTCTGGCTGAACATCGAGATGACGTCGGGTGAACTGATCTACCGGGTGTCGCAGTGAGCGCCTTCGAACGCGCTGCATTGGCGCAGGCGCAGGACGCACTGGAACTGGCCGAAGCGGTCAACGGCGCGGCCCATGCCGCGCAGGACACCGCCGCACAGGCGCGGGCCGCCGCCGACAGTGCAATTGCCGCCACCGAACAGGCGCGCAAGGCGATGGACGCCGCGGCGCTGCAGGTGGCGGCGGCACATGCCGCTGCCACCGGAGCGAGCGAAACCGCGCAAGCGGCTGGCGCAGCGGCGAAATCGGCAAGCGAGATTGCGCAGGCAGCTGGCGCGACAGCGCAGTCAGCGGCCGAGTCCGCCAAGGTGGCGGGCGCCAGCGCAGCATCCGCCACCACTGCCGCGCGGACGGCGGAGACCACGGCGCAATCGGCCAGCAAGGCGGCTTCACAAGCGGAACAGTCCGCGCTGCAGGCCCTTGCATCCACGCCACGGCTGTTCACCGGCATGGCTGCCGCGAAGCTGCCTGCAACCGTGACCCGCATCGAGACCAATGGCTATGCGGAGATCGGGACCGGGGCAGCAACCTATATCAGCGATGCCCGAGCCACCGCAGCGCTGGCAGCGGCGCATCCGCTCGCCTGCTTCAAAGGTGAGGGCGAACGTTATTTCCGGCTGATGCCCGGCGCATCGGGGGCAATCACACCCGAGCAAATGGGCTGCCCATCCAGCGGCAATGCCCAACCTTTCATCCAGGCGGCAATCAACTACGCTCACGCGATACGGGTGCAGCGTCTGGAACTGCCAAGCCAGCGCTACGAGCTCTGGTGCCCCATCCGTAATCCCGGCGAGCATGTGAATACCGGCTTGTCCGGGCATTACATGCTGGTGCGCGAGAACATCGCCATCGTCGGGACCGGACGCGGCAAGACGCTGCTCCGTTGCCTCAACAGCCTTGGTGGCACGAACGACACCGTCACCCAGCCGGACATCGTCTATGGTGCGCCACTGCCGACCGGCGACATGATGACCCAGCAGAAGGATTGGATGGGTAGCGGCGTCAATGTGCGGCCGACCAGTTCCATGGATTTCTTCCGGCTGGAGAACGTCGAAATCGACGGTACCAAAACTTTCGATCGGACCACCTCTCGCACCCCACAGCTGAACCTGACCCATAAAGCGGTGCGCATCCAGGACGTGAACTGCTTCCGCGTGGAGATGCGCGACGTAGTGCTGCGCAACTGGGGTGGCGAAATCTTCTACACGGCCGGCAGCACCGGGATCAAAGAGGAGCTGCTGCAGAATTGCGTGCTGGACGGATCACCGCAATGCACGATCAACTCAGGAACTTGCGCCAGAAGCACCTACATCAACGTCGAAGCCGGCAACTCGTACCAGTGCGAAATCATCGGCGGCTTCGGCAAGAACTTCTTCAACTGCCGCTTCTACGACTTCACGCAGAGCGTGTCGCTGATGGGTGGTGCAGGCGCGCGTTGGCCCACGGGCATGGTCGGCGGCTGGCCATTCTCCTATCCCTGGCGGAACGCGGACCGAGTGGCGCCGTACATGAACTTTTCCGGCGTTACGGTTGAGCGGTGCAACTCGGTGCATCTCACCTCGTACGCTCGGGGTGAGATGACCCTGATCGATACCCAACTCGCCTTCGGGTCGAACGCCGGCAAGCTGACCGACATCGACCTGCGTATCCTCGCCATCAAAGATAGTGCGAACGGCCCGACTGAACCGCTGACCTTACACGGGCCAGACAATCTGACGACACCGGTTGCGAGCAGTGGGCCAGCCGCCACCACCATGGTTCAGCCGGGCACAAACGTGCGTATCGACCTGACCTGCGAACGTTCGGAATTGGCGAAGATCGAAGGGCGGATGTGGAACCAGGCGGTGGTGGTCTATGCCAAGCTGTTCGACGCGCCCAACGTTTCGGTCACCGTGCATGGATCGGGTGCCGGTCGTCTGGCCTTGTTGAGCAACACGCCTGTTTCAGGGTTTGTCTGGCCACGGATCATCGCCGCGCCCGATTTCGTGCCCATTAACCCGAACCTCGGGGCTGCGGCATTCTTCTACATCAATGCCGACCGCAACATCACCCCGTGGGTTGGAGCCAATGGGCTTGAGCCCACGGTCGCTGGTACCTTCACGATCGGTATTGACAACACCGGCACGGGGTATGTCGACGGCCAGTTAGTCACCCTCCTGCATACCGGAAACAATGGGCGGATCATCCGCCTGCCGGCGAGCAGCGGGGGCTTGCGATTGCAGCAGGACCGCTATCTCATCAACAAGGGTGACAGGGTCAGCCTGCGCTGGGATGGCAATCTCGCCGCTTGGGTCGAAACCGGGTACAGCACCAGCGCCGCATTGGCGATGAAGGGACAAGCGGTCTACGACGCGCCCTCCATCCCCGCGGGAGGAAGTGCCAGCACGACGGTCACCGTGGCGGGTGCGGTCGTCGGTGACCTTGTGACGAGTGTGTCGTTGGGCAGTGTCGGTCTGCAGGGTCTGATGGTCCGCGGCGAAGTGACGGCCAACAATACCGTCACGGTATGGCTGACGAACCCCATGACCGCCGCAATCGATCTGCCCAGCACCACCCTGCGGGTGCAGGTGGCGAAAGGCTTTCTCGCCTGACATGCAGAAATGGCGCAGCGCCGTTGGACGCTGCGCCCCTTTTTACGACCTGAAGGAAGGGGGAGCGGTCTCACCACGCTTGTGTTGCGCCGACGAGGGACCGCGTCTGCCTCCATCCCGATGCCGCATTGCGGAACGACTATCATATGGGGTAGTCACGCTGAAGGTAGGGGTCACGAGCAGGAGCGATCGTCAGCCATGACCAGGAACGATCGCGACCGCGTCGGTACTCCGAGCGTGATGATCGTGTCTCATGGCTTTGGCTATGGCAACGACCTGATGTATTTCGGGGAAATATTCCGCTGCCTTCGAACCCTCATCCCTTCCCTGAGCGTGGCCGTCGATGCGGACACCAGCTTTAACAATCGCTACGGCATTGCATTGAAGCCCATGATGCGTCTTCGGCGGCGTTCCGTCCAGCGTGCGACACCAGACGGGCAGGTCTACCCGACCGAAATCGCGGTGCCCGCGCCGTCGCTGTTCGTCCGCCTGTTACGGGAGCCTGTGCAGGTCTTCGTGACGATCGAGTTCACCGCGCCGGCATTGATGACAACACTGGCCGCAACCCTGCGGCGGCGAACCGGCCTGGTGCTGCTGGTCGAATCCGATCCTGCTGCCCGTGGCGGCAGCACCAATCCGGTGGTCCGACAGGTGAAGCGCTGGGTGGTTAGCCAGGCCGACGTAATCCAGACCAACAATGAGGGCGGGCGCCGGTATCTGGTAGAAGATCTGCGAGCGAGGCCGGAAAAGGTGCGGGTTGCGCCCTATCTGACGTCCCGCCCGCCTGGACCGAACACCGAAATACAACGATCTGAGGGTCCGCTACGGCTGCTGTTCGCCAACTCCATTACGCAGCGCAAGGGTTTGCGCGAGTTCCTGCAGGCGTTGTCCCTGTGCGATCCTGGAGTACGCGCGCAACTGGACCTTGTGGTGGTAGGAGACGGCCCCGATCGGGCGGAGCTCGCGACCTTTGCGGAGCAGCATGTCTCAGGAGCGCGGATAAGTTTCGCCGGGCGGCAGAGCTACGCTGACCTCGGCCATTTCTATGCCGCGGCGGAAGTGCTGGTGATCCCGTCGCTGGCGGATTACCGTTCACTCGCCGGCTTCGAAGGGCTGGGTTATGGCCTCGCTCTGCTTGCCTCCAGCAGGGACGGTGCGACGGCGGAGACGGTGATCGATGGCGAGAACGGCTACGTCATCGATCCGGCGAATGCGGCAAGCGTGGCTGCGCGTGTAAGCAGCTTGGTGCAGGACCGGGAGCAAGTTCTGCGCATGCGTGAGGCATCGCTCAAGCTATACCGGGAGCGCTTTTCCCTCGAGCAGATCGCCGCGAACATCGCCGACAGCGTGAAGCTGGCGGCAAACGCCTGAGCGCCCGGCTGGGCGTGCGGCCGGCCCGAAGCCGACAGCACGCCTTTACTCTCAAACGCAGCTAGCGCAGGCCTCTTCAGCCCGGTGCCGGATCCCGCCACACCAGCTGCGGTTTGCGCGCAGCAGCCGTCTCGTCCACTCGCCGCCGGGGTGCAAGCATCGGGGCAGCCGAGAGACTGTCATCACCATCGTTCGCCCGTTGCGCAACGTTGCGCAAGGCGGCGATGAACTGGTCGAGCGTCGCCTTGCTCTCGCATTCGGTGGGCTCCACCAGCATCGCCCCATGCACCACCAGCGGGAAGTACATGGTCATAGGGTGGAACCCCTCGTCGATCAGCGCCTTGGCGACATCCAGCGTGCTGATGCCCTTCGCAAAGCTCGCGTCGCTGAACAAAGCCTCATGCATGCACGGACCGCTATGCCCGAAAGGTGCGTCGAGCACGTCCTCAAGGCTGCGGAGCATGTAATTGGCGTTCAACACCGCGTCCTCCGCCACCTGGCGCAGACCGTCAGCGCCGTGACTGAGTATGTAGGCGAGCGCGCGGGTGAACATGCCCATCTGGCCGTGGAAGGCGCTCATCCGGCCAAAGGAATGCGGATGGCGGTCGCCCACCGTCTCCTCCTCAACCAGGGTGATGTGCCCATCGGCATGCCGTTCCGTGAACGGCAGGGGGGCATAGGGGCTGAGCGCCTCTGACAGAACCACCGGTCCGGAGCCCGGCCCACCGCCGCCATGCGGGGTCGAGAAGGTCTTGTGCAGATTGATGTGCATGGCATCAATGCCGAGATCGCCCGGACGCACCCGGCCGACAATGGCGTTGAAGTTGGCGCCATCGCAGTAGACATAGCCGCCCGCCGCATGCACCGCGTCCGAAATCGCCTTCATGTCGCGTTCGAACAGGCCGCAGGTGTTGGGATTGGTGATCATCACGCCAGCGACATCCGGGCCAAGCCGGGCGGTCAGGGCCGCGAGATCGACCCGGCCGTCCGCATTGGCGGGAATGCCTTCCACGGTGAACCCAGCAAAGGCGGCGGTGGCGGGATTGGTACCGTGTGCGCTTTCGGGCACCAGAATGACGCGGCGGTCCTCGCCACGGGCCTCCAGCGCGGCCTTGATGCACAGGATGCCGCACAGCTCCCCATGTGCGCCGGCCTTGGGCGTCATGGCGACGCCGTGCATGCCGGTCAGTTCGATCAGCCACACCGCCAGCTCGTTGATGACACCAAGCGCACCCTGCACCGTATCGACGGGTTGCAGCGGATGGACATCCGCGAAGCCTGGCATCCGTGCGACCTTCTCGTTCAGGCGCGGATTGTGCTTCATAGTGCAGCTGCCGAGCGGGAAGATGCCGCAGTCGATGGCATAGTTCTGGCGGCTCAGCCGGGTGTAGTGGCGCACCGTCTCCGGCTCCGACAGGCCGGGCAGGCCGATCGGGGCAGTGCGGGCCAGTTTGCCAAGGCGGCTGGCCGCACCCGCGGCGGGCTCCGGCAGATCGACGCCGGTCGTTTCGGTCGTCCCGATCTCGAAGATCAGCGGCTCCTCCAGCATCAGCCCACGATTGCCGGTGACGGTGCCAATTTCGCCTTCGGCAGGCACGGGGGTACCGGGCCGCCAGCCGCTGGTGTTCAGCACGTTCATGCGATCGCTCCTTCAAGCCCGGCAACCAAGGCGTCGATGTCCTGCGGGCTGACCGTTTCCGTCACCGCCACCAGCAATGCGTCCGCCAGCGTCTCCTCCTGCGGGTAGAGCCGGCCAAGCGACACGCCGGCAAGCACGCCCTGTTCGGCCAGCTCGCGCACTGCCTGACGCGCATCACGACCGATGCGGATGGTGAATTCATTGAAGAAGGTGTCGTTCACCAGCTCCACACCGGGGATGGCTGCCAAGCGGTCGGCCACCTCGCAGGCGAGCCGATGGTTCTCCGCGGCGAGCGCGCGAAGGCCCTTCTCGCCCAGCAGGGTCATGTGCGCGGAGAAGGCAAGCGCACACAGGCCCGAATTCGTGCAGATATTGCTGGTCGCCTTCTCCCGCCGGATATGCTGTTCGCGCGTTGACAGCGTCAGCACGAAGCTGCGGCGGCCTGCGGCGTCGAGCGTCTCACCGCACAGGCGACCGGGCATCTGGCGGACGTACTTGGTGCGCGTGGCGAACAGGCCGAGATACGGCCCGCCGAACTGCAGCCCCACGCCGAGCGATTGTCCTTCCCCCACGACAATGTCCGCGCCCAGCTCGCCCGGACTGGTGATCGCGCCCAATGCCACCGGCTCCGTCACCACGGCGATCAGCAGAGCGCCTTGCGCCTGCGCCGCTGCGGCAATCGCCTGGAGGTCCGGCAGCCGGCCAAGGATATCGGGATATTGCACCACCACGCAGCTCGTCTCGCCATCGATGCGGGCAGACAGCGCGTCTTCTCCGCAATCGGCCGTCAGCCCCGGCGGTGCGTAGTCGATCACATCGCCGGTAAAACGGGCCATTGTCTGGATGGTGGAGACATAATGCGGGTGCAGCCCGCCATGCACCAGCACCCGGCCGCGCTTCGTGATGCGGCGCGCCATCACCACCGCCTCCCAAGCGGCGGTCGAGCCGTCATACATGGACGCATTGGCCACATCGCAGCCGAGCAGTCGCGCCACCTGCGTCTGGAACTCGAACAGCATCTGCAGCGTGCCCTGAGCGATTTCCGGCTGGTACGGCGTGTATGCCGTCAGGAACTCGCCACGCTGGATCAGGTGATCGACGCTGGCCGGGACGTGGTGACGGTAGGCGCCCGCACCCAGGAAAAACGGCGCATCCGCTGCCGACAGGTTCTGCGCGGAAAGGCGCCGCATGTGGCGTTCGACCGCCTGTTCGCCGGCATGCAGCGGCAAGCCGGCGATCGGCCCGGTCAAACGGGCCGATTCAGGCACATCGGCGAACAGCGCGTCGATATCGGGCGCACCGATAACCTGCAGCATGGCTGCGCGATCGGTCTGGGTCAGGGGCAGGTAGCGCATCGGGTGCTTTCAAAATGGGGGCGCGGGCTCTCAGTCGAGCCCGGCCACGTATTCCTTGTAGGCGGCCTCATCCATCAGGCCATCGAGCTCAGCGGCGTCGGCAATGGTCAGGCGGTAGAACCAGCCCTCCCCTTCGGCACCGCTGTTCACCAGCGAAGGATCGTCCTCCAGCGCGGCATTGCTCTCGATCACGGTGCCGCTGACCGGGGAGTAAACGTCGGATGCGGCCTTCACCGATTCAACGACACCAGCCTCCTTGCCCTTGACCACTTCGGTACCTTCGGCCGGCACCTCGACAAAGACGAGGTCGCCCAACTGGCTTTGCGCATGATCGGTGATGCCGATCGTGGCGGTGTTGCCATCGACCTCGATCCATTCATGTTCGGTGGTGAAGTAACGGGCCATCAGGCCTCTCCTTTGCGGTGGTAGCGATGAGGAACGAAGGGCGGACGCGTGACAATCGCCGGCAGGCGCTTGCCGCGGACTTCGGTGGTGAGGGCGGTGCCGGGCGCGACATGCGCGACATCGACGAACGCCAGTGCTATCGGGTGGCCGAGTGTCGGCGAGAAACCGCCGGAGGTGACCCGGCCGACCTGCTCGTCACCGGCGAACACCAGGCTGCCCTCACGCGCGGCCATGCGGCCTTCCAGCACCAGCCCGACGCGGCGGACCGCCGGGCCATTGCGCAGCAGCGCGATGATGCGGTCGGCGCCGGGGAAGCCACCTTCCGCCCGCCGCGCCTTGCTGACTGCGAAGGCAAGACCGGCCATGACAGGGTCGACATCCTCATCCAGATCGTGGCCGTAGAGCGGCAATCCGGCCTCCAGTCGCAGGGAGTCCCGCGCACCCAGGCCGATGGGCCGCACTTCCGGCTGCGACATCAGCCGGTCCGCCAGCATCGCGGCATGATCTGCGGGCAGCGACAGCTCGAAGCCATCCTCCCCCGTGTAGCCGGAACGGAAGATGCGCACCTCCACACCGTCGAGCAGGCGGCTGGTCGCCTCCATGAAGCCGAGTTCGGTCGTGACGCCAGGCAGCAGACGGTCCAGCACGGCCGCCGCCTGCGGCCCTTGCAACGCCAGCAGCGCGTTGCCGGGCAGCGGCGTCAGCGTGGCGCCGGCGGGCAGATGCGCCGTTAGATGAGCGATGTCGTTCGCCTTGGTCGCGCCGTTGACCACGACGAAGTAGGCTGGCTCGTCCACCGTCACATTGGTGACGATCAGGTCGTCGATCACGCCGCCGCGCTCGTTCAGCAGCAGCGAATAACGCATCCGGCCCGGCGCCAGCGCGCTGACGTCGGCGGGCAGCAGCGCCTCCAGCGCCTCGGCGGCTCCGGCACCGGTGACCAGCAGCTGCCCCATGTGGCTCACATCGAACAGGCCGGCTGCCGTGCGCGTCCATTCGTGTTCGGCGATGATCCCGTCGGCATACTGGATCGGCATGGAATAGCCGGCGAAAGGAACCATCCTGGCACCGGCCGCGCGATGCCAGGCGTCCAGCGGCAGGGTGGCGATGGGCCGTTCGGCCACGGCGCTGTCACTCATTTCAAGCAGGCTCCGGATGCAGGTCGTCCAGCTCTGCCTCGAGCTGGCGGGCGACGGCTTGGGGTGAACTGGTGCGCCGCGCCAGCCGGTCGTAGAGCAGCGGGACCAGGAAGATCGTGACCAGGGTCGTCAGCGTGACGCCCGCCACCAGCACGACGCCGATGGATTGACGCGCCCCGGCGCCGGCGCCTGTGCTGATCGCCAGCGGCACCCCGCCCATCACCGTGGCGACCGATGTCATCAGGATGGGCCGCAAGCGCCGGTGCGCCGCCTGGCGCACTGCATCGGCGAAGGCAAGACCCTCGTCACGCAGCTGGTTGGCGAATTCCACGATCAGGATACCGTTCTTGGCCGCAAGGCCGACCAGCATCACCAGGCCGATCTGGCTGTAGAGGTTGATCGAGCCCCCTGTCAGCCACAATCCGACAACCCCGCCGGCGAAGGCAGGCGGCACGGCGGTGACGATCACCGCCGGGTGCAGGAAGGATTCGAACTGCGCCGCCAACAGCAGGTAGATCGTGATGAGGGTGAAGCCGAACACGATCCAGATGGAGGAGCCGGTCTGGCGGAGGCTCTGGCTTTCCCCGCGATAGCCGACGGACAGCACCTCCGGCGAACGGGCCGCGACATCCTCCAGGAATTTCAGCGCGGAGCCGAGCGAGTAGCCGGGCGCGATGCCCCCCTGCAGCGTGATCGAGCGCAGCTTGTTGAACCGGCCCAGCGAACGGGCCGACGCATCCTCCCGCAGGCGTACCACATTGGACAAGGGCACCAGCTCAGCGGTGCGGGACCGGACATAGATGCTGTCGAGCCGGGACTCGCGATCACGCTCGTCGGCATCGGCCTGCACGATCACGCGGTATTCCTCGCCCCCTTCGATATAGGTGGACACCCGCCGCGACCCGAGCAGCGTTTGCAACGCCTGGCTGATCGCATCGACCGAGATTCCGAGGTCACCCGCCCGCTCGTGATCGATCTCGATCAGGATCTGCGGCTTGGACTCGATATAATCGGCGTCGAGGTTCACGATCCCCGGATTGTCGCGCGCTGCCGCCATGATCCGGTCGCGCGCATCGGCCAGGGCCTCGTAGCTGGTGCCCGCGATGACGAAGTTGATCGGCTGGCCTCGCCCGCGACCCAGCGAGGAGCGCACGCTGGCATTGCCCCGCATGGCCGTCAGCTCGCCCAGCCGTCGGTTCATCTCCGTGGCGATGTCGGCACTGGTCTGCTCACGCTCCTCCCATGGGACAAGGAAGGCGTTGACCTGCGCCTGCGTGAAATCTTCCGACGTGCCGCCACCGCCGCCCGATGGCGCCCGCCCCATCAGGCCGCGAACCGCCCCGGCGCCGAGCAGCGGCATCATGGCGCTCTCCGCCTCGCGCGTGAACGCGTTTAGCTGGGCATAGCTGGTACCTTCCGGCGCGGTCAGACGCGCCTCGACCACGCCGGTATCTTCCGCCGGCGCCAGCTCGCTTGGCAGAGCGACGAACATCCACGCCGCCACCGCCAGCACCGCAACCGTGGGCACCAGCACCAGCAGGGGCCGATGCAGCGCGCCTTCCAGCCCGCGGGCATACAGACGCTCCACCCGCGCGAACACGCGATCGACCCGCCCGGCGAAGCCGCCGGCCTGCTTCGGACGCAGCAACTTGGAACACAGCATGGGCGTGAGGCTCAGCGCCAGCACGCCCGACAGCGCGACAGCGGCGATCATCGCCACCGCCAGTTCGCGGAACAGGGCGCCGGTCTGGCCGGCGATGAACATTACCGGCACGAACACCGCGCACACCACCAGTGTGGTGGCGATTACGGCGAAACCGACCTGCCGGGCGCCCAGGAACGCGGCGGTCAGCGGCGGCTCGCCATCCTCGATCCGATGATGGATGTTCTCCAGCACGACGATCGCGTCGTCGACCACCAGCCCGATCGCCAGTACCAGCGCCAGCAGCGTCAGCAGGTTGATGGAAAAGCCCAGCATCCACAGCACGGCGAAAGTCGCCAGGACGCAGATCGGCACGGTCACGGCCGGGATGATCGTCGCGCGCCAGCTACCCAGAAACAGGAAGATCACCAGCACGACCAGCACCGACGCCTCGGCCAGGGTGTGGTACACCCCATCGATCGCGCGCTCGATGAACAGGGAGCTGTCCGATCCGGGCGTGATCGTCATGCCCTCCGGCAATTCGCCGGCCATGGCGGCGACCGCCGCCTTCGCATCCTGCGCCACCTGCAGCGTATTGGCCCCCGACTGGCGCACGATGGCCAGCCCGACGCTGTCCTCCCCGTTCAGGCGGAACACCGAATAGGGGTTTTCCGGACCGCGTTCGATCCGGGCGACATCGCCCAGCCTGACCAGGTAGCCGTCCGCCCCGCGACCCATCACGAGGCCGCCGAAATCGGCCGGGCTGACGAACTGGCGATCCACGCGCAGCGTCAGCGCCTGCTGCTCGCTTTCGATCCGGCCGGCGGGCAGCTCCACGTTCTGCGTGCGGAGCGCCGCCTCCACATCCGCCGGGGTCAGGCGGAACGCCGCCAGCTTGTCCACGTCGAGCCACACGCGCATTGCCGGCCGGGCGATGCCGAACGGATTGACCTGCGCGACTCCGTTGATGTTGGACAGCCGGTCGACCAGCACCCGCTCGACATATTCGCCAAGCTGCAGCCGGTCCCAGCCCGGCGCACGAACCATCAGGAACAGGATCGGCTGGGCATCGGCATCGACCTTGCGCACCTCGGGCGCCAGCGCATCCTCCGGCAGGTCGTTCAGGGCGCCGGCAACACGGTCGCGCACATCGTTGGCCGCCGAATCGACATCCGTGCCGGTGGCGAACTCGATGGACACGGACGACTGACCGTCACTCGACTGGGAAGTGATCGTCTCGATCCCGGCCACGCCCGCGAGGCGGTCCTCCAGCGGCTGGGTGATCCGGCTTTCCACCACCGTCGCGCTGGCGCCGGTGTAGGTCGTGCGCACCGACACGACTGGCGGGTCGGTATCCGGATATTCGCGCACCGACAGGCTCAGGAACCCGATCGCCCCGACCAGCGTCAGCAGGATGGCCAGCACCAGCGCCACCACCGGCCGCCGGACGCTGAGGTCGGAAAGCCACATTAGCCGCGAACCCGCGCGCGGGCGGGACCGCTGTCAGCAGCATCGGCGGCCCGCCGAGGCTGGTCGGCGATGCGCACGGTCATTCCGTCCTCAACCTTCACGATCCCGCGGCTCACCACCCGCATGCCCGGCTCCACGCCGGCAACCTCGATCACGCCGGCATCACGCAGGCCTGTTCGCACCTGGCGGCGGCGGGCCACGCCCTTGTCATCGACCACGAACACGAAGCGGTTGGCTCCCTCGCCCGTCACGGACATTTCCGGCACGGCCAGTGCGGGCCGGGTGGCGGCCTGCACCGCCACTTCCAGCAGCATGCCGGGCTTCAGCCGGGCGTCGGGATTTGGCAGCACCGCCCGAACCATGACCGCGCGCGTCGCGGGATCGAGCACCGGATCGATGGTGGCGATCCGGCCGCCGAACACCTCGCCCGGGAACGCGGCGGAGCGAACTTCGATCGGATCGCCCATCCGCAGCCGGCGCAACTGCGTCTCGGGCACCGTGAAATCGACCTTGATGCGCGACAGGTCGCTGATGACCGCGATCGGCGATCCGGCGGCCACTATCGACCCCGCGGAAATGGTTCGCAACGACACCGCGCCCGACAGCGGCGCGCGCAACGTGCGATCGGCAATCTGTGCCCGCGCTTCATCCGCCTCCGCCCTGGCGCGCGCCTCGATCGCGACCTGCGTGTCGAGCTGCGCCGTGGTTGCGAAGCCACGCTCGCTCAATGCTTGAATACGGTCGAGCTGCGCGCGGGATTGGGCGCCCGTGGCATTGGCCGCCGCCAGCACCGCCTGCTCCTGCCCCTGCGCGAGCGTTGCCAGCAATTGCCCGCGGCGGACATACTGCCCGTCATCGAAATGCAGCCGCTCGATCCGCTCCGTCACTGGGGCGCTGATCGTCACCTGTTCGTTCGCGCGGGCCGTGCCGACCGCCTCGATCACCTCAACAAAGTCGTGCGGCCGGGGCGCGACCACTTCCACCAGCGGTGCAGCGCGGGGGCGGCCGCCACCCTTCTCCTCCCCGTCGGCACATGCGGCACACAGCAGCGCGGAAAGCACCACAGGCCCCAAAAATCGGGCAAAAGCGGAAGGTTGCAGCATGGACCGGGCGCTCAGGAGATCAGGCAAGCGCCACCCCTACGCGCAATTCCCAAGCATGTCGCCACCCTTGCAGCAGGCTTTCGGCAGACAGGCAGGGATCATCAGGGCGCGACCCATCCGGGAAGTTCTCACATGCAGGAGGTGGTACTTGCGGCGCCCGATGCGGATGCCTTGCCGTGAGAAGTATCATTCCTGCCCTTGCATATCTTGGGAAAGACGGCAGTATTTGGCAGCCAAATTGATGGATTTCACCGCAGCGAGGGAATGTAATGGCAAAAAGCGTGCGTGAGGCGCTGGACCGTACCGATTTTCGAGTCCTGCGCGCACTGGTTGATGATGGCCGCGCCGCCGACGTGACCCTTGGGGAAAAGGTGAACCTGTCCAGCACCGCGGTCGCGCGTCGGCGCAAGCTGCTGGAGGAAAAGGGGGTGGTGACCGGCTATTCCGCGGTCATCAACCAGCAGAAGCTGGGCTACGCAATCACGGTGCTGGTGCTTATCGAACTGAACAGCCAGTCGGAGGACAAGCTGGTGGAGTTCGAAGAGGCGGTGATGTCATGCCCCTCCATGTCGTTCTGCTCCTTCATCTCGGGCGAAAACGACTTCATGATGATGATCAACGTGCGCTCCTTCGACCATTACGACCTGGTCTATCGCAAGGAGCTGTCGAACCTGCCGCATGTCGCCAAGATCCGGTCGAGCTTCCTGCTGCGTGAGGTCGCCCGGCGGCGGGTCGCGCCGGCGGTCTTGGATGAATCGGCGGGATAGGTGCCAGAATCGCCGTCAATGGGACGTTTGCGATCCTGTCGTCGGAATGCCACATTGCGCAAGAAATCATCTAATCTGGCGGTGAATCGTAGAAAGTTAGTTGTCATGCGCCGCCATCTTTCAGTTACATTGCCGTCGTCCGTCATCAGACACTCGCGGGGGAAATCTTCGCTGCGAGGCCGATAACACAACGCTGGCGGGCGTGCGGGGGAGGATCAACAGGCACCTGCAACAGGGGGGTTGATCCATGAATACGACGCAACGGGCGCAGCTGCGCGGGCGGTATCAGGCACGTTTGCTATGCCACGCAGCCGGCCTTGTCGGGGCCATCGCCGTGCTTCCCGCCGCTGCCAGTGCGCAGATCGCATCTGCGCCGGCCAATCCGCAGGTCGACACCGCGGCCGGGGAAGCGGCGGATGGCGGCGAGGCCATCATCGTCACCGGCTCACGCATCGTGCGCGACGGCAATGACGCGCCCACCCCCGTCAGCGTGGTCAGCGGGGAGGAGATCAGCACGGAGGCGCCCGCCAACATCGCCGACTTCGTCAACACCCTGCCCTCCGTCACCGGCAGCCAGACTGCGGTGACGAATTCGGGCTCACTCTCCAACGGGCAGACCGGCGTCAGCGCATTGAACCTGCGCAGCCTGGGCCAGAACCGCACGCTGATCCTGATCGATGGGCAGCGCTCCGTCGCGTCGACATCCACCGGGCTGGTCGACATCAACACGATCCCGCAGGCCTTGATCGAACGGGTCGAGGTCGTCACCGGCGGCGCCTCCTCCGTCTACGGGTCGGACGCGGTCGCGGGCGTGGTCAATTTCGTGCTGGATACTGATTTCACCGGCATCAGCGCCGATTACGAATACGGCGTCACCACCTATGGCGACATCCCGAACCACAAGGTCTCGATGACGCTGGGCTCGCCCTTTGCCGACGACCGCGGGCATGTGGTGGTCTCGGCCGAATACTTCACGCAGGAGGGGCAGCACACGATCGATCGTGACTGGAACGACAGCGGCTACTTCCAGATCAACAATCCGGCCTACACGGCCACCAATGGCCTGCCCCAGCGGCTGATCCAGGCAGGCATTGGCTCGTCAAACTTCACGCCGGGCGGCCTCATCACCGCAGGGCCCCGGCGCGGCACGTATTTCGGCGTGATCGATCCCGCGACCGGCCGCCCCACGCTGAACCAGCTCGCCTATGGCGCGATCAGCGGACAGTGGATGATCGGCGGCGATTACGACATCACCAGCGCCAATCACCGCAGCTCCAACTCGCTGGCGAATGACGAGGATCGCCTGTCGCTGTTCGGCCGCGCGGAATACGAATTCGCGCCGTGGTTCACCCTGTTCGGTCAAGCATCGTACAACCGGTTCGAAGGGCTCAGCTATTACCAGCAGACGCCCAGCGTGAACGTGCCGATCCGGTCGGACAACGCCTTCCTGCCGGCGGCATTGTACAATGCGGCGGGCACGACGACCTACACGATCGGCACCAGCAATGCCGGCATCCCTGCCGGCGGCGGCCGGACGGACCGGCAGGTCGAACGCTATGTCGTGGGCGGCAACGGCGATTTCGACGTGGGATCGATGGGCTGGTCGTGGGACGGCTACTACCAGTACGGCAAGACCACCTCCAACGAGGTGCTGGTGAATTCCTGGCGCGCGGACCGCATGAACGCCGCGCAGGACGCGGTCTATGACAGCCGCGGCAATATCGTGTGCCGCGTGAACATCGATGCCAATCCGGCCAACGACCAGCCGGGCTGCGTCCCCCTGAACCGCATCGGCATCGGCGGCGTCACGCAGGACGCGCTGCAATGGCTCCTGGCCATCTATCCGGAGCGGACGCAGTACATCAAGCAGGAGGTCGCCGGCCTCAACTTCGCTACCAGCAACCTGTTCGAAAACTGGGCCGGCCCGGTCAGCCTGGCGTTCGGCGGCGAGTGGCGCAAGGAATCGGTCGACGGCTACACCGACGAGAACCAGTACAGCACCAATCCCAACCTGTTCTGGCTGTACGGCAACTTCCGGGTGATCGAAGGATCGTACACCGTCAAGGAAGCCTACGCGGAACTGCTGTTCCCGCTGTACGACGGCGTCGAGTTCAACGGCGCGGTGCGCGTCACCGATTACTCGACATCGGGCACGGTGACCACCTGGAAGGCCGGCCTGGTTGCCGAACCGTTCGACGACCTGCGCCTGCGCGGCACGGTGTCGCGCGACATCCGCGCGCCCAACATCGCCGAGCTGTTCGATCCGGGCACGGCGCGAACCAACTCGGTCAACGTGCCGCTGGCCAATGGATCAGTGCGGGCGGACGAGTTCGTCCAGAACTTCGCCGGCAACCCGCTGCTGGATCCGGAAGTTGCGCAGACCTACGGCGTGGGTGCGGTATATACACCCTCCTTCGCGCCGGGCCTCGCCCTGACTGTCGATTACTTCGACATCGAGGTGGAGGACGCGATCAGCCAGATCGGCGCGCAGACGACAGTCAATTTCTGCTTCGAACAGGCGCAGCAGGAATTCTGCGACGACATCAACTATGCCGCGCCCGGGTCGACCGACATCGTCACGATCGACATCACCAACTACAACTTCGCCAGCCAGACATCGCGCGGGATCGACTTCGAGGCGAGCTATCGCCGGCCGGTCGGCCCCGGCGAGCTATCGCTGCGGGCGCTCGGCACCTACACGCTGGAAAATGTGACCGACAACGGCATCGACCCGATCACGGACGATGCCGCCGGCACCTTCAGCCTGCCCGAACTGCAATACCGCTTCAGCGTCGGCTACGACATGGACAGCGGGTTCGGCGCCTCGCTGGTCGGGCGCGGCCATACCGGCGGCACCTACGACAATGACTGGATCGAATGCACGACCGGTTGCCCGACCTTCACCAGCAGCACGGACCGGGCACTGTATCGCACGATCAACATCAACGACGTGCCTGGCGCGATCTATTTCGACACCAACTTCAACTACGATTTCGAACTGAGGGGCGTCGATGCCCAGCTGCTGTTCGCGGTGAAGAACGTGTTCGATCGCGATCCCGAACTGGTCGGCAACGGGCCGGACGGCAACAATACGCCCGCATACCCGCAGACGAGCAGGTCACGCTACGACACCTTCGGCCGGACATTCCGGATGGGCCTGCGGGTCCGTTACTGACATCGGTCATCACGGCGGCGCGAACCATCCAGGTTCGCTCCGTCTGCTTTCCACCTTGGGGAGGACAATTGAGATGAAAGCGTTCCGGACTGCCACCCTATACGCCGCCGCCGCCGGCGCTCTCGCCATCGGCAGCACCGCCCATGCGGAGGCACCCGCTGCCTACAAGCAGGAAGCCACTGCCAGCATCGACGGAAACGCGAAGCTGGTGCAGGTCATGGTGGACAGCGTCTTCAGCTTCGCCGAGCCCGGCTTTCAGGAGTTCCAGACAATGGAATATCTGACCGGCATTCTGGAAGAGAACGGCTTCACCATCGTGAAGGGCGCGGCCGGCATCCCGACTGCGTGGACCGCCACCTACACTCGCGGCAGCGGCGGGCCGAAGATCGCGCTCGGCAGCGATGTCGACGGGCTGCTCGGCCTCAGCCAGTATCCCGGCACCGGCGAGATCAAGCCGATGGTGGAAGGCGCGCCTGGCCATGGCGAAGGGCACAATTCCGGCATGCCGGTGATGGTTGCCGCGGCCCTCGCCACCAAGGAGGTGATGGAGAAGCACAATCTGTCCGGCACGCTGATGCTGTGGCCGGGTGTGGCGGAGGAATTGCTGGCGACCAAGGCCTTCTTCGTGCGTGACGGCATGTTCGAAGGGGTCGATGCCTGCATCTTCACCCATGTCAGTTCCGATTTTTCGACCAGCTACGGTCCCAGCACCAGCAACGGCATGGTCTCAGTTGAATACACCTTCAAAGGCAAGACCAGCCATGGCGCCGGCGCGCCATGGGCAGGCCGCAGCGCACTGGACGGCGTGGAGCTGATGGATATCGGCTGGAACTTCCGGCGGGAGCATCTGCCGCTTACCCAGCGGTCGCACTACGTCATCACCAATGGCGGTGGGCAGCCCAACATCGTGCCCGGCGATGCATCGGTCTGGTACTACTTCCGCGACCATACCTTCGCCGGCATCCGCGCATTGTACGAGATCGGCAACACCATGTCGGAAGCCGCCGCGGAGATGACCGGCACCACGGTCACCCGCCGCACGCTGGGCTATGCCGCGCCCCAATGGGGCAACCAGCCCCTGGCGGAGGCGGCCTATGCCAACATCCAGAGCGTCGGCATGCCGCAATGGAGCGCGGACGATCAGGCCTTCGCCCGGTCGCTGCAAGAGGCGAACCAGCTGACGACGGCGCCGCTGCGCAGCGAGGTGGGCGAGCTCGGCAAGCCGACCAACGAACGGCCGACCGGCGGCGGATCGGACGACATCGGTGATATCATGTGGGCCGTGCCGACCATCACGATCCGCTTTCCAAGCAACGTGCCCAGCATGATCGGCCACAACGTCACCTCCGCCATGGCGATGGCCACGCCAGTGGCGCACAAGGGTGCAGTCGCCGGTGCCAAGGCGGTCGCCTTGACCACGCTGGACCTGCTGACCACGCCCGAACTGGTGACGGCGGCCCGCCGGTACCAGCAGGACGTGCAATTCGCGACTGAGCAATATGCGCCGGTCCTGACGCCGGAGGACAAGCCGGCGATCCACCTCAATACGGAGGTCATGAACCGGCTGCGCCCGCAGATGCAGCAATATTACTACGATCCGGCACGCTATGGCTCCTATCTGGAGCAGCTCGGCGTTGCGTACCCCAACGTGGCCACGAAGTAGTCTTGATAACGCGGGCTGGCGCGTGGCGCCGGCCCGCATCGGCCGGTCAGGCCGCGGCCTCGCGCCGCTTCATCTTGCGCATGTGGCGGCGCATCTTGCGCTGTTCCGCCTTCGCCATCCACTGCTCCATGCTCATCCCGCCTTCCGCAAGGTCGGCCAGCACGGCGCCGCGCTGCCCCATCGGCTTGGGTTCGCCCGCGGTGGTGTCCACCGTCGTCTGCCGCTCCAGCTCGGCGTTCAGCAGCGCACCGGCCAGGATGCCGTAGGCGGACAGGAACAGCCACATCAGGAACACGACCACCGCCGACAGCGAGCCGTACGTGGCATTGTAATCGCTGACATAGGCGACATAGAACGAGAAGCCGAAGGTGATGGCGATCCACAGGATCGTCGCCAGCAGGGCCCCCGGCGCCAGCCAGCGCCACTTGGCGGGCCGGCGATCCGGGCCGTAGCGCATGATCACCGCGAACCCGGCACTACCCAGCAGAATGGACGCAATCCACGGAAGCAGGCTGAAGAAGAAGTCAGTCCCTGGCCCGATCAGGATTTGGGTCTGTGTCTGCAACCAAGCGAACACGCCGCCGCTGATAAGTCCGGTCAGTGCCACGAAGATCACCGCCATCGTCAGCAGCATGGCGCGCACCGTCAGGGTGACCATGCCCCGGCTCTCGTGCTCCTCGTTGATGATGTTCAGCGCGCCGATCAGCCCGTTCGCCGCGCGGGTGCCGCCGTATATAGCGAAGAACAAGGCGATAATCAGCGCGAAACCGGTGACGCCGGCATTGGCGTTCACCGCACCCAGCAACTGATCCTGGATCAGCACCGCCGCTTCCTGCGGGATGATCTCCACCAGCGCCTGCATCTGCCGCCGCACCGTTTCCGGATCGCCGATCAGGCCGTAGATCATCACGGTGGCCGCGATCAGCGGGGTCAGCGCCAGGAAGGTGAAGAACGCCACCCCCGCGCCCACCAGCGACAGGTTGTGGTACCCCCACATCGTCATCATCCGCTTGATCACCTCGATCCAGCCAGCGCGCGGCACCTCCAGTGGCGAGCATGCAGCTGCTCCAGGCGCCTTGTGAGCACCTGGTTCAACAGGGGAACCATTCACGTCGGCGGAAAGTTGATGATCGCCAGCGGGCGCATCCGGGGAGGTGCTGGCGGGGGCAAGACCATCAGGGATCAAGTGGGGAATCCTCTTTTGCACAATGCGGGCGGGCTCAGGCAGGAAACAGGTGAGCGCCGGATTGGTGCCCTTGCGCGGCGACGTCGAACGCTGACGCGCGTCAGCGGCATCGCCCTGGCGTTCGCGACGTTGGTCGCGGCAAGCGCCGTTGAGGCACAGGATACCGCCGCATCACAGGGCACCGCCCAGCCGACGCAGCCGGCCCCGCTGGAGGTGCCGCCACCCCCGCCTGATGCAGAACTGCCCGCGGTGGAGCCAGTCATCCCCGATGCCGAATTCGAGGCGACGGTCCCCGCGCTCGACAACGCCGATGCCGATCTGGAAGGTCCGCTCGAATCCATCGAGGATTTCGAACGCCGCGTCGCTGCCGAGCAGACAGCGGCAGCGCAGCAGGCCGGTGCCGCCCCGACGGAGGGGCAAACACCGCCGGCAGGCGACGCCGCGCTGGCGGATGGCGACACGCAGGAGGTCATCGGTGATGCGCCCATCACCGATACCGCGCTGACCGAACCCCTGCCGCCGCTTGAAAGCTTCCAGGTGGAAGAGGTGCAGTTCACCGAGGCGGAAAGCGACGCCGAGCCGGTGGAGGTCGCCTACGTTGTCCAGGTCAACGGGCTTGAAGCCGTGGACGATGACAGCGCCGCCAATCTGACCGCCATGTTCGACGACCTGTCCGCGCTTGGCGAGGATGACGAGGCGGCCAATGTCGCCCAGATCTCCGCCCGCCTGACCGAAGACAGCGCGCTGCTGAAGAGCATTCTCGCTTCCGAAGGCTGGTACGATGCCGCCGTCACCACGCGGCTGGACCGTACGGGGGAGGACAATGCCGCGCCGCTGACCGCGGTGCTTGATGTGGTCCCGGGGCAACGCTACAACTTCGCCAGCATCAACGTGAACGCGACGCCGACGGTGCCCGACGACCTGATCGCCAGCAACCTGGCGCTGGAGGTCGGGCAGCCGATCATCGCCGAGCGTGTACAGGGTGCGGAGGCGCAGGTGGCGGTCGCCCTGCCGGAGAACGGCTATCCCTTCGCCAAGGTCGGCCAACGCGATATCCTGCTCGATCCCGAGACCGGCGGCGGCGACTACACCCTGCCGATCGAGGTCGGCCCGCGGTCGGTGTTCGGCGGCATCCGCACCACCGGCAACCTCGCCTTCGATGCGGAGCATATCGAGGTGCTCAGCCGCTTCGATCGCGGCGAATTGTACGACAGCCGCATGGTGGACGACCTGCGTCAGGCGCTGGTCGCCACCGGCCTGTTCAACACAGTCGCCGTCAGCCCGGAACAAACGGGGGAGGATGCCGGCAACGGCACCCAATATGCCACTATCCTGGTCGATCAGGATGCCGGCCCGCCACGCACGATCGCCGGCAGCGCTGGCTACGGCACCGGCCAGGGCGTCCGGGTCGAAGGCAGCTGGACCCACCGCAACCTGTTCCCGCCCGAAGGCGCGCTGATCGCCAATGCCGTGCTGGGTACCCGCGAACAGGGCGCAGGTGTCACTTTCCGCCGCTCCAACGCCGGGCGGCGTGACCGGACTTTCAGCCTGACAGCGGAAGCGCTGCACAGCGATTATGACGCGTTCGAGGCTTACACTGGCCGGCTGGCGACCCTGGTCACCTACGATTCCACGCCCATCTGGCAGAAGCGGTTCACCTATGCCTATGGCGCGCAGATCCTCGGCTCGGTCGAGGAGGATTTCGACTTCTCCATCAACGATCTGGCGGACCGGACCTTCTTCATCGGCGGGCTGACCGGCCAAGCCGGCTTCGACACGTCGGACGACCTGCTGAACCCCACCAGCGGCTTCCGGCTGACCGCTCTGGTGGAGCCCGAGGCGTCGCTGCAGGACGGGTTCGACACCTATTTGCGGGCTCGCATTGACGGCAGCGCCTACCTGCCGATCGGCGACAGCTTCGTGGTGGCGGGGCGCCTGCGTTTCGGCACGATCCAGGGCATCGACCGATTCGATCTCGCCCCATCCCGCCGGTTCTATGCCGGCGGTGGTGGGTCGGTACGCGGCTTCGGGTTCCAGCAGCTCGGCCCGCGGGTCGAGTACGCCAATCCCGATTTCGACCCGACGGACGAGGATTCGGATGAGCCCGAGACGCTGATCCGCCCGATCGGCGGCCGCAGCCTGGTGGAGGGTGCGGCGGAGGTCCGCTATCGCTTCGGCAATTTCGGCGTCGTCGGCTTCGTCGATGCCGGGCAGGTCTATACCGAGACTTACCCGACCTTTGACGATATCCGCATCGGGGTCGGCGTCGGTGCGCGATATTACACGAACTTCGGCCCACTGCGCGTGGACATCGCGACCCCCATGGCGCGCCGTCGGGGCGAAAGCCGCCTCAACCTCTACATCTCGATCGGGCAGGCTTTCTGATGACGGACGAGCCCACCATGATCCCGGCCGAAGGCGAGACATTCGACCGCACCGAGCCGCGACACCACAATCTGGGGCTGCGCATCGCCAAGTGGGTCGGCATCGTGCTGCTGGCACTTGTCGTGCTGATCGCCGCCGTGCTCCTTAGCATCAACACCGGACCGGGGAAGCGCTTCGTGGTGCGCCAGATCGAGGCGCTCGAATTTGAAAACGGGATGCAGATCGGCATCGGCCGGATCGACGGATCAATCTACGGCCGCATGACCATCCGCGACCTCGCCATCTCCGATCCGCAGGGCGTGTTCGTTAGCAGTCCGGAAGTCGCGGTAGACTGGCGACCCTTTGCCTTTGTGAACGGCCATATCGATGTGCGCGCGTTGACCAGCCCGCTCATCACCCTCGCCCGCCTGCCGCAATTCAACGAGACGCCGCCCAGCGACGCACCGCTGCTGCCAGATTACGACATCGATGTAGACACCCTGCGCATCGGCCGCTTTGTGGCGGAGGCGCCGGTCAGCGGCCAACGCCGCATCGTCGGCATGGATGGCGAGGTGCATATCGCCGACGGCCGTGCTCAAGTGGATTTTAACGGCCGCACCATCGGCGGTGCCGGCATCTCCGGTGGCGATACGGTGGCACTGGTGCTGGATGCCGTGCCGGAGGACAACAAGCTCGACATCGACCTTGACCTCAACGCACCGGCAGGCGGCGTCATCGCCGCCATGGCCGGCCTGACTGATCCGCTGCGCGTGCAGGTGAACGGGCGCGGTAGCTGGACCAAGTGGGACGGCCGCCTCAATGCCGATCTCGCCGGTGACGCCTTCGCCCGCGTGCAGGTCCTAGCGCGTGACGGCACCTTCACGCTGCGGGGGCCCACGCGCGTGGCGCGCCTGTTCGAAGGGCCGACTGCGACCCTGTTGGGCCCAATCCTCAATCTCGACCTGAC
This sequence comes from Croceibacterium sp. TMG7-5b_MA50, assembly GCF_039830145.1. Lineage (NCBI taxonomy): Bacteria > Pseudomonadati > Pseudomonadota > Alphaproteobacteria > Sphingomonadales > Erythrobacteraceae > Croceibacterium > Croceibacterium sp. TMG7-5b_MA50. The sequence goes on along the minus strand of NZ_CP156082.1, from coordinate 295,710 downwards.
CGGCCGGCTGGATGAACGCCGGGTCGACCTTGCCGGCAACATCAATTCCGATGCCTTCCGCCTGAACACGCAAGGGTTGGTGGACCTGTCGGACAACAGCTTTGACGAGTTGCGGCTCGGTTTCGTGCTGCTGAAGCCGGCGGCGATCGCTCCCAATCTGGCGGGCAGTGGTCTGCGCGCGCAGCTGGTGCTGGACGGCGCCTTCGCCACGCCTGCGGTGCAGTACCAGATCAACGCTACCCGTCTGTTCATGAACGACATGGGTCTGGAAAACCTCGCCGCCAGCGGCGCGGCACGCGTGGATGCGGACCAGATCCTGATCCCCGTGGACGCCCGCGTCAGCCGCATCGTCGGCCTCGACACAGTGGCCGGCGGCACGCTTCGCAATGTGCGGCTGGCGGGCGATCTGGCGATCGACGGCACGCGCATCCTGTCGGACAATCTGCGCATCCGTTCTGACCGGATCGACGCCGGGCTGATCGTGGTCGCCGACACTTCCACCGGGCTCTACACCGGTGCGATCGACGGGCGGATCGACAATTACCGACTGGAAAGCGTCGGCATCTTCAACATCGACACCGATATCGACCTGAAGACGGTGCCGACCGGCGGTTTTGCCATGCAGGGCCGCGTTCGGGCCCGGTCCACCCGGCTGCTGAACGACAGCGTGCTGAACTTCCTCGGCGGCAATGCCGTGGCGGCGACGGACGTGCTGTACGGCCCCGACGGCGTGGTCCGCTTCAGCAATCTGAGGCTCGATGCACCGGATGCGCGCATCACCGGTGGCCGCGGATCATGGTCGCCGGACGGGCGGCTGACGCTGGCGCTGAACGGCACCACCACCGCCTATGGCGCGGTGGGCGTGCAGGTCGCGGGCACCATCGCCAACCCCAATGCCACCATCACCGTGGAGCGGCCCGGCTTCGGCATCGGGCTCGCCGATGTGCAGGCGCGGATCACCGGTGCGCGCGGCGGCTATCGCCTGCAGGGTACCGCCGCCACGGATTACGGCCCGCTGACGGCTGACGTGGTGCTGGCGACCAGCGCCCCCCTGACGCTGACCATCAACAACGCCAATCTGGGCGGCATCGATGTCGCCGGCCGCGTGCAGCAGACCAATGCCGGCCCGTTCGCCGGACAGCTGACCGCCAATGGCAACGGCCTGGGTGGCGTGGTGCGCCTGTCGGCCCTGGGCCAGTACCAGCAGGCGCTGGTCAATCTGCGCGCCCGCAACACGGTCCTCCCCGGCCCGGCCCAGCTGGCGATCGGCTCCGCCATCGTGGACGCGCAGATCGTGCTGTACGACCAGCCCCGCGTGGTGGCTGACGCGCAACTGGCGCAGACCCGTTATGGCGCGCTCAACATCGTCGCCGCCCGCGCGCAGGTCGACTACCAGAATGGCCGTGGGCTGGCGAAAGTGCTGGCCGAAGGGACCAGCGGCGTGCCGTTCCGCGTGGCGATGAACGCCGATCTGCAACCCGAACTGTGGCGCGCCGCGTTGCAGGGCCGGGTCCGCGGCATTGATTTCCGCACCGCCAGCCCCGCCCGCATCGTGCCGGGTGACGGCACCTACGAATTGCTGCCGACCCGTATCACCTTTGGTGAGGGGGATGTCCGCCTCGCCGGCCAGTATGGCGAGGGGATCGAGCTGCAGACCCGCCTGGACCGGCTCGACCTCACCATCCTCAACGCCTTCGCGCCGGGTGCTGGTATCGGCGGACGGGCGACCGGCAGCCTCGACTTCGCGCAGGCCAGCAGCACTGCCTTCCCCAGCGCCGATGCCCGCCTGTCGATCGACAATTTCACCCGGACGACCGCCGCCGCGGTCAGCCGGCCGATCGACATCAACTTCGTCGGCAAGCTGCTGCCCGATGGTGGCGAGGCACGCGCCGTGATGCGTGATCGCGGTGCCGTGATCGGCCGCATGGTCGCCTCTCTCCGCCCCCTTGGCACCAGTGCCGGCACCTGGAGCGAGCGGTTGCTGGCCGCGCCGCTCAGCGGCGGAATCCGTTACAACGGACCGGCGGACACGCTGTTCTCCTTCGCCGGGCAGGTGGATCAGAGCCTCAGCGGTCCTGTTGGCGTCGCCGCCGATTTCAGCGGAACGGTGTCGGCCCCCTCCTTCGCTGGCCTCGTCCGGTCCAGCAACCTGACCTACCAGAACCAGACCTACGGCACCCGGCTGACCAACATGGCGATCGATGGCCGGTTCACCGGCGATCGGCTGGAAGTCCGCAGCCTGACCGCGCGGGCGGGTGACGGCACGGTCAGCGCCAACGGCTTCGTCAGCTTGGCCGCCGATGCCGGGTATCCGATGAACATCGCCGTCACGATGGACAATGCGGAACTCGCCGACAGCGACCAGATCGCTGCACGCGCGACGGGCAATCTGCGCCTGACCAAGGCGGCGGGGCAGAACGCCCTGTTGGCCGGGCAGATCAGGCTGCCGGAAACCCGCTATCAGATCGTGCGGCAAGGCGCGGCCGAGGTGCCGACGCTGACCGGCGTCCGCTTCAAGCCGCCACGCGGCCCGCAGCGCATCACCGGGGACGAGCCGGCAGAGCCGTCCGCCGGCCTGTTCGAACAGCTCGCGCTCGACATCGACCTGGTCGCGCCCGAACGGCTCTACGTCTCCGGTATGGGCCTGGAATCGGAATGGCGTGCGAACTTCAACGTCGCGGGCACCAGCGCCGCACCTAGCATGTCCGGCGAGGTGGAGCTGATCCGCGGTACCCTGGGTTTTGCCGGCCGCTCCTTCGAACTGAGCGATGGGCGGGTCCAGTTCACCGGCGGCAACACGATCGATCCGCAGATCACCATCGTCGCGACAGAGGATATCGAGGACGTCACGGTCAACGTGAATGTCGAAGGGCGCGCGTTCAATCCGCAGATCACCTTCTCCTCCACCCCCGGCCTGCCGCAAGACGAGATCCTCAGCCGCATCCTGTTCGGCAGCTCGGTCGGCAATCTGTCGGCGATCCAGGCGGTGCAGCTTGCCGCGTCGCTCAACTCCCTGCGTGGCTCGGGCGGCGGGCTGAACCCGCTCGGTCAGCTCCGCGCCGCTTCCGGCATCGATCGGCTGCGGATCCTGGGCAGCGATGACGAGACGGGCCGCGGCACGGCGCTTGCCGCCGGGCAGTACCTGACGGACGACATCTACGTGGAGTTCATCACCGACGCGCAGGGCTTCACCGCCACCCAGCTGGAAGTGAGCCTGACTCCGGCACTGTCGATCCTGAGCCAGGCGGGCGGTTCGGGGGCGACCAATGTCAGCGCCCGTTATCGCAAGAACTACTGATGCCGCGACTGCTGCCCCTTTGCACCCTGACGCTGTTCGGCCTTGCCGCGTGTCGGCAGGAGCCAAGCTTCGACGAACGCTATGACGCGGCGCAGAAGCAGGTGGGCACCACGGCGGCCAGGCTGGACAAGGAGATGGTCGCGGCGGACCGGCAGGCGGAGGCTGATCGCCGCGCGGTGGAAGCTGCCAGGGCGACAGGGCAGCGGCCGCCACCCGCCAGCTGAGTCCCCCGGCTGCAGCAGACGGGTTCCCTGCCCCGCCGCCGGGCGCTAAGGCACGGGCGATCATGAACGCTACACCCCTTCTCGCCTCGCTGTCCGTGGCACTCGGCGGCGGCATCGGCGCGCTGCTTCGCTGGCAGGCAGGTCGATGGCTGACCGGCTGGCTCGGCCCCGCAATCGTCGGCACCTTCCCCTTCGCCACCCTGGCGGTGAACACCATCGGCAGCCTGCTGATGGGCGTGCTCGCCGGCGTGCTGGCCAAGGGCGGCGGCGGCGAACAGGCGCGGCTGCTGCTCGGCACCGGCCTGCTCGGCGGGTTCACCACCTTCTCCGCCTTCAGCCTGGAGATGGTGCTGCTGATCGAGCGGGGCCAGCTGCTCTTTGCCGCGCTGTACCTGATGCTGTCGGTGGGTCTCGGCATCAGCGGGCTGATGATCGGCCTCAACGCCGTGCGGTGGCTGGCATGACCGCGCCCGAGAATGGCGTCCGCCAGTTCACCGTGGCGGCCGATGACGACGGCGTGCGGCTGGACCGCTGGTTCAAGCGCCACCTGCCGCAGGTCGGCTTCGCCACGATCAGCCGCTGGGCACGCACCGGGCAGATCCGGGTCGATGGCGCCCGCGCCAAGCCGGAGGATCGGCTGGCCACGGGGCAGGTGCTGCGCGTACCGCCCGGCGGTGCCGCCCTGCCCGCGCCGGACCGCCAGCGGCGCGAACTGACGGAGGAGCAACGGGCCGAGGCGGCCGCCATGCTCATCACCCGGACCGATGCTGCGCTGGTGCTGAACAAGCCGCCGGGCCTCGCCACCCAGGGTGGTACCGGCATGCGGCAGCATGTCGACGGCCTGTTGGACGCCTATGCCGATGACGGCGCGCCCCGCCCACGGCTGGTCCACCGCCTGGACAAGGACACGTCGGGCGTGCTGCTGGTCGCGCGCACGCCGGGCAGTGCGGCCTTTTTCTCCAAGCGGTTTTCCGGCCGGTCCGCGCGGAAGATATATTGGGCGCTGGTGATCGGCGTGCCGGAGGTGAGCGAAGGCTTCATCGACGCACCCATCAGCAAGCAGCCGGGCACCGGCGGCGAGAAGATGCATGTGGACGAGGAAGGGGGCCAGGCCTCCCGGACCCGTTACCGCGTGGTCGATCGCGCCGGCAACCGCGCCGCCTGGGTGGAATTGCAACCGCTGACCGGGCGCACGCACCAGTTGCGCGTCCACATGGCGGCGATCGGCCACCCGATCGTGGGCGATGGCAAGTATGGCGGTCCGGCGGCGTTCCTGACCGGCGCGGTCAGCCGCAAGATGCACCTCCACGCGCGCCGCCTGATCATCGATGCGCCGGGCGGCGGCAAGCTGGACGTGACCGCGGACCTGCCCGAACATTTCGCCGCCAGCATGACCTATCTCGGCTTCGACGAGGGGGACAGCCGGGCGGAACCGCAGGCACCGCCGCCCGAACGCAGCCGGGATGAGAAGAAACAGGCGGCGCGCGCCCACGCCAAGCAGTACCGCAAGGCCCGCCGGGGGGAGCGGCGCGGACGTGGCGCCGCGGCCGACAAGCCGTCAGCCAAGGGCCCGCGGCGCTGATGGCCGGCGTGAAGCTGGCGGTGTTTGATTGCGACGGCACGCTGGTGGATGGCCAGGCGGAAGTCTGCGCGGCCATGGCGCATGCCTTTCAGGAAGCCGGCCTGCCCGCCCCGTCCAGCCACGATGTACGGCGGATCGTCGGCCTCAGCCTGCCGCAGGCGGTGGCCCGGCTGGCGCCGGCCGCCTCGGCGGAGGCGACTGCCCGTGCCGTCGACGCCTACAAGGGGGCATTCCGGCTGGCGCGGGAGGAAGGCCGGCTGCAGGAACCGTTGTATGACGGCATCGCTCCGATGCTGCGCCGGCTGCATGCCGATGGCTGGCTGCTGGGGGTCGCTACCGGCAAGAGCGATCGCGGCCTTGCGGCCTGCCTCGCCACGCATGGCCTCGCCGACCTGTTTGTGACTTTGCAGACGGCAGACCGCCACCCATCAAAACCACACCCCGCCATGCTGGAGGCGGCGCTGGCGCAGGTCGGCGCACAGCCGGAAGATGCGGCGATGATCGGCGACACGGTATTCGACATGGCCATGGCAGAGGCCGCCGGCGTCCGTGCGCTGGGCGTCAGCTGGGGGTACCATGAACGGGCCGAACTGATCGCCGCCGGGGCGGCGGCGGTGGTGGACAGCCCGGCCGAACTGGAAGGATTGCTGTGATGACGACCCCCGATCCGGCCCGCAACCGCTGGGTCATGCTTGGCGTGGTGCGCGGTATCGGCGTGGCGCTGGTCCTGCTGGCGCTGATGGTGACGGAGGGGCAGCTCGGCCTGCCTTACTGGAGCGGCATGGTGCTGCTCGCCATCGGCTTCGCCGTCGCCTTCATCGCCCCGCGCGTGCTGCAGCGCCGCTGGCGCAGTCCGCGCCCGTGAAGCGTTTCTGGCGGGAAGCCACGGTCGCCCAAGGGGATGGCGGCTGGCAGGTGCTGCTGGACGGTCGGCCCGTTCGCACCCAGGGCGGCGCGGCGCAGATCGTGCCGACCCGCGCCCTCGCCGATGCCTTGGCCGCCGAGTGGGCGGCGCAGGGGGCGGAGGTGGACACCACCGCCTTCCCCTTGCGCGACCTGACCGATCTGGCGATCGACCGGGTGGCCCCTGCCCCGGCCGCGCAGGTGGCGGCTCTGCTGCGTTATGCCGAAACGGACACGCTGCTCTACCGGGCAGATCCGGACGAACCGCTCCACCGGCGCCAGCTCGACCAATGGGAGCCGCTGGTGCGCGCGGCGGAGACACGCTGGGCCGTGACATTCGATCGCACCAGCGGCGTGATCCATCGTCCGCAACCGGCGGAGACGCTGACTCGGATGGAGGATGTGCTCGCCGGTCAGGACCCGTTCCGGCTGGCCGCGCTCGCCACGATGGCGCCGCTCGCCGCATCGCTGATCGTGGCTCTGGCAGCGCTCGATAACAACCCCCCGGCCGACCTGTTCGCCGCCGCTAATCTGGAGGAGGACTGGCAGGCCGAGCTGTGGGGTCAGGATGCGGAGGCTGCGCGCGTGCGGTCGGCGCGGCTGGGTGCCTTCACCGCCGCCGCGCACTTCGCGAAGCTGCTGCCGCCCGTTCGCTGATCCAAGGGGTCAGTTGATCCAGTCGGCAATCTGGTACGCGACCTGATTGGCGGCCTGGTTCAGCGCGGACCCCACCGCCGCCGGATCGGCCGTGACACCGGGCACGATCGCCTCGAACCGCTGGGTCCGCACTTCACCGCCGGGCAGGGTCAGCAGCGCATCGAAACGGACCACCGCGCTGGAGGATGCGGCGTCATAGCCCATCTCCAGCAGCTTGCCGTCCAGCTTCGTCGGCGCGGCATAGAGCAGCGGCGCCTCGTCCAGCACCAGCCGGTTGCGGCGGACCCGGATCGTCTCGGCCAGCAGGTGCTGGAACAGGCGCGCGGGGCGTTCGGCCCAGACCGCATCCTGCAGATAGGCGAGGCTGGCATTCTCCACCCGCACCGGCACACGCGTCACCGCCAGCGCCGCCGGCGTCTCCGGCTCCAGCACGCCAAGGGCGTTCTCGGTGGCGCCGGTCATCGTCGTGCCGGCGGCCATTGGCTGGGTGGGCATCAGGGTCAGCAGCCGCTCGGGCGGTTCCGGCCCCAGGCTGACACACCCGGCGAGCAGCAGCGGGGCGAGCGCGACGGCGGCAAGGGATCGGCGGAAGATCATCGGTCGGGCATCCCCTGTCGCAGCAATCATGGCTTGTAATCCGGCAGTTGGGCACCGCGCACCAGCGACCCTGCGCCCTGCGTCTCGATCCGCTCCGTGATCTCGCGCAGCGCCCGGCTGGTGCGGCGCAGGTCCTGCAACGTGGCATTCGCCGCCGGCAGCGTCGTTTCGGTCAGTTCGCGGGTGACGGGATCGGTCGACTTCAGCGTCGCCTCCAGCTGCGTCGCGGCGCCCGCAGCGGCGGCCAGCGTCTTGCGCAGGTCATCGGCGATGCCGCGTCCTTCGGAATTGATGACGTCATTGGTGGAATTCAGCGTCGTCTCGAATGCGGCCAGCGTCTCCTGCGATTGCGACAGCGTGCCCTGCAGTGCCTGCAGCGTCAGCCGCACTTCGGGCGCCGTCTCCGCCAGCGAGGCGCTGATCTCGGACGTGTTCGCCAGGATGCCGCTGATGGAAGCCTGGTTCTCGTCCGACAGGACGCGGGTCAGCCGGTCGGTCAGCGTGGCCAGCCGCTCCAGCAGCAGCGGGGCGTTGGCCAGAATTTCGCCCAGGCCGCTGGCGCGCGGCGGAATCAGTGGCACGCCCTGCGGGCAGGCGGAATTGTCGCAGGTGATCGGCGGATTGCCGCGGGGTCCCCCGTCGAGCCCGATGGTCGACACGCCCGTGAAGCTGGAGGAGACGGAGGCGGTGGTGCCCTGCAGGATCGGGGTCGTGTCCTGCACGGCGATGCGCACCTTCACGAACTCCGCCTGCCACAGCGCGATGTCGGTCACCTGCCCGACCGGCACGCCGGAATAGGAGACCTGCGACCCCTTCGCCAGGCCGGAGACCGACTGCTGGAAGAAGATGTCGTATTCCTTCTGGTTATTTTCGTTCAACCGGGCGAGCCAGATAAAGAAGGCGGCGACGGCGGCGAGCAGCACCAGCGTCACCGCACCGACCCAGACGTAATTGGCGCGTGTTTCCATGTGGCTGCCCTATGCCCCCGTCTCTTCGGCACGCAAGGCGCCTGCCGGCGCGGCACCTGCCGCGGATCGTTCTTGCCCGCCGTCAACGGCCATTGCCGCCGCACGATCCATGCTGGCCTGCGCGGCGCGGCTGCGCGGGCCGTTGAAATATTCCTGGATCCACGGGTGGTCGCGTTCCAGCAGTTCCGGAATGGTACCCACCGCGATCACCTGCTTGTCCGCCAGCACCGCCACGCGGTCGCAGATGGCGTACAGCGAATCGAGATCGTGAGTGATCAGGAATACGGTCAGCCCCAGCGTGTCGGTCAGGTCACGGATCAGCGTGTCGAACTTCGCCGCACCGATCGGGTCGAGGCCGGCGGTCGGCTCGTCCAGGAACAGCAATTCGGGGTCCAGCGCCAGCGCGCGGGCCAGGCCGGCACGCTTCTTCATACCGCCCGACAGCTCCGACGGGTACTTGCTCGCGGCCTCTTCCGGCAGGCCGGTCAGCACCACCTTGTAGCGGGCGATCTCGTGCATCATTTCCGCCGTCAGTTCCGGGTAGAACTGCTTCAGCGGCACCTCGACATTTTCCGCAACTGTCAGCGTGGAGAACAGCGCGCCGCCCTGGAACAGCACGCCCCAGTGGTTACGAACACCGATCACCTCGTCCGGTCCGGCGGAGGTGATGTCCTTTCCGAACACCTCGATCCGGCCGGACACCGGCTGCTGCAGCCCGATGATGGACCGCATCAGCACCGACTTGCCCGTGCCCGACCCGCCGACAACGCCCAGGATCTCGCCCCGGCGGACCTTCAGCGCCAGATCCTGGTGGATGGTGTTCTCGCCAAAGGCGTTCACCAGCCCTTCGATGACGATCGGGTACTTGCCGTCATAGGCTTCGGTATTGACCTCCTCCGCCACGCTGGCGGGGGGTGTGATGTTGCCGTCCGCCATCTCAGTTCCAGCCCAGATTGCTGAAGAACACGGCGAAGAACGCATCGAGCACGATGACCATGAAGATCGCCTGCACCACGGCCTGCGTGGTCCGGAGGCCAACCTCCTCCGCGTTCCCTTCCACCTGCATGCCCTGGTAACAGCCGGCCAGCGCCACGATCAGGCCGAAAACCGGCGCCTTGATGAGGCCGATATACAGGTCATACACCGGCACGACCTCCCGGATGCGCATCAGGAAGGAATAGGCGGGCACGCCAAGCGTCAGGTCGGAGATCACGGCACCGCCCAGTATCGCGATGACGCTGGCGTAGAAGCCCAGCAGCGGCATCATCAGCACGGAGGCGAGGATGCGCGGCACGATCAGCGCCTCCATCGGGTTGACCCCGATCGTGCGCATGGCATCGATCTCCTCCGTCAGCTTCATGGTGCCGAGCTGCGCCGCGAAGGCGGAACCGGACCGGCCGGCGACCATGATCGCGGTCATCAGCACGCCCAATTCGCGCAAGGTCAGCCGGCCCACCAGATTGACGGCCAGCGCCTCCGCCCCGAACTGCGACAATTGCGCCGCGCCCTGCTGCGCGATGACGATGCCGATCAGGAAGCTCATCAGCCCGATGATCGGCAGGGACGCGACGCCCACCAGCTCCATCTGCCGCACGATGGCGCGGCCGCGGATGCGCCGCGGGTGGCGGATCATCCCGCCCAGCGACATGATGATCGCGCCGAGAAAGCCGATGACCCGGACGGAACCGTGGCCAAGCCCGGACACCAGCCGGCCGAACTTGTCGAGCGAGCGGAACAGGGCACCTTCGCGCGGAGGCCGGATGTCCGCGCCGCTCTGCGCCCCTCTTACCACGTCCAGAAGCCGGCTGGCCTGGTCGCCGGCGCCGGTGATCTCGGCATCGTGCTGCTGCGCCAGGCGCAGCACCGTCCACGCGCCGACGGTGTCGATCTGGCCCGTGGCGGACAGGTCGATGGTGCTTACCGGCCGGTCAAGCTCCCGCAGCTCGCGGTCCAGCGGTCCGACCGAGGATACGAGCAGCGGGCCGGTCAGCACCAGCGTGCCGCCCACGCCTCCCTGTTCGCCGCCATCCTGCCAGCTGTAATCCGCCCATTCGCGCATCGTTCAGGCTATGCGGCCGAATGATGCGGCGCACAAGGCAAGAGAATTGCCCAAAGCACCACGGGCCCGCTAAGGCGCGGACCATCATGACCGAGACTGCCATCACCGCCGTAGAACTGGCGAAGACCTTCGACCCGGCATCCATCGAAGCGCGCTGGTACGCGCATTGGGAGGATAAGGGGCGTTTCCGCCCGCACCGGCCTGACGCCGCCCCCTTCACCATCGTCAACCCGCCGCCCAATGTCACGGGTTCGCTGCATATCGGCCATGCGCTGGATAACACTCTGCAGGACATTGTGATCCGGTACGAGCGATTACGTGGCAAGGATGCGCTGTGGGTGGTCGGCACCGACCATGCCGGCATCGCCACGCAGATGGTGGTGGAACGCAACCTCGCCACCCAGGGCGTGAAGCGCACCGACATGAGCCGTGAGGCCTTCATCGATCATGTCTGGGAGTGGAAGGGCCAGTCCGGCGGCACCATCACGCGCCAGCTGCGTCGCCTCGGCTGCTCCATGGATTGGTCCAGGGAGCAGTTCACCATGGACCCGCATTTCACCACGGCCGTGGTGAAGGTGTTCGTCGACCTCTACCGCCGCGGCCTGCTGTATCGTGACAAGCGGCTGGTGAACTGGGACCCGGCGCTGAAGACCGCGATCAGCGACCTGGAGGTGGAGACGCGCGAGACCGCCGGCCACATGTGGCACTTCAAGTACCCGCTCGCCGACGGCGCCACCTACACCTACGTGGAGCGGGACGAGGATGGCAACGTGGTGCTGGAGGAGGAGCGCGACTACATCGCCATCGCCACGACCCGGCCGGAGACGATGCTGGGCGACGGCGCGGTGGCGGTGCATCCGTCCGACACCCGCTACGCCCCGATCGTGGGCACGATGTGCGAGATCCCGGTCGGCCCGAAGGAGCATCGCCGGCTGATCCCGATCATCGCCGACGAATATCCGGACCCCACCTTCGGCAGCGGCGCGGTGAAGATCACCGGCGCGCATGACGCCAACGATTATGGCGTCGCGCAGCGCAACGGCATCCCGCTCTACCGCCTGATGGACGAGGTCGCCGCGATGCGCAGCGACGGCGCACCGTATGCGGAGGCGTCCGCCCGCGCACAGGCGATCGCCCGGGGTGAAAGCGCCACGCCCAAGGAGGTCGACGCGCTGAACCTGGTGCCCGACGAATATCGCGGGCTCGACCGGTACGAGGCGCGGAAGCGCGTGGTGGCCGACATCGATGCCGAGGGGCTGATGCTCCGGGTCGAGGACAAGACCATCATGCAGCCGTTCGGCGACCGGGGCGGCGTGGTGATCGAACCAATGCTGACCGACCAGTGGTATGTCGATGCCGCCACCTTGGCGCAGCCGCCGATGCAGGCGGTGCGCGATGGCCGGGTGGAGATCGTGCCGAAGAGCTGGGAGAAGACCTTCTTCAACTGGATGGAGAACATCCAGCCCTGGTGCGTCAGCCGGCAATTGTGGTGGGGCCATCGTATCCCCGCGTGGTTCGGCCCCGATGGCGAGATCTTCGTCGCCGAGACGGAGGAAGAGGCGCGGGCGCAGGCTGGCAACCTGCCGCTGGAGCGTGACCCGGACGTCCTCGACACCTGGTTCTCCTCCGCGCTGTGGCCCTTCGCCACGCTCGGCTGGCCGGATCAGACGGAGCTGCTGGCCAAGCACTACCCGAACGACCTGCTGGTGTCCGGCTTCGACATCCTGTTCTTCTGGGATGCGCGCATGCTGATGCAGGGCATGGAGTTCATGAACGGCGTGCCGCCGTGGAAGAAGCTGTACCTGCACGGGCTGGTGCGCGCTGCCGATGGGCAGAAGATGTCCAAGTCCAAGGGCAACGTGGTCGATCCGCTGGGCCTGATTGACAAGTACGGCGCGGACGCGCTGCGCTTCTTCATGGCGGCGATGGAAAGCCAGGGCCGCGACGTGAAGATGGATGAAAGCCGGGTGGAGGGGTACCGCAACTTCGCCACCAAGCTGTGGAACGCCACCCGGTTCTGCCAGGCGAACGGCATCGGCGCCTCGACCTCGCTCGCCGCGCCGGCAGCGACCAGCGCCGTCAATCGCTGGATCGTGGGCGAGGTCGTCACCGTTCTGGCCGCGCTCGACAAGGCGATGGCGGAGCTGCGCTTCGATGCCGCGACCAACGCGATCTACCAGTTTGCTTGGGGCACGTTCTGCGACTGGTACCTCGAACTCATCAAGGGCCAGATCGATGACGAGACCCGCGCCGTCGCCGGCTGGGTGCTGGACCAGATCCTGGTCATGCTGCACCCCTTCATGCCCTTCGTGACGGAGGAGCTGTGGCATGCTCAAGGATCGCGCGCCTGCGACCTGATCGTGGCGCAATGGCCGCAGCCGCAGGCAGAGATCGACGCTGCGGCAAAGGCCGAGGTCGAGTGGCTGATCGCCCTCACCACCGCGCTGCGCGCCGCCAAGAACGAAGGCGGCATCGCACCCGGCGCCCGGCTTGAAGCTTATCTGGCGCAGCCCTCCCCGGTGGCGCAGGCGGTGATCGGCGGGTCCATGCCGGCGATCGAGCGGCTGGCCCGCTTGTCCGCTATCCACCTAGCCCCCGCCCCGGCAGGCCCGGCCATGCAGGTGAGCGCAGGGGCCGACCTGTTCGTGATCCCGCTGGAGGGGGTGATCGACGTCACTGCCGAACGCTCCCGCCTCGCGAAGGCGCTGGCCGCGTCGGAGAAGGAGCGCGACAATCTCGCCAAGCGGCTCGGCAATCCCGCCTTTGCGGAGAAGGCGAAGCCCGAGGCGGTGGCCAAGGCGCAGGCCGATCACGCGCATCATGCGGGCGAGGCGGAGCGGCTGGCGGCGGCGCTGGCGCGGCTGGGGTAAGTGGCCCTTACCCTCGCCACCACCAATCCGGGCGAGCCGGAGATCTTCGCGAGCCTGCAGGGCGAAGGGCCGAGCATCGGGCGGTCCGTCGCCTTCGTGCGGCTGTCGCGCTGCAACCTCGCCTGCGTGTGGTGCGATACGCCCTATACCTGGCACTGGACGGGCGACAACCGCCCGCACCGTGGCGAGGAGACGCATGATCGCGCGGCCAATCAACTGGTCCTGGAGGAGGCGGAGGTCGCTCGCCGGATCGCCGCCTTCGCCAAGCCGCGGCTGGTGGTGACAGGGGGGGAGCCGCTGCTGCAGGGTCGCGCGCTCGCCCGCATGCTGGCGCTGCTGCCCCCCGGCATCGCGGTGGAGGTGGAGACGAACGGCACGGTCGCGCCGCACCCCGATCTCGACCCGCTGATCGCGCAATACAATGTCAGCCCAAAGCTCGCCCATTCAGGGAACTCCGCCGATCTGGCGCTGCCGCCCGAACGGCTGGCGCACTGGGCCAACGAGACGCGCGCCTTCTTCAAGTTCGTGATCGCCACGCCGGATGACGTGGCGGAGGTGCTGGCCTTGGTGGAAACCCATGCCATCGCGCACAACCGCATCTGGCTGATGGCGGAAGGGACCGACACCGCAACCCTCGGCAGCCGCGAACGCTGGCTGGCGGGGCTGTGCCTCGCCCATGACATGAACCTTTCGCCCCGGCTGCACATCGCGCTTTACGGCGACACGCGCGGCACCTGAACGCCACGGGCCTTGCGCATGCGCGCCCATCGGCCCACATAAGGCCTGCTACAGTCGCATATCGACGGTCTCTCGGCGCTTTGCGGCTCCTTTTTTCCTTCTTTCCCTGCCCTCGCGCGCCCGGCGGCTCACGCGGAGCCGCCGTTCATCAAAGAAGGAAATACTCATGGCCATCACCGGCACCGTCAAGTTCTTCAACACCGACAAGGGCTACGGCTTCATCGCGCCCGATGGCGGCGCGGCCGACGCTTTCGTCCACATCAGCGCCGTGGAGCGCGCCGGCATGGCGACGCTGACGCAGAACCAGCGCGTCACCTACGAGCTGGAGCAGGACCGTCGCGGCAAGACCAGCGCGGTCAATCTCCAGCCCGCCGACTGATCGACATCACGGGAGTGGCGGCTATGCCCGACGCAGCGTTCTATCGTGAACAGGCGGCCAAGGCGCAGGTGGAAGCCGACGCCGCCACCCTCGACAATGTGCGGGATCGCGCCCTGCGCTCCGTCACCGCATTCCAGGCGATGGCCACATCGGCCCAGCTGGTCGCCGACCAGCGGGAACGGCGCCGGCTGATGTCGGGCATCGCCCCGGACTAGGCGCGCTGGCGGCCGACAAACCGCTTTCCTACAGGCTGTGCATTGTGGCCCAAGCGGGCCCATGCACTGCCATGCCGCCGCCTCCCGATCCAGCCTCCACGGCACGCTGCCTGCGGGCGATGGAGGGGAACGGACCTTCGCGGGAGGTGTCAACTTAGTGTCAACTTTCGCCGATTTTACCGGCCCTGCGCGCGCCAGCGGCGGACCGTGCGGTGGATCGCGGCAGGGTCGCTGACCGGCTGCTGCCACAATTCGCTGAACAACGGGTCGGCGCTGGCGGGCCGGCGATGTTCCTCCAGATCGGCAAAGCTGACGCGCATCGGCACCGCCACGCCCTCCCCACAGATGATCGCCTCCCGGTTGCGCAAGGCCGGGATCGCATCCAGGAAGCCGCGCGCCCCTTCCGGCATCGCCGAACGGACAAAGGCCTGGTCGCGCTCGTTGTTCAGCCGCATGGCGATGATGGTGCCGCACTGCGACAGGACGCCCTCCGCCAGGTCGCTCGGTCGTTGGGTGATGAGGCCCAGCGCGATGCCGTATTTGCGCCCTTCCTTGGCGATCCGGCCCAGCACCCGCCCCACGCTGGACCCGTCCGCCTGCCGCTCGTTCGGCACGTACCGGTGCGCTTCCTCGCACACCAGCAGGATGGGCCGCAGCGCCTCCCCCCGGTTCCAGATCGCATGGTCGAAGACCATGCGGCTCAGCACCGCGACGACGGTGGCGGTGATGTCGGACGGGACGCCCGACACGTCGATGATGGTGATCGGCTGCCCACTGCCGTCCATCCGGAATAGGCGGGCGATCAGGTCCGCCATGTTGTCGGCCACCAGCATGCCGCTGAACATGAACTGGTATCGCGGATCGCCCTTTAGCTCCTCTATCTTCGTGCGAATGCGCAGGAACGGCGCGCTGCTGCTCGCCTTGTCCAATGCGCCCATCTCCTCGTTCACGCTGCGCAGCAGATCGCTGAGGAGGTAGGGGATGGGTGAATCCACCGTAATCCGGCCGATCTCCGCCGCCAGCCGGTTCTTGCCCCGGGCGGCGAGCAGGCACTTGGCAAGGATGTCGGCATCTTCCTGCCGGTCGTTGCCGCTGCTGGTCAGGAACACCTCGCAATGTTCGGCGAAGTTCATCAGCCAATAGGGCAGTTGCAGATTGCCGACATCCAGCACCACGCCCCGGTCGCGGAAGGCGGCGCCGTATTCGCCATGGGGGTCGATCATCACCACATGCCCGTTGGGCGCGGCATCGCAGATGCGGTGGAGGATCAGCGCGGTGGCGGTGGACTTGCCGGTGCCGGTCGATCCCAACAGGGCAAAATGCTTGCCCAGCAGCGCATCGGTGAACAGGCCGGCGCCGATCGTGACGGTGGGATACACGGTCCCGACCGTCACCGCAGCGCGGCCGGCGGGGTCGTAGATGCGGGCGAGCTGATGCGTCGCGACGGGCATCACCGCGCTGCCCGGCAGCGGATAACGGGTCACGCCGCGGCGGAAGCTGCCGCCCACCCCGTCGTCGCTGCCCTCCCCCATCAGGTCCGCGACAGCGTGGATGGTGCCATCCGCCGCCCGTTCCTGTTCGCGCAGCGATGCGAGCAGCCAGGTCCCGCTCAGCGCGGCGATCCGCAAGGAGCTGCCGATCTGCCCCGCCATGGCGATTGCCGGATCCGGGTCGCCAGCACTCAGCGCGATGGCGGCCGGGTCGAGCACCAGCTGCGCCTGCGCGCCGGAGATGGCCCGCACCATGCCGATCGTGACAGGTGCGGCGGACGCGGTATCTGCCACCGGCCACGGCTGCGGGGTGAACTCGCTCATCTGGCTGGTCCTTGCTTGCCGGCTGGGTCGCCCGCGCTAGCAGGCGCAAGGTGAAGAACGAGTAAAGAGCCGGCGTCCCGGTTTCCTAGATCAGCGCGAACAACCGCCCCGCGGCCCAGCCGAACAGCAGCGCCAGCAGCACGACCGCGACTCCGTAGGCGAGCCCGGCATCCTGCGCGCGGTCGGCGACCAGCCGCTCGAACCCCTCCTTGCTCACCTCCACATCCGCGATGGCGGATGCGATCACCCGACCACGCTGGATGGCGAAGGTCTCTGCGGTGTAGCGGCCGGTGACGACGTTCGACGGCAGCGCGATGCGCGCTTGATAGAGCACATCTTCGCTCAGCGTCACGCCGCCGGGATCCTCCTTGTACAGGCCAGCCAGCACGCGCAGATCGACCAGGCCGGTGGTGAAGCGGGCCTGCTCCTGCGGCTGGATCACCCCGCTGGGCGACAGTTGCATGAAGTCGAGCCCAAGTTCGTAGATCGCGGCCGTGCGCTCATCCACGATCTGCCCGACGGGGCGGGAGGAAGCGACAGCGAAGAACGAGGGGGCGGAGCGGAAGGCGGTGCTGTCCGCATTGACCCAGATGCCGAACCAGCGCTGCTTCTCGCGCACCAGCACCGGCTCGGTCGGGCCTTTCAGCACGACTACGATGTCGTACGGCTCCGCCGCGCGGCGCCCCTGCGGATCGAGGATGGCGCCATACAGCAGCAGTTCGGCGCCGGTGAAATCCTGCCGCACCTCGATCCGGCTCTGCGACACGGCCGGGACCAGCACCGGATCGCGCTGGGCGGTCAGCGTGATGAAGGCCAGCGCCAGCAGCAATGCATGCGCGGCGCGCTTCACAGCTCCACCACCGAATAAACCGCGTCCGGCCGAACCCCCAGGCCGAAGGCGAGGCGCAGCGCAATGGTGAGCACGATCACGGCCAGGACCAGCCGCAGCACTTCGGGCTTGGCGCTAACCGCGATGCGGGTGCCGATCTGCGCGCCAGTGACCGATCCGATCAGCAGCAGTGCGGCCAGCACGATATCCACCGCACGGGTGGTCAGTGCGTGCATCATGGTCGTCGCCATGGTGACGAACAGGATCTGGAACAGCGACGTGCCGACCACGACCTGCGCACTCATGCCCAGGATATACAACATCGCCGGCACCAGGATGAAGCCGCCCCCGACCCCCATCAGCATGGTCAGGATGCCCACCACCACACCCAGCAGCAGCGGCGCGAGCGGCGAGATGTAGAGCCCGGATTTGTAGAACCGCCAGCGTCCCGGCAGGCTGGCGACCAGCGGGTGATGCCGGCGACGCGCGGCGGCACGGGGCGCGCCATTGCGCTGCGCCCGCAGCGACGCCAGGCTTTCACGCCCCATCAGCCCGCCGATCGTGCCCAGCAGCACGACATACAGGATGTTGATGACCGTATCGATCTGGCCCCAGCCCTGCAGGACGCGGAACAGCAGTGCACCGATGCCGGCGCCGACCACGCCGCCTGCGACCATCACGCCGCCGATCTGCGGATCGACCCCGCCGCGCCGCCGGTGCGCCAGTACGCCCGACACGCTGGCGCCGGTCACCTGGCTGGCGGCGGAAGCGGCGGCGACCGTCGGCGGCACGCCGTAGAAGATCAGCAGCGGCGTGGTCAGGAACCCGCCGCCAACGCCGAACAGGCCAGACAGGATGCCGGTGCCCGCGCCCAGCAGCACGATCACCAGCCCATTTACCGACAGGTTCGCGATGGGCAGGTAGACATCCATCAACCCGGCCTAGCTTAACCGACCTTCCGGGTGAAGCGGCATGGCCGGGCTATTTGCCCGCCAGATCAGAAACCGGCGGCGATCGTCAGCGCGGGGCCGGACGCAGGCTCGGCATTGCCGGCGACCCGCAGGCGGTAATCGGCGGCCACGCGGGCACGCACCCGACCGACACCGAAGGTCACGCCGGCGCTGGGCCCGACATCCAGCCGCTCGCTCCCCTTCTGCGCGCCGCCCCAGGCACCGGCGCCGATGCTCACCTCCGTCCCGCCGCGTTGCAGCAGCGGACGGTCGAGCCGCGCCTGGCCATCGACGAAGCCTGTGGCAAAGTCCCCGCCGGCATAACCGCCCTGCAGGTAAAGCTCGCCCCGCGTGCCGCCAGGCAGCGCCACAGGCGGCAGTTCGGTGACGGCGAACACGGCCGGGCGAACATCGGTGCCCGCGCGATTGTCGTTCACCCGCGCCTCCGCCGCCAGGCGTACCGGCAGGCCGGGTATCGGCCGCAGGCTGAGGCCGGCAGCCACTTCCTGCTCCCGCGCACCCGCCAGTGCCGTGCTGCCACGCAGGTAGGCCTGCGGCGCGTGGCCGTTCGTGGCGGAGCCAAGCCGGTAACGGACAACTGCGCCGGCCTGACTGCGCCCGTAGGACGGCCGGGCGGACGTGAGCGGAGTGTCCGTGTCCTCCCGCAGCAGCAGCCAGCCATCCCCGCTCCACCTGGAGGCGAAGCTGCGCCGCGGCACCGGCGCGACACCGGCGGGCGATGCCGCCTGTGGCACACCCGACTGGAGCGCCGATGCGGCCGCAAGTGCCGGGCGACCGGAAAGGCCGGGCTGCAGATAGGCGAGCAGGACGTCAGGCACCTGCATGTGCGACAGTCCGGCCAGCATCAGTACCTCGCTGCCGATCAGCGTGGCGGGCGATACAGCGTGGTCCGTCGGGCCGAGCGGCGGAAACAGCAGCGCGGCGTCGGCCACCTGCCATGGAACGCCGCTGATCGCGGACGGGTTAGCGGAGGCCAGCGGACGCCAGCGGGCTGGTGCCGGATTCTCGATCGGCAGCGGACGGCGCAGCCAGCCATCCTCGGGCACCGGTGCATCCTGCTCCGGCACAGCCCGGGGCGCCACTGGTTGCCCGGCCGCTGGAAGGGCGGCGGGCAGCGCCGGCCAGGGCGCTTCCCAGCTGGCGACGCGCAATGCGCCCCAGCCCACCACCAGTCCGGCCAGCAGCAGCAGCGGCTGGCCGCGGAACGACGGACGCCGGTTCACCTGATTCGTATCCTGTGCCCGTCCGATCACGACAGAGCGCGGGCGCGGCGGGCGGGTGGCACGATCCGGTCAGCCATGGTGCTGGGATGCGCGTGATGATGGGTCTTGTCCCATTCGACCGGGGCACCGCCCAGTGTGCGGGCATAGGCCCACATCGCGCGCCGTCCGGCCATGATGGCGATGACGTTGGTGAGCGGAATGCGCAGGACCGAGCGCAGTCCTTCCACCGGGCCATATTCCCGCGCGGTGAAGACATAGCGTGAACCAGCGCGCCATACGAAGCTGGTGAAATTGGCGGCCAGCAGCCACCACGTGGCCGGACTGAAAGCGACCGGCTGGTGGTAGCCGACAATGCTCGCCAGCCACAGCCCCGCCGACAGGCCCAGCAGCAGATAGGCTGCGAACAGCACGGTGGCGGAAAGCGGCCCGCGACGGTCACGCACCCGCATCCACGTCTCGCCAAGGCCGCCCGACGCACCGGTCCAACCCATCCGATCCCAGCCCTGGAGGGCAATGCCATGGACCCAGCGCGCCTTCTGCCGGACAGACTGGTTCAGCTGCGCAGGGAAGCAGGCGCGGGTGGCGATCAGCCGCCCGTCCTCACCCCGCACCCGCAGGAACCTGGACCGCCCCCCGGCGGCCTTGATCCGCAGGCCAAGCTCGTAATCCTCCGTCAGAGAATCGACGGAGAACGGTCCGGTCGAACCGGTGTCATGCGCCATGTCGGCCGCGATCCGGCCCAGCATGGCGCGCGAGAAACCGCAGCCGACGCCGGCTGACGGCAGCGCGGCGGACAACGCATCGCGTACCACCATGGCCTTGCCATGCGCCTCGGCAAATTCCTCGCAATAATGGCTGCCGACCCAACGGGAGCGTGCCTGCGGTTCCGGCAGGACGGGCAGCTGCACGAACTCGGCCTCCGCCACAGCGCGGTCCAGCAGCGCCAGTGCAGCAGGATCGACCATATCCTCCGCATCGTGGAGCACCACCATGCGGAAAGCGAAGCGGCCGCGCTGCTCGTCGCCTTCCATGGCGGCGTAAAGGCGGTTCAGACAGTCGGCCTTGGTGGTCGGCCCGGCGCGATCATGCACCACCAGGCGCACGCGCGGGTCGTTGCGGCTGCCGCGCATGATCGCCTCTACGGTCCGGGGGTCGTTGCGATAGCAGCCGACATAAAGGCGCAGGCCATCATGCGGCCACGCCTGCAGCATGCTGGCGATTGTGTCAGTGATGACGTCGTGTTCCAGCCACGCAGGCACGAACACCGCCGCCCGGCCGGAAAGCGGGCGACTGCCCTCCTCCCGGTCGATGGTCCAATTCCGGACCTTGCCCGTGAGCCGCAGCCAGCCGAACACGGCATCAACCGCAAGCTCATCCAGAGCACCCACAAGAAAGAACACGCCGGCAAAGAGCAACAGCTCCTGCTCGACCAGCGCCGCCAATTGCAGCGCCGTCATACCCCCCAGGATCATAGTCCCCGAGACCCTTCAATGCGACCCGAAGCAACTCTTAGTTGCGGCCATAGCAATCGCAAACAAAAATTATCGGAGTTCAGGAACCTTTTTTCGTTGCGTGCTTTGCAGGCCGCGCTGTTGGCGATTCGCACGCCTCCAGAAGCGGCGGTTATGTCGGAAAAAAGGCCGGCGACTTGCCATGACGCGCCAATCCCGCAAGAGCGTTCAAATGCCTGCACCGATGCTTCTTCGTACGGCGGCCCGGCCGCTTCGCGCCCTGTTCGTCAGCGATGCATTCGGCGGAATTCTGCTGATCACGGTCGCCGTGCTGGCGATCGTCGCTGCCAATTCGCCGTGGGCCGAGACCTACCACCATCTGTTTCACGCGGTCCTACCATGGACGCCTTTTGCGAAACTGGACACCCTGCATCTGTGGATCAACGACGCGCTGATGGCGATCTTCTTCTTCGTGGTCGGACTGGAGGTTAAGCGCGAGATCGTTAGCGGTGCGTTGGCCGATTCCCGCAGCCGGCGGCTACCGGTGCTTGCGGCAGCCGCCGGAATGGCGGTGCCGGCGGCTATCTTCCTGCAGGTTGCGGCCGGCGACCCGTTGCTGACGCGGGGCTGGGCCATTCCGGCGGCGACGGACATCGCCTTCGCCATGGGTGTGATCGGTCTGCTAGGAAATCGCGTGCCGGCATCGCTGCGGCTATTCCTCCTGACGGTCGCCATCGTGGACGATATCGGCGCTGTGCTGGTGATCGCGCTGTTCTACACCGGCAGCATCGATGCAGGCTGGCTGATCGCATCCGTCCTTGTGCTCGGCGGCTTGATCGCGCTCAATCGTGCTGGGGTCGGGCGGCTGTGGCCCTTCATCCTGGGCGCGCTGGCGCTGTGGCTGTGCGTCTTGCATTCGGGGGTCCACGCGACCATCGCCGGCGTGGTCGCGGCGCTAACCATCCCGATGCAACGCCGCGATGGCGCGCCCATGCTGGAGCGGGTCGAGCATGCGTTGGTCGGCCCCAACGCCTATTTGGTGGTGCCGCTATTCGGCTTTGCCAATGCGGGTGTCGCATTGGGGCAATTGGGTCTGGAGGCGTTTGCGGACCCGCTACCGCTGGCGATCGGGGCCGGGCTGGTCCTGGGCAAGCAGTTGGGGATCGTCGGCAGCGTGGCGATCGCCGATCGCGTCGGCTTTGCCCCGCGGCCGGTCGGTGCAAGCTGGCCGCAGATCTGGGGCACCGGCATGCTATGCGGGATCGGCTTCACCATGAGCCTGTTCATCAGTGCCCTAGCCTATCCGCAGCATCCGCTGCTGGTGGAGGAGGCGAAGCTGGGCATCCTGGCGGGCTCCACGATCTCGGCCCTGCTGGGCTACGCGATCCTGCGCCTGGCGACACGGGAACGGGCGGGACCAAGTTAATCCGCGCGGCAGTCCACCCGACCGCCCTTGCCGAGGATCCTAGGCCCGGTTGACCGGCGCGTCCTCGCCCAGATCCTCGAACCAAGCTTCGACCGGTCCGGCAAGCTTGATGGTCAGCGGACGGCCGCGGCGGTCCATCGCCTTGCCGGCCTGTACCCGCACCCATCCTTCGGGAATCGAATATTCCTCGATATTGGTGCGCACCGTGCCCTTGAACCGGATGCCCACGCCCCGGCGCAGCACCGTCTCGTCGAAGAACGGGCTACCCGGATCGATTGCGAGGCGGTCCGGGGGCGTGTCGTTGCCGGTTGCGGTGGGCTCGGGCTGGGTATCAGCCGCGGGGGGCAGGTCCTGATCGGTCATGGCCGGTGCCGCTGACACGCGCTGCCCCCAAAATCAATCTACGCCGCGATCAATATTGCGGCGGCGGCGTTTCCGCCGGCGCCTCGCCGGGCAAGGATGGCGCCTCGTCCGGCACGGAGCCAGGCTCGTCCACGTCGCCGCCATCAGGGGTCACTTCGGGCGGGGGAGCGGGCTCGATCGGGTTAGGCGTCTCCGGCACGATCTCGTCCGGCGTGGCGCCGGGCTGCAGCTCCTTGTCCTCTCCCGCGCGATCGCCGTGCCACAGTACGCTGCCGGGCGAATCGCTGTCGCCGTCGGCATCAGCCAGCGTCGCGGCGTCGCTAGCACTCGCATCCCCGTCCAGTGCCGGCGGCGTCGCCGGGGGAATGGTGGGGGTGCCGTAATCGTCGGCGGAATAGATCGGGTCAGCCATGCAAAGCACTCCTTTCCCGATCAACGATGTCCGGGCGTCGCCTGTTCCCCTGTCGCGGCTTGCCCTTTCTCCATCGCGCGATTAAGGGCGCAGGCTTCGCATCGCAGGTGTCCGCCTGCTGCGCTTCGTCGTGATCCGTGCGGGCGTGGCGGAACTGGTAGACGCGCTGGATTTAGGTTCCAGTATCGCAAGATGTGGGGGTTCGAGTCCCTTCGCCCGCACCAGCGCAGCCGTCCGCCCTGTTCCGCGCGCCGTGCAAGTTTAGTTCGTGGAAGGCTTGTTTGAATGCAGATCGTCGAGACCACCAATGAAGGCCTGAAGCGCGCCTATCAATTGACCATCCCGGCCGGCGAGATCGCCGCGCGCGTGGACGCGGAGATCAAGAAGATCGCCCCGCAGGTCAAGATGCCCGGCTTCCGCCCGGGCAAGGTGCCGGCCAATCTGGTGCGCAAGATGCATGGCGAGGCGATCCACGCCGATGCCCTGAACACCACCCTGCGCGAGTCGATCGACGGCCTGCTGCGCGACAAGCAGCTGCGCCCCGCCCTGCAGCCCAAGGTCGACATGGCCGAGGGGTATGAGGAGGGCAAGGATGCCGAGCTGACGGTCGAGCTGGAAGTCCTGCCTGAAATCGCCGCGCCCGAGCTGGACGGCCTGAAGCTGGAGCGGCTGACCGTGCCGGCGACGGACGAGGCGGTGGACGCCGCGATCAAGCGCCTGGCCGACCGGCAGAAGAGCTACAGCGATGCGCCGGAAGGCCACGCTGCCGCCGATGGCGACCAGCTGATCGTCGATTTCACCGGCAGTATCGACGGCGTCGAATTCGACGGCGGCAAGGCGGAGGACGCCCCGCTGGTGCTGGGTTCCGGCCAGTTCATCCCCGGCTTCGAGGAGCAGCTGGGCGGCGCCAAGGTCGGTGACGAGAAGACCATCACCGTGACCTTTCCTGCCGATTACCCGGCGGAGAACCTCAAGGGCAAGGATGCCCAGTTCGCCATCACCGTGAAGGCGGTGAAGGTGGAAGGCGAAACCGTCATCGACGACGATTTCGCCAAGGGTCTGGGCCTGGAAGGGCTGGACCAGCTGAAGGAGCTGATGAAGGCGCAGGTCGAGCAGGAGACTGCCGGCCTCACCCGTACGCAGATGAAGCGGCAGCTGCTGGACCACCTCGCCGCCGGCCACGACTTCGCCGTCCCGCCGAGCATGGTGGAAGCCGAGTTCAACCAGATCTGGCAGCAGCTGGAAGCCGAAGTTGCCCGCGAGGAGAACCCTGAAGAGGCCCGCGCCGAGATCGAGAGCGAGCGCGACGATTACCGCCGCATCGCGGAGCGCCGCGTGCGCCTGGGCCTGCTGCTGTCCGAGATCGGCCAGGCGAACGGCGTCGAGATCAGCAACCAGGAAATGAACATGCTGGTGCAGCAGGCGGCGCAGCAGTACCGCCCGCAGGATCGGGAGCGCTTCGTCGAGTATGTGCGCAACGATCCCATGGCCCTCGCCCAGCTGCGTGCGCCGCTTTACGAAGACAAGGTCGTCGACTTCCTGTTCGACAAGGCCGAGGTGTCCGAGCGTGAAGTGACCCGTGAGGAGCTGGAAGCCGCGATCGAGGCGGAAGAAGGCGCCGAGACCAAGCCCGCCGCCGAGGCGAAGCCGGCCAAGAAGGCCCCCGCCAAGAAGGCCAAGGCCGCTGCCGAAGACGCGCCAGCCGAAGCCGAGGCGGGTGAGGCCGAGAAGGCCGCACCCAAGAAGAAGGCCGCGCCCAAGAAGAAGGCTGAGCCTGCCGAAGCCGCCGAGCCTGCCGCGGACGGTGAGGAGGCGGCTGCGAAGCCCGCCCCCAAGAAGAAGGCTGCGCCCAAGAAGAAGGCGGAAAGCGCCGCCGAGTGAGTGTATCCGATCCTCCCTGCCACACGCGGGGAGGATCACTCCGGCTGCCAACGCTCCATGCGCGGCACCGGTAATTCGGCAGTACGGGCGCGCTCGTAAGCGGCGCCCGCCTGCAGCACGGCGGCATCCGCCATCTTCCCTCCGATGATCGACAGACCCACCGGCAGGCTTTCCACCGCGCCCATCGGCACGGTGAGGTGCGGGTAGCCGGCGATCGCCGCGAGATAGCCGGCGCCGATCCCACCGGGATAGTGATCGCCCGACACCAGATCGCTGGTCCAAGCCGGTCCGGTGGTGGGCGCGACCAGGAAGCTGACGGCGTTCGCCGTCAGCAGCCGGTCGATCCCCTCCTCCCGCGTCAGGCGGCGGGCGATCGCCAGATGCCGTTCATAGGCAGCGCCGTCGGTGGTCTCCAGTGCTTGTTCGAACAGGTCCTGCCCGAACCAGCGCAATTCATCCGCCGCATGGCCCCGGTTAAAGTCGACGATGTCCGTCAGACTGTCCGGCATGTCCTTGCCCGGCAGGGTGGCAAGGTAGTCCGCCATTCCGGTGCGCAGCTCGAACAGCAGGATCGGCAGGCTGGCGGCCCACAGCTCGTCCGGCGCCTCGTACTCCACGTCCACCAGCACGGCGCCGGCACGCTCCAGATCGGCCAGCGCCTGCCCGAACAACGCGGCAAGTCTCGGGTCGTCGCCAGCCTGCTTGCGCAGCACGCCGATCCTGACACCCGCCAGTGACGCATGGGCGAGGCTTGCGTAGTACAAGGTGTGATGCGCCGCGAAGGTTGCGGCATCGTCCGCATCATCCGTGGCGATGGCGTCCAGCAGCATGGCGGCATCGGCCACCGTCCGGGTCATCGGACCGGCGGTGTCCTGCGAGATGGAGATCGGCACAACATGCGTGCGGCTGACCACGCCCACGCTGGGCTTGAATCCCACTACGCCGTTGACGCTGGCGGGACAGGTGATTGACCCGTTGGTCTCCGTCCCGATCGCACCCCAGGCAAGGTCGGCAGCCACTGCCGCCCCGCTGCCTGAAGAGGAGCCGCAGGCATTGCGGTCGATCGCGTGC
Organism: Croceibacterium sp. TMG7-5b_MA50; assembly: GCF_039830145.1. Taxonomy (NCBI): domain Bacteria; kingdom Pseudomonadati; phylum Pseudomonadota; class Alphaproteobacteria; order Sphingomonadales; family Erythrobacteraceae; genus Croceibacterium; species Croceibacterium sp. TMG7-5b_MA50. The sequence goes on along the minus strand of NZ_CP156082.1, from coordinate 269,779 downwards.
GGATTGCGGGTCAGCCCACCCACCGCGCTCCACCCGCTTGTGGAATCGTTGTCGCGGATGTTCGCCCATTCGCTCAGGTTGGTCTTGCCCAGCACCACTCCGCCCGCGCGGCGCAGGGCGGCGATCAGCGGCGCATCGCGACCGGTGCGATTGTTGGCCAGCGCCAGGCTGCCGGCGGTCGTCGGCCATTCGCGAGTCTCAATATTGTCCTTCACCAGGACCGCGCGCCCTGCCAACGGCAGCGCCGCGGCTGCGGCAGCGCGCGCCTGTTCCGGCGCATCGGGGTTGGTCACGATCACCGCATTCAGCTCAGGCCCAGCATCGTCCAGCGCGGCGATCCGGCGCAGATAGGCAGCGGCGTCGTCCCCTGAGTCCGCCAGGACCGGCGCGGCGGTGGCGAGCAGCAGGGCGGCGAGCGGCAGGAAGCGGGTCATGCCCGGCAGAGTGGCAGCGCCACCGCCCGTGGCAAGCGCCACTTTCGCTAGCCACCCTCGCGGCGCTTGCCTTCCACCAGCACGGCCCGCTGCCACCTGCCCGGCGCCTTGTCCTCCCGATGGATGCAGCCAGCCCAGCAGCATGGGCGCCGCTTGCCTTCCTGCAGTTCCTCCACGGTGCGACCGATGCGGCGCAGGCGGGTCGCGGGTTGCTTCGCATCCTCCACCCAGCAGATGAACTCGTTACGGCCCAACGGCGTCAGCCCGGCCCATAGCGCCAGCACCGCCGGATCGACGCCGAGCGCGGCGGCAAGGTCCCTCGGCGTCTGGTGAACCGTTCCGTGGGGGATGGGATCGACCATGCTGGCACTCTCCACGCCGGGTTAGGGCGCAATCCTGCGCCCTGGTTGCGGCGCTGTCCACCGGCGCCTCCGTAGCACCCCCCTTGAACAGGCTGCGCCGAGGCGCGACATAGGCGACCTGTTTGACGGAAGGGATTGTGAATGATCGACGTGTTTGGCGACGCCTATGGCGCACAGGGCCAGTTCCGGACCGATCCGGTAACGGGCGCGCTGGTGCCGGTGGTCGTGGAAAGCACCAGTCGGGGCGAGCGTAGCTTCGACATCTTCAGCCGCCTGCTGCGCGAACGCATCGTGTTCGTGACCGGCCAGGTGGAAGACAACATGGCCAGCCTGATCGTCGCCCAGTTGCTGTTTCTGGAAAGCGAGAACAGCCAGGACATCTCCATGTACATCAACTCGCCCGGAGGCGTGGTGACGGCCGGCATGGCGATCCACGACACCATGCAGTACATCAAGCCCAAGGTGCGCACCGTGTGCGTCGGCCAGGCGGCGTCCATGGGCAGCTTCCTGCTGGCCGCCGGCGAACCGGGGATGCGCGTGGCCCTGCCCAACGCCCGCATCATGGTGCACCAGCCGAGCGGCGGCGCGCGCGGCATGGCGTCCGACATCGAGATCCAGGCCAAGGAAATCCTGCGCATCCGCAAGCGGATGAACGACCTGTACGTCCAGTATACCGGTCGCACGCTGGAAGAGATCGAGAAGGCGATGGATCGCGACACCTTCCTGGAAGCGGATGAGGCGCTGAAGTTCGGCCTGGTGGACAAGGTGTTCGCACACCGCCCGTCCGACCAGGAAGCCGGCAAGGAAAGCGGCACCGGCGGGGCGCCGGAATAAGGCGCCGCATCACGTTCCGCTTTCCTACAGGTGGCCGGCTGCATCATGCCGCGACTGCTACCCGGCGAATCGCAATGCCGCGCTTCGCCGGGATGGCCGGGTAACCGGATGGCAAGTTCGCCGGGGCGATGTAGGTCGGCCCGGGGGTCACAAGCTTGCCCAGAATTGCTATTGAGCCTCCGCACCTTACATTTGCGGGGGGCGAATCCCTCCAACCGAATCACCGGGCGGACCGGCCCGGGATCAGGACGAGAGCATGACGAAATTGAGCGGATCGGACAGCAAGAGCACCCTTTATTGCAGCTTCTGCGGCAAGAGCCAGCACGAGGTACGCAAGCTGATCGCCGGCCCGACGGTGTTCATTTGCGATGAATGCGTCGAGCTGTGCAATGACATCATCCGGGAAGAGGCCAAGGGTGGCATCGCCGGGCGCAAGGACGGTGAAGTCACCGCCCCGCGCGAGATCTGTGACACGCTGAACGATTACGTCATCGGCCAGGACAAGGCCAAGCGCGTCCTCTCCGTCGCGGTGCACAATCACTACAAGCGGCTGAAGCACAGCGGCAAGGCCGGCGACGTTGAACTGGCGAAGTCGAACATCCTGCTGATCGGCCCTACGGGTTCGGGCAAGACACTGCTGGCGCAGACGCTGGCGCGCACGTTCGACGTCCCCTTCACCATGGCCGATGCCACCACGCTGACCGAAGCAGGCTACGTGGGCGAGGATGTAGAGAACATCATCCTGAAGCTGCTGCAGGCCAGCGACTACAATGTCGAGAAGGCGCAGCAGGGCATCGTCTACATCGACGAGATCGATAAGATCACGCGCAAGGCGGAGAATCCCTCCATCACCCGCGACGTCAGCGGCGAGGGTGTGCAGCAGGCGTTGCTGAAGCTGATGGAAGGCACCACTGCCAGCGTACCGCCGCAGGGCGGGCGCAAGCATCCGCAGCAAGAATTCCTGCAGGTGGACACGACCAACATCCTGTTCATCTGCGGCGGCGCCTTCGCGGGTCTCGAGAAGATCATCGGCGACCGCCTGCAGAAGCGCTCGATCGGCTTCGGCGCACATGTCGCCGATCCCGAACAGCGCAAGGTCGGCGAAATGCTGATGAAGACGGAGCCGGAGGATCTGCTCCGCTTCGGCCTGATCCCCGAATTCGTCGGCCGCCTGCCGGTGATCGCCACGTTGCACGACCTGGATGTGCCGGCGCTGGTCATGATCCTGAAGGAGCCGAAGAACGCGCTGGTGAAGCAGTACGCCAAGCTGTTCGAGCTGGAGGACGTGAAGCTGACCTTCACGGACGACGCGCTGGAGGCGATCGCCAAGAAGGCCATCAAGCGCAAGACCGGTGCACGTGGCCTGCGCTCCATCGTGGAGGCGATCCTGCTCGACACCATGTTCGACCTGCCCGGCATGGACGACGTTACCGAGGTGGTGGTTGATCACGAGGTGGTCGAAGGCCGCAAGGAACCGGTCCGCGTGGTCAGCGGCGAAGGCAAGCAGCAGGAAGCCGCGGCCTGATCGCCCTTCCCTGACCAACTGACACGATCGGCGGTCGGTCTGCATAGTGCAGGCCGGCCGCTTTTCGTTTCGGCGTTAACCCCGCTTTAGCAGTTGGGCAGGCATGGGGACCGGTCTCTTCCACCGGAGCCTGTCCAATGCGCCTCCTTCGCCTTGTCCCCGTCCTTGCCTGCGCTCTCGCCCTGGTGGCGGCGCCCGCCGCCACGTCAGCGGCGGATCAGGCATGTCAGGCAGGGGCGGAGATTGCCTGCGGTTGAGGTTCACCCGCCTGCATCAGGCGTGACCATGTTCCAGGTGGCAGGCCGCAGTCCCGCCACTCTCCACCTGCAGGGTCGCGTGGCCGATGCCGAAGCGTTCCTCCAGCAGGTGAGCGGCATCGTGCAAAAAAGCATCATCGCCCCCGCCAGCCGGCATCACCAGATGCGCGGTCAACGCGGTTTCCGTGGTGCTCATCGGCCAGATATGCAGGTCATGCACGCGGGTGACGCCGGGCAATCCCTCCAGCAGGGTGCGAACCGCGCCCTCGTCGATGCTGGCAGGAACGGCGAGCAGGCCCATGGCGACGCTGTCCTTCAGCAGGCCCCAAGTGCCCCAGCCGATCACCGCCACGATCAGCAGGCTGGCGACCGGATCGACCCACCAAGCGCCCGTCAGCAGGATGGCGGCGCCCGCGATTACCACGCCCAGGCTGACCAGCGCATCCGCCGCCATGTGCAGGAAGGCACCGCGAATATTGATGTCGTGTTGCCGCCCGCCCATGAACATCAGCGCGGTGGCGCCGTTGACCGCGATGCCGATGGCGGCGACGATCACCATCGTCCACCCGGCAACCGGCGCCGGATCAAGCAGCCGCCGCATCGTTTCCACCAGGATCGCACCCAGTGCCACCAGCAGCAGCCCAGCATTGGCAAGGGCCGCCAGGATGCCCGACGACTTGTAGCCGTAGGTGAAGCGCGCACTGGCTGGCCGGGTGGCAAGCACGCTGGCCGTCCAGGCGACAGCCAGGCTCAGCACGTCCGACAGGTTATGTCCTGCATCGGCGACCAGCGCCATGGAACCGGACCACCAGCCGAACCCGGCTTCGACCGCCACGAAGATCGTGTTCAGCACCACGCCGACGGCAAAGGCGCGGCCATAGCTGGCCGGTGCATGGCTGTGGCCATGCCCGTGCGAATGACCGTGATGATGGTGCCCGTGTCCCATGGCCCTATTCGTAGACGCAGCGGTCCAGACCGTCACGCGCCACGACGCCGATCCGCGCGCGGATCGCGTTGCCGTAACGGCGGGTAAAGCCCGATGGCGTGACCACCGCGCGCTCCTTCGGCAGTGGCAATGCGGCGGCCATGCGGGCCGCCTCGCTGGTGGACAGGCGCGCGGCGGAATGGTGGAAGTAGCGCTCCGCCCCCGCGGCGACGCCATAGGTGCCGATGCCCGTTTCCGCCACGTTCAGGTAGACTTCCATGATCCGCCGCTTGCCCCAGATCTGCTCGATCAGCAGGGTGAACCACGCCTCCAACCCCTTCCGGAAATAACTGCCACCCTGCCACAGGAACACGTTCTTGGCCGTCTGCTGGCTGATGGTGGAGCCGCCGCGGATGCGCCCGCCAGCCATGTTGCGCCGGAACGCCTGTTCGATCGCCTCCCGATCGAAACCATCGTGGCTGCAGAATTTGGCATCCTCTCCCGCGATCACCGCGCGCACCATGGTGCGGTCGATCCGATCCAGCGGCTCCCAATCCTTGGTGATGCCAATGGGATCCATCAGCATGGTGGCCGTGACCGGTACGGGCACGAAGCGGAACAACACCACGGCCAATAAGCTGAGGCCGAGGAAGGCAAGGACAAGCCAGACGATGAAGCGCAGGAGCGTACCGATCATAGGACCCGTGCTACCGCGCACGGGCCGCTTCTGCCAAGGGTGCAGGTCACCCCGCCGACGGCAGGATCGTGAGGCCAGGTGAACCGACAGACCGATCTTGCAAGCCTGCCAGCAACGCCGCAGCATCGCGCCGTCCGCAATCCCAGCGGTGCCGGACAGAGACCGGCGAGAAATCGAGCGCCTTGCCTGCAACCTCCGGTGCGTGATCGCTGTAGATCAGCGGGGCCAGCGTCACGCTGCTGTCGCGATAGGCGGGGTCATGCGTGTAGCTGACCTGCCAGCGCGTGATGGAGCGGCGGGTCTGCGCGGCAAAGCTCAGGTCCTGCGCCCGCCCGATCGCCTCCCCCAAGGTGGTGGGCAGCGGGGCGGCGGCGGGCAGCAGGTCCACCATGATGATGAGACAGGGGTGCTGCCAACGTGTGCCAAGCACGGGATCAAGCGGCACGTTGGCGGATAGGCCGCCATCGCCATAGACGCGCCCGTCTATACGGATCGCAGGAAAGGCGGGCATCAGCGCGCCGCTCGCCCGGACATGATCGGGCGTTATCGAAACCTCGCCTGTGTCGAACAAAACATCGGCGCCACTCTCGATATCAACGGCACCGGCCGTGAAGCGCATCGGCCCTGCGTTGAGCACCGGCCAGTCCACCAGCGACGTCAGGCTGCGGGCAAGCGGCATCGAGGTGAACAGCGCCTGCGACCAGGCGGCGGAGTCCATCTCCCACCAAGAGCCCAGCGGTCCGAGCGATCCGTACAGACCCGGCCGGCCGCTGGTGAGAAAGCCGGTGACCGCGGCCGTGCGCCTGGCGGTCTCCGCCGATCCGGCTGGCGTCCCGGGGCTGGTCGCCGGTTGCCAGAACTGGGTCAATCGTGACAGACGCCGTTCGGGCGCGTTTCCGGCGATCAGCGCTCCGTTGATCGCACCAATGGAGGTCCCGACGATCCAGTCAGGCTCGATCCCCGCACCCGACAGCGCCTCCCACACGCCGGCCTGGTATGCGCCTAGTGCGTTGCCGCCGCCAAGCACCAGCACGATCGTTCCGAAGTCCTGCCGGTCCATTCAGGTCTGCCCGCTGCCAGTCACCGCGTGCTGAACGGCGCACTTGCACTTGGGTGCCCATCACCCCTTTCCCGCTTGCGTCACCGCGGAATGCGGCTAAGCGCTCATTGCGACTGTCTTGCAATATCGTGTGGTGAACGTGACAAGGGAAAGCCTGCTGCTGCTGGGGCCGGAGACGCGGCTGTCCGCGGGAGAGCCGGCGGAGGTGCGGCAACCGTTGCAATCCGCGCTGGAGGATACCGCACGCGATATGCTGGCTGCAGCCGCGACGGGGACGCTGGTAGCCGGGGCCTTGCCGTTCGACGCGGCGCAACCGGGCTACTTGTTTCGCCCCGCAGGTCGGCGTGGCGATGGCGAGTTGCCTGACCTGCCATTGACGATGCGGCCCGCTGCCCTCGCCATTGTGGATCAGGGGGAGCATTACGCCGAGATAGTCGCCGAGGCGGTCCGGATGATCGAAGGCGGCGTGCTGACCAAGGTTGTACTGGCGCGCCAGCTGCAGGTCGCGGCGGGTACGCCGGTCGACCCGCTCGCCGTGGCGGCGCGGCTGCACGGCGCTGATCCAAGCGTCGTGACCTTCCTCCTCGATCTGACGCCCGTTAGCGGCCGGCCGCATCACTGGCTGGTGGGAGCGACGCCGGAACTGCTGGTGGCCCGGAACGGCGCGACCATCCGCTCCCACCCGCTGGCCGGCTCCGCCCGGCGGGAGAGCGATGCGGTGGCGGACCGCGCCGCGGGGGAGCGGCTGCTGCGGTCGGACAAGGACCTCAGGGAGCATCGCCTGGTGGTCGACTACATCGCCGATCTGCTGAGCCCGCTGTGCAGCGATCTGCGGGTGGCGGGTCCGGCGCTACGCTCCACCGCGACGATGTGGCATCTGGGAACACAGATCACCGGCACCTTGCGCGGCGGAGATGGCCCGGGTGCCGCAGGGCTGGCGGCGCTGCTGCACCCGACTCCGGCGGTCGGCGGCGTGCCGCGCGCGGCGGCGCTCGACGTGATCCGCCGGCTGGAGGGCGGCACGCGAGGCCTGTATGGCGGGGCGATCGGCTGGACCGATGCGGCGGGCGATGGCGAGTGGTACGTCACCCTGCGCTGCGCCGAGATCTGCGGCGGCGAGCTGACGCTGCATGCCGGGGCGGGCATCGTCGCCGGATCGGACCCTGCGGCGGAACTCGCCGAGACGGGCGCCAAGTTCGCGGCAATGCTGCGGGCGCTGGACCTGGCCGCGCAGGTGCCGGCATGACCGCGCCCGCCCGCCGCCTGCCGGGTATCGCCCCCTACCCGATGCCGGCCGAGTGGCCGCCCTCCCGCGCGGACTGGGTGCCGGAACGTGGGCGCGCCGCGCTGCTGGTGCATGACATGCAGCATTACTTCGTCGACGCCTTTGCCGGCGATCCGGTGGCCGAGCTCACCCGCAACATCGCCGCGCTGCTGGCGGCGGCGCGCAGCGGCGGGGTGCCGGTGTTCTTCACCGCCCAGCATGGCGACCAGCTGCGTGCCGACCGGGGGCTGCAGGCCGATCTGTGGGGTCCGGGCATGCGGCATGTGGCGGAGCATCAGCCGATCGTGCCCGCCCTGGCCCCGCAGGAGGGCGACATCGTGCTGGTCAAGCACCGCTACAGCGCGTTCCAGCGCAGCAACCTGGAGGTGCTGATGCGCGCCCGGGGGCGGGACCAGCTGATCGTCTGCGGCATCTACGCCCATATCGGGTGCCTGTTCACCGCGGCGGAGGCGTTCCAGCTGGACATCCAGCCCTTCATGGCGGGCGATGCGCTGGGCGACTTCAGCCGGGAGTGGCACGACCGGGCGCTGGCCCATGCCGCCGATGCCTGCGCGCGGGTGATGGCGACGGCGGAGCTGGTGGAGGCGCTGCGGTGAGCTGGCTGGGGCTGGAGGGGCGCATCGCATTGGTGACGGGCGCCGCCGGCGGGATCGGTGCGGCGGTGGTGGCGGCCTTGCGGGCGGAAGGCGTGCGAGTGATGGCGACCGACCGTGCCGCCCCCGCCGGACCCGACAGCGCCGCTCTGGACGTGACCGACAGCGCCGCCGTGGATACGCTGGTCGCCCGGGTCGAGCGGGAATGGGGCCCGGTTACGCTGGGCGTCAGCGTCGCGGGTGTCCTCTCCACGGTGCCGGTCGCGGAGCTGACCGATGCGGAGTGGCGGCGGGTGTTCGCGGTCAATGCCGACGGGGTGATGCACCTGGGCCGGGCGCTGGCGCGGGTGATGCAGCCGAGGGGGAGCGGCAGCATCGTGACCGTCGGGTCCAACGCGGCGGGCATTCCCCGGCAGAACATGACCGCCTACGCCGCGTCGAAGGCGGCGGCGGCGATGTTCACCCGGTGCCTGGGGCTGGAGCTGGCACCGCACGGCATCCGCTGCAACCACCTGGCCCCCGGATCGACGCTGACCCCCATGCAGACCGGCATGTGGGCGGACGAGGACGGCGCCGCCCGGGTGATCGCGGGAAGCCTGCCCGCCTTCAAGTCCGGCATCCCGCTGGGCAAGCTGGCGACGCCCGAGGATATCGCCGATGCCGTGCTGTTCCTGCTGAGCGAGCGCGCCGGGCACATCACCATGGCCGACCTGTATGTGGATGGCGGGGCGACGCTGCGGGCCTGAGGAAAGCTGGAAGTTGACACTAAGTTGACACCTACCTCGCGGCTGGTTGCGGGGTGGGAGCGGGCTAAGTTGACACTAAGTTGACACCTCCCGCTTGGCCGAAGAACGCCGTTACGCGTGTGCTGCGGGAGGTGCCAGCGCCGGGTGGCTGCGGAGGCGGCAGTCGCCCGCCCACGACGGGCCGAGCGCTGGGGCTGGTCTTGTTGCGGCGGTTGCTCATCGCCGGAGGCGGTAGGTGTGAGAGGGGGGTGTAGGAAAGGGGGTTGAGGGTGGGGGGTGGTTGGGAGGGGGAATTTACTCCCAGCGGTTCTGCCTCGAACCTCGTTCGGTTGCGATAGATTGATCCTGAAAGGAGTCGCCCATTCGTCGGAAGCGGAACAACTTAGATTGGGACTTTTCTGCCGTTCTTCAGCGACATGTCAAACGGCAGATCTTGGCCGAAGCTGACGTTCAAGGTCCGACCGGGACCGACGCATTTTGGTCGACAGCGGACCTGCGTCGAACTCTACTGATTAAAAGGTAAGGAGCTAGAGCCGAAGACCACACGTGGGATGAGCTCTTACATTTCCCCTGCGTCGACGCCATATATCCACCATCGCAGGCAAACGCTCATGTAGGCGCCCGCGGCTGAGAGACATGGTGTGCTCCCGCTTACAATGAGGAGCCAGCATGGACCTGAACCAGCTATACTTCGATCATCAACGTTTGCTGATCACCGCTTCCAATCCCGCGTTGCAGATGGGTCGCGACGAAAAAGAGGCGGGGGTATTCAAAGTTGCCCGACAAATTGGGATCATACAACGCACCTTAGGGGCATCAGCTGCTTCATCGTGGGAGGCATTAGCCGTTACAGACTTTTCCAGGCTGAACCAGCAGGACTGCAGGTGATGGCCGGTGTAGCCAAAGACAGCTCACGTGAACGCGGCCCGGGACGCTTTCGTCGGGCTGACGCGCCTCGCCTGCAACCCGACTGCGCACGTCGTCAGGGAGACATCACCCGGATGGCCTTTCAGCTTCTAGGGCGAGACGGAGCTATCAGCTTCCTTAACGACGACAATGCCGAACTTGGCACTCGCCCATTGGACATGGCGACTGCAAGCGCCGACGGCTTTGCGCAGGTGGAGGCGATGCTCAGTAGGCCAAGGGTCGCACCTGAGCGCAACCTGTAAGAGTTCTAACGACGGCAGCTCGCCGAAAGGCGTGTACGCGCCGCACGTCCATCTTTCACCGTACTGCAGACGTCTTTCTGCCAATAGCGCCATCGAGGCTGCTCTTGCGGATCGTATTATGCGGCTTTCCAAGGATTATGGCATGGCCCTCAGTTCTACCATGGCCGAAGTTCTACGCCTCACACAGGCCGGCAGGCTAATGGAGGCCACCGCGCTTCTCCAAGGCAACGGGGAGCCTGGCAGCGAGATCAAGGCTGTCCCTTCGAACAGCGACGGCGGTCTGATCGATCTTGTCGCTGACGGCGACGTCTGGCGGGCAAAAAAGGCGTTAATTGCTCGCACCTCAGACGATACTGGTGACGCGCAGGGTCGCTTCGATGAGCGGTCATATGACGGGCCAGAAGGCACTATCGAATATCTGCTGTACCGCCCGAAAGGTGCTGAAGCTGATATGCCGTTAGTGGTGATGCTGCATGGCTGTAACCAATCGCCAGAAGATTTCGCCCGAGGAACGAGGATGAACGATCTGGCAGATGAGATAGGCTTCTTCGTCGCTTACCCCCGGCAAAGCTCAAGCGCCAATCCGCAGAAGTGCTGGAACTGGTTCAAGCCAGGTGACCAGCAGCGTGATCATGGTGAGCCGGCTCTGCTTGCCGGTATCACGCGAACGACAGTTATGGACAATGGCCTCGATCCAACTCGGGTATATGTCGCCGGCCTGTCGGCAGGCGGGGCGGCCGCCGCAATCATGGCGGCTGAATATCCCGACATATTCGCAGCGGTCGGGATACATTCCGGCCTCGCTTGCGGCATTGCGCAAAATTTGGCTGGCGCCCTGAAGGCGATGAAAAGCGGCGGGATTGCGCGTGACGCTCAACGGTTGGTCCCGGTGATCACCTTTCATGGCAATCGCGACACCACCGTTCATGAGGTGAATAGCCAGCAGATCATCGCCGCAGCATCTAGGAGCGCAGGGGTGAAGCTTGAAGTACGGTTGGAGAGAAGTTGCGGGGCGTCGGGTCGCCAGTACATGCGCAGCACCAGCGCGGATGCATCGGGGGTCGAGCTGATTGAGCAGTGGACGATTGAAGATCTCGGACATGCCTGGTCCGGCGGGTCTGCGACCGGCTCCTTTACGGACCCAAGCGGTCCCAACGCTTCACGCGAGATGATGCGCTTCTTTCTCAAGCACTACCTTGACCAAGATTAGGTCCGACCACCAACTGCCTTCCAGGCAGTTCGTCACCTACCATGGCAATGCCAACAGATGCGACCGCTGGCGGCAATGCAAAGCCGATCAGCCTCAAGGAGAGTAGGCGTGCTTTTTCACACCATGGTCGGATCAAACGACATCGAACGATCCAAGCGCTTCTATGATGAGGTGCTCGGCGTCCTAGGCGTGGGCAAGGCGACGCTGAACATAGCAGACAGCGGCCACACAAGGCTCTTCTACCGCGGTGAGAATGGCACCAACTTCATTGTCTCGCAGCCAATCAACGATGAGCCGGCGAGTGTGGCGAATGGCAGCACTATCGCGTTCTCCTGCGGTTCACCGGAGCAGGTGAAGCAGTTCCACGATACCGCTGTTGCAGCCGGTGGCGCGTCGATCGAGGCGCCGCCGGGACCGCGCGCGACGGCTTCGATGGGGATTATAGAACTGGCATATGTTCGAGATCCCGACGGCAACAAGCTGTGCGGGATCCACTTTCCTGCGTAATCCGGTTGGCGCAGGGCCGATCCCTTACCAAAGCAGACGCTAGTCGCTCCGCGCCGCAGACGTCCGCATTCCACTACAAAAGGTCATAAGCTCGGTCGGGGCTTGATCCCGAAAGCCGCATTACCGCTTTTGGCAATAGCAGACGATCTCGCCAACAATCGGAGTGACCGGCTTTGGTCGGAAGCCGCCGCCCTAAAGGGCTACGATTAACGGCGGCCATCACATTGTGTGGCGCGAATGCGGGCAGGTAGAGGCCTATCTTCACCGTCACCCTTGCGCAGGCAGCGGCCCATCGGACCTCTCCAACCGAACCGCCGCAGGGGTGGAGAGCTTATCTCGGCCCCTGCCTGCGCAGGACCAACGGACTGTGGGTGCGCGGGCTTCGACAGGCTCAGCTTGAGCGGGACAAAGGCGTGGGCGCCCTCAAAACAAAAGGGCGGCCCTTTCGGACCGCCCCTAATCACCTCACCACCATCGCAGCGCTGATTAGGCCGCCGGCAGCAACCGCTCGCCCGCAATCCGCTGCATCGCCTTCTGCACCTTCTCGAAGGCGCGCACCTCGATCTGGCGGATGCGTTCGCGGCTGACGTCGTAGACCTGGCTCAGTTCCTCCAGCGTCTGGGGGTCGTCGGTCAGGCGGCGTTCGGTCAGGATGTGCTTCTCCCGATCGTTCAGGCCGTCCATCGCCTCCACCAGCATGGAATGGCGGACGTGGCTCTCCTGCGCCTCGGCCACGACGTGGTCCTGCAGCGGGCGGTCGTCGGTCAGCCAGTCCTGCCACTGGCCGCTGCCTTCCTCGTCCGAGCGCATGGAGACGTTCAGCGAGGCATCGCCGCCCATCAGCATGCGGCGGTTCATGTTGATCACCTCCTGCTCCGGCACTCCCAGGTCGGTCGCGATCTTGGCGACGTCGTCCGGGTGCATGTCGGAATCCTCGTAGGCTTCCAGCTGCTTCTTCATGCGGCGCAGGTTGAAGAACAGCTTCTTCTGCGCAGCGGTGGTGCCCATCTTCACGAGGGACCACGAACGCAGGATGTATTCCTGGATGGACGCCTTGATCCACCACATGGCGTAGGTCGCCAGGCGGAAGCCGCGATCGGGCTCGAACTTCTTGACGCCCTGCATCAGGCCCACGTTCCCTTCGGAAATGAGGTCGCTGACCGGCAGGCCGTAGCCGCGGTAGCCCATGGCGATCTTTGCCACGAGCCGCAGGTGGCTGGTCACGAGCTGTGCGGCCGCCTCCGGCTCCTCATGTTCCTGGTAGCGCTTGGCGAGCATGTATTCCTGCTCCGCCGTGAGCACCGGAAACTTCTTGATCTGTGACAGGTAGCGGTTGAGGCTCTGTTCGCCACCAAGCGCCGGCACCGTTGTCTTCCTGGCTTCGCTCATCATATATGTCCCAACAACCTTTGTCGGCCAATGGTTTCGCGGACCCTTGCAAAGGCGTCCGGCAGGGCACGGCCACTTATGCCCCCAACGGTCTTATATACCGACCGATCCATTAATTGTGCATCGATTCATCGATCAGTTTAAGTGCATTCGTCGATAAGTCGCGCCATGTCGGCGGGCAGCGGGCTGGTGAAATGTTGCGTCGCGCCGCTGACCGGGTGGACGAAGCCAAGCTCCGCCGCGTGCAGCGCCTGGCGGGTGAAGCTGAGGCGCTTGAGGATGGGGCGGACCGTGGAGTTTGGGCGTCCATAGACTGGATCCCCCAATAGCGGGTGACCGATTGACAGGAGGTGAACCCGGACCTGGTGGGTGCGCCCGGTCTCCAGCCGGCACTCCACCAGCGCGGCGCCGGTGAGCGGTTGCAGGGTGCGGTAGTGGGTGACGGCGTGCTTGCCGCGGGTGCTGTCGGGCGGGAGGACGGCGATCTTCTTGCGGTCCGCGTCGGAGCGGCCGAGGCGCGCGGTGATCGTGCCGGCGGCGGGGCGCGGGTGGCCGTTGGTGACGGCGAGATAGGCGCGGGCGATCGAGTGGTCGGCGAACTGGCGGGCGAGGCCTTCATGCGCGCGATCAGACTTGGCGACCACCAGCAGGCCGGATGTGTCCTTGTCGATGCGGTGGACGATGCCGGGGCGCGCGACGCCGCCGATGCCCGACAGCTGCCCGGCGCAATGGTGCAGCAGCGCATTCACCAGCGTGCCGTCCGGATTGCCGGCGGCGGGGTGGACGACCATGCCGGCGGGCTTGTCCACCACGATGAGGTCGGCATCCTCGTGCACGATCACCAGCGGGATGGCCTGTGGACAAGCCTGTGGGTCGATGGTGGGCGGCAGGTGGATGGTGAAGGTCGTGCCGGCGGCCGCCTTGCCTTTCGCGGAGGGGTCGGGCGTGCCGGCGACGGTGATCGCGCCTTCGGCCAGCAGCGCCTTGATCCGTTCGCGCGACAGGCCGCTCGCCTCCGCCAGCGCCTTGTCCAGGCGGCCGTCGGTGCCGAGCGTGCCGGTGATTGTGTCCGTCACATCCATCGCTAAGCATGTGGTGCATGGGCTGGACGGTCACAAGCGATGCGGTGGCGGTGATGCTGCGGGAGGCGCCGGCGGCTCTCCCGCGCGAATGCTGCGGGCTGCTGCTGGGGCATGGCGCGGCGATCGCGCGGGCGGTGCCGACGGCGAATGTGGCGGACGATCCGTGGCGCGGGTTCGAGATCGACCCGGCCGCGCTGATCGCCGCCTACCGGGCGGAGCGGGGCGGCGGGCCGCAATTGCTGGGCTATTACCATTCTCACCCTACGGGCGATGCGCGCCCCTCCGCCACGGACCGGGCCATGGCGGCGGGCGACGGGCGGGTGTGGGCGATCATCGCGGCGGGTGCGGTGTGTTGGTGGCGGGATGAGCCGGGCGGCGGCTTCCAGCAGCTTTCCTGTTCGGTCATGCCCGGCTAAGGGCTGGGCGATGGATGCCGAACCCGATCTTGCCGCCTTGCTCGCCTCCCGCCTGTGTCACGACCTCGTCAGCCCTGTCGCCGCGTTCGGCAACGGGCTGGAATTGCTGGAGACCGAGCACGAACCCGCCATGCGCGAAAGCTGCGTCGCGCTGCTGCGGCAGAGCGCTGAGGCGTCTGCGGCGAAGCTGGGCTTCTTCCGCTACGCCTTCGGCGCGGCGGGCGCGGTGCAGGAGATGCCGGCGGCGGAACTGTATGGGCTGATCACCGCGCTCGCCGCCACGGGCCGGCCGGTGCAGGTGGAATGGGCGGTCGCGGCCGATACGCTGCCGGGCGCGGCGGCCAAGCTGCTGCTGAACATGGCGGGGATCGGCCTCGACGCCCTCGCCCGCGGCGGGGTGCTGGCCGTCGCGGCGGAGCGGCAGGGCGCGACGGTGGAGATCGCGGTGCGCGCCGAAGGGGCGCGCGTCACGCTGGATCGCGATGTCGCCCGCGTGCTGGACGGCACCCTGCCGCCGCACCAATTGTCGAGCCGCACCGCGCAGGCCGCATTGGTCCGCCAGCTGGCGGAGGCGGGCGGCGGCAACGTGCAGCACGCGCAGGATGACGGAGTGCTGGTGCTGGGGGCGATGATCGGCGGGTCGGGCCACGGAAGCGGGGCCGGCGATGGCTGACGACGAGCTGGTCCACGCCCACCACCCCTCCCCCAACTGGAACGAGCGGGCGGGGGCCATCTCCATGGTGGTGCTCCACTACACGGAGATGGAGCATGAGGCCGCGCTCGCCCGGTTGACCGACCCGGCGGCGGAGGTCAGCGCCCATTACCTGATCAGCGAGGCGGGCGAGGTCACGCAATTAGTGGCCGAGGACAAGCGCGCCTGGCATGCCGGCGCCAGTTTCTGGCGCGGCTATCGCGACGTGAACTCCACCAGCATCGGCATCGAACTGACCCACCCCGGCCATGCCGGCGGCTACCGCCCCTTCGCATCCGCGCAGATCGATGCGCTGGTACCGCTGCTGGCGCGCATCGTGAAGGCGCATGACATTCCGCGGGCCAATGTGGTCGGCCATTCGGACGTCGCGCCGACGCGCAAGATCGATCCGGGCGAACTCTTCCCGTGGGACCGCCTGGCCGAATACCGCCTGTGCCTGCCGCGCCCCGAGAAGCTGGAACTGGGCGACCCGTTCCAGAACGATGGCGCCTTCATGCTGGCGCTGGAGCGGTTCGGTTACGACATCACCGACAGTCACAAGGTAGTGGAAGCATTTCAGCGCCGCTGGCGGCCCGAGCGGATCGACGGGATCGTCGATGGCGAAATCAGGGCTATCCTGTTCCAACTGCTGCTGGACCGCGACCAGGGGCGCACGCGGTAGAATAGCTGGTGAGGCGGGGCGGCGGGTTTCGCCCCATTGCTGACCTTCAGTCCTCCCCATGCGCAGCATGGGGAGGGGGACCAGCCGCAGGCTGGTGGAGGGGTATGGCGCAGCGTCTGACAGTGGGGCCGACCACGCGGTCCAGGTCGCTCAGGATGTCCGCGGCGGCAAGGCGGATGACCTCAACCTCTTGTTCCCGCAGCCAGGTATCGCGGTCGGTGTCGCGCGCCGCTGGGCGGTCAGGACTGTCGTGCGCCGTGGCATACCCCTCCACCACCCTGCGGGTGGTCCCCCTCCCCATCTGCGATGGGGAGGATCAGAACGTCCCGGCTAAAAAGCAATGTCCGCTCCCCACCCACATCGCACCTTCAGTCCTGCCCCACGCGCAGAATGGGGGCCGGGCGGGCGGAAGCCGAGCACCCTAGCCAAGCCGCCCTGCCCCTCTATGATCCCCGTTCGAGAGGGAGACAGGAATGAACGGGGACAACACCACGTTGGAGCGGCTGGCGGACGATCCGCGATACCGGCGGCTGGTCAGGCGGCGGGGCCGTTTGGGCATGGTGCTGACGGGGATCATGCTGATCGCCTATTTCGGGTTCATCCTGCTGGTCGCATTCGACCGACCGTTTCTGGCGCAGTCGCTGGCAGGTGGAGCGACATCGGTCGGCATCCCGATCGGGCTTGGTGTCATCATGCTCGCGATCGGACTGACGGGTTTCTACGTCCATCGCGCCAATCGGGAGTTTGATGCGGAGGTCGCGGCCATCGTGGCGGCAGCGGAAGGCGGGGTCCGCCAATGAGCGGCGGCACGGGATGGCCCGCGCTGGCGATGTTCGCCGCCTTTGTGCTGCTGACGCTCGGCATAACTCGCTGGGCCGCGCGGCGGACGCGGACGGCGGACGATTTCTATGCCGCGGGCGGTGGCATCACCGGCTTCCAGAACGGACTCGCCATTGCGGGCGATTTCATGTCGGCGGCATCGTTCCTGGGCATTTCGGCGCAGATTTTCGCCGATGGCTATGACGGGCTGATCTATTCCATCGGCTTCCTGGTCGGCTGGCCCATCGTGCTGTTCCTGATGGCAGAGCGGCTGCGCAACCTCGGCCGCTACACCTTCGCCGATGTCGCATCGTTCCGCTTCGCGCAGACGCCGGTGCGGATGCTGGCGGCGCTGTCCACGCTGATGGTGGTGCTGTTCTACCTGATCGCGCAGATGGTGGGCGCGGGGCAACTGATCCGGCTGCTGTTCGGCCTGCCCTACCCCTACGCCGTCGCCATCGTGGGCGTGATGATGACGCTGTACGTCCTGTTCGGCGGCATGCTGGCGACGACCTGGGTGCAGATCGTGAAGGCCGTGCTGCTGCTGGGCGCGGCGAGCTTCATGGCGGCGGCGGTGTTGTGGCAGTTCGGATCGCCGGAGGCGTTGTTCGCCAGCGCGGTGGAGGCCAAGACCAACTCCGCCATTGCCGGCGGGGCCGCGCCCGCGGCGGCGGCCGACACGGGCCGCGCGATCATGGGGCCGGGCGGCTTCATCAAGGACCCGGTCAGCGCCATCTCGCTGGGACTGGCGCTTATGTTCGGCACCGCCGGCCTGCCGCATATTCTGATGCGGTTCTTCACCGTGCCCGATGCGAAGGCCGCGCGCACATCCGTGCTGTGGGCAACAGGGTGGATCGGCTATTTTTACCTCCTCACCTTCATCATCGGGTTTGGCGCCATCGTGCTGGTGGGCACCGATCCCGGCTATCTCGATCCCGCAGGCGCGTTGCGCGGCGGCGGCAACATGGCGGCGGTGCACCTGGCGCATGCGGTGGGCGGCGACCTGTTCCTGGGCTTCGTGTCGGCGGTCGCCTTCGCCACCATCCTGGCGGTGGTCGCAGGCCTGACCCTGTCGGGCGCTTCGGCCGTGAGCCATGATTTGTATGCCAGCGTGTTCCGGCGGGGCCGGGCAGATCAGGCGGCGGAGCTGCGCGTGTCGCGCATCACCGTGCTGGTGCTGGCGCTGGTGGCGATCGTGCTGGGCGTCCTGTTCGAGACGCAGAACGTCGCTTTCATGGTCAGCCTCGCCTTCGCCATCGCCGCGTCGGCGAACTTCCCGGTGCTGCTGCTGTCGATCCTGTGGCGGGGCTGCACCACGCGCGGCGTGGTCGCGGGCGGGGCCGTCGGGCTGACGCTGGCGCTCGGCCTGACCGTGCTGTCACCGGCGATCTGGGTCGCTGTGCTGGGCCATGCGGAGGCGGTGTTCCCCTATGGCTCACCAGCGATCTTCTCCATGCCGGCGGCGTTCGTGACGATCTGGATCGTGTCGCTGCTGGACCGCAGCGGACGCGCGGCGGTGGATCGCGGCGGCTACTTGGCGCAGCGGGTGCGGTCGGAGACGGGGATCGGTGCGTCGGGGGCGAGCGGGCACTGAGGGGCGGATCGCGGCCCTGCCTCTGCGATCAGGCGGCAACCTGGCGCAGGGACTGCCCGATCTCGCCGCCGCAATATTCGTCGCCATATTCGGCCAAGCTGCGTTCCTGCAGCGCGGCGAGCGCGCGCGTCGCCTGCATCCGGCGGGTCAGGCCCTGGATGGCGGGCACCGTTTCTTCGACCAGCGTGGCGATCCGTCCGAAACGGTCGGCCATGGTGGACCACAAGGTGGCGGTGACGATATCGGCTATCCCCGGTGCAGGCGTTCCGAGCAGGAAGCCGTCATCCGCGGTGAAGCCGTGCCGCTGCCCGGTGGCGGCGAAGATGCGCATCCAGTGCTGCAGGCGGGGCACGAACTCGTCCCATTTGTCGGGCGTCCACATCTGCCGCCCGCCATCCAGCGTCAATTCGTCGATCACGTCGTTGGCGTCGTTCACGATCTTGGCGGTCAGCGCCCGCCCCTCCGCACCCGGCGGCAACAGATCCAGCTCCTCCCCCAGATAGAGCGCGATGGCCGGCATCTGGGAGATGGCGAAGCCGGTGGCGGTGTTGACCAGCAGCGGGGGCCCCATAAAGCCGATGGGCTGATCGCCGGGCTCCCGCTCCATCAATGCGGCGATCTCCCCCGCATCGTGCTCGGTCCAGTTCTTGCCCGCATGGGCCAGGATGGCGCGGATGAACTGTCCCCGGAATGGCACCGGCCAATAATACAGGTCGAAATCGCTCATTGCCGGGTCCCTGCTGGCGAGGTCACCCTGCATGAACCATCCGCCTGCGCAATCGGTCCTGCCCTCCCCGTCGATGACAGGGAGGATGCGCGTTACAGCGGATTGCCGTCGGTATCCCGGAAGATCTCCCGCCGGCCCAGATGGTTCGCCGGGCCGACGAAGCCGTCCTCCTCCATCCGCTCGATCCACTTGGCAGCGGTGTTGTAGCCAACACCCATCTGGCGCTGGATCCACGATCCGCTGGCGCGCTGCGCCTCGAACACGATCTGGCAGGCCTGGCGGTACTTGCGCTCTTCCGGATCATCGGACGCGGTCAGCTCGTCATCGAAGCCGAAGCCGCCTTCTGCCGGCTCCTCCGTGACGGAATCGACATAGACGGGCTTGCCCTGCGCGCGCCAGTGGGCGGAGACACGCTCCACCTCCTCGTCCGACAGGAACGGCCCGTGCACACGGCGCAGCGCCGCGCTGCCCGACTTGAACAGCATGTCGCCCTTGCCCAGCAACTGCTCCGCACCGTGCTCGCCCAGGATGGTGCGGCTGTCGATGCGGCTGGTGACGTTGAAGCTGATGCGGGTGGGCAGGTTCGCCTTGATGACCCCGGTGATGACATCGACGGAGGGGCGCTGCGTCGCCATGATGAGGTGAATGCCGGCGGCGCGGCTCTTCTGGGACAGGCGCTGGATCAGGACCTCCACCTCCTTGCCCACGGTCACCATCAGGTCGGCGAGCTCGTCCACGATCAGCACGATCTGCGGCAGCACCTCGTAATCGAGCTGCTCCTCCTCGAACAGTTCCTCCCCCGTATCGGGGTCGAAGCCGGTCTGCACCCGGCGGCCCAGCGGCTTGCCGCGCGCGGCGGCGGCGCGGATGCGTTCGTTGAAGCCCGCCAGGTTGCGCGCCCCGATGGAGGACATCATGCGATAGCGCCGCTCCATCTCCTCCACCGCCCATTTCAGCGCGCGGATCGCCTTGGGCGGGTCGACGACCACTGGCGACAGGAGGTGCGGGATGTCGTTGTAGACCGACAGTTCCAGCACCTTGGGATCGATCAGGATCATGCGGCACTCGGCCGGGGTGAAGCGGTAGAGCAGCGAGATCAGGATGCCGTTGAGGCCGACCGACTTGCCCGAGCCTGTGGTGCCCGCGACCAGCAGGTGGGGCATCGCGGCAAGGTCCGCCACGACGGGTTCGCCCGCGATGTCCTTGCCCAGGATGATCGGCAGGTTGCCCTTGGCATCGGCGAAGGCGGCGGAGGCGACCAGTTCCTTGAAGCTGACCATCTGCCGGTCGGCATTGGGCAGTTCGATGCCCATCACCGTCCGGCCGGGAATGGAGGAGACGCGCGCGCTGATCGCGCTCATGTTCCGGGCGATATCCTCCGCCAGGCCGATGACGCGCACCGCCTTGGTGCCGGGCGCCGGCTCCAGCTCGTACATGGTCACCACCGGACCGGTGCGGACGGCGGTGATTTCCCCCTTCACGTTGAAGTCGTCGAGCACGTTTTCGAGCAGGCGGGCATTGCGCTCCAGCGCCAGCTTGTCGATCTCCGGCGCGTTGTCGGGCGGCGGGTCGGCCAGCAGGTCGAGCGCCGGCAGCGCGACATTGTCGAACAGGTCCTGCTGCTGCTGCACCTGCGGCTTCGCCGATTGCAGCGGCGCGCGGCGCTGGTCCGCGATCTCCGGCGCGCGGCGGCCGGGCTCGCCGCCGTCATCCGCCTCCGGGTCGAGCGGCATGGCGGTGCTGCGCTTGCGGGTACGGGCGGGGCGCGGTGCCTCGTCCTCATCCTCCAGCTCCTCGTCATCGGCGGCATCGCTGTTCGCGCGGACGCGGCGGGCCGGGCGGTAGCGGCCTAGGGCGCGCGGCAGGGTCAGCAAGTGCTGCCAGTCGAAGGCGAAGACGCGCCCCGCCAGGTACAGCCCGCCGACAAGACAGGCGAGCGCCGCCGCCAGCACGGCCCAGCCGCGCGCCACCAGGGGAAGCAGGCCGGCCAGCCCTTCGATCGCGGCGGCGCCGAGCAGGCCGGCAAGGCCGCCGGTGCTGGCCGGCAGGCCGTCAACCTCTTCGAACGCGAGCGCCAGCACCGTCGCCAGCAGCACGATGGCGAGCAGCAACAGTGCCACGGTCTGCCACCAGCGGCGGCCATGCGGCGTCTCCGCCGCCTCCGCATCGCGCCACAGCTTGCTGGCGAAGGCGTAGAGCAGCGGCAGCAGCAGCGCGGCGGCGAGGCCGAACAGCAGCAGCGCGCCATCGGCGGCATAGGCACCGGGCACCCCCATCCAGTTGCGCGCCGTGCTGGCCGCAGCGGTGGAGAGGGAGGGATCCGTTTGCCGGTAGGAGACCAGCGCCAGGCCGAGGAACAGCATGCCGGCGAACAGCAGCCCTGCCCCCGCCAGTTGCCCCGCGCGCGCCATCGAACGACGGAAGGCTGCGCGCCAGTCCGCCACGGGTGCGCCCCGTCCCCCGACAGCGACCCCGCCGATCGCCCGCGATGCCATTGGTGATGTTCCCCTTTCGTGCGAACTTATCCCAGCCGCCGGCAATGCCGTCAAGCTCGGCTCAGCCCGTCTATCGCCGCCCAACGTAACCAGCGGAGCCGGCGGGCACCCGCTGCATCCATGCCGCCGAGGGCGATGACTGGCGCACTCGCCAACCGCGCCAGCAGGCGAAAGCGGACCGGGCCGAGCGTCGCGGCACCGGGATGGGAGCGGGTGGGAAAGACCGGTGACAGGACCAGCGCATCGGCGCCGGCAAGATTGGCGCGGGCGATCTCCCGCGCGGAATGGACCGTGGCCAGCCACGGCCGGCCTGCAATCCTGCGGCCATATTGCATATCCGCCGGCCAGTGCTCCTTCCCCGCGAGCACGACGAGCAGCCCGCGCGCCCGGCCCTGCCGGCGCAGCACCGCAAAGCGGGCACGCCGTTCCGCGACGGGCAGGTGGTAATGCCGGAAGATCACCGCGCTACCACGCGGCAGGCGGGCCAGCGCACGATCCAGCGCCGCATCGTTGCGGGCATCGGTCAGCAGCCACAGGGCTGGCAGAGCCGTCAGGGTTTGGCGCGATGGCATGGCGCGGCTATAGGCCCCGATCATGAACGATCCCGCAACCCTGCTGGCCGATGTTGAAGGCCATATCGCCCAGGCATGCCGCATCGCCGCGCGTGAACGCGGCGAAGTGACACTGGTCGCCGTCAGCAAGACCCACCCGGCGGACGCCATCGCGCCGCTGCTCGCCGCCGGGCAGCGCGCCTTCGGCGAGAATCGGGTGCAGGAGGCGGAGGCCAAGTGGCCCGCCTTGCGCGAACAATGGCCAGACGCCGAACTGCATCTGGTCGGCCAGCTGCAGTCCAACAAGGCGGCGGATGCTGTGGCGCTGTTCGATGCGATCCACTCGCTCGACCGACCGAGCCTCGTCACCGCGCTTGCCCGGGGGATGGACAAGGCCGGGCGACAGGTGCCGTGCTTCGTGCAGGTCGATATCGGGGAAGAGCCGCAGAAGGGCGGCTGCGCCATTGCCGAGTTGCCCATGCTGCTGGCGCAAGCGCGCGATGCGGACGTGCCGGTGGCCGGGCTGATGTGCGTGCCGCCACACGGGATCGAGCCGGCGCCGTTCTTCGCCCTGCTGGACAAGCTGGCGGCGGATCACGGCCTGCCGGGCCGGTCCATGGGAATGAGCGGCGATTACGAAACCGCCATCATGCTGGGTGCCACGCATGTGCGCGTGGGCACGGCGCTGTTCGGCAGCCGCGCGCCGGGCTGAGCCCGGCCGCCGGACTTAGTCCAGCGGCGACCAGGCGGTGCCATCGGCGGCGGGCTCCTCCTCCGCCTCCACCGTCTTGGTTTCCGTCGCGGTGCGCGCGGGCAGATGCGCGATCACCGCGTCGAGCAATTGCGGAATGCCGGCACCGGTCGCGCCGGAGATGGGGAAGACCTGCCCTGCCCCGGCCGCCTGCAGTTCGGCGGCGAAGCCTTCCACCAGTTCCGCATCGGCAAGGTCGACCTTGTTGAGCGCGATCAGCTGCGGCTTCTCGTCCAGGCCAGCGCCATAGGCGGCCAGCTCGTCCTCCACGATCCGCATCGCTTCCGCCGGGTCAGGGCCGGAGATGTCGACCAGGTGGATCAGCACGCGGCAGCGTTCGATATGGCCCAGGAAGCGGTCCCCGATGCCCGCACCCTCCGCCGCACCTTCGATCAGGCCGGGGATGTCGGCGAGCACGAACTCACGGTCGCGATGCTGCACCACGCCCAGCTTCGGCACCAGCGTGGTGAAGGCGTAGTCGCCCACCTTGGCCCGGGCGTTGGAAATCTGGTTGATGAAGGTCGACTTGCCCGCGTTGGGCAGGCCGACGAGGCCGGCATCGGCCAGCAGCTTCAGCCGCAGCCACACCCACAACTCCTGCCCCGCAATGCCGGGCTGGTGCTGGCGCGGGGCGCGATTGGTGGACGTCTTGTAGCTGGCATTGCCGCGCCCGCCCATGCCGCCTTCGAGCAGCACGACGCGCTGACCCGGCTCCGTGAAGTCGGCCAGAACCTCCTCGCGCTCCTCATCCAGCACCTGGGTGCCGACCGGGACGGCAATGACCAGCGGCGGCGCGCTCTTGCCCGTGCGGTCCTTGCCCATCCCGTGGCCGCCGCGCTGCGCCTTGAAGTGCTGCGAGTAGCGGAAGTCGATCAGCGTATTGAGGCCGGCCACCGCCTCCAGCACGACGTCGCCGCCATGGCCGCCATTGCCGCCGTCAGGGCCGCCATATTCGATGTACTTCTCCCGCCGGAAGCTGACCGCGCCCGGCCCGCCGGAGCCGGAACGGAGATAAATCTTGGCCTGGTCGAGGAAATGCATGGCAACCCAGTAGGGGAGAATGACGCCATGCGCCAGTTTGCGGCAAATGGCGGTCCCTTCGCCATGCCGGTGACACTGGTGGAGCCGAGGGGGATCGAACCCCTGACCTCGTCATTGCGAACGACGCGCTCTCCCAGCTGAGCTACGGCCCCGTTCAGTGTCATGTTCGCCCCACCTCCGGCGATGCCGGTGGCGGGGAGCGCGCCCCTTAGCGGCAATAGCCGGCGGGTGGAAGGGCTTTGTGCCCCCTTTTTCCCGCCGGCGTGAACAAGCCGTCAGTTGCCGGTTGCGCCCGAGGCGACCGGCTGCACCACCGGTGCCGAAGCCTCCGGTACGGTGATGAGCGGGATGGTGGCCCCCGTCTCGTCCGTCACGGTACCGGCGAGGACGGGCTGGTTCGCTTCCGCCAAGCTGGCGGCGACGCTGGGGCCGTTGGCGCCGTAGGTGGCGACATAGCCCGGCTGCGAGGCGCCATATTGCGCACCCCACTTGGCATCCCAAGCGCGCGCGTCGACCAAATACTGCTCGTACTGCTGGAAGAACGTTTCGAACACGCCGCCGAAGCGGGCCAGACCGGCGGCGGCGAATGCGTCGATATCGGTCGGCGGGGTGGCCGCGGACTCGTTGGCGACGGCCAGCGCCTCCTGACAGAAGGCCGTGCGCGCGCCGGGGCTGGCGAAGAAGTTGTAGACCGCGGTCATGTTCTCCTCGCGGGCGCGGATCGCGGCGCGGCGGTCATTGCCATTGTCCCGGCGGAACTTGGTATCGATCGCGGTGTTCGCCGCGGTCAGCTTGCGGGAATTCGCCTTCAGGAATGTGCCGTACTGCTCAGTGATCGCGGCATGCTGCGGCTCCGAACAATTGAGCGCGGCGACGTTCCAAGCGGACCGGAAGTGCCACAGCGTCTCCTGCGGGTCGAGGTTGCTGTTCACCGTGACGCGCACGCCATCGGCGCCGCGCTGCGGAATGACCATGGTGTAGGGGGCGTTGGCGGGCGGGATCGGACGGTATGGCACCGCCTCCACGACGGGAGGCGGGGGCGGCGGCGGGGGCGGCGGGGGCGGCGGGGGCTTCGCGCAGCCGGCGGTCAAAGCGATGGCGGCGGCCACCAGCACCAGCCGGAGAGGCGTGGCCGTACCGGCCGCAACAGTCGATGTCATGTATGTATATCCCTGATCCGGCGGCATCATGCCCCATCCTCGCCGGAAGGTGTAGCGGCTTGATCGCTCAAAGAAAATGCCCGGAATGTGGCGTTCCACATCCCGGGCATCCGATAACCTGGCGTAACGGCGGCGGTCACCCGCCACCCGGGACCTCAGTCCCGCTGAGCGCCCATGAAGCGCAGCAGGAACATGAACATGTTGATGAAGTCGAGATACAGACTCAGCGCGCCCATGATGACCATCTTGCCCAACGGGTAGGCGGCGGCCATGCCGGGGTTCGTCACCTTCATGCGGCTGACCTGCAGGTACTCGCTCTTCAGGCGCTGCGTGTCGTAGGCGGTCAGGCCCGCGAAGATCAGCACGCCGATGAAGCTGACGGCCCACATCAACGCTTCCGACTGCAGGAACAGGTTGATCAGGCTGGCGATCAGGATGCCGATCACGCCCATGATCAGGAAGCTGCCCCAGCCCGACAGATCGCGCTGCGTGGTGTAGCCGAACAGGCTGAGACCCGCGAATGCGCCAGCCGTGGCGAAGAACGTCGCTGCGATGGAGGCGCCGGTATAGACCAGGAAGATGGTCGACAGCGACAGGCCCATCAGCGTGGCGAAGGCCCAAAACATCAGCTGCAGCGTGCCGGTGCTGAACTTGTTCATGCCAAAGCTCATCGCGAAGACGATGGCGATCGGCGACAGCGCCACCAACCACATCAGCGGTCCGGTGGCGAAGGTGTAGGCAAGGCCCGACTGCGCGGTCAGCAACGCGACGATGCCGGTCAGCAGCACACCCGATGCCATGTAGTTGTAGATCGACAGCATGTGCTTGCGCAGACCCGCATCATTGACGGTGCGGACTTCGCCGGCCGGCGACGCACCGAATGCGGGGCGGCCGAAGCCCTGCCTGCTACGGGAGTCGTTCCAGTCTGCCATTTGCGTATCATCTCCAATCAGGGGCCGGCACTTCCGGCCACCTCTTGCCGTGCAATATCGGCCGGTTGCCCCCCGCTTTCAAGGGAAACCGGGCCCACACCGCGATGCGGCGGCCCCAGCAACATTTTGCAACACGAGGCCTAGCCGCGCGCCTCCGCCGCCATCTCCGCGCTGCGGTCGCGCGCCGCCCGGATTGTCGCCAGGGCGAGCGTGTTCAGCGCGCCATCGGCGTCGAGCACGTTCATGCCCGCGCGGGTCGTGCCACCGGGACTGGCCACGCGGTCGGCCAGCACGCCGGGATCCTCCCCGGCCTGCGCCGCCAGGGCAGCGGCCCCCTCCACCATCGCCACGGCGATGCGCGCCGCCTTGTCATCCGCCATGCCCAGCGTGCGGGCAGCGGCGGCAAGCGCGTCGATGTAGCGGTAGACGAAGGCGGGGCCGGACCCGGCGAGCGCGGTGACGAGGTCGAACTCGTCCTCCCCGAACCATTCCGGGCTGCCGAGCGGCTGCATCAGCGCCTGCACCGCCGCCTGACCGGCACCGTCCAGCCCGTCCGCCGCGAGTGCGACCGGGCTCTTGCCCAGTGCCACGGCGAGGTTCGGCATGACCCGCACGACCGCCCGCGCGGCGGCGAAGCGGCGGCGCAGGCTGGCGAGTTCCACCCCGGCAAGGAGCGAGAGCACCACCGTGTCGCCATGCACCAGCGGCGCCAGATCGGGCGCGAGCGCGTCCAGCCCCTGCGGCTTGATGCCGAGCTGGATCGCGTCAAACGTCTCGCCGTCCGGCAGCGCGGACAGGTGACGCACGCCGGCCGGCAGGTCGCGGGCATGGGGATCGACGACGGTGAAGGTCGCGGGCGCCATGCCCCCGGCCAGCCAGCCGCGCAGCATCGCTCCGGCCATGTTGCCGCAGCCGACCAGCAGGATGCGATCGAACGCCATCTCAGGCCTCCCCCACCGCATCGACCAGCGCCGCCTCCAGCGCGTCGCGCGGGCGCTTGTCACCCCACAGCACGAACTGGAACGCGGGATAGAACCGGTCGCATTCGGCGACGGCGCTCTCGATCGCCTGGCTCGCCATGGTGAGGCTCAGCATGCCTTCCGATCCCAGCATCAGCCCGTGGCGGTAAAGCAGCACACCGCCGTTCGACCACATCTCAAAGTGGCCGAGCCAGACCTGTTCGTTGATCAGGGCGAGCAATTCCTGCGCCGCGCGGCGCTTGGCATCAGGCACCCGGATCTCCGGCAGGCAGAGGATCTGCAATACCTGGTCTTCCGCGCGCCAGACACAGCGCAGCTGGTAGCTGGTCCAACTGCCCTGCACTTCGCCGCTGATCTCGTCCTCGCTCACCTGCTGGCACGGCCAGCCATGCGCCTCGAACAATTGCGCCAGCATCTCCACCGGCGCCGCGTCGTCCTCCGCCTCTTCGTCCATCACATCCTGCCCGGTGTTCATGCGGCCTCGATCATTTCCGTCATTCATGGCCCTGCTGTGCCCCGCCGGGGCGGGTGCGGGCAAATGGCGGCGGCATCGCGGCCGGGCATAAATCCTATCGGCTGTTGGCAAGCTGTGCACAACAGCGCGTGCGAAGGGCGGGAAGTGGGCGCGGGCACCACCCTTATCAACCCGCGCTAGTCAAGCGGGCGGACCTCCTCACCCTTCGCGCTGGTGAAGCGGAAGCTGTCGACGCCGGCCTCCTTCAGCGCGGTTACCAGTTCCTCCGCCTCGGCCGCGGAGTATGGCCCGGCGAGCAGGCGGGTGCGGTCCTCCCACGGGGCAAGGTGCGGTTCCGCCTTGGCCAGCAATTCGCCCGCCGTACGCCGTATGCGGCGCCAGTCGAACGCGAGCGCCGCCGTGTCGCGCCCGGTGGCGACCTGCACCCAGTGTCGGCTGGGCACCGGCGGCGGGGCTAGCGGCGCGGGCGGCGGCGGCGGCGGAGCAGGTCGTTCGCGCGGTGGCGCGATGGTGGTGATGTCCACGCCACCCGCGGCCACCGGACTGGGCGCGGCGGTCCCGCCGGCGAAATCGGCAAAGGCGTCGGCGAGGTTCACCGATGCCGGCACCGCCTGGACCACCGGTGTGGCGAGGGCCGGCGCAGGTTCGGGCAGTGGCGCGGGCGCCTGCTCCGCCGGAAGGCTGGCGACGATTACCGGACCGACCGCCGGGGCGAGGCTGGGCTGCACGGCGGGCTGGCCAACCGCCTGGATGATGGGCTGCGGTGTCGGTTCGAACGTTGCCACCTGCGCGACAGGTTCGGGCACCGGCTGCGTAACCACTCCGCCGACCGGGGGCAGTTCGCCGTTCGCCGCGACCGCCGCGTAGGCAGGCTCGGCATAGGCCGGCTCCGGCGTGGGCGCGGCAGCGACGGTCGCAGCGGGTTCGGCCACGGGTTGCGGCGCCGGCTGTGGCTCAGGCTGCACCGGGCCGAGCGGGCGGCCGCTCGGCACCAGCCGCGCACCGACGGCGGCGAAGATCGGGGGGTCGGCAGGCGCCGTCGGCTGAGGCGCGGGCATGGGGTTGGCTGGCGGCGGAGGCGCGGCTGCGGTCACAGGCGCCGGTGCCGGTGCCGCTTGGGGCGGCGGGGCAACTGCCACGGGCACGGCGGCACGCGCGGCGGCGATGGCGGGATCGTCCGACCCGATCTGCTGCGCCTGCGGGAAGCGACCGAGGTTGGCGGCCGCCGCCTGCTGCGCGCGGGTCAGCCGGGGCATGTAGCGCAGGTACGGCGCCAGCCGGCTCGACAGTCGCTCAGGCAGCATCGTCCGCGCGATGGACACCGCCTCATCCTCCTGCCCCACAATCGCCAGCGCGAAGGCGCGGATACGGAAGGCGTCGAGGTCCTGCTGCTGCAGCAGCGGCAGCAGCGTCGCCTCGAACGCGGGCTGGTTGCCGGCGATCGCCTGGCTGATCGCCAGCCGCAGTGTCACCGCATCATCCGGACCCAGTCCCAATGCGCGGTCATATTCAGCCTGCGCAGCGGCATTGTCCCCGACAAGATCGTAAGCGAGCCCCCGATCGGCCGCGTAGGGGATCATGTCGATCCCGGTCTGCTCCGCCACGGCGAACAGCGGCAATGCCTCCGTCGCGCGGGCCTGCCGCACCATCAGCACGGCAAGGCCGGCGGCAACCCGCCCGTCGGTCGGCGCCACGTCGCGGGCGCGGGCATAGAACTGCTCCGCCGCGGCAAGATCGCCCAGGTACAGGGCGGCATCGCCCGCCTGCAGCAAGGCCGGCAAGTCTTCAGGCTGCTGGCCGAGTACGCGCAGCGCCTCCGCCAACCGGTCCGCCGCGGGATCGGGGATCGGCTGCACGACCGCCTGCGCCAGCGCCGGGGCGCCGGGCAGCGGGGTACAAAGCAGCAGGCCCGCCAGCGCCAGAGTGCGCGGGCGGGCCTGCCGGTGGAAGGGTGACTGCTTACTGATTGCTCTGCCGTCCCAGGAAGCGCGGAATGCGCAGGCCCCCGGTCGGGGCAGGCGTCGGCGCAGGTGCGGGGGCAGGTGCCGGTGCGGGCGCCGGCTGTTCGGCGACCGGTTCCGGCGTGCGCGCCGGACGGTTCAGGCCGGACATCCGCTCGAACAGCGAACCGCCCGTGGCAGAACCGGCGAGTTCACCGCCCTGCCCGCTAGCCACCATGCGGCGGCGCTGCGCGGCGGCGCTTTCCGGCGCCGGGGCAAGGTCCGCATCGCCCAGCAGCAATTCGTCCTGCTGCTGCGTCTCGGCGTCTTCCACCGCATCGAGCGACAAGTCGAGCGGCTCGTCACGCGGGTCGAGTGCGCCATCGGAGACCGCTTCCGCCGTGACGGGAGCCGATGCAGGGGCCGGAGCCGGTGCGGGTGCCGGTTCCGCCACAGCGGCGACCGACGCGGATGCGGGCTGCGCCGCCGGTGCGGGCGAACCCGGCGCAGCGGCCGGCCGGCGCAGACCGCGCCCGGCGTTCCAGCCGGCGGTCGAGGTGGCGGCGGAGCGCGCAGGAGCAGCAGCGGCCTGGGCAGCCTCGGCCGCCGATTCGATGCCGGTGGCGACCACGCTGACGCGGATCTTGCCTTGCAGGTCCGGGTTGAAGGCCGAACCCCAGATGATGTTCGCCTCCGGATCGACCAGCTCGCGGATGTGGTTCGCGGCCTCGTCGATCTCCAGCAGCTTCATGTCCTCGCCGCCGATGATGGAGATGATGACGCCCTTGGCGCCCTGCATCGACACACCGTCGAGCAGCGGGTTGGCGATCGCCTTCTCCGCCGCCTCGAGCGCGCGGTTCGGGCCCTCGCCCTCGCCCGTGCCCATCATCGCCTTGCCCATCTCGCCCATGACGGAGCGGACGTCGGCAAAGTCGAGATTGATGAGGCCCGGCATCACCATCAGGTCGGTAATGGAGCGCACGCCCTGCTGCAGCACCTCGTCACCCAGCAGGAACGCCTCCTTGAAGGTGGTTTCCGCCTTGGCGATCAGGAACAGGTTCTGGTTGGGGATGACGATCAGGGTGTCGACCGACTTCTGCAGTTCCTCGATCCCGGCTTCCGCCGAACGCATCCGGCGGGTGCCTTCGAACAGGAAAGGCTTGGTCACGACGCCGACGGTCAGGATGCCCTTGTCGCGCGCGATCTCCGCGATGACGGGCGCGGCGCCGGTGCCGGTGCCGCCGCCCATGCCGGCGGCGATGAAGACCATGTTGACGCCTTCCAGCGCCCGCTCGATCTCCTGCACAGTCTCTTCCGCGGCGGCACGGCCGACCTCTGGCCGGCTGCCTGCGCCGAGGCCGCGGGTGCATTCGGGCCCGAGCTGGATGCGGTGTTCGGCCAGTGAATTGTTCAACGCCTGCGCATCGGTGTTGGCGACGATGAAGTCGACGCCCTCGATCTCGGCCTCGATCATGTTGGCGATGGCATTGCCACCTGCCCCGCCCACGCCGATCACGGTGATGCGCGGGCGCAGTTCTTCGACGGAAGGCGGGCCGATATTGATGCTCATTGCGATGCTCTCCTGCGGAGCGGTTTTATGGGGAACTCTGCCCGCCTTAGTGCCATAGTCGACGGATAACAGGCAAAAAACAGGATAGAACTATCCACAGCCCCCTTGCCGGTCGCACGCAGTGCACGGCTGGGCATCAGAAATATTCCTTCATCGCCCGCCACAACCGCATCGCGCTGCCCAGACCACCGGCCCGGTACGACGGACCGGTCCGATGCGAGAGCGCCCGGATATCCGCGGGATCCTCCAGCACCTGCAGCACCAGACCGGCCAGCGTGGCGAAGCCGGGGGTGGCATGCGCCTCCGGCAAGCCCTTCAGCGCGGGCGGCTTGCCGATCCGCACCGGGCGGCCAAGCGCGGCCTGCATGTAATCGGCAAGGCCGGTCAGCTCCGCGCCGCCGCCGGTCAGCACCACCTGACCGCGCGCCTGACGCCCGCCCGCCCCGGCGAAGCCCATCGCCTCCAGCGCCCGGGCGATGTCGCCCGCCAGCCGCTCCAGCTCCACGACGATGGTGCTGACGAGATCGGCGCGGCTGATCCGGTTGCGATCGTCCGCCCCACGCGCCTGCGGGACGCTGCCTTCCTCCCCGGGTCCTGCAACCGGGATCATCTCCCGATGGTCGGCCGGGCTGGCGATGGCCGAGCCGTTGAAGCACTTCAGCCGCTCCGCCTGGTGGCGGCGGATGCCGAACGCGCCGGCGACCGCATCGGTGATGTCCGCGGATCCGGTGGGCAGCACCACCATGTCGACCAGCGCGCCCGCGGCATGGAGCGAGATCGTGGTGACCTGCGCGCCGAATTCGACCAGCGCGATGCCGAGGTCGCGCTCCTCCGCCGACAGGCAGGCGAGCGCGGCTGCCAGCGGACTGGCGACGAGTTGCGACACCTCCAGATGCGCGCTCTGCACCGCCTCGCGCAGATTGCGCATCGGGGCGCCTTCCGCCAGCACCTGATGGATACCGACGCCGAGCCGATCGGCATGAAGACCAACCGGATTGGCGACGCCATCCGCCCCATCCAGGAAATAGCAGCCGGGCTGCGCGTGCAGCACCATCCGGCCATCCGGCTCCAGCGCATCGCGGGCGCAGAGCAGCAATTGTTCGAGGTCGTCCTCCTCCACCCGGCGGCCACCGACCTCGATCTCCACCGGATCGACCCGGCTGACGAGGCCCGCGCCCGAACCGGCCATGGCGACTGACTGGACGGCCGTGCCGGCGAGCTTCTCCGCCCGCTCCACCGCGTCGCGCACCGCGTAGGTCGCGGCCGCCATGTCGGTGACGAAGCCGCGCTTGATCCCCTGGCTGGCGCGGTGTCCGCTGCCGAGGACGATGGTGGTGCCGTCCTCCTGCAGTCCGGCGATCATCGCGGAGATGCGGAAGGAGCCGAGATTGACCGCGCCGATCACGCGCGTGATGCGAGCATCCGCCACCGGCTCAGTTCCCCGCCTTGGCGAGTGCGGCCTTGGCCAGCGCGGCATCCTTGGCCCGGTCGGGCACGCGCAGATACATTCGGTCGGGATTGCGCATGTCGAACCGCGCCACCGTGCCGCCGAGCAACCGGTTGACCCCGTCCAGCCGCGCGAAGCCGAGCAACGCGGCGCGGGCGCGCTCAACGCCCTGCGGCAGCGCCAGCACCTGCCCGGTGGAGAAGGTCAGGTCCCAGCGGCGATTGCCGACCCATTCGGCGCGCACCACGCGCGGCTGCAATGCCGGCGCCGCGCCGAGCAGTTCGTCCAGCGCCTCGACCTCGTCCCGCACACCCTCGCCCGCGATATGCAGCCGGCCACGCGCCTCGCCTGCACTGACCCGTTCCAGCACGTGCCCGCCGCCATCGACCAGCGCCAGCGCGCCGTCGTCATCCAGCACCGCGCGGGGTGTCCGCTCCACGATGTCGACCACGATCGTGTCGGGCAGCTGGCGGGACACGCGGGCATCCGCCACCCACGGCAATTGCAGCAGCGATGCGCGCAGTTCGGAGAGGCTGACGAGCGGCATGGAACGGTCGCGCACGCCCAGCACGCGCTCGTACACCGCGACCTCGTTCATGCGGTTGACGCCGCGCACCTCCACCCGGCGCACCTCATAACCGGCATCGCCGACCGCGACCGCCGCCTGCTGGCCCACCATCTGCGGAATGCCGGCCAGGCTCGCCACCAGCCAGGCGATCGCCGCGACGGCCAGGAAGATCAGACCCAGGAAGAAGCGATGCAGCTGCTCTTCCGTAAACGGCAGCAGGCGGGCGGCGGCGTCCAGCAGGCCGCCGGTCTGCGCCTTCGCCGCGCGCGCCTTCTGCGCCGCCTGCGCGCCGCGCGCCTGCCGGCGCACATTGCGCTGCCCCGTGCGGCGGAGCGTCTGCGCCATCAGCGTGCCCCTTCGGGCAGGCGCCCGGCGGTGCGCAGCGCATCGGCCACGATCAACTCGACCAGTTCGCCATAGGAGATGCCGCACGCCCGCGCCTGTTCGGGCACCAGGCTGAGCGGGGTCATGCCCGGCTGCGTATTGGTCTCCAGCAGGAACAGCCCTGCCTCCCCCTGCTCGTCATCCCAGCGGAAATCGGAACGGCTGGTCCCGCGACAGCCGAGCAGCAGGTGCGCCTGCAACGCATAATGCAGGCACAGCCGCTCGATCTCCGCCGGGATCTCGGCCGGGCAGACATGCTTCGTCAGCCCGTCCGTGTACTTGGCGTCGAAATCGTAGAAGCCGCTCTCAGGCACCAGCTCGGTCACCATCAGCGCGCGGGGGCCATCCGGCCCGGCCATCACTGCCGTCGTCAGTTCCCGTCCGCGGATATACGGTTCGGCCAGCAGGCGGCCGAATTCTTGCCACGGGCCGGTCGCGTCGCGGCGAATCGGGTTGCCGTAATTGCTCTCGTCCGTGACGATAGCGACACCAACGCTGGAGCCTTCGTTGACCGGCTTCAGGACGTAAGGGCGCGCCAGCGGGTCGCCTTCGTACAAGCTGGCGCTGTCCACGATGCGGCCGCCCGGCATGGGCACGCCGTGCGGGACCAGCGCATGCTTGGTCAGTTCCTTGTCGATCGCGATGACGGAGGTTGCGAGGCCGGAATGGGTATAGGGCACGCCCATCAGGTCCA
The DNA here is from genome assembly GCF_039830145.1 of Croceibacterium sp. TMG7-5b_MA50. Classification (NCBI taxonomy): domain Bacteria; kingdom Pseudomonadati; phylum Pseudomonadota; class Alphaproteobacteria; order Sphingomonadales; family Erythrobacteraceae; genus Croceibacterium; species Croceibacterium sp. TMG7-5b_MA50. Next base: position 235,787 of record NZ_CP156082.1, on the reverse strand, counting down.
GCATGCCTTGCACCGTGCCGTCTTCGCCCGGCACGCCGTGCAGCGCGTTGAACACCACGTCGGGCGCAGCGGCGGCGATGCGGGCGGCGACGTCGCGGTCCATGTCGATGCGGGTCACGCGGTGTCCCCGCGCCTCCAGCGCATCGGCGACGCCGGCACCGCTGGTGAGCGAGACGGGGCGCTCGTTCGCCCACCCGCCCATCAGGACGACGATATGCAGCGGCGGCAGGCCACTATCGAAATTCATGGCCGGCCCACTCGCCTGATTTCCCATTCCAATGTCACGCCCGTCTGTTCCGCCACACGCCGGCGGACTTCCTCGCCCAATTGCTCGATATCGGCGGAGGTCGCCGTGCCCGTGTTGATGAGAAAATTGGTGTGCTTCTCGCTCACCTGTGCCCCACCCACAGCAAGGCCCCGGCAGCCTGCCGCATCTACCAATTGCCATGCCTTCTGCCCGGCAGGGTTCTTGAAGGTGGAGCCGCCTGTCTTGCTGCGCAGCGGCTGCGACTGCTCACGCTCGTTGGCGATGCGGTCCATCTCGGCACCGATGCTGGCGGGATCGTCCGGCTCCCCGCGCAGGCGCGCGGCGGTCACGATGGCGCCGTCCGGCAGGCGCGAATGGCGGTAAGAGAAGCCGAGATCGCCGGCGGGGACGGTGATTGCGGTGCCATCCGGCATCACCACGTCCGCATCGACCAGGATGTCGGCCACCTCGCGGCCATAGGCGCCGCCGTTCATCCGCACGAAGCCGCCGACCGTGCCGGGAATGCCGCGCAGGAATTCCAGCCCGCCGATCCCCGCATCGCGCGCGGTGGAGGCGACCAGGATGCCGCTGGCCCCGCCGCCGCATTCGACCACGCAGTCGCGCCGGACCTCTACCGTGGCGAACGCCTTGCCCAGCCGGATCACCACGCCCGGCACGCCGCCGTCGCGCACGATCAGGTTGGAGCCGAGCCCCAGCGCCATCACCGGCACGGCAGGATCGAGCTGTTCCAGGAAGGCGACCAGATCGTCCTGGTCCGCCGGTTCGAACAGCCAGTCGGCCGCGCCGCCCGTCTTGAACCAGGTCAGCCTGTCGAGCGGCACGTTGGGCGTGAGCCGCCCGCGGATGTTGGAGGCGTAGTCGATCATGCGGCAGGATCCGCCGTGACCGGCGCCAGCGCCGCGATGGCTGGGGCAAGCCCGGCGGCCCAGCGGGTGATGTCGCCCGCGCCCAGGCACACGACCAGATCGCCCGGCCGCACAACCGGCGCCAGCGCCCGTGCCAGGGCATCGGCGTCGGCGATCAGCCCGGCCTGCCGGTGCCCGCGCGCCTGCAGCCCTTCCACCAGGGCAGCGGAGTCCACGCCGGCGATCGGCGCCTCGCCCGCAGGATAGACCGGCGCGGCGAAGACCATGTCGGCATCGGCGAAGGCGCCCTGAAATTCCGGCAGCAGGTCGCGCAGACGGGTGTAGCGATGCGGTTGCACGACGGCGATCACCCGGCCTTCCGCAGCCTCCCGCGCCGCAGCGAGCACGGCGCGGATTTCCACCGGGTGGTGGCCGTAATCGTCGATGATGGTCGCGCCGTTCACTTCGCCCACGCGGGTGAAGCGGCGGCGCACCCCGCCAAAGCGCGCGAACCCGGTACGGATCGTCTCGTCCGCGCAGCCGAGTTCGGCCGCAACCGCGATGGCGGCCAGCGCGTTCTGCACATTGTGCCGGCCGGGCATCGGCAGGTGGACATCGGCGATCATGCGCCGCGATCCGTCACGCCCGACATGCACCGCATCAAAGGTGTTGCCGCCATTGCCGGGCCGGACGTTGTCCGCCCGCCAGTCCGCCTGCGCGGCGAAGCCGTAAGTGACAATGCGCCGGTCGCGCACGCGGGCGATCACTTGCTGCACTTCCGGATGGTCGAGGCACAGCACCGCCGCGCCATAGAACGGCACGTTCTCGATGAACTGCACGAACGCCTCGCGCACGGCATCGAAGCTGCCGTAATGGTCGAGGTGCTCGGGATCGATATTGGTGACAACCGCGATCGTGCCGTCCAGGCGCAAGAAGGAACCGTCGCTCTCGTCCGCCTCCACCACCATCCACTCGCTGCCGCCGAGCCGCGCGTTGGAGCCGTATTGTTCGATGATGCCGCCATTGATGACGGTCGGGTCCACACCGCCCGCATCCAGCAGCGCGGCGACCATGCTGGTGGTCGTGGTCTTGCCATGGGTGCCGGCGACCGCGACCGTGCTCTTCAACCGCATTAGTTCGGCCAGCATCTCCGCCCGGCGAACCACGGGAATACGGGCGGTGAGCGCGGCGGCGACTTCCGGATTGTCGCGCTTCACCGCGGTGGAAACGACCACCACGGCGACATCGGCGACGTTGCCGGCGGCATGGCCGATGGTGACGGGGATACCGCGCGCGCGCAGCCGCTCCACGCTGGCGCCCTCCGCCTGGTCGCTGCCGTGCACGGCGTAGCCCAGATTGTGCATCACCTCCGCGATGCCGGACATGCCGATCCCGCCGATGCCGACAAAGTGGATCGTGCCGATATCGGTGGCGACACCCTTCATGCCGCCGGCTCCGCCGCACCGCCAAGCAGCGGGGCGGAGGCGGGCGCCACACGGATCACGTCCTGCACCGGGGTGCCGCCGAACCCTTCCACCAGATCAGCCAAGTCACGCGCCGCATCGGGGCGGCCGCAATTCCACGCGGCGTGAGCAGCGACGGCCAGCCCTTCGGGATCGGCGAGCAGTTCGGCCATCTGCCGCGCCAGTTCGGCAGGCGTGAACATGTGCTGGCGGATCGATCGCGCACCGCCCGCTGCCGCCAATTCCGCCGCATTGGCGGCCTGGTGATCGTCCGTCGCGATGGGCAGCGGGATCAGGATCGCCGGGCGGCCTGCCGCACTCAGTTCCGCGATCGTGCTGGCGCCCGCACGGCCAATGAACAGGTGCGTGGTGGCAAGCCGCGCATCCATGTCGGTGAAGAAACTGGCAAGGTCCGCGGCGATGGCATTGTCGGCATAGAAGGCGCGCACCCGTTCCAGATCCTCCGGCCGGCACTGCTGCGTCACATGGAGCCGGTCGCGCATCTCCGCCGGCAGCAGAGCGAGGCCCTGCGGCACCACGTCCGACAGCACGCGCGCACCCTGGCTGCCGCCGGTCACCAGCAGGCGCACCGGGCCACCGGGCATGACCTGCGGATAGGGTTCGTCCCGCAGGGCCAGCACGGCCGGGCGCACCGGATTGCCGACCACATGGACCTTCGCGGCATGGCTCGCATCCAGCCGGCCGACCTTGTCATAGGCGATGGCGATCGCATCCACCCCGCGCGCCAGCAGGCGGTTCACCCGGCCCAGCACCGCGTTCTGTTCGTGGATCACCGTCGGGATCTTGTCATGGTTCGCCGCCACCAGCGCGGGCAGCGCGGGATAGCCGCCGAAGCCCACCACGGCGGTCGGCCGCATCTCCTTGTACAGAGCGCGCGCCATACGCCGGCCTTCCAGCATGGCCGACATCGCCTTGCCCCAGCCGAGCGGGTTCTTCGTGAAACGACCCGCCGCCATCACCTGCGCGGGCAGGAAATCAGGCTTGCCCGGGATTGCCGCCCCGCGCGCATCGGTGATCAGCGCCACCTGGTGCCCGCGCCGCTCCAGTTCCTGCGCCAGGGCATAGGCTGGCGTCAGGTGCCCGCCGGTGCCGCCCGCGACCAGCACGAAGTGGCGCGAGACAATGCCCGGGATCGGGCTCTCCCCGCCAGGCGCGGTCACAGCGGACGCTCCATGCCCGGCAGCGGCTCCCGCTCAAGGAACGGGTTGCGGCGCGTGATCGCCAGCAGCAGCCCGACCAGGAAGCACTGCGCGATGGTGGACGACCCGCCATAGCTGACGAGCGGCAGGGTCATGCCCTTGGAGGGAAACAATTGCAGGTTCACCAGCATGTTGATGAACGCCTGCCCGCCGAACAGGGCGATAAGGCCGGTGGCCGAAAGGAGGGTAAACAGATTGTCCTCGCCGATCATCCGCTGCACCACGCGCAGCACAATCACCAGATAGACCAGCACGACCATCGCGCAAACGAGCAGACCAAATTCCTCTCCGATGACGGAGAAGATGTAGTCGGTATGCGCCTCCGGCAGCATCATCTTGCGCCGGCCCAGCCACAGTCCGCTGCCGGTCCAACCGCCGGCCATGATCGTGCGACGGGCAAGGTCCACCTGGTCGTACGCGGTGCCGCCACCCAGGAAGCTGTCGATCCGGTGCCGCGCATTGTCGTAAGTGAGGTAGGCGACGATCAGCGCCGCGAGCCCCGCCCCGCCCAGCATGCCGATCCGCTTCAAGGGCAGGCCCGCCAGCAGCACCAGCACGAACCACGCGCCGCAGAACAGGATCGCATCCCCCAGGTTGGGCTGCAGCATCAGCAGGCCGATCACCACCGCCAGCAGCCCGGCGGACACGCCGATCACCGGCAGATCGGGGTCACGCAACCGCCAGCTCAGCACCCAGGCGACGGTGATGAGGAAGACCGGCTTCAGAAACTCCGACGGCTGGAACCGGATACCGAGGTTCAGCCAGCGGCGGGCGCCGTTCACCTCGAACCCGATCAGCGGGACCAGCACCAGCGCCAGCAGCATCAGCCCGGTCAGGATGATCGATCCCCGGCGGATCACCTGCAACGGCAGGAAGGATGCGCCGATCAGCACGACCAGCCCCATGAACTGCCAGCGCAGGTGCAGGTAGAAGAAGTAGAGATCGGGCAACGTGCCCTCGCTGCCGGACAGCCGGCGGGCGCTGGCCGGGCTGGCGGCGGCGACGGACAGCGCGCCGATTGCCATCAGCAGCAGCACCAGCACCAGCAGCACGCGGTCGATCTCCTGCCACCAGATGCGCAGGCGTTGGCGGCGCGTCCGCGGGAAGGTGGCGGCGGGCGCCTGCCGCACGCCGGGGCGCGGCATGTAGGGGCGGGCGACGTTGAGCGCGGGGTTCATGCGGCGCGCCCTTCGCAGCAGGTATCGTCCTCGTCGCCGTCGCCCGAAAGGCTGCGGACGATCTGGCGGAAGGCCTCGCCCCGCTTCTCGTAATCGCGGAACTGGTCGAAACTGGCGCAGGCAGGGCTGAACAGCACCACCTCCCCCGGCCGCGCGCAGGCGATCGCGCGGCGCACCGCCTCGCACAGCATCTCGCACCGTTCGACCGGCATGTGCGGTTCCAGCAGGTCGGCGAACAGCGGGCCGGCTTCCCCGATCGTGTAGGCGCGCACGACATGGCCGAAGCCGGGCGCACATTCGTCGAGATTGTCGGTCTTGGGCAGTCCACCGCAGATCCAGTGAATGCGTGGATAGGCGGCAAGCGCGGGGGCGGTGGAGGCAGGGTTGGTCGCCTTGCTGTCGTTCACGAACAGCACGCCGGCATATTCGCCCACCCGCTCCATCCGGTGCGGCAGGCCCGGATAGGTGCGGAGAGCCTGCCCGAGCGCTTCGGCCGAGATGCCGAGATATTGTGCCGCGGTCGCCGCCGCCCAGATGTTCTGGGCATTATGCGGCCCCTGCAATGTCGCGAAGTCGGCCTGATCGTGGACGCCGAAGTTCGGCTCGTCCGGCGGCAAGGACAATGCACCCGGTCCGGACGGCAGGTCGAAGACGTGAGCCGCCAGACCCTCGTCCGCGTCCGCGATGATGGCGGCGTGCCGATCCGACTGAAGGGCGAACAGGCGGAGCTTCGACAGCCGATAGGCGTCAAAGCCGTCGTAACGGTCGAGGTGGTCCGGCGTGATATTCAGCAGGACCGCCACATCGCAATCCAGCGAGTAGGTGAGGTCGATCTGGTAGCTCGACAGTTCGAGCACGTAGACGCCACCGGCGGGTAGCGGCTCCTGCGCCAGGATCGGCAGGCCGATATTGCCACCCATGGTGGTGGGCACACCGGCGGTGCGGCAGATATGATGGATCAGCGCGGTCGTGGTCGACTTGCCGTTGGTGCCGGTGATGCCGACCACCTTGTGCGGCGGGAGGTCGGCACGGGCGAGCGCGAACAGCTCAATATCGCCATTCACCGGCACGCCGGCCGCGGCCGCCTTCGCTCTGATCGGATGCGTATTTAACGGCACGCCTGGGCTGACCACTACGCCGTCGAACCCGGCAAGGTCGATCTCCAGCGGATCGGCCAGATCGCACCTGCCGGCGAGTGCCTCCCGCGGGCCGTCGCGGCGGTCCCACGCGGTCACATGGGCGCCGCTTGCCAGCAGCGCATCAACCGTCGCCATGCCGGACCGGGCAAGGCCCAGTACGGCATAACGGCGGCCGGCAAAGGCGGGAGAAGTGATCACCTGACCTTCAGCGTCGCAAGACCGATCACGGCTAGCACGATGGCGATGATCCAGAACCGGATCACAACCGTCGATTCCCGCCAGCCGAGCTGTTCGAAATGGTGATGGATCGGCGCCATGCGGAAGATGCGCTTGCCCGTCCGCTTGAACCAGAACACCTGGATGATGACGCTGGCCGTCTCCATCACGAACAGGCCGCCGATGATCAGCAGCACGATCTCGTGATGCGCGGCGACGGCGATGGCGCCCAGCGCCCCGCCCAGCGCCAGCGATCCGGTATCGCCCATGAACACTGCGGCCGGCGGCGCGTTGAACCACAGGAAGGCGAGGCCCGCCCCCATGATCCCGGCGCAGAACAGCGCCAGCTCGCCCGCGCCCGGCACATGCGGGATGCCGAGATATTCGGAATAGTCCACGCGGCCTACCAGGTAGCAGATCAGCATGAACGCGCCCGCGGCGATCACCACCGGCATGGTGGCAAGGCCGTCCAGCCCATCAGTCAGGTTCACGGCATTGCCGAAGCCGACGATCACCGTGGCGGCAAAGATGTAGTAGAACGGCCCCAGCGGGATCGCGGCGGAAACGAACGGGATATACAATTCGTTGTTGATCTGGCTGACGATGATCCACGCCGCGATACCGGCCACGATGAATTCCAGCAGCAGGCGGACCTTGCCCGATACGCCCTTGTGGCTGCTCTTCGTGACCTTGTCGTAATCGTCCATGAAGCCGATCAGGCCGAAGCCCGCGGTCACCGCCAGGCAGGCCCAGGCGAACGGGCTGGCGGGGTTCATCCATAGCAGCATGGACAGGACGAGACTCGTCAGGATCATCAGCCCGCCCATCGTGGGCGTACCGCGCTTCGCCAGATGGGATTGCGGCCCGTCCTCTCGGATCGGTTGCCCCTTGCCCTGGCGCACGCGCAGCATGTTGATGAAGCGGGGGCCGATCAGCAGCCCGATGGCGAGCGCCGTCAGCATGGTCGCGCCCGCCCGGAAGGTCTGGTAGCGGACGAGGTTCAGCAGCCCTTCGAAGCCGAGATATTCCGCAAGCAGGTACAGCATGGGGGTGGCTGTCAGTCCTTAAAAGTCGAAGGGTCTGTGCCGGTCAGGCGCGGTGCTGCGCGAAATGGGCGACCAGCCGGCCGAGACCGACCGAGTTCGAACCCTTCACCAGCACCACGTCGCCTGCCGTCAGGCCCCATTCCTCCAGCGCGGCGATCGCCTCGCCAGCGCTTGCGCAATGAACAAAACCGCCGGGCTTGCCAAGCGCGCGCCGCCCCGCTGTCCCCAGTTCCGCCGCCAGCGCCGCCATCTCCGGCCCGACCAGCACGGCATGATCGACGCCCGCCGCCGCCAGCGGATCGGCCAGTTGTGCGTGGAAGGATGGCGCGAACTCGCCCAGCTCCTTCATCGCACCCAGCACCGCGATCCGCCGCGTGGCCGGGGTCTGCCCCAATTGCGCCAGCGTAGCCCGCATGGAGGCAGGATTGGCGTTGTAGCTTTCGTCGATGAACAATGCATGGCCGCCGGGCACCGCGACCCTCAGGCGCGCGCCGCGGCCCTTCAGTCCGCCCATCTCCGCCAAGGCGAGACCCGCCGCGCCAAGGTCCGCACCCGCGGCATGGACCGCCGCCATGACGCACAGCGAATTGTCGACCCAATGCTGCCCCGGATGCGCCACGGCGTAACACAGGATCCGGTCGCCCAAGCGCGCGGTCACCAGCGAGCCGCCGGTGGGCGCCTCGATCGCGTCCACCAGCCGCATGTCGGCATGTTCCGCGCTGCCGAAGGACAGGATCTGCGCCCCCACAGCCAGCGCCGCGTCGCGCAATTGCGCGAAATGCGGGCTGTCCGCCGGGATCACCGCCGTGCCGCCCGGCTCCAGCCCCCCGAAGATCTCCGCCTTGGCGGCGGCGATGGCGGCCATGCTGCCCAGGTTCTCGATATGGGCAGGTGCGATCGTTGTGATGACCGCGACGTGCGGCCGCACCTGCGCCGTCAGTCCGGCGATCTCGCCCGCATGGTTCATCCCCATCTCGAACACGCCATAGCGGCTGTCCGCCGGCATCCGCGCCAGGCTGAGCGGAACGCCGACATGGTTGTTGTAGGAGCGGACGGAGCGATGCGCCCGACCCGCCGCGTGGCGCTGCAGGGCGGCAAAGATCGCCTCCTTCACGCCCGTCTTGCCGACCGACCCGGTGACGCCGACGATCCGCGCCGGATCGCTGCGCGCGCGGGCAGCCGCCGCCAGCGCCTGCAGCGCTGCGAAAGTGTCGCGGACCAGCACGTGCGGGTAAGGCACCGGCCGATCGACCAGCGCGGCGGTCGCGCCATTGACGAAAGCCTTGCCGATGAAGGCATGCCCGTCGGCCATCTCGCCCCGCAGCGCCACGAACAGGTCGCCGCCGCGCACGTCGCGCGAATCGATCTCCACGCCACTGACCTGGAAGGCGCCGCTGGCCTGCCCGCCGGTGGCGGCGGCGATGGCATCCGCGCTCCACAGGGCCTGCCGTTCGGGCGGGCGCGGCGGGGCGGGCCAGCGCAGGGTGCGGGCAACGGCGTTCATGGCTTGCTCTCCGTCAGGGCGGCGGCGCATTCGCGCAGCACGGCAACATCATCGAACGGCAGCACGCGCGCATCCGCGCCGCGGCCGATCACCTGCCCCCCCTCGTGGCCCTTCCCCGCCACCAGAACCAGATCACCCGCCCGCGCTTCCCCAAGCGCGGTCCGGATGGCTTCGCGTCGATCGCCGATCTCGATGGCGCCGGGCGCCGCCGCCACGATCGCCTGCCGGATCGTGGCCGGATCCTCCCCACGCGGGTTGTCGTCGGTCACGATCACGACGTCCGCGCCACCCGCCGCCACGCGGCCCATCTCCGGCCGCTTGCCCGCGTCACGATCGCCCCCCGCCCCGAACACCACGATCAGCCGCCCGGTCGCATGCGGGCGGAGCGCGGCGATCGCGCTGGCGAGTGCATCGGGCGTATGCGCATAATCAACGTAAGCCGGCACGCCGTTGGCCAGGATCGCGGCCCGTTCCAGCCGTCCACGGACCGGCTGCAATCGTTCCAGCACGTCGAACGTCGCCGCCGGATCGCCGCCCGTCGCCAGCACCAGCGCAGCCGCGACCAGCGCATTGGCCACCTGGTACTCGCCGATGAGCGGCAGGTTCACGGTGTAGGCAGTGCCAGCATGCTCCACGACCAGCTCCTGCCCCAGCAACGTGGTCGTCCGCCCGGCCAGCCGCAGGAAGCGCCCTGCGGTCCCGACCGTCAGCACCCGCAGCCCGCGCGCATCCGCCACCCCTGCCGCGCGGGCAGACCAGTGATCGTCCGCCCACACGACCGCCGCGCCGCCATCCGCCACCACTTCGGCGAACATGCGCATTTTGGCGGTGAAGTAGTCTTCCATGTCGGCGTGGTAGTCGAGATGGTCGCGGCTGAGATTGGTGAAGGCCCCGGCCGCGACCGGTACGCCTTCGCTGCGATATTGCGACAACCCGTGGCTCGATGCCTCGAACGCCAGATGCGTGACGCCTTCGCGGGCGAGGCCGGACAAGTTGGACAGAAAGGTAATGATATCGGGGCTGGTCAGCCCGGTGGCGACGCTCTCGTCCGGGGTGGTCACGCCCAGCGTGCCGATGGAGGCGGCGCGCTCTCCCGCAAGGCGCCATAGCTGCCGCACCATCTCCACGGTGGAGGTCTTGCCGTTGGTGCCGGTCACCGCGACGATCGTGGCGGGTACCGGGCGGTAGAAGCGGGCCGCCAGCCGGGCGAAGGCGCGGCGCGGCTGCGTATCCGCGATGTGCGGCACACCGGATACCTGAGCCCCAGGCCGGGCGACCACCGCCACCGCGCCGGCGGCGATGGCCGCATCGACGAAATCTTCCCCGTTGACGCTTTGCCCCGGAAAGGCGCCGAACACGGTGCCGGGCGTCACCTTGCGGTGATCGATGGCGAAGCCGGACACGCTGGCAGCCCCGGCGTCGGCGGGCAAGGCAATGCCCGCCCCTTCCGCCAGGGTACCGAGGTTCATTCCTTGCCGCCGTGGATCAGAGGGTTGAGGTCGGTCAAATCGACCTCCCGATTGTCGTCGGGCATGACGCCCAGCATCGGTCCGATGCGCGGGACCAATCGGCCGACGATCGGTGCGGCGTTCCACGCGGCTGTCCGCTGGTAGGAGCTGGCGGCAGTGCCCTTGGGCTCGTCCAGCATGGCAATCACGACGTAGCGGGGATTGTCCATCGGGAAGGCGGCGGCGAAGGTCGCCACCAGGCTGGTGCGGCGATAGCCGCCCGCGCCCGGCTTTTCCGCGCTGCCGGTCTTGCCGCCGATGCGGAAGCCCGGCGCATCGGCGCTGCGCCCGGTGCCGCGTGTGGTGATGAGGCGCAGCAACTGGTTCATGCGCGCGCTGGTCGCCTCCTGAAAGACGCGGCGCCCCGCCGGTGCCTGACCCGGCGCGAGCCGTTGCAATGTCGTCGGCCGCCAGATGCCGCCATTGACCATCGCGGCATAGGCGCTGGCGAGGTGCAGCGGCGTGACCGCGACACCATGACCATAGCTGACCGTCATGGAGCGCAAGCGCGGCCAATCGCCTGACGGCCAGATCGGGAAGCCGCGTGCCGGCAGCTCGATCTGCGGCCGGGCATTGAAGCCGAGGCGCGCCATCACGTCCTTCATGCGTGCCGGCCCAAGCTCGTCCGCGATCTGCGCGGTGACGATGTTGGACGAATGCATCAGCGCCTCCGGGGCGTTCAGCGATGCGCCGATGACGTGGCTGTCGCGGATACGGAAACGGCCCATCTGCAGCGGGCGGGCGGACTGCCAGCGGCGCGACATGTCGGTGATGACACCGGCATCGATCGCCGCCGCCACCGTCAGCGGCTTGAAGGTGGAGCCGAGCTCGTAGACCTGGTTGGTCACCTTGTTGAACACCAGCGCCTGGCCTGCCGCGTCCATGTGGTTGGGATCAAACGCGGGGAGCGAGGCCATGGCCATCACCTCGCCCGTGTCGACATCCAGCACGATCCCTGCGCCGCCGACCGCGTCCACCAGCCGCATGCCGCGGCTCAGCTCATCCTCAAGCGCGCCCTGCACCCGCGCGTCGATCGACAACGCGACAGATTCGTGCCGATGCGCAGGATCGGCTAGCCGATCCTGCAGCGCCGATTCCATGCCGACGAAGCCCTTGGCATCCTTGACGTAGCCCAGGACGTGAGCGGCGAGTGAGCCCTGCGGGTAATGGCGGTCGTTCTCGCGCGGCAGTTCCAGCGCCAGTTCGCCGATCTCCAGCACGCGATTGGCGTCTTCGGGCAGGACCCGGCGACGCAGATAGCCGGCCTTGCCGCTGGCGAGCTGCCGGGCAACCTCCGCCTCGTCCATGTCGGGGAAGATCGCGTGCAATTCCCGCGCGACCGCGCGGGCACCCTTCACCAGTGGCGGTCCGGTGTCTTCCAGCGCCTGCGGATTGAACCACAGGGCATAGGCGGGGAATGCGCGGGCCAGCACCACGCCATTGCGGTCGGTCAGCTCAGCACGTGGGGGCAGCAGCGCCTGCGCCATCGACTGTTCGGTCGAGGCCGGCTGCACCACGCCGAGCCAGCCGAGCCGCAGCACCGCCACCAGCGCCAGCGCGAGAAAGGCCGCGCCCAACATCAGGACGCGCGCCTTGGCCGTCAGCAGCAAGGTGCGGCGCCGATCGATCAGCGGAATGCGCGTCTCGATCACGCTGGCGCGCGGCGGCGCCGGGGGTACCAGCGTCAGTGCGACCGGGGCGGGTTGCGCGCCGCGTCCGGGGCCAGGCCGCGGCGCCCCGGATCGCAGCGCCAGCGCGTTCATTCGACCCCAGCCCCCGCCAGCGCCACCAGTTGAACCTTGCCACCCTGCGCCGCCGCCAGCCGCTCACCCTTGGGCGGCGCGGCCGCCAGCAGCACGGTCTGCACCGGCTGGCCCGCCGCAACGGCGACCTGCGCGGCAGGGATAATACGCGCATCGTCCGTGGCGGCGACGGCGCTGGCCAGGCGGATCGGGGAAGGCGCGCCGATCGCGTCGGGCAGGCTGAATGCCGCCAGTTGACGCTCATTGCCCAGGAACTGCGCGGCCGTCGGCGCGGTGTAGCCGAAATCGACCCGGTTCCAGGCGGCGAGCTGCAGCTGGCTGGCGCGCGTCTCGAACTCGGTCGCCAGCAGCAGCTTGCGCTGTTCCAGCGCCACGATGCGGCGTTCGGCCCTGACGATCTCGCTGGTGACCGCCTGCACCTGCAGATGCAGCGCCAGATACAGCCCGCTGGCCAGCGCCAGCAGGACGATCCAGCCCAGACGAATGCGAAGATGGGGCGTCATGCGGCCTCCCTGGCGGGTGCGGTGGTGCGGGTTGCGGCGCGGAGCGTGGCGGAACGCGCCCGCGGGTTGCGGGCAAGCTCGGGCTCGCCGGCGCGGATGGCGCGCGACAGGCGGGCGAAGGTGGGCTGCGGCCCGGCATCGGCAGGGCCGGGCAGGTGGCGGCTGGCACGCGCATTGGCGCCGGCGGCATCGCGCAGGAACCGCTTGACGATGCGATCCTCAAGGCTGTGGAAGCTGACCACCGCCAGCCGGCCATCGGCGCGCAGCAAGGTCTCGGCCGCGGCGAGACCTGCCTCGAGCTCCTCCAGCTCCGCGTTCACATGGATGCGGATCGCCTGAAAGCTGCGCGTCGCCGGGTCCTTGGGCGCGCCGGGACGATGGCCGAGTGCCTTGCGCACCACCTGGGCCAGCTGGCCAGTGGTGGTGAGCGGACGGGCGGCAACGATCGCACGGGCGACGCGCCGGCTCTGCCGCTCCTCGCCAAAGTGGAACAGGACATCGGCGATCGCGCCCTCCTCCGCCTCGTTCAGGAAGTCGGCAGCGTTGGGGCGCGTCTGGCTCATCGTCATGTCCAGCGGACCGTCATGGCTGAAGGCGAAGCCGCGCTCCGCCTGGTCCAGCTGCATGGAGGAAACCCCGATATCCATCACCACCCCGTTCACCCGGGCGATTCCCGCCTCCTCGAGTGCGTTAACCATCTCGGAGAAACGGCGCGGATGGAGAACCAGGCGCGGCGGATTTTCGGCGCGTTCGGGCCACTTATCCCCGGCCGCGATGGCATCGGGGTCCCGATCGAAGGCATGAACGGTCGCGCCGGCGTCCAGCAGCGCGCGGGTATAGCCGCCAGCGCCGAAGGTCGCATCGACGATCAGGTCGCCCGGCTGCGGCGCTAGGGCGGCGATCACCTCGTCCAGCAGGACGGGAATGTGGGGCGACACGCTCACTTGCGCTTCCCCCGCGCATCCGCTTCCAGCTGGCGGCAATTGGCCTGCGCCGTTTCGAACCCCTTGGGCATGGCGTAGAGTTCGTCGGGGCTCCACAGCGCGAAATAGCTGCCGCCGCCGTTGAAATAGACGGCTTCCTTCAGCCGGCCGAGTTCCGCCAGATGTTCGGGCAGGACGAAGCGGCCGCTGGAATCGAACGGCAGCTTGGTAAAGCCCCACAATTGCTGCGCGCGCATGTCGTAGTCGAATTCCTGCCCCAGGCGCAGGGCGCGCTCCTCCTCCCGCAGCAGTTGATCCTCGAAGGTCTGCGTGCGCGACAGGCCGAAGCCGATGAGGCAGTTCCAGCGATCATGCTTGGTCAGGCACAGGATGCGGTCGTCGCCGGCATCGGCGAAGGCGTTGCGGAAGTCCGGCGGCAAGACAAGCCGGCCCTTCTCGCCCCGAAGCGAAAAGCCCTGCCCGCTATATCCGGCCGGCACGCCAACCACGCGATTGCCCCCTCAACTGAACCTGCCGGTCACACACGCCCTCTCCGCCCGGCGAGAGCGCAAGCGACGCTGCCGGTAATCCCGCCTGAGCGGGACGCGCAAAGGTGTGTGCCCGATGGAAGGAGCTATATCGCTTGGTGACGCGGGAAGGAAGGGGAAATCGCGGGAAAGAGCGGGTGGTATGTAACCCTACGGAGCGTTCTCAACAGACTTGTCCACAGAGTCCTGAGCAGCAGCGCCCCTCGCATCCTTGTTGCTCAATGACTTAACTCCATCATCGAAGGCGCGCGAGACCAGCGCCGACAGCGCGTCCGCAGCGGCCGGGTCGGGGTGAGATGCGTCCACCAGTGCCGCGTCGGCGACGATCAGCACATGACCCCGGCCGATGCTGCGTTCGGCAATGATCCCAGACGTTTGTCTGGCGCACTCGGCAGCGGTGCCGAGCGGCGCGAACTCGCCTGCCATGTGGTAGGGCAGCAGCAATCCCGCGATTTCCCGCATCTGTGGCGTCGACGGCTGATCCGGATCGAACCGCAGTTGCAGTCCCCAGTGGGTCAGCAACGGGGAAAGCAGCACGACGTCCTGCGGACGGCGCGGATCGCCCAGCGCATAGTGCGATTCGGCCGTCAGAAGCGGATCGGCGAGCAGCAGCAGTCGGCCGCCATCCCGCACCCACGCATCTAGGGCGACGTTCTCGCCCGGTGACAGCACGCGCGGCTGTGCGATCAGCAACTGGTCAAACGGGGCAAGCTCCTCCGCCGTCAGGGTCGCCAGCGGATGCAGGATGTGGGTGCGTTCCAGCAGGGCCCGCGCCCAGTGGGGCGTGGCGGTGCCGGCGATCAGGTCGGCCATGTCGGCCCCCTCCCCCCAATATAGCGGGATTGTGCCAAACAGCCCCAGCGCCTCGCGCGTATCCGCTTCCGCCGTCTGCGCTGCTACCGGTTGGGCGAGCAGCAACGTCGCAAGCAGCGCACTAGCGGCGCGGAGCGGCCGCATTGCTGGTATCGGAGGTAGTGGAACCCGCCGCATCGGTGGACATGTCCGGCACAACGCCCGCATCGGCCAGCGGATCGCTAACCGGTGGCGGTGGCGGGGTGACGATGACGGTCGGCGCAGCCTGGGGTACGACCAGAGCCCGGTTCTCCTCCGCATTGCGCATGATGATGCTGGCGAGTGCCACCAGCAGGATCATCGCGGCGAGCCCGAGCAGGCCGATCTGCACCCGCTGCAATGTCTGCCGCCGCGCGCTCGCCGGCAGCAGTGCGCCGTCATTCGCGGAATCGCGAGCCATCAGGTCACGCCAGCCAGGCGAAGGGCGGCAGGCCCTTCGCCTCCAGCCATTCGCGGTTGTAGAGCGTCGAGAGGTAGCGGAACCCGGTATCGCACAGGATCGTCACCACCCGCGCCTCCGGCCCGCGCTCCGCCGCCAATTGCCGGCCCAGTGCGACCGCGCCGGCGACGTTGATCCCGCTCGACAGGCCAAGGCACATGCCGTCCTCCCGCAGCAGGCGGCCGACCCATTCCAGGCCATCCACATCGGCGATGCGGAACTGCCGGTCGACCGGCGCCCCTTCCAGATTGGCGGTGATGCGGCCCTGCCCGATGCCTTCAGCGACTGAAGAACCCTCCGCCTTCAGCTCGCCATGTTCGTAATAGCCGTACAGCGCCGCGCCATGCGGGTCGCTGAGGGCGATCACGATGCGCTCGTCCCGTTCCTTCAGCCCCAGGCCGACGCCGGCCAGCGTGCCGCCGGTGCCCACGGCGCAGGTGAATCCATCGACACGGCCATCCAACTGCTGCCAGATTTCCGGGGCGGTGCTTTCGATATGGGCGCGGCGATTGGCGACATTGTCGAACTGGTTGGCCCAGATCGCGTTCGGCGTCTCTTCCGCCAGCCGCCGGCTGGTATGCACGAAGTGGCCGGGATTGTTGTAAGGCGCGGCCGGCACCGTCACCAGTTCGGCGCCAAGCGCGCGCAGCGTGTCCATCTTTTCCCGGCTCTGCGTCTCGGGCATGACGATGATGGCGCGGTAGCCGAGCGCGTTGGCGACCAGCGCCAGCCCGATGCCGGTATTGCCGGCCGTCCCTTCGACAATGGTGCCGCCGGGATGCAGAACGCCGCGCGCCTCCGCATCGCGGACGATCCACAGCGCGGCGCGGTCCTTCACCGACGCGCCGGGATTGGCCCATTCGCACTTGCCCCAGATTTCGCATCCGGCGGCTTCGCTGGGGCCGCGCAGGCGAACAAGCGGGGTGTTGCCGATGAGGTCGAGCGTGTCCGCACGCATCGCAGGTGCCATCATGTCACAGCACGTAAGGCGCGCACCCGGACGGCGCAAGCCAAGGCCTGCTTGCCCGCCGGTCAGATCAGCTACGGACCGGACGGCCCATGTCAGTCCATCTGGGCGATGCGCACCCGGATCCCGTCCAGCGCGTCGGTGAACGGCACCTGGCAGGACAGGCGCGAATTTGCATCGCGCGTGTCGCTGCTGTCCAGCAGGTCATCCTCGTCCGCCGACATTGGCGGCAGCAGCGGCAGGAACTCGTCCTCCACATGCACATGGCAGGTGGCGCACGAACAGCACCCGCCGCACAGCGCCAGCAGCTCGTCAAAGCCGTTGTCGCGGATCGCCTCCATCAGCGTCAGCCCGGCATCCGCGGTCACCTCGCGCTGGTTTCCGGACTGAGTGGTGACGATCAATGTGGGCATGTTACCTCCGGCTTCCCTGTTGTTGCGGGGCTGCTAGGGGTTGCCGCAAGGATTGGCAAGCGAGGCGGTGCATGGCTCTGAATGCGGAACAGATCAGAGAGGGCCTGCTGGCCGTTGCCGCGCGGGAGCCCGGCATCGCCCGTGCGCTGGAAGTGGCCGGCATGCCGGAGCCGCGCGTGAACCAGCCCGGCTACCGCACGCTGCTGCGCACCATCGTGGGCCAGCAGGTCAGCGTTGCGTCCGCCGCCAGTGTCTGGACCAAGCTGGAGGCGCTGCTCGGGCCGGACATCCCGCCCGAGAAGCTGCTTGCGGCCGAGTTCGATGCGCTACGCGCGTGCGGCCTGTCGCGCCAGAAACAGGGCTACGCCCGGTCGCTATGCCAATTGGTGAGCGACGGAGAACTGAACCTGCACGCGCTGCCCGCCGATGACGAAGCCGCCATCGCCGAACTGACGCGGATCAAGGGCATCGGTCGCTGGTCGGCCGAGATCTACCTGCTGTTCGCTGAGGGGCGACCCGATATCTGGCCGGCCGGCGACCTGGCGGTGCAGGCGGGCATCGGCAAGCTGCTGGGCCTGTCCGAGAGGCCGGACGAGAAGGCGACGCGCCTGCTGGCGGAAGGCTGGCGCCCATATCGGGGCGCCGTCGCGATCCTGACCTGGCACTGCTACAACAACGCGGCGCTCTAGCCGGGGCGGCGGGTCATCCACCAGGCGAGGAGGCACGTGCCGGCGAGCGGCGCCAGCCAGTCCACGAACTGGTCCTTGCGCTGCCAGACACGCGGATCGAACGGTCCCCACCACGGCATGTTGGCCCGCCGCCCCGCCCCGTAGAGTTCAATCCATCGATATTCAGCCTGCGCCAGTTCACGCCCAATGAAATAGGCGGAGGCCAGCGCGGCGCCGGCCCACCAGTTGCGGGTCAGCAGACCCACGACCGCCTGGATCAGCAGGCCTGCGATCAGGTGTTCGAGATAGCTCACAAAATCGGCAACTCACTCGGGCAGCAAAGGATGCCCTTCCAGTCGCGCCACCGCATGGCGGACCACCTTGTCCAACGCCTCGTCCGAGAAAAAGCCGCCAGGGATCAGGCACCGTTCGATCAGAACACGGCGAAAGGCGGCAAATGTCGCAGGATCGGGCGGCACCGGATCTTGCCAGAAAGCATCGATGCCGGCCTGGTTGGTCAGGTCCGGCACATCATAGACGGCATGCCCGAGCACCAGCACCGGCACCCCGCTGGCAAGGCCGAAGGTGCCGCTGGTGCTGTTCACCGTGACCATGCCACGCGCACCTTGGGCGATCGGCACGATGTCGCCGGTGGCAAGGTAATCCACCCGGTCGCCCACACCAAACAGCGCCGCGGCATCCGCCGTCTCCTGCGCCCAGTTGCGCACTCCGTTGTCGAGCGGATGCTCCTTCACCACCAGCCGCGTGCCGGCTGGCGCGTGCCTCGCGAAGGATTCGACCACCAGCCGGATGGCAGGCGCCATGCCGGCGAACGGTGAGTGCAGCCGGATCTGCGCATCCGATTCGAGCTGGAGCGGGAACAGGTAGTAGGGGGCAGTGCCAGCCAGCAGCCGCTGCAGCAGCGCGGCGCTTTGTGTCTCCCGCTGCCGCCGGAGGCGCAGCTTGCGGTACCAGCCGATCCCTTCCACCACCGGGTGCCATGGCCGGTGATTGCTCCAGTGCGGGTAGCGCCAGCGGGTCAGCACGTCGGCGACATTGTACAGCAGCCCTTCCGTCGCGCGGCGGCGGAAGGATGCGGGGACCTGCTGATGTGGCGGGACCGGCGGCAATGCGGCAGCGGTGCGCCGATACCAATCGGGGTCACGCGGAAGGGAGGAATGGCCATTCACGCCCCCCAGTTCCAACGTGACCCAGTCGGGCCGGATGTAGCCTTCGTCAAACACATGGACCGGCACGCCCGCCTCCCGGCAGATCTTCACCGCCGGCAGATGATGATCGCGGCAATCGCCGAACAGGACGACATCCGTAATCGCCAGGTCGGTCAGCAGCGCCCGGAAGAAGGCCGGCCATTCCGCCAGGGTGGAGCGATAGTCGATACCGCCCGGCAGACGCCAGTACAGCCGATCGCCGCCGTTGAAGTTGACCTTGTGGACCCGGTGCCCCGCGGCGGTCAGTTCCTGCCCAAGCCGGCGGAACAGCGGCCCCATCAACCCCTGCAGCAGCAGCACCGAGCGGACGTCCGGTGCGGAACCGCCGGTCGGCGCCGCGGTCACACTCTGCGACGCGGAGGCTGAAGAATTCAACGACATGGACAGGAAACGCAGCCTCGTACGGGAACAGGACGGATGGGCTTGGTCGGCGTCGGTACTGCCACCCGCCACGATCGGCAACCCCGCCGCAGGTGACAGGGCGGGCGGTCACGGCTAAGCGCCGGACCGGAACGGGCCGGACGACAACACAAGCAGTGACCTACAGCGGATCGATCATCGCGGCCCTGCTGCTCGGCACGATCATGCTCGACCTGCTGGTGCGTCCACGTCCGGTGCGCGGCACGTCCCGCAGCCTGGCGGGTGCCGTCCTGATGTGCTGCCTTGCCCTTATGCTGTTCGGCGGGTTCCTGGCGCTGACCGGCGGCATGCTGGTGGCCGCGGCGATGACACTGGGGCTTCAGGCCGCGCTGGTGGTCGCGTCCAATGCCAAGCATGTCGTGTTGGGCGAACCGCTGCTGTTCACCGATCTGGCGCTGGTCGGCGCCATCGTGCGTCATCCGCAATTCTACTGGTCGGCGGTGCCATTGTGGCAGCGATGGGTTGCCGCCTTCGCCGCCGCGGCGTTGCTCACGCTGCTGGCATGGCTGTTCGTGCCTGACCCGCTGATGCATCTGGCCGGGCTGCTGCTGACGGGCGCCACGGCCGCGCTGTTGTCGCTGGTCCTGCGCAGCGCGTGGATGCGCGACCTAGCACCGGTGCCGGACGCCGCCGGCGATGTCGCACGCCATGGCTTGCAACCCACGATGCTGCTGCACTGGCGTCGCTGGCGCAGCAGCACCGATCCGGCGGCACCTGCCCCCATCGCTGCACTCGGCCCGGACGAACCCGCATTGATCGTGATCGTGCAATGCGAAAGCTTCGCCGATCCTGTCGACCTGTTCGGCGATCCGGCGCTTGCACTGCCGGCACTGACCCGGGCACGGGCCGATGCGGTGCAATGGGGCCGACTGCATGTCAGCGGCTTCGGCGCGTACACGATGCGCAGCGAGTACGGCGTATTGTGGGGGCGGGAGGAGGAGGCGCTCGGGTTCCGCCGGTACGATCCGTTCCTGACCGCAATACGGGAGGCGGAACATGCCCTGCCCCGTCGTCTCTCCGGTTGGCGCAGCCTGTTCCTGCACCCGCATGATCTGCGGTTCTACAATCGCCACCGGATCATGCCGGCAGGGGGCTTTGCCGAACTGCTCGGCCCCGAGCGGTTCGCGGCGCCGCAGAGCGGTCGCTACGTCACGGATGCGGCAATTGCCGACACGATCCTGCAGCAGGCCGGGGCTGCCGCTGGTCCGACGCTGATCTACGCGGTGACGATCGAGAACCATGGACCGTGGGCGCCGGAGGACGGGGTAGCCGGCGGCGATCTGCGGCAAAGCTATCTGCGGCTGGTACGGCGCGGCGATGCCATGCTGGCGCAGCTGCGCGAAGGCATCTCCGCGCTGCGCAAACCGGCATTGCTGGTGTTTTTCGGCGACCATCGCCCGTCGATCCCCGGCGTCACGCATCCGGGCGGGGATCGTCATACCCCCTATGTCATGCTCCGCTTCGACAAGGACGGGCAGGTTCAGCCCGGTGGATCAGGCGCGGCCGACCTGACGCCCGCCGGACTGCACCATGCGGTGCTGGCACAGGTGTCCGGCTCAGCGGATTGACGCCGGGGTGAGCGATTGCAGCAGCCGATCGCGCAGCGGCCGTGGCAGCATTCGGTCCAGCAGGCGCAACGCGGCAAAGGGCCACGATATCACCACATGGGCAGCCCTGCGGTGGGCGGCGTCCGCGACACGGGTGGCGGCCTCCTCAGGGGAGAGCAGCAGGGCCGGAGGGGCGGGAACCTGTCGTCCGCCCGGGCTGTCGATGAAGCCGGGGGAGACCAGCGTCACCGCAACGCCGTGGGGCTTCACCGCCAACCGCAAGGCATCGGCGAAGCGGGCAAGCCCGGCCTTCGACCCCGCGTAGGCTGCGGCAAACGGCAGGGGATGGAACCCGGCGGCGGAGCCGACCAGCACGATCCGGCCGGTGCCGCGCCGCGCCATCCGCTCCGCCAGCGCGGCGGCCATCGCCGCCGGTGCAGCGAAGTTGATCGCGGCAAGTTGCGCGACCAGTGCCGCATCCTCCACCAACTCACCCTCTGCGCGGATGTCGCCCAGACCGGCGGCGAACAAAGCAAGGCCGATCGGATCGGCGGCGTCATCGTGCAGCAGGGCGTCGAGCGATCGCGGCAGGTCGGCAAGATCCTGTGATCTCACCTCCACCAGCGCGCCTGCCGCCCTGCATTCGCGCGCGATCGCATCGAGCCGGCCGGCGTCGCGGCCCCAGAGCAGCAATCGCTCGCCGGGAACGGCATAATGGCGCGCCAGGGCGCCGCCGAGCCCGCCGGACGCGCCGACCACCAGCGTTCTGCCGGACCCAACCGTGTGACTTTCCCGCAACTTGGACTTAACCACCCGTCACCTCCAAGGCACGTATAGACACTCTCCGTCTTGACACCATGCCGCCGCTCCTGTCCCAGATGGAACCGATGACCGCCCCCATTAAGCGCACAGCACGGGTTCGCCTGTTCAGAAACGAGACGCTTGAACGGCTGAGCGTCATTCACCCGCGCACCTTTGCCGTGTTCTGGGCAGTGGCGCTGCCGTTGATCGGCTGGGTCGGTTGGGGTGCGGTGAATGCCTGGACCGGGCTGGCGCTGATCGCGGTCGGGCTGCTGGTCTGGACGCTGTTCGAATATGCGATGCACCGGTACCTGTTCCACCTGGAAACGGACCTGGCACCCGTGCGCGGCCTGATCTACCTGATGCATGGCAACCACCATGCTGCGCCCGGCGATCCCCTGCGCGGCCTGATGCCGCTGCCGGCCAGCCTGCCGATCGCCGCCACCGTGTGGTTGGCACTGTACGGGCTGGCTGGTGCCGCGGGAACCTGGATCTTCCTGGGCTTCATGGTCGGCTACGTCCTCTACGACGTCACGCATTACGCCTGCCATCAATGGTCGATGGACAGCCGCATCGGCACCATGCTGAAGCGGCATCACATGCGTCATCATTTTGTGAACCACGACAGCAATTTCGCCATCACCGCGATCTGGTGGGATAGCGTGTTCGGCAGTCGCAGCCACTCCGCCCGGCGGCAGCGCACGACCACTGCGGAGGGACCCGTGCGATGAAATTGTGCGGTCGGCCGATCGGGCCGGACCAGCCACTGTTCGTCATTGCCGGGCCGTGCGTGATCGAAAGCGAGGCGATGACCCTCGCCATTGCGGAGCATCTGGCGGACGTGGCCCGGCGGACAGGGGTGCTGCTGGTGTTCAAGGCGTCCTTCGACAAGGCCAACCGCAGCTCCGACAGCTCGTTCCGTGGCCTCGGCATGGAGGAAGGCCTCCGCGTCCTCGCCAAGGTTCGGCAGGAGACCGGCCTTTCGATCATCACCGACGTGCACGATGCGGCGCAGGTCGCACCGGTGGCGGAGGTGGTGGACGTGCTGCAGACTCCCGCCTTCCTGGCGCGGCAGACCGACTTCATCGCCGCGGTCGCGGCCAGCGGGCGACCGGTCAACATCAAGAAGGCGCAGTTCATGGCGCCGGGCGACATGGCGCAGGTGGTGAAGAAGGCCCGCAATGCAGCCCTCGCCGCCGGCGTGGAGCAGGACGCCTTCATGCTGTGCGAACGCGGCACGTCCTTCGGCTACAACACGCTGGTATCCGACATGCGGGGTCTCGCCATCATGGCCCAGACCGGTTGCCCGGTCGTGTTCGATGCGACCCATTCGGTGCAGCAGCCCGGCGGCCTCGGCGAACGCTCGGGCGGGCAGCGCGAATATGTGCCGTTGCTGGCCCGTGCTGCCGTCGCCGCAGGGGTGGCCGGCCTCTTCGCCGAAACGCATCCCGACCCGGAACAGGCGCTGTCGGATGGTCCCAACGCCCTGCCGATGAACGAGTTCGAGCCGTTGCTGACCCGCCTGCTGGCGATCGATGCGGTGGTGAAGGATCGTGGCGGCCCAGCGTATCCCGCATAATGTCGTATTCCAGCAACAACTTGGCGTAGTTTACGCTGGTCCCGCGCTTTTGCGGCTGCAAGCTGCCAAGGCGGGGTCTAGGGGTCTCCGTCTAACGGGTACAAACCGAAACCCGATGGCGGAGCGAGCCGGTTAACGGACCCGTAACCATCCAGGGTACATCGTTCCGCACGGCAATAGCCGCGGCCGGGAACGTGCAAGAACAAGGGCGACAGACCGTATGACGTTCCAAGTGGTCGGGCAGGTTGCCAGTCATGTCGGGGTTGATCGGCATGCGACATCCGCCCTGCGCACCGTCGATGTCGAGCTGGAGGCGCTGCGCACCTTGCGCCAGGCACTGAGCGAGCCGTCGCTGGGCCAGGCCGTCGACGATGCTGTGCAGGCGATCGCCGCCGCCACCGGCCGTGTGATCGTGACCGGCATGGGCAAGAGCGGCCACATCGCGCGCAAGATCGCCGCCACGATGCGGTCCACCGGTACGTCCGCCCTGTACCTCCACCCGGGTGAGGCGAGCCATGGCGATCTGGGTGTCATCACGCAGCATGATGTCGTGCTGGCGATCACCTGGTCGGGCGAGACCAGCGAGCTCAAGGACATCTTCCACTACTGCAACCATCTCGGCATCACGCTGATCGTCGCGACGTCGCACGCGGACAGCACGGCTGCGCGCCATGCGGACATCGCATTGATAATGCCGCATGTGCGGGAGGCATGCCCCAACGCCCTGGCGCCGACATCGTCCACCACGGTGCAGCTGGTCTTGGGCGATGTGCTCGCCGTAGCGCTGATCGAGGCGCAGGGCTTTACCAGTTCGGACTTCCACGTGTTCCATCCCGGCGGGCACCTCGGCGCGCGACTGGCCAGCGTCGGCGACGTCATGGGCACCGGCGATGCCGTGCCGCGCGTCGGGCGCGAGGCGACGCTGACCAGCGCCACCATCGAGATGAGCCGCAAGCGTTATGGCTGCACCGCCGTCGTCGATGGCAAGGGGCGGCTGGTCGGCGCTTTCACCGATGGGGACCTGCGCCGGTGCATCGCAACCCATGACCTGACCGATCAGATCGGCCTCCACATGTCGGCCCGTCCCGTCAGCGTCGAGCAGGACGTGCTGTTGTCCGAAGCGCTGCAGATCATGAACGCCAATGCGGTGTCCGTGCTGTTCGTGGTCGATGCGGCGGACGTGTTGATCGGCATCGTCCACATGCACGAGATCGTCCGCGCCGGTATCGGCTGAGCCGGGCGGAATCGCTGCCCTGCCCGACCTGATCGTCATTCCCGCCCGCTACGGCTCCACCCGCCTGCCGGGCAAGCCGTTGCTGCCGATTGCCGGCCGTACCCTGCTGGAACGGGTGCTGGCGGTCGGGCGCATCGCTGCCGGGCTGGCGGGCGACTGCGCCATAGTCGTCGCCACCGATGACGGGCGCATCGCCGATCACGCGCGCGACCTGGGTGCGGATGTCGTGATGACGCCGTCCACGCTCGATTCCGGCTCCGCTCGCGCCTTTGCCGCCGCGGCTGGGATCGTCGCGCCAGACGGCGTGGTCATCAACCTGCAGGGTGACGCCCCATTCGTTCCGCCGCAGATTGTCGCCAGCCTGCTGCATACGCTGCGGCATGGTACGGCCGATGTGGCGACACCCGTGTACCGGCTGGACTGGCAGCGGCTGGACCGGCTGCGCACGCACAAGCAGCAGGCCCCGTTCAGCGGTACGACCTGCATCCGTGCCGCCGATGGCCGCGCACTGTGGTTTTCCAAGGCGATCATTCCCGCCATCCGCAACGAAGGCGACCTGCGCACAGCCGGGGCATTATCGCCCGTGTGGCAGCATCTGGGCCTTTATAGTTACCGGATGGCTGCGCTCGGCTGGTTCGCCGCTGCCGCTCCGGGCCATTACGAGGCGTTGGAAGGGTTGGAGCAGTTGCGCTTCCTGGAAGCCGGCCGCGCGATCGCCACGGTGGAGGTGGAGGCACCTACCCACGCCATGTCGGGCATCGACACGCCGGCCGACCTCGCTTTGGCGAAGGAGACAATCCGCCGGCTAGGCGATCCGTTTCCCGCCTGATAGCGGGCGCCGACATGCCTTCGCCTGTTCCCCCCTTCGTGATCGTCCGCCACGGCAACACCTTCGTCGCGGGCGAGCCGCCACGCCGGATCGGCTGGCGCACCGATCTGCCGCTGACCGATGCCGGGATCGCGCAGGGGCAGGCCTTGGGACGCCACTTTGCGCAGCAAGGTTGGAACTTCGCCCGCGTGCTCGTCTCTCCCTTGGCCCGCACCCGGCAGACCGCTGCTGCGATCGCGCTGCACCTGCCGGATGCTCCGGCGGCGGAGGACTGTGCCTGGCTGCGCGAGATCGATCACGGGCCGGATGAGGATCAGCCGGAAGCCGCCGTGCTCCGGCGCGTGGGCGCCGATGCACTGGCCGCCTGGGACGAGGCCGGAACCGCGCCGGCAGACTGGGTCGTCGATGCGGAGGAGCGGCTCGCGGGCTGGCGCCGCCTGTTTACCGCGGAGGCGGGGCCGACCCTGCTCGTCACCAGTAACGGCGCGGCCCGCTTCGCATTGCTGGCGACAGGATTGCAGGGTGGCGGCGGACTGAAGCTGGCGACGGGCAGCTACGGCTTGCTGCGACGCGATGGTCAGGGCCAACTGGCGGTGGATGGCTGGAACCTTCGGCCATGAACGCACCCCTGCTGCGCGCACCGCCCTTCCCCTGGGCTGACGCGACCGTATCCATGCCCACGCGGGCAGACCTGCGGACATCGGTGGAGAACCGGGCGGACCTGTTCGCCCGGTTGCGGGAGGCGCGCGTGGGCGGTGCGTTCTGGGCGGAACCGGGCAGCCTGCCGGAAGGGCAATGGGTATTGCGGTCCACCACCGCGGATGCTGGTGACGGGCCGGCGGCCGTGACGATCAACGGCGACGTCGATCCCTGGTCCGTGCTGAGCGATGCGGCGGGGCTGATCGGGCATGGCGATGACGAATGGGTGGCGCTCGCCCGCATAAACCGCATCCCTGTGCGTCTGCTGTCCTCCGGTCGGTTCGGCAGGATCGGCGATGACGACGATGCCCTGGACCAGCGGGCGCTTTCCGCCGTCATCGCCGCGCGTTGGCGCGATCCGTTCAGCGGCGGGGACAGCGACCTTGCCGCGGTGATCGACACCCTCGCCCTGTGGCGGCGGGTGCTGGATGCAAATCGCCCGATCACCGCCGCGACGGGAATGGCCTGGTGGAAACGGCCGGAGATCCAGCGCTTCCTGTGGCATCCGGGGCGCCGGCTGCATGTCATGCGGCGCACCGGCACCGCGCTGGCGCGGGCGCGACGTGCGGGCGGGGCGCTGGCCATTTGGCCATCGCGCGTGTCGCCCGGGCTGCTGGCCTATGCGGAGGCGCGCGACGTGGCGCTGGTCCGGGTGGAAGACGGCTTCGTCCGCTCGGTCGGGCTTGGCGTCGATCTGGTGCCGCCGTCCTCCATCGTGGTGGACCCGCGTGGCATCCATTTCGACCCGTCCGGGCCAAGCGCGCTGGAGGACATGCTGGAGACGGCCCCGGTCTCCCCGCAATTGCTGGCGCGGGCTGCCCGCCTGCGCCACCGGATCGTGGCGGCGGGCATCGGGAAGTACGGCGCCGATCCGGCCGGCACCGTGCCGCCCCGCCTGCCGGGCAAGCGGCTGGTGCTGGTGCCCGGCCAGGTCGGCGACGACATGTCGGTGCGCGCCGGCGGGGCCGACCTGCTCGCCGCCGGCAATCCGAATGCCGAGTTGCTGCGCCGGGTCCGCGCGCTGGAACCCGATGCGGAAATCTGGTTCCGCCCCCACCCCGATGTGGATGCCGGCTTACGCAACGGCGCGGTGTCGGACGATGCGGCGCTGCTCCTTGCCGATCGGATCGTGCGTGGCGGCGGCATGGCGCCGCTGCTCGACACGGTGGATGCCGTGCATACGCTGACCTCGCTGACCGGGTTCGAGGCGTTGCTGCGCGGGCGGGAGGTCATCTGCCACGGCGTCCCGTTCTTCGCCGGCTGGGGCCTGACCCGCGATCTGGCGCCGGTCCCCGCCCGGCGCACCCGCCGGTTGACGCTGGATCAGCTGGTTGCCGGCGTGCTGATCCTCTACCCGCGTTACCTCGATCCGGTGACCGGCCTGCCCTGCCCGCCGGAACTGCTGGTGGAGCGGATGGCGGGGCAGCAGGCCGGGGTGCGGCTCGGCTGGGTGGCACCGATCCGCCGGTGGCAAGGTCGCCTGCTGGCGAGCGTCAGATGAGCGGCGCCATCCTCGACATCTCGCGGCTGATCTCCCGCATCCGCTATTCCACTCCATCCGGCGTGGACCGGGTGGAGATGGCCTGGGCGCGCGGCTTGCTGGCCCATTATGGGGAGGGGCTCGCCTTTGCTGCCCTGCACCCGGCCGGCCTGTATGGCCGGATCCGCCGACCGGCGGCGCTCGCCTATCTGGACGCGCTGGAACATCGCTGGGCCAACCAGACCGGCGGACCGGCCCGGCGGTCGTTGCCGTCCATCCTGCCGCAACTGGATGCGTTGCTGCCGGTCCGCCGCGGGATCGGCAGCGGCGGCGTGTATCTGCAGGCCTCGCCGCACCATCTGACCCGCGCCGACACAGTCCGCCGGATCGTGCGCCGCGAACGTGCCCGCTTCCTGTGCCTGGTGCATGACCTGATCCCCATCGAGTTTCCCGAATATGCCCGGCCGGAAGGCGCCGCCCTGCACCGCCGGCGGATCGAGACGGTGGCAGCGATCACCGGGGAGACCGGCGGCGCGGCGATCGTCAATTCGGCGGCGACCGGCCGCGCCCTGCAACCCTGGCTGCAGCCCGGTACCCCCATCCATGTCGCGCTGCTGGGAACCGAAGCCTTGCCGCCGGCCGAGCCGGAGCCAGACGACGGCCGTCCCTATTTCGTGTGCCTGGGCACGATCGAGCCGCGCAAGAACCACCTGCTGCTGCTGCATGTGTGGCGCCAGCTGGCCGAAACGCTGCCCGCCGGCAAGGTGCCCCGGTTACTCGTGATCGGGCGTCGGGGGTGGGAGAACGAGCAGATCGTCGACATGCTGGAACGGTGCCCCGCGCTGGTCGGCCATGTGGAGGAACTGGGATCGTGCCCCGATCGCCGCCTGTCCGCCTTGCTGCGCGGCGCCACGGCCCTGCTGCTGCCGTCCTTTGCGGAAGGCTACGGCATGCCCGTGGCGGAAGCGCTGTCGGTCGGCACGCCGGTCATCTGCAGCGACCTGCCCGCCCTGCGGGAGGTCGGCGGCCCTGTGCCCGATTACCTCGACCCGCTGGATGGGCCCGGCTGGCGGGCCGCGGTGCTGGACCATGCGGCGCATGGCGCCATGCGGTCAGCGCAGCTTGCCCGGTTGCCCGGCTGGCACAATCCCACATGGGCCGAACACATGGCGATCGTCACCGCCGCGGTGGAGCAGTTGCAGGCCTAGCCCCGCCACTCCCGTCGTTCCTCTGCCTGGCGCAGGACTTCGTAGGCGAGCTGATAGGCCTGGAACGCCTTCGCCGCCTCCGCATCGCCGGGGCGGATGTCGGGATGCACTTCCTTGGCCCGCGCGCGCCACGCCTTCTTCACGGTGTCGAAATCGGCGTCGGGGTCCAGCTCCAGCACTTCCAGCGCGCGCATCTCGTCCGCGCTGCGGCTGCCGTCTCCGCTGCCGGCCCAGCCGTAATGCTGCGACTGGGCGTAGCCGGCATTGCTGCTGCTCTCCGCCCCGGCGCGAGCGGCCGCCTCCTCCGCCTCCAGACCGGCGAAGTAATCCCAGCGGCTGTTATATTCGGCGGCATGGCGCTGGCAGAAGTACCAGCGTTCGGGGCTGTTGGGCGCCTTGGGCGCGGGGCAGTCGCCCGGCTCCTCGCAACCATGGCGGTCGCACAGCCGCACCTTGGCCGCCGCCTGCCCGCTCTCCCCATAGGCGCGCCAACGGGGAAACCCCCAGTCGAGCGAGCGGCTGTTCCGCGCCATCAGCAACCACCTGTATGCATGCACCCGGATATAGAGATGCGAGCGCCAGGTGCAAAGCGGCCGGCGCCCGCAGACCTTCCGGTCCACGGCACGCCGGCCACAATCCGTCCCGCGATCAGTTGATGATGACGGTCACCGCACGGCGGTTCTGGGCGTAGGCCGCCTCGTTCGAACCGACCGCCTTGGGCCGTTCCTTGCCATAGCTGACCGTGGTGACACGGTTCGCCGGCACGCCCAGGCTGACGAGGTAGTTCTTGGCGGCGTTCGCGCGACGCTCGCCCAGCGCCAGGTTGTAGTCGCGCGTACCGCGTTCGTCCGCATGGCCTTCGACCGTGGCGCGGATCTGTGCGTATTGCGCCATGTACTGCGCCTGCGCCCGCAGGGCGGCCTGATCCTGGCTGTCGATGTCGTACTTGTCGGTGTCGAAGTAGATCGTGTCCTGCCCGCGCATCGCCTGCAGGAAGTGTGCCTGCGTGCCCGGGGCCGCGGCGGCCGGGCCGGTGGGCGCGGGCGGCGGGGTCGGGGTGGTCTGCTGCGGCGGCGGCGGCAGTTCCTCGGGCGCCTTCTTCGAACAGGCGGCCAGGCCGATCGTGCTCACTGCTGCCAGGGCAAGGGCCAGTTTCTGCATGCCTTCGTCTCCTTTAACAATCATTTGGTCGTATGCCCGCAACGCCTCACGGCAGAACCGGTCCCCACGATGGGTCGGATGCATTCACCGGCGTGTCAAGCTTGCGCTCGTTCCGGCCGGTCAGATCGACCTGCCAGATGGTCGTCTCCCCCCCACCGCGCGCGGTGCGGAAGAACTGCACGATCCGGCCATTGGGCGCCCAGGTCGGCGCCTCGTCCTGCCAGCCATCCGTCAGATGCCGCATATTGCGCCCGGCCGGGCTCATCACCGCCACGCGCAGGTCGCCGGCGATGTGGGTGAAGGCGATCTGGTCCCCGCGCGGGCTCCATTCCGGGGTCGCCGCGCGCCCGCCGAAGAAGCTGATCCGCCGCTGGTTCGAACCGTCGGCATTCATGATGTAGACCTGCTGGCTGCCGGACCGGTCGCTCTCGAACACGATCTGCGAACCATCAGGGGAGTACGATCCGCCCACGTCCAGACCGGGGCTGTCGGTCAGCTTGGTGCTCTGCCCACCGGTCGCCGACACGCGATAGATGTCGGTATTGCCGGCCACCGCCATGGAATAAAGAATGGTGCGACCATCAGGCGACCAGCGCGGGGCGAAGGTCGGGTTCTGGCTTTCCGTCACCAGCGTCTGCCGCCCGGTGCCGATGTCGTACACGAAGATGCGCGGATAACCGTTCAGGTAGCTGAGATAGACGATCTTGCTGTAATCGGGCGAATAGCGCGGGGTCAGCGCCATCGACTGGCCATTGGTGATGAAGCGCAGATTGGCGCCGTCGCTGTCCATGATGGCCAGCCGCTTGACGCGGTTGTCCTTGGGCCCGCTCTCCGCGATGAAGGCGATCTTGCTGTCGAAGAACGGGCTTTCGCCCGACAGGCGCGAATAGACCATGTCGGCGCAGCGATGCGCGGCCCGGCGCCAGTCCCCCGGCGCCACCTGCCAGCCTTCGCGCACCAGTTGCTGCCCCAACTGGACGTCGTAGAGATAGCAGCCGACCGTCAGCTGCCCGTCGGCGCCCGCCCGGACATAGCCATGGACCAGCATCTCCGCCGATCGGCCACGCCATTGGTCGAAGGCGGGCGCGGTGATCTGCGGGAAGGTCGGACGCGGCAGGGAGCCCGGACCGGTGGGGCGGAACAGGCCATTGTTGCGCAGGTCGGCATACACCACCTCCGCCAGCGCCATGCCGAGTGCGGTAGTGCCCTGCGCGTTGGCCGGCGTCGCCTGTTCACGATCCGTGGCAAAGGCGGGGATCGCAATGCCCAGGTCCTGCCATTCGCTTTCGTCCGTCACGGTGACGGTCAGGCCACCCTCCTCCGTGATCGGCGCAGCCTCAGCCGGCGTGGCAGTCGTCGCTGGCGGCGGCAGGGTCGGCGTGGGTGCCACCTGTGCGGTGGCGGCAAGCGGCAGGAACGCCGCGGCGGTGGCCAGCAGCAGGGTCAGTGGGCGCAGCATGGGTTACAGCCTTCTGTCGAAGCGGGAGGTGACCAATTGCCACCTGGTATAGAATTCGGCCGGGAGGTCGAACGGTGCCGCCAGTTGCACGGCGCGAATCGCGCGCTCGCAATGCAGTTCAACCTGCGGGGCATTGGCGGCGGTCTTGCCGGTCTGGCTGACGCAGCTGGGTCGGCCGTTCAGCGATCCGTCGCGATTGAGCCGGAAGCGGACCATGGTGACGAGCTGTTCGGCATCCACGCCCTGCGGCGCGCTCCAATGCGGGCGGATCTGGCGGGAGATCGCCGAATTGAGGGAGGCCGCTTCCGCCGCGCCGAAGGCGGCAGCGGGCGTGCCGCTCTGCTCGTTCCGGTCGCCGGCGCTGGTGCCCGCCAGGAAGTCCGCCCCGATGCGACTGCCGCCGGCGCGTTCCGTGGGGCGGCTCGGCTGCGGCGCGGGCCGCGCGGCGGCGCGACTGGGTGCCGGGCTCGGCCGGGCCTGCCGCGATGGCGCGGGGGACGGGCGCGCGCTCGATCGCGGGCTCGGCCGGGCGGATGGGCGTGGCGCGGGTCGGGTGCGCTCCACCGGACGCGGCGGCGGTTCGGCGACAGGCTCGGGCTGCGGCTCCGGCGCGGGGGCTGGCGGCGGAGCGGGCACTGGCGCCAGTTCGGGCGCGACCGCCGCCTGCGCGGCCAGCGATGGATCGGGCGCGGTGGATTGCAGGCTGACCTCGTCCGCCAAGCTGACGGTGATCGCCTCCGGTTCGGCCAGCGGCACGGAAGGCGCCTTGTCATGCAGCCACAGCGCGGCGAACAGCGCCACATGCGCCACCGCCGCAATGGCGAGGCCCAGGCGCTCCTCGCGCGTCAGATGTCCGGCCCCTGTCATGCCAGCAGGGCTATGGAGCGGTGGCTGAACCATTGGTGACCAGCGAGATTGAGTTGAAGCCGGCGCGGTTCAGTTCACCCATCACCGCAACCACCCGGCCGTAATCGAGCGCGCGATCGGCCCGCAGCGTCACCAGCGGCGGCTCCGCCCCGGCACTTGCCGCCAGGGATTCGAGCGCCGCCGGCAGGCCGCCTTCGGGTACCCGGCCATCGTCGATGAAGATGAAGCCCTGCGCGTCGATCGACACTGCGATGCTCTGCGGATCCTGGTCCGCGGGCGCGGCGCGACTGTCCGGCAGCTCGACCGGCACCGCGCTCTGCAACAGCGGGGCCGTCACCATGAAGATGATCAGCAGCACCAGCATGACGTCGACCAGCGGCGTCACGTTGATCTCCGCCACGGCGGCACGACGCCTGCTGCGCCCGCGTCCGCGCCCTCCGCCGCCGCCTGCGACACCCATCGCCATCAGCCGCGCTCCAGCTCGCGGCCGATCGATGCCGCCACCTTGTCGGCGAAGCGCTGCATCCGCGCCTCGTACCCGTTCACCCGGTGGCTGAAGCGATTGTAGGCGATCACCGCCGGAATGGCCGCGAACAGGCCGATCGCGGTGGCGAACAGCGCCTCCGAAATGCCGGGGGCGACCACGGCCAGGCTGCTGTTCTGCTGCGACCCGATCTGGAAGAAGCTGTTCATGATGCCCCACACGGTGCCGAACAGGCCGACGAACGGGGCGACCGAACCGGTGGTGGCAAGGAAGTTCAGCCGGTCGGATAGGGTGTCCGCCTCCGCCGCGACCTGCCCTTCCATCGCCAGCGCCACGCGCCCGCGGGTGCCCGCGGGATCACGCACGCCATCGGCGGTGGAGGCATCCAGTTCCGTGATGCCGGCCCCCGCCACCCGCGCGAAGGGGGTGTTGCGGCGCGACTTGCCGCCGATCAGCCGCGCCGGATCGTCCGCCTCCCAGAAATCGCGCTCGAACTCCGTGGAGGCGCGGCCGGTGCGGGCCATCTGCAGGGAGAAGCTGACGATGATCGTCCACACCCAGATGCTGGCAAGCACCAGGCCGGCGATCACCAGCTGCACGACGATGTCGGCATCCAGGAACAGTTGCACCGGATCGAGCCGCGTGGGCGCGGCTGCGGTGGAACTGGCGGCCAGCAGGTCGACGATCATGGGGAAACCTCAGGTGCAATGAAGGACTGGAAGGCGGCCCGCCAGCCGGCGGGCTGGCGGACCGGACGGCCACCGGGACCGACGAAGCCGACGCGAACCTGCGCCTCGGCCAGCATGCGATCATCGGCATCACCCGTGCCCGCGTCAAGCTGAAGCCAGGCTTGCTGGATCAGCCGCACGCTGGCCGCGCCCGATTGCAGCGTGCGGGTGCGGACCAGCACGGCATCGTCCAGCCGGGCGGGCGCAAGGTAACGGATCGACAGTTCCGACACGGCGTAGGTGCCGGTCCCGTCCTCCGCTGCGGCGCGCTGGTCCACGCCCAGCAGGCGCAGCAGGTCCGACCGAGCGCGTTCGAACCAGCGCAGGTAATTGGCGTGGTAGGCGATGCCGGACAGGTCGGTGTCCTCGTAATACACGCGCAACGCGAACAGATGCTCCGTGCCGTGTAGAATGCCCGTCGGCGGGCTCAGCCGCTGCACCGATCAGCCGGCGATCATGCGGCCAAGCGGCGCGCCGCCGAACAGGTGGACATGCAGATGCGGCACTTCCTGCCCGCCATGGGCGCCGACATTGGCCAGCACGCGATAGCCCGGCTCCACCAGGTCCAGTTGCCGCGCCACCGTGCCGACCGCCCGGACGAAACCGGCAATGAGATCGGCGGGTGCCTGGGCGGAGAAATCGTCCCAGCTCACGTAATCGCCCTTGGGCACCACCAGCACGTGCACCGGCGCCTGCGGGGCGATGTCGTGGAAGGCGAGCGCGTGATCGTCCTCGTACACCTTGTTGCACGGGATCTCCCCGCGCAGGATCTTGGCGAAGATGTTGTCAGGATCGTAGGGCAGCGTCGGGTCGATCGGCATCAGCTTCCTCTCGCGGCTTTCTCGGCGATGCCGGACACGCCTTCGCGCCGGTCCAGCTCGGCCAGCACGTCATCGAAGGGTATCCCGCGCTCCGCCAGCAGCACCATGAGGTGGAACATGAGGTCGGCGCTTTCGCCCACCAGCTTGTCCCGCTCCGCCAGGGCGGCGATGACGACCTCGACCGCCTCCTCCCCCAGCTTGCGCGCGGCCAGCGGCGCGCCACCGGCCAGCAGCTTGGCGACGTAGGAGGTTTCGGGCGCGGCGCCCCGGCGCGCGGCGATGGTGGCCTCCAGCCGGGCGAGCGTATCCTGCGCCATCAGCTTCGCGCCGGCAGGCCCGCCGCGCGCAGGGCGGCATGCGCCTCCGCCACGCTGTGCGTGCCGAAATGGAAGATGGATGCGGCGAGCACCGCGCTGGCGCCGCCCTTGGTGACGCCCTCCACCAAATGGTCGAGCGTACCAACCCCGCCGCTGGCGACCACCGGCACGCTCACCCGGTCGGCGATGGCGCGCGTCAGTTCGAGGTCATAGCCGGCCTTGGTGCCGTCGCCGTCCATGCTGGTCACCAGCAACTCGCCCGCGCCCAGCTCCGCCAGCTTCTCGGCATGGGCGACCGCGTCGATGCCGGTCGCGCGCCGGCCGCCATGGGTGAAGATCTCCCACTTGCCCTCGCCCGTGCGCCGCGCATCGACGGAGGCGACGACGCACTGGCTGCCGAACCGCTCCGCAATGTCGGCGATCACTTCGGGCCGGCTCACCGCGGCGGAGTTCACCGCCACCTTGTCCGCCCCTGCCAGCAGCAGAGCACGCGCATCCTCGGCACTGCGCACGCCGCCACCCACGGTCAACGGCATGAAGCACACCGCCGCCGTGCGGCTGACGATGTCGAGCAGCGTGCCGCGCCCTTCATGAGTGGCCGAAATGTCGAGGAAGCACAGCTCGTCCGCGCCCGCCGCGTCATAGGCGCGCGCCTGCTCCACCGGATCGCCGGCATCCTTGAGGTCGACGAAGTTGACCCCCTTCACCACGCGCCCGTCGGCGACGTCGAGGCAGGGGATGACGCGGATGCGGACGGTCATGCCGGCTCCGCCACGCTGATGGCCTCCGCCAGGTCGAGCCGGCCGTCATACAGTGCCCGTCCGGTGATCACGCCCTCGATGCCCTCGCTTGCATGAGCCGCGAGCTGGTGGATGTCGTCGATCCCGGCGACCCCGCCGCTGGCGATCACCGGGATGCTGACCGCCCGTGCCAGCGCGACCGTCGCCTCCACATTGCAGCCCTTCAGCAGCCCGTCCCGCCCGATATCGGTGAACAGCAGCGCGGCGACGCCCGCATCCTCGAACCGGCGGGCGAGGTCGGTGGCGGGCATGTCGCTGATCGCGGCCCAGCCCTCCGTCGCGACCATGCCGTCGCGCGCGTCCACCGCCACGACGATCCGGCCGGGATGCGCCGTGGCCATGGCCTTCACGAAGTCTGGATCCTTCAGCGCGGCGGTGCCCATCACCACCCGCGCGACGCCCAGGTCCAGCCAGCCTTCGACCGCCGCCGCATCGCGGATGCCGCCGCCCAGCTGCACCTGCCCCGGAAAGGCGCGCAGCACGCTCTCGACCGCGTCGCGGTTCTCCGCCCGTCCGGCGAAACTGCCGTCCAGGTCCACCACGTGCAGGTGAGTGGCGCCGGCGGCGGCGAACAGGCGGGCCTGCGCGGCGGGGTCGTCGCCATACACGGTGGCGCGATCCATGTCGCCTTCGGCCAGGCGCACGACCTGACCGGCCTTGAGGTCGATGGCGGGAAACACGATCATGCGCCGGCGGTTAGCAGGGCAAGCGCGCTTCAGGAAGCCACGAAGGCATCCCGCGGCACATGGGTGATCCGGCAGGCCAGGTCCGCCTCCCCGCTGGCGATGATGAAGCGGTCGGGCTCCTCCACGATGCCGGTGGTGAACACCACGTCATGCACGTACATCTGCTCCGCCAGCGGCGCGGTCAGGTCGGGGTTCGCCTCCAGCAGCGGCGGATGGCTGGTGGCGATCGCGCGCCAGGGCTCCTGCGAATCCAGCAGCGACCAGTAGGTGCGGTACTTGCCGACGATGCCGGACGGTTCCACCCCGTGCCACAAGGTCAGCCAGCCGCGCTGGCCCGCCACCTCGGTCAGGATGGGCGGCGTGCCCCCGCCGATCCGCGCGGTGCTGACCGTGCCGGCATGGGGCCGGATACCGGGCTGCAGATGCGGCTGCCAGTGCCGCGCATCGGGGCTGGTGGCGAGATTGATCGACGGTCCGGCATGGTACGGGCTGCGGGGCGGATAGGCGAAATACAGGTCGCCCAGGGGCCGCGTCTGGGCCCAGAACTTGCCGTCGATCAGCC
The DNA here is from genome assembly GCF_039830145.1 of Croceibacterium sp. TMG7-5b_MA50. Lineage (NCBI taxonomy): Bacteria > Pseudomonadati > Pseudomonadota > Alphaproteobacteria > Sphingomonadales > Erythrobacteraceae > Croceibacterium > Croceibacterium sp. TMG7-5b_MA50. The sequence goes on along the minus strand of NZ_CP156082.1, from coordinate 199,413 downwards.
CTTCGAAGATCAGCATGTCCTTGTTCTGGTGATCGAGCACGATCCCCTCGAACGTCCAATCAAGCCCATTGGCCGAGGAATAGAGCGTCGTCGAATGCCGCTCCGGACTGACCGAACAGGTCGTCATCCACCATGTGTCGTCCACCCGGCTGATCCGCGCATCCTCCACGCCATAGCACTGCCAGTTGCCGGCGGGCGCGATGGCCTTGTCGTAATGGATCGCCACCTGCTCCGTCCCGTTGGGCGACAGCTCGACCGGCAGCAGCCAGCTGAGCGAGGTCAGCGCCATCACCTTCCAGCCGTGCTGCCGCAGCAGGAACTTGCGCGGATCGGCGGTGTCCGCCTGCTCCAGCGGCCAGGCATCGAGCACGTAGGCGCCGTCCTGCCAGCGGATCGCGTGGACGTGCCCGTCGAACACCGGTTCGCGCAATGCCTCCGCCACGCGCACCATCAGCAGCAGATTGCCGTTGGGCAGCCGCGTCATGCCTGGATTGAAGGCGCCCAGCACGTAGGTTTCGGCGCCCAGGCCGGCCAGCGGCGACCGGGTGAGGTCGATTTGGTCCGGCGTCAGGATCAGCGTGTCGACGGCGAAGCTCATTCCTCGGTATTCCGCTGCACCAGCACCAGCTCCTGCACCACGGTCCGGCGCGGCTGCGTGAGCATGAAATGTACGCCGACGGCGATATCCTCCGCCCGCATCATGCTTTCATCGGCGATCCGCTGCTGCTGCTCCTCCTCGCTGACATCGTCCTTGACCATGTCGCTGCCGGTCAGCGCGGGCACCACCAGCCCGACCTTGATCCCCTCGGTCCCAAGCTCCCGCCGCAGAGCTTCGGCGAAGCCGTGGATGCCCGCCTTGATCCCGGCATAGACGGTGGAGGACGGGCCGAGCTTGTGCTTGGCGTAGCTACCGGTGAAGATCACGTCCCCGCCGCCGCCGTTCGCCTGCATCTGCGACACCGCCTTGTGCGCCCCCACCATGTAGCCGGTGAAATTGATCTCGATCGCGTCGCGGACGTCCTGCTCGCCCATGTCGGTCAGGCCCTCGGCCGCGATGGAGGCGTTCAGCACGGCGATGTCATATTCGCCCAGCGTATCGGACGCCTCCACGAAGAAGCGGTCGAGTTCGCCGGGCTTGGAAAAGTCGCAGGTGATGCCGTGCGCGGTGCCGACCTTGTTCAGGTGGTCCAGCGCGTCGGCCAGGTCATCATCGCTCCGCCCGCCGGTGAAGACGGTCACGCCCTCGCTCGCCAGCAGCGTGGCGATGGCCCGGCCGATGCCGGTGGTGCCGCCGGTGATGACGGCCTTGCGCCCATTCAGCGAAGGGCGCTTGGTATGCAGGTCGGAAAGAACGGGATCGGCGTCGGCCATGGATGTCTCCTTGTGCAGCGGAGACGGCACACGGCCGATAGGGTTCCGGTCTTCAGGGGTTCCAGTCGAGGAACCGTGCCAGCATCTGCAGGCCATAGGCCTGGCTCTTTTCCGGATGGAACTGCACGCCCACGATGTTGTCGCGGCCCACCGCCGCCACCAGCCCGCCGCCATGGTCGGTCATCGCCGCCACCTGCCGGCCGTCATCGGGCTGGAAGTGGTAGGAGTGGAGGAAATACGCCTCGCCGCCCTTGATCAGCTCCGCCCCATCATGGTGGCCCGCCGGCTCCACGTCGTTCCAGCCCATATGCGGCACCTTTATGGCCGGATCGGTCCGCTCGATCAGGCGCACCGCCCCTTCGATCCAGCCGAGGCCGGGCGTCACGCCATGTTCGTGCCCCTCGCTGGCGAGCAATTGCATGCCGACGCAGATGCCCAGGAACGGCACGCCGCCATCCAGCACCCGTTCCTCCATCGCGTCCACCAGGCCGGGGATGGCGCGCAAGCCTTCGGCGCAGGCGCGGAAGGAGCCGACGCCCGGCAACACGATCCGCCGCGCGCCGCGCACCAGGTCGGGATCGGCGGTCACCGCGACATGGCCGGCACCCGCCGCGATCAGCGCATTGTGCACCGAATGCAAGTTGCCCGCGCCGTAATCGATCAGGGCGATCGCCTCAGCCACCCAATTGCCCCTTCGTGGATGGGATCGCCCCGTTCTTGCGTGCGTCCAGCTCTACCGCCTGGCGCATGGCGCGGGCGAAGCCCTTGAAGATGGCTTCGGCGATGTGGTGGTTGTTGGTCCCGTACAGCAGCTCGACATGCAGCGTGATACCGGCAGCCTGCGCCACCGAATGGAACCAGTGGTCAATCAGTTCGGTGTCGAGCGTCCCCAGCTTCACCTGGGAGAAGCCGGCATGCCACACCAGCCATGGCCGGCCGGAGATATCCAGCGCCACGCGCACCAGCGTCTCGTCCATCGGGCTGTACGCGGTGCCGTAGCGGCCGATCCCGCCCTTGTCGCCCAGCGCCTGGGCGATCGCCTGGCCCAGCGCGATGCCGCTGTCCTCACACGTATGGTGCTCGTCCACATGCAGGTCGCCATCGACCTTCAGCGTGACGTCGATCAGCGAATGGCGGCTGAACTGCTCGATCATGTGGTCGAGGAAGCCGATGCCGGTATGGATGTCGAACCGGCCGGTGCCATCGAGGTTCACCTCGACCAGGATGTCGGTTTCCGCCGTGGTGCGGGCAATTCGGCCGGTGCGCATGGGCGCGGCTATAATCCGCCCTGCCCTGCGTGCAAGCATTCGCGCTTGACCACGGGGTTGCTCGCCGCCACGTAGCCCCTGCGATGAGCGACAGCACACCCGATAGCCTGATCCCCTATGACGAGATCGTTCAGGAGGCGCTGCGCGCCGTCGTGGGCCGCGTCCTCGGCTCGGTGGAACGGGGCGGCGGTACGCTGCCGGGTGGCCACCACTTCTACATCACCTTTAAGACCGGCGCGCCGGGCGTGTCGATCCCCCGGCACCTGACCGAACGCTTCCCGGACGAGATGACGATCGTGCTGCAGAACAAGTTCTGGGACCTGAATGTCGGGGAAGACGGCTTTTCCGTCGGCCTGACCTTCAGTCAGATCCCGGCCAAGCTGCAGATCCCGTTCAGCGCGATCACCGCCTTTGTCGACCCTGCGGTGGATTTCGGCCTGCAGTTCCAGGCGATGGTGCCGGACCAGGAAGAGCCTACGCCGCACGACCCCGCCGGCAACGATGGCGCGGAACGCGGCGATGATGGCGGCGTTGCGGCAAAGGATGACGGGTCCAACGTCGTCACGGTCGATTTCGGCCGCAAGAAGTAGCCGGCCGGTGCCCTGACGCCCTGCCGGAACAGCAGGGGGTACAGGGGTAATGAGCATCCTTTCGGAAGAACGCCGGCTGCGGCGGCGCAGCGTCCGCAAGGTCAGCCGCGTGGCGCACCGCGTGGGCGACAAGGCCCGCGCCGGCATCAAGAAGGTGCCCGGTCCCAGCCCGAACCCCGCGACCAACCTGCTGATCGCCGACGTCGCGCTGCAGGGCGCGACCATGCTGTTCCGCCGGTCCATGCAGAAGGGCATGCTGGCGCTGCGCTTCGATCCCGACAAGGCGCGGGAAATCGTGCAGGGCCGCTCCATGATGCAGAGCGCGGTCTCGCTGCTGGCCGGCCGCATGGCGACCCGTTCTGTCCCGGGCCTGTTGCTGGTCGGCGGCGGGCTGGTCGCGAAGACGATCCTCGACCGCGCGATGGGCCATCGCGATGCCGCCGCGCAGGGCACCCGCAAGCTGATGAAGCAGGCGGAGAACGCGCCGGAGGACAGCAGCGAACCGATCTGACCGGGGCTGCTGCGGGGCGGTAATTGCCCGCCCCGTATTCTCCCGCCCTTGATCCCGACCCCTTCCATGCGCCATGTGCGCGCATGGACCCGGCCCCCATCGCCCCGCCGCCTGCCCCCGCGACGCCCGGTTTCGCGCCGCTCAGCGTGCCGCGCCGCGGGCTGATGTTCATCCTCTCCTCGCCATCGGGTGCCGGCAAGACGACGATCGCGCGCAAGCTGCTGGCGGTCGATGGCGGACTCGACCTGTCGGTGTCCGTCACCACCCGGCCCATGCGGCCGGGCGAGGTGGAAGGGCGCGACTACTATTTCACCGATCGCGAGACCTTTACGCAGATGGAGGCGGCCGGCGCGTTCCTGGAATGGGCGGAGGTGTTCGGCAATTGCTACGCCACGCCGCACGCCCACATCGCCGAAGGGTTGGCGCAGGGGCGCGACTTCCTGTTCGACATCGACTGGCAGGGGGCGCAGCAATTGCGCACCCGCATGGGCCCGGATGTCGTCTCGGTCTTCCTGCTGCCACCGGACATCGCCACGCTGGAGGCGCGGCTGCGCGGCCGCCAGACCGACAGCGAGGCGGTGATCGCCGATCGCATGGCACGCGCCCGGGCGGAGATCAGCCACTGGGACGCCTACGATTACGTCGTCATCAACGACGATGTCGAGGGGTGCTTCGGCACGGTCCGCGCGATCCTGCAGGCGGAGCGGCTGCGTCGCACCCGGCAGGCCGGCCTCAAGGATTTCACTGCCGCGCTGATGCGCTGACGCTTGCTCCGCCGGCGGGGAGCGGTTAGCCGCGCCCCAGCCAAAGGGAGCCTGCCATGTCCGCCGATCTCGCCACCGCCATCGCCGCCGCCTGGGACGAACGTGCCAACGTCACCCCCGCCCGCCTGGATGTGCGCGCCGACGTGGAACTCGCCCTCGCGCTGCTCGACAGCGGGGAACAGCGCGTGGCGGAACCGGACGGCAATGGCGGCTGGCGCGTCAACCAGTGGCTGAAGCAGGCGGTGCTGCTGTCGTTCCGCCTCAACGACAATGTCGGCATCCCCGCCGGCGCCGGCGGCGCCCCCGCCTATGACAAGGTACCCAGCAAGTTCGCCGGCTGGACCGACGCCCGCTTCGCGCAAGCCGGCTTCCGCGTGGTGCCGGGCGCGGTCGCCCGCCGGGGCAGCTTCATCGGCAAGGGCGTGGTCCTGATGCCGTCCTTCGTGAACATCGGCGCCTATGTCGGCGATGGCACGATGGTCGACACCTGGGCGACGGTCGGATCGTGCGCGCAGATCGGGCGCAACGTCCACATCTCCGGCGGCGCGGGCATCGGCGGCGTGCTGGAGCCGCTGCAGGCCGAACCCGTCATCATCGGCGACGGCGCCTTCATCGGCGCGCGTTCCGAGGTCGCGGAAGGCGTGCGCGTCGGCGAAGGGGCCGTGCTGTCCATGGGCGTCTATCTGGGCGCCTCGACCAAGATCGTCGATCGCGCCACGGGCGAAGTCCACCGCGGCACCGTGCCGCCCTATTCCGTCGTGGTGCCCGGCAGCCTGCCCGGCAAGCCGCTGCCCGACGGCACGCCCGGTCCGTCGCTCTATTGCGCGGTGATCGTGAAGACGGTGGACGCGCAGACCCGCGCCAAGACCGGCATCAACGAGCTGCTGCGCGACTGACCCCCGCCCCGCCTGGCAGGAACCATCCCCCGGCCTGAGCCGTAGCTTGCTAGCCGTTGCAGAACGGCGGCAATCGGCAAGGAGGCGGTGCAATGGTGGGTCAACCGGGCGACGGCAGCGGCGGCGCGCATCTGGAAACGATAGAGGCTCGCGCGGGCAGCACCAGCGGCACCGTGCGCCGCGTGCTGATCTTCGGCACGCTGCTGGGTGTGATCCTGTTGGGCGCGGTCTACCTGTTCGGCTCCGCCAGCCATGACGAGATGGCCCCCAACGCATCGGAACGGATTGCCGAGGAACAGGCCGCCGCCGCGGAGCGGGAGGATGTGGACGGCGTGGTCGGCATCGACGAGGACGCCGACACCTTCGCGCCCGACAGCGCCGCCCCCACGCGGACGGAGAACTGAGGCGATGAGCAACAGCTTCGCCAAGGGCAGCAAGGTCAGCTGGCAATGGAGCGGCGACAAGGCGACGGGCAAGGTCGCCGACCGGTTCGACCGCCGCGTGCAGCGGACGATCAAGGGCAGCAAGGTCGTGCGCAACGGCAGCAAGGATGATCCCGCCTACCTGATCGAGCAGGATGATGGCGACAAGGTGCTGAAGCTCGGCTCCGAACTGAGCAAGGCGTGATGGACAAGGACGAACAGCAGGACACCTATGCCGAGTTCGCTGACGCGGTGAACATGGCGCCGGCCGAGCTGGAACGCTGGCTGGACACGGACGAGGCGAAATCGGTCGGCGACACGCACGGCGATGGGGAAAGCACCGGGCACAAGTCCGGCCGGCGCATCGTCGAACTGCGCCACAAGAAGAAGGCGGACCTGACCGACGATGATTATGCCCACATGCGCAAGGTCGTCGGCTATGTTCATCGCCACCTGGCGCAGCGGCCGGATGGCGAGGTCAGCGAAACCAATTGGCGCTATTCGCTGATGAACTGGGGCCATGACCCGCTGAAAGGCAATGGCTGACACCGGCCTGCAGCGCTTCGTCACCGCGCAGGACGGAACCTACCAGCAAGCCTTGGCGGAGGTGCGCGCCGGCGACAAACGCAGCCACTGGATGTGGTTCACCTTTCCCCAGCTTGCCGGATTGGGTCGCAGCCCCACCGCGCAGTTCTACGGCATCGCCTGCCGGGCGGAGGCGATCGACTACCTCGCCCACCCGGTGCTCGGCCCGCGTTTGCTGGAGATCACCGATACCATGCTCGCCTGGTCCGGGCGGCGCACCGCGGCCGCGATCCTGGGCGAGATCGATGCGCTGAAGTTCCGCAGTTCCATGACCCTGTTCGCCGAAGTGGCGGACGATCCTGAACCCTTTATCAGCGCGCTCGCCGCCTTCCATGGCGGCGAGCGCGACCCGCTCACCTTGCGATTGCTGGACTGACCGGCCTTACGCCGCCTCCTCGCTCACCGGGGTTTCCAGCGGCAAGTCGTCGGCATGGTCCGCGGCATAGGCTTCCGCCGCCTGCATGACCCGCATCATGTTGCGACTGCTGATCTTCTGGAGGTCTTCCTGCGAGTATCCGCGCCGCGCCAGTTCGGTGAACAAGGCGGGATACCCGGCGACATCCTCCATCCCGACCGGCCCGCTCGGCATGCCGTCATAATCGCCGCCGATGCCGATGTGATCGATGCCTGCCACGTTGCGGATGTGGTCGATATGGTCGGCCATGTCGGCGATGGTCGCCGTCGCCGCCGGGTTGGCGGTCAGCCAGGTGGCAAGCTCCGCATCGACCTGGTCGGGGGCATCGGGATACAGCGCCTCCAGCCGCTCGATCTCCGCCGTCTGCCGGGCATTCCATTCACGCACATTGTTGCTGATGAAGCTCGGCAGCGCGACCACCATCACGATCCCGCCATTTTCCGGCAGGCGGGTCAGCACGCTGTCGGGCACGTTGCGCAGATGCGCGGCCACGGCGCGCGCGCCCGAATGGCTGAAGATCACCGGGGCACCGCGCGTCTCGCGAATGGTGTCGAGCGCGTCCAGCATCGTCGCCTCGCTCACATGGCTGAGATCGACCAGCATGCCGATCCGCTGCATCTCGCGCACCACGATGGTGCCGAATTCAGTCAGACCGTCATGCTCCGGATCGTCGGTCGCGCTGTCGGCCCAGGGCGTGTTGCTGGAATGGGTCAGCGTCAGGTAACGGGCGCCCAGCGCATACATCTGCCGGATGACCGCCAGGCTGCTGCCGATGGAATGGCCGCCTTCCATCCCCAGCAGGCTGGCGATCCTGCCCGCCGCCATCGCATCGGCCACATCACCGCTGGTCAGTGCCAGCTGCAATTCGCGGGGGTAGCGGGCGATCAGCCGCTTGGTGACGTCGATCTGCTCCATCGTGGCGACCACCGCCTCCGGCTCCGGCAGGGCGGCGCTGACATAGACGGACCAGAACTGCGCGCCCACCTTGCCGGCACGCAGGCGCGGCAGATCGGTGTGCATGGCGGTTTCCAGCGGTCCTGTACCCTGCGCCCGCGTGTTGCCGAAATCGAAGTTCAGCAGGACGTTGTTGTACCGCCCGCGCAACTGCCATGGCACGTCGTTGTGCCCGTCCCACACCGGCGCGGCGTTCAGGGCGGCGTCGGCGACCTCCTTCGGATCGGGCGCCGGCGGGGCCAGCATGTCCAGCGTCAGCCCGCCCGGGCGCCTGATATCCTGCTGCGCCGCATCCTGCGCGTTGGCAGCGGCAGCCAGGCTCAGCGCCAGCGCACTTGCGCAGGCCAATGTGGCAGATCTCATGTCGTCCCTTTCAATCGCTCCGCCAGGGCCATCGCCGCGGCGGGCGCGCGTTCCTTCGCGCCATTGATGAGAAAGGCGAACACGTCACCCCCCGGCGGCGGCTTATCGGCCGAGCTGCCCACGATTGGCAAGCCCGGCGGCATACGTCCTTCGCCCCATGCCCGGCACATGACCGCCAGCCTCTCGATCTCGTCCGGCGGATAGCCGGTCGGCTCGTCCGCCTGCATGTCCTGGCAGCGCAGATAGGTGAAATCCGCCGTCCGGTCGCCGATCCGCACGCGATCGGGATGTTCGGACCACACCACCGCCACGCCCGCCGCACGCGCCAGTTCGACGAACTCGGCACAGGCGAAGCTTTCGTGCCCCACTTCGATCGCATGGCGCAGCCGCACGCCGGCATGTTCCGCCGGCAGCAATCGCAGGAACGCCGCCAGATCCTCTGCCTCGAACCTTTTGGTGGTCGCCATCTGCCAGCAGATCGGGCCCAGCCGGTCGCCCAGTTCGGTGACCCCCTGCGCCAGGAAGGTGCCGACCGCCTCACCGGCCTCCGCCAGGACCTTGCGGTTGGTGACGTAGCGGCTGCCCTTCACCGTGAAGACGAAACCGTCGGGCACCTCGTCTCGCCATTTGCGGAAGCTGTCCGGCTTCTGCAGGCGGTGGAAAGTCGCGTTGATCTCGATCGCGCCGGTCGCGCGGGCGGCGAAATGCAGTTCCCCCTTTTGCGGCAGGTCGGGCGGGTAGAAGGCGCCGCCGCGCCACGCGGGATAGACCCAGCCGCCGATGCCGGTGCGGATCGTCATGTGCCTCGCTCCTTCGCCTGTGCCGGAACCGGGTTCCGATCCGACCGGTTGACCAGCCACATGCTATCAGGAGCGCAACCGTGACCAAGAGCCTGCACGACATTTCCGACGCCATGAAGGACATCGACTTCTGCATGCTGGTCAGCCGCGCCGCGGACGGCTCGCTCGGTGGCCGGCCGATGAGCAACAACCGGCAGGTCGCCTACGAAGGAACCAGCTGGTTCTTCACGCTCGACAATGCGCGCAGCGTGGACGACATCAGCCGCGATCCGTCGGTCGGTCTGACCTACCAGGGAAAGGCGGGGCTGAAGGGACTGGTCGGCGCGCCCGGCCTGTTCGTGCATGTCGAGGGAGAGGCGAAGCTGATCCGCGACAAGGCCGCTTTCCTGGAGCACTGGAATCCGGACTTGGAGCGCTGGTTCAGCGAAGGCGCCGACACGCCCGGCCTGGTGCTGATCGAGGTGCAAGCGAAGCGCATCCATTACTGGGAAGGCGAGGCGGAAGGCGAGGTGCGGCTGCCCGCATCCGCCGGCTGAAGGCGCCCGCTTGATCGCGCGCCGCATCACCGGCGCCGCGCTGGCGCTGTTCTATGGCACGGCGGGCGTGTTCCATCTCGCCCGGCCGGCGCCATTCCTGTCGATCATGCCGCGCTGGGTTCCCGCGCCCGAACTGGTGGTGCAGGCGACCGGCTGGGCCGAACTGGCCGGCGCGGCGGCGCTGGCGCAGCCATGGTCGGCAGGTCTGCGGCGGGCCGGTGGATGGGGGTTGGCGGCTTACGCGCTGTGCGTGTGGCCGGCGAACGTGCAGCACATGCTGCTGGATTTCGCCCGGGCTGATGGCGGGCTTGGCCCTGCCTATCACAGCCCGCGGATGCTGGCGCAGCCCGTGCTGATCTGGGCCGGCCTGTGGACCGGCGGCGTCACGGACTGGCCGTGGCGCCGCCGATAGCGCTTAGCTGAGGTGCTTGGACACCGCGGCGGTCATCTTGAACATGGAGATCTGGTCCTTGCCGATCACCGCACCCAGCTTGTCGTCCGGGTTGATCTGACGCTTGTCCTTCTCGTCCTGCAGGCTGTTGGACTTGATGTAGTCCCACACCTTGCTGGTCACTTCGGCGCGCGTCATCGGGCCCTTGCCCACGACCTTCTCCAGGTCGTCCGACACGTTCACCGGCTTGTTCAGCGCATTGTTCTTGGCAGCCATTGTGTGTTCCCTGTCCTTCCTTGGTGGCTTCAATCTACGCCGGTGGCTGTCCGTTCCCGCTAAAACGGTTCGGGATCAGCCCTCGTCATCCTCGTCCCAGGCGTCGTCATCGTCGCCTTCGCTGCGGACATAGGTGCCGGTCAGCACCGCGACGCCCAGCACATGACCTTCCATCGCCGCCAGCAATTCGTCCCGGCTCGCGCCCGGCATCAGCGTCAGCGGCAGGTCCAGCGCGAACAGCTGGAACACGTAATCATGCGGACCATGCCCGGTCGGCGGGTCGGGCAGCAACCATTCGGAATTGCCATAGGCGTTCTTGCCTACCCGCGGCGGCGTCTCGCCCTCCAGCAATTGGCCGGCGCCGGGCTGCAGGCCCCAGACCAGCCAGTGGCAGAACGGCTGCGGCGCGGGTGCGTCGGGATCCTCCACCACCAGCACCAGATCCTGCGTGCCGGCGGGCGGCTGGGTCCAATGCAGCGGCGGGGCGACGGCGTCTTCCTCGTCCGCGGTGAAGCTGGGATCCAGCGGCTCGCCATCGGCGAAGGCGGCGGAGGAGAGGGCGAAGCCGGCCGTCCCGACCAGTCCTTCGTCACCCAGCCTGGCCACCGCCAGCTTGCCGTGGCCGGCGCGTACATCGCCGAGCAGACGGCCGAGCCAGGCTGGCACATGTTCGAGCATCGGTGGCACAACTCCCGTCACAACTTGGGGGCGACTCCTGCCCGCTCCCGCCCGCCTTGGCAAGGGCAGGCGCAAACCGTTGATCCCTCGTCATCTTCCTTGTGACCGGAAACGTACCTGTCTAGAATCGATGAGATCGGGGATCGAGGGACGACATGCGACGCAGGGTGTTTGGAACCGGGCTGTGCGCACTGGCGGCGCTGCTGTCGGCTTGCGGCGGCGGTGATGGCGGTGGCAGCGGCGGCGGATTGATCACCGGCGGCGGCGGCGCCCCGGCGCCCACGCCCTCACCCACTCCGGCACCGGTCGCCAGCACCTGCGCCCTCGCCAGCCGCCAGGCCTGGGCCAAGACCGCGCTCGACGAATGGTATCTGTTTCCGGAAAACCTCGCGGCCGGCGTGCAGCCCACCGCCTACGGCAATGTGGACGACTACATCGACGCGCTGGTCGCCCCCGCACGCGCGCTGGGCCGCGACCGGTATTTCACCTACCTCACCTCCATCGCGGAGGAGAACGCCTATTACTCCTCCGGCTCCAGCGCCGGGTTCGGCTTCCGCCTGGTCTATGACGAAGCCAATCGCCGCGTGATCGTCAGCGAGACGTTTGAGAACACGCCGGCCCTCGCCGCCGGCATCGACCGCGGGGCGGAGATCACCGCGATCAACGGGCAAAGCGTCAGCACCCTGTTCGCCAGCGGCGGCGCCAACGCCGTCTACTCCGCGCTCGGCCCGTCCGACCCCGGCGTCAGCCGCACGCTGACCTACCGCGACACTGCGGGCGCGACACGGACGGTGACGCTGGCCAAGGCGGACTTCACGCTCGACCCCGTATCGGATCGCTACGGCGCGCAGGTGCTGGGGACCGGCGCCGCACGCACGGGTTATATCAACTTGCGCACCTTCATCGATACGGCCGAACCGGACTTGGCGGCTGCCTTTGCCCGATTCCGGGCGGAAGGGATCAGCCGGGTCATCATCGATCTGCGTTACAATGGCGGCGGACTGATCCGCACGGCGCAGGCGTTGGGTAACCTGCTGGCGGCGGACCGCGGCGGGCAGCTGTTCGGCGAGATCACCTATCGGCCGTCCAAGGCAGCGCAGAACGAACGGTTCAACTTCCAGCCGCCAGCGCAGGCGATTGCGCCCACCCGCATCGCCTTCATCGGAACGGAGAGCACCGCGTCGGCCAGCGAACTGGTGATCAACGCCTTCACCCCGTATCTCGGCCGGAACATGGCACTGGTCGGCAGCAACACCTACGGCAAGCCGGTCGGGCAGATCGCCATCGACCAGCCTTCCTGCGACGACCGGCTGCGCGTGGTCGCCTTGCGCACGGTGAACTCGGCAGGTCAGGGCGACTATTACCGGGGTCTCGCGACCACGGTGCCGGTCACCTGCGCCGCGACAGACGACCTCACCCGCCAGCTCGGCGATCCGGCTGAGGGGATGATCGCCACCGCGCTGCGCTGGCTGGATGGCGGCAGCTGCACCCCCATCTCCGCCAGTGCGAATGCCACGGCCAGCACGACCCGCACGGGCACGCCTGCCACCCGCCGCCTGCTGACCCCGGCCGTGCCGCGCAGCACGGCGGAACGCGAACTGCCCGGCGCCTACTGATCGTCCACCACCGCGTTGCCATGTCCATCGCCGTCCGGGCGGGGCTTGGCGACCCGGTCCACCGCGATGCCGGCGGTCAGGCCGTGGATGATGGTCGAAAGCAGGATGGTGAAGGCGATCGTCGCCCACAATTCGCCCTCGTTCACCAACTCCATATGATGAGTGGCGAAGCCGAGGTAATACACCGAGCCGATCCCGCGCACGCCGTAGAACGCGACCACCGCACGTTCGCGCGGTCGCAACTCCGTCCTGGCGAGTGACAACCAGCCGGCCAGCGGACGGATTACCAGCAGTAGCGCCAGCGCGATGCCCATCAGCGTCCAGGTCAGGTCTTCCCACAACAACGGCAGCACGCCGCCGACCAAGACCAGCAGGATGGCGGTCAAGGAAAGCTCGATCGCCTCGTTGAAGCTGTGCAGCTTCGTATGGAAGGTGTGCTTTTCCTCCACCCGCCGCAGCACCAGCCCGGCGACAAAGCAGCTGATGAAGCCGTACCCTTCGATCAGCTCGGTCGTGCCGTAGCACAGCAGCACCCCGGCAAGGGCCAGGAGGCCGGACCCTGTATCCGCCAGCACGTTGCCGCGAGGTATGACGAACAACACCCGCCCCAGCACCCAGCCGATCGCCGCGCCCGCCAGCGTACCGATGGCAATGCGGTAAAGGACGTCCAGCAGAAACCACTCCACCAGCAGGTCTGGGAAGGAGAATGCCGCCATGCCGACAAACAGCGCCAGGTAGACGAAGGGGAAGGACAGCCCGTCATTCAGGCCCGCCTCGGTCGTCAGGGCGAAGCGGACCGGATGCTCGCCACCTTCGGTCGGCGGGCCGACCTGCACATCGCCGGCGAGAACGGGATCGGTCGGCGCCAGCACCGCCCCCAACAGGATCGCGCCCGCCGCCGTCATCCCGCCCCACGCCCAGCCGAGCAACGCCACGGCGCCGATCGTCAGCGGCATCGCCAGCGCGAGCAGCCGGATGGTTGGCGTCCAGCGCGTCAGCGAATGCAGATTGTCGATGCGGAGGCCCGTGCCGAACAGCGCCACGATGACGGCGATTTCGCTCAGCACCTCCCAGAACCGGCTCTGCTCCCGGGGGTCGAGCGCGCCGGGCAGGTCGGGGATGAGGTGGAAGGCGATGGCGCCGATGCCGATCAGCAGCGCAGAGGCCGCCGGCTCCCGCCCGGTGACGAAGCGCGGCAGCCAGTAGGCGAGGATGATACCCATCCCCAGCGCCATCAGCGTGGTGTGGTAGGAGCTCAGGCCATAGAAGGGTTGGTCGGGCATCGGCAGCTAAGAACGTCTGCCGATGCCCGCCGGGTCCGACCTAAAGATTTGCTGCGTCGAGATACTCGACCGGGAGGTCGATGCCCGACAATTGCGCATCGATCGCCTTGCGATCACCGACCACCACGATCGCCAGCGCACCCGGCTGCAGGTACTCCGCAGCCGCCGCGTCGATCGCGCCCGCATCAAGGTTGCGGTAGATGGTGGCCAGCCGCTCCTGATAATCGTCCGGACGGCCGAGCGCCCGGTTGGCGAGCAGCGCGCCCAGGACCTGCCCGTTGGTCTGAAAGCGGTTGGGCAGGCCGCGCACATTCCCCTCCGTCACGCGCTGCAATTCCTCCGGCGTGACGCCCTGCCCACCGGCGAAGGCGCCGATATCGTCCAGGATCAGGCGGATCGCATCGCCCGTACGATCGGTCTGCACCGGTGTGGATACGACGAAGCTGCGCGGGCCGACAGGCTGCGCGACGGAGCTGCCGATGCCGTAGGTCCAGCCCTTGTCCTCCCGCAGGTCCATGTTCAGCCGGCTCAGGAAGCCGCCGCCGATCACCTCATTGGCGAGCTCCAGCGATTCCTTGCCCTGGTCCCTGCCCGTCAGCGGCAGCACCCGGCCGAGCAAGAGAACGCTTTGCGGGCTGTTGGGCCGGTCGATCACCACCAGCCGGGCCCCGCCCGCCGGGACAGCGGCGGTCAGGTCCTTGACCGGCTTGGCCCCTGCCGGTGCCTGCCAGTCGCCGAACGCCTGTTCCAGCGCCGGCACCAGTTCGGCCATGGCGACATCGCCCACCACGGTGATCGCGGCATTGTCCGGCCGCAGCCATTCATCGTGCTCGTCCGCGAGCGCCTCTGGCGTCAACGCCTCCACCACGGCCGTCTTGCCGCTGGCACCGACGCCGCCATAGGGATGCCCGTCACCAAAGATCAGCGGCCCCAGCGCTCGGCGCGCAAGACCCGCTGGGCTCGCCTGTTCCTGTTGGATGGCGGCGAGGCGCTGGTTCTTGACCCGTGCCACCTCCGCCGCCGCAAAGGCCGGATTGCGCACAATATCGGCCATCAGCGCCAGCGACGGCGCGAGATTGGCGCTCAGCGCGCTCATGCTGACGCTGGAGGTGTCGATGCCGGTCGCCGTGCTGATCGTCGCGCCCAGCAGTTCCTGCTCCTCCGCGATGTCGCCGGCGCTGCGCGTGGTGGTGCCTTCCTCCAGCATCTCCATCATCAGCGATTGCGTGCCCGCTGCGGCCGCCCCGTCGGCCGCGGTGCCGGCGTCGAACGTCATGGCCAGGCTGACCTTGGGCACGCTGGTCCGCCGCGCCAGCGCAACTTCCATGCCGTTGGACAGGGTGGCCCGTTCCACTTCCGGGAAATCCAACTCGCCCACGGGCGCCACTTCGGGCGCGGCGCGCGGGGTCGGGGTGATCGGCGGCGCGGCCTCCTCCGGCGCGGGCGCGGGGGCAGGTACGGTGCCCTCATCACCCCAGCCGCCCAGCAGCGCGCCATCCTCCGTCCGTTCGCCCGGCACGATCGCCAGCGTATAGGACGGGCGACCCAGCCAGCGTTGCAAGGCGGCCTGCACCTCCGCCGGGGTCAGGCTGGCGAGCCGGGCGAGCTCCGCCTTGTAGTGCGCCGGATCGCCGGCATAGAGTTGCCCTTCGGCCAACGTGGAGCCCTTGCCGCCGAATCCACCGACCTGTTCCAGCGCACCGATCTGCCCCGACACGATCTGCGTCGCGGCCCGCTGCAATTCCTCCGCCGTGGGACCATTGGCGACGAGATCGGCGATCACCGCATCGAAGCGTGCCTCGGCCTCGGCCGCCTCCACGCCCGGCCGCACCTCCATCTGCGCCACCAGCCAGCTCAGCTGCTCGTCCTGGCCGCTGCTGGCGGACACGCTGACGGCCAGTTGCTCGTCGCGTACCAGCACATTGTCGAGCCGGCTGCTGGCAAGACCGCCCAGCACCGCCATGCCGGCGGCCAGCGGCACCGCGTCCGCCTCCGTCAGCGCAGGCCCGGTCCACGCGCGCATGATCAGCGTGCTGGGCACCTGGTCGGTCATGGTCTCCCGCACCGGCGCCTGCAGCGTCAGCGGCTCCGCCGCGACCTCCGCCACGTCAGGCCCGCGCGGGATGGAGCCGAACCAGCGTTCCACCATCGGCCGCGCAGCGGCGGCGTCGATGTCGCCGGTCAGCGCCAGGACGACGTTGTTGGGCCCGTAATTGTCGGTGAACCACTTGCGCACATCGGCGAGGCTGGCGGCATCGAGGTCCGCCATCGAACCGATCACCGAATGGCGATAAGGATGCCCGACCGGCAGCAGGCCATCGCTCAGCTTGTAGCGGAGCAGGCCATAAGGCTGGTTATCGCCCTGCCGCTTCTCGTTCTGCACCACGCCGCGCTGCTTATCGAGCTTGTCCTGGTCGATCGCGCCCAGCAGGTAGCCCATGCGGTCGCTTTCCATGAACAGCGCCAGGTCCAGCGCGCCGGTCGGGACCGTTTCCACGTAGTTCGTGCGATCCGTGTCGGTCGACCCGTTGGTCGCGGTCGATCCCGCCGCCTCGAGCGGAATGTCGAAGTTCGGCACGTTCTCGCTGCCGGTGAACATCAGATGCTCGAACAGGTGGGCAAAGCCGGTGCGTCCGCGTGGCTCGTGCTTGCTGCCGACGCGGTAATAGACGGTGACGCCTACGACCGGTGCCTTTCGGTCCGTGTGAACGATCGTCGTCAATCCGTTGGGCAGTGTGAACGTCTCATACGGGATGTCCACCGCCGCGACCAGTTCGCTCAGCGGTGCAGGCTCGACCGCCTGCTGCGCCTGAAGGCTGATGGGGGTCAGGACCGTCCCGCAAAGGGCGGCCAGGGCGAAGCTCGTGCGGAGCAGGCGATGCGGTTTCACCCTCGCTGGATAGCACCGCCACATGGCCGATCAAGCGAAGGCGGCGGCGCCTCTCAGGAGGTTGTACGCCTCGACCACCCGCTGCAGCTTGGCCTCGTGCGCGCGGTCGCCGCCATTGCGGTCCGGATGGTAACGGCGCACCAGATCGGAATAGCGCCGCCGCAGCCCTGCCCGGTCCGTCTGGCCGTCCAGCCCCATCACCCCCAGCGCCTCCCGTTCGCGCGGGGTGAAGCGGGTCTGCGTGACATGGCGACCGGCCGCCTTGCGCCGGATGTCGGCCGCCCGCGCGCCGATCGCTTCGAGCGGATCGTCGAAATCGGCCCATTTCGGCATTGCGGTGCCGCCATCGGCGCGGAAGGCGCGTGTCTCCCGCGCCCAGCCGGCGATCGGCGACTGCGCCTGCAGGATCTCCTCCGCGCTCATGCCCTCGAACCAGTCGTATCCGGCGTTGAACTCGCGCACATGGGTCAGGCAGAACCAGCGCCAGTGCCCCGGTCCATCGAAACTGCTGCCCCGGTTGCCGGGCGCGCGGAACTCGCCCGGCTCGTCACACCCTGGTGCCTCGCACCGCTGACCCCTGCCCTCATGCCGTCCGTGAAATCGCTGCTGCCGCATCTGCCAACAGATGGTAACGGCGGCCCGGATTGAAAACCGCCAAGGAAGATACAAACATGCCCGGTCCCCTCGCCACCGAGATGGAACAGCGCCTCACCGCGGCCTTCGCGCCCGCCCGGCTGGAAGTCATCAACGACAGTGCCAGCCACCACGGCCATGCAGGCGACGATGGCAGCGGGGAATCACACTTTACGCTGGTGATCGAGGCGGAGGCGTTTGCCGGCACCAGCCGGCTGGAGCGACAGCGCATGGTCAACCGGGCGCTGGGCGACATTCCCGGCACCCGCGTCCATGCCCTCGCCATCCGGGCCTATGCACCGGGCGAGGCGGTGCGCTGAACGGCATTGCGAAGTCACACAGGCAGTCTGTGTGACTTCGCGACCAAGCGTCAGAACGTGAAGTTGGTGGTCAGGAAGAACGCCCGGCCCGGCTCGTTGTAATTGTTCGCGCCCGACCCGTTATTGCTGCTCTCACGGAAGAGCGCCTCGTCGAACAGGTTGTTCACGCCGGCGCTGATCCGGAAATAATCGTTGGCGCGGAACAGCAGGTTCAGGTTGACGAGGTTATATGGCTCGCGCGGGCGCAACTGCTCCGCCGTGGGCGCCCCGCCGCTGTAGAGTACGCCGTTCGGCTGCTGCTCGCCATAGCGGGTGAAGGTTCCAACGAAGGTGAACTGGTCGGTAATCTGCCAGTCCAGCGTGGTGTTGATCGTGTAATCCGGCACGACGGAAAGCAGCCGGCCGGTGTCCTTGCTTTCGTTCTGGATCATGTAGGTGACGTTGGTGTTCAGCGACAGCGTGGGCAGCAGCGGGATCAGCAGGTTCCCCTCTAACCCTTCAACGATCGCGTCGCCCGAATTGTACCACTGGAAAATCTGGGCCCGGCGCCCATCGCTCAACGGGGCGGTGCCGATCGGCACATTGTTGGAGATGATCTTGTTCTTGTAATCGTTGCGGAAGTAGGTCGCCGTGATGTTCCATCCGCCCGGCGTGTAGGCGACGCCGATCTCCTTGTTGACGCTGGTTTCCGCATCCAGTTCGTCGTTGCCCTGAATGTAGCAGCCGCCACCCAGGTTCGGGAACGCGAACGGGCAGCCGAAGCCTGCGGTGTAGTAGAGGTAGTTCGGGTTCGACTGGTAGAGGTTGGGCGCGGCGAAGGCCCGCGCGATGCCGCCCTTGATCATGAAATCGGGAAACGGCTCCACGCTGGCGGAAAAGCTGGGCGACCAATTGGTGCCGAACGTGCTGTGATTGTCGACCCGGATGCCGGGCGTCAGCGTCACTATGCCGAAGGTGATGTTGTCCTCCACGAAGGAGGCCAGCGTGGTCGCGTCAGCTTCCGGATTCCGCACACCACCAGCGCCCGGCTCCAGTCCGGGGATCGGCGCGGTGGTGCCCTGCGACACGGCGAAGCTGTCGTTCAGGTATTCGTGCCGGAACTCGCCGCCGATCGTCAGCACATGATCGGCAGGCCCGGTCTGGAACGGCAGGTTCAGCGATGTTTGCGCGTACCAGTTGCGCAGCGTGGCGGTGGAGAACTGGCTGGCCGTGTTGATCGTGCCCTCTCCGCCGCCGGCCAGCCCTTCGTTCAGGCGGCGGTTCTGCGTCTCCTCGAACTGGACCAGCGCCTCGAACGTGCCAAAAGCAAAGCGGCCATTATAACTGCCCCCGGCAGTCACCCGGCGCATGATGTTGGTCTCCTCCCCAATCAGGCTCTGCACGATCGGGCTGGTGGAGCCGCTGGGCAGCCGGTACTCGCCCTGGAACTCGTTACCCTGCCGGCTGTATGACGCGGTCAGGTCCAGCCGCTGACCGGCGGCAGGCTGCCAACGCAACAGGCCGTTGATGTCGCGGTTCTCCACGCCTTCGCGGCCGCCGGGCGGCGTCACGCCATCGGGCGTGTTCGACGCATCGCCATTGATTGCCGGATCATCGCCCGTCGTCTTGCTCCAGTTGCCGTAGACGCGGAAGCCCAGCCCGGCCGTGATCGGTCCGTCGATGGAAGCACTGCCGCGATAGGTCATGCTTTCCAGATCGCTCTCGGGCTTCAGGATGTAGGTGGAGGCGGTTCCGCCGAACTCGGTCGCAGGCCCCTTGGTGATGATGTTGATGACGCCGCCCGCGGCACCCGCGCCATAGCGGGCCGCGGCCGGACCGCGCAGGATTTCCACCCGCTCGATCTGCTCGGCCGGGACCCAGTTGGTATCGCCGCGCGTGTTGCGTTCGCCGTCCCGGCCCATGCGGACGGAATTGCGCGATTGCGCCGGCTTGCCATCGATCAGGATCAGGGTGTTTTCCGGACCCATGCCGCGAATGTCGATCTGCCGGTTGTTGCCGTAGGTTCCGGCACTGCCCGCGCCCGTCAGGTTCAGGCCCGGCTGGCGGCGCAGCAGGTCCGACAGGTCGTTGACCGGCGGCTGCTTGGCGATGTCCTCCGCCGTCAGGGTGGTGGCGCCCAGCGCCTGCAACCCCTGCACCTGAGCGCTGACGACAATGTCCTGCGGATCGCCGCTGCCTTGGCTGTCGGCGACGTCGATCTCGTCGTTTTCTGCCGTCTCGCCGCCTGCGGCATCCTGCGCCAGGACCGGCGTAGCTGCGACAAGGCAGATCGCGCTGGCGGACACCAGCGTGCGGGCATGAAAACGCATGATACTGACCCCTTGTAACCCCGTAGCTCTGCAAGCGTATGCAAACGCCTCGCAGTAACAGGGCCTTGAAAGAGGGGGCTTCGGAATACAAGCGCTAATGCGAGCAATTCGCTATTTTGTAGCGCGATGTGACCTGAGTTACATGGGATGCGGGCGGGACCGATGGCCCCGCCCGCAAGTTACATCAACCCATCTGTTCCTTCTGCGCTGCACTGTCCGGCCGTGCTGGACCAAGCACCGGCTCCTGCCCCAGCGGCACGCTCTGCACCATCGTGAAGGTGCCCTTGCCATCCAGCGACGGGCCGCTGGTCCAGCGGCCTTCAGGCGGCGGCGTGCCATCAGCAGCGTGGCCATAGAAGTTGTAATTGTTGGCCTGGTCTTCCTGCTCCTGCGGGAAGGAATTGGGGATCGGCAGCACGCCTTCAGGTCCACCCAGTTCCTCGATCACCGCCAGCCATTGCTGCTGGTGCATCGTGTCGCGCGCAATCATGAAATGGAGCATGTCCTTCATGCCCTGATCTGCCGTGGCATTGTACAGCCGTGTAGCCAGCACACGGCCGGTGCTTTCCGCCGCCACGTTGCAATACATGTCCGCTGCCACGTTGCCGCTGGCGTAGATGTGGCTCATGTCGAACGGGATACCGTCGGAA
This sequence comes from Croceibacterium sp. TMG7-5b_MA50, assembly GCF_039830145.1. Lineage (NCBI taxonomy): Bacteria > Pseudomonadati > Pseudomonadota > Alphaproteobacteria > Sphingomonadales > Erythrobacteraceae > Croceibacterium > Croceibacterium sp. TMG7-5b_MA50. The sequence goes on along the minus strand of NZ_CP156082.1, from coordinate 178,892 downwards.
TCGACCGGCTGCGCCGCCAGACCGGTCGACAGGATATGCTTGTGCAACATCCCTTCGATCGTGTGCCGGGCATTGCCGCCGCCCATCACCGTGCCGACGATGGAGTCCTTGACGCCATCCTCCTGCTCGGAAACCGGCGCCTTCTCGAGGTTCAGCGCGACCGCGGTGGCCAGCATCTCGATATGGCCGATCTCCTCCGTAGCGGTGTTCAGCAGCATATCGCGATATTTGGTGCTCGGTGCGCGATTGCCCCACGCCTGGAAGAAATACTGCATGCAGACGCGGATCTCGCCCTCCACGCCGCCGATCGCTTGCTGCAGCATGCGGGCGAATTGCGGATCGGGCTTGTCCACCTTGACCGGATATTGCAGCCGCTTGTCGAAGTAGTACATGAGTGGCTCCTAACCTGATGCATCCACCCCGCGGGTCGCGCGGCGGTCGCCTGGTCAATGGAGCGGGTGCGGAAGGGCTCCGCCTTTTACATTTGTTTCACCGGCTGCGCTTTCAGACCGCTGGCAACGCCTGCCGGACGGCCAGTTCACGGCGGTGGCGTACGGCTTCCAGCGCGACCAACCTGCTGCCGGAACCTTCCGCCCGACGCCAAAGATCGTCCGCCGCGATGTGGTCGAGCATGCCGGCCTGTGCCTCCAATGCGGTCAACCGCATCCGGTCGCTCGGATGCCGCGCGGCAAAGCGTTCGGCCAGATCCAGTGCTTCGCCGCCGCCCAGCCCGACCGCGATGCGCAGGAACACCTCGCTGCTACCGGGGCTGAGGATGCCGTCGATCTCGTCATCGTCGACCTTGAAGCGGTACTGGTCCGTCCAGCCTTGGGCGCCGCCCGCATGCATGATGTTGAGCGAGACGGACAGGCCCGCCGGCGGCAGCTGCGAATGTACGTCGCGGTGCGCGCGATAGTGCATGATCTTGCCCGGCGTCAGCTGCGCCCGCTCCGTAAAGCGGAGGCCAGCCTTCTCGCCGATCGCACCCGCAACCTCCTCGTAGTCGTACTCGTAATAATCAGACGCATAGCCCGGGCCGAAATAGCCGTAGGTCAGGAAGTCGAAATTGTGATCGTGCGGCAGTTCGTACACGAAGGCGCCGCCGCCACTGGCGCGAAACATATGCTCGTCCGCCGAAGGCCAGATCGCCGCACGCAGGAAGAACGGCCGACCCAGCGGCGACAGCATGATGACCTGCGGGCCGTAAGTGTGGTGCGCCTCCTCGCTCCGGTGCCGGCGGCCGAGTTCGGCCAGCATCACCTCCGCCAGGAAGTCCCCATTGCCGCCAAGCCGCGCCAACCAGTGCGCGGCGCCCAGCAGGCTGCCTTCGTCCTGGGGATCGAAGCCTTGCGCCTCCATGCCGTCGATGCATTCGTCCAACGCGCAAGGGGCGGCGGTCGGGGTGGCCAATTCGGCCCGGTCGATTACGCGGGGCATGCGCCCTCCAGGTCCAGCAATTGAGGATGCGCCTCTACCAGCTGAGCGCGCAGGGCGCCGGCGGCAGGGGCAAGCGGGTCACCAGCACGGCGCGACAGCTGCACCAGCGCGGTGAACCCGGTGGCGGTATCAAGCGCCAGGCTTTCGCGCAGCGCCTGCCAGCGCAGAGAAGGATCGGCAGGTTCGCACGCCATCTCGGCAAGTACGGGTGCAGCCTCGCCACGCTTCATCCGGCCAAGCAGCGCGACCATCATCTCCTGCCGGCTGGAGCGGATCGAACCGCTCGCCTGGCGCAGCAGCCGGCCGTCGGCCAAGGCATGTTCGCGTGCGGGAGCCGGATCAGCCGCCTCCCGCTGCAGCCGCAGAGTGACGGTACGGATCGGGGTGGCCAGGACCTGCAGCGTCTCGCTGTTCAGGTCCAGCGCCACGGCGGCACCGGACGTAAGCCGAAGGTTTTCGATAAACAGATGCGGCTTGCCGTCAGGTTCACGGTGGCAGCGCACGATGCGCGCCTCCGCCTCTCCGGCAAGCACGGTCTCGTACCGCACTGCATCGCTGTATCCGGCCAGATCGTAGTCGAACCGGCCGGGATCGCGGGCATGGATCGTCAGGCAGGCGCGGCCCGCGCGGCCCAGCAGCAGGGTGGAAAGCGCCCCTGCGTGACTGTGGCGGAATGCCGGGTGCGCGAAGGGCCGTTCGGCCAATGCGGGCAGGTGATGCCGCAGCAGCGCATCGGCGAAGGCGTCCGCAGCGCCTTGTTCGCCGGTAAACAGCGCCTCCAGCGCCGGGCAGGCTTCCAGCGGGGCGCCGGCGCCGTAGCGATCGAGATCCTCGATCGCCGGGGCGACGGCGTGATCGGCGCGCCAGGCGGCACAGGTGGCGCCCATCGCCGCCTGTGCCTGCTGCTGCAGCGACCGGTCGGACCGGAGTGCTGCGATGGCCGGATCTATCCGCATGGAAGCCCTACCCTGCCTGTGGCCTCAGCGCCTCAGAGCGCGTCGTAGAGGTAGGTGGCCAGGATCACGACCGAATCGTCGTGGCCGGGCGCGCTCTGCACCAGCGAACCGAACATCCCGGTCAGGGTGTCGAGGTCGGGCAGAACGGACAGGTCGATCTTGGGCAGCTGCATTGTGCGTCTCCGAGTGGTGTCGGGGTCGCGGCACTGCGCCGGCCCCTGCCGCACAGATGCTGGCAAAAGCGGTACTAACTGAAGTTAAAAGACTGTAACCGGTGTCACTCGCAAGTGAATGATCAGGCGCGCCTAAGTCGAAGTACCAGCCTGCCCGATGATGCGACGACGTCTGGACTGTCGTCCATCCGCACGGCGTCGGCCCTGGCGCGCGCAAGAATGGCGGGCGGGAAGTCGGCAGGCACCAGAAGCACGTCAGCCGTGCCCAATAGTCGCGCCTGCCGAATGGTCAGTTCATCCGGATCGTCGGACCGGACGGTCAGTTCCAGCAACGTAGCTGCCGCCCCGTCGGCTTCATCATCGCCGAGCCAGATAGGCACGCGATCGGCAGCGGCGTCCTGCAACGGGTCAAGGATCCCACCCGCGGCCAGCGCCGCGTCAATCGCCCGACGCCGCTCTGCGGCGCCTGGCCAGCGGCCGCGCAGCGCGGCACGCGCGGCGTGCAATGCCAAGGCCAGCCGCCCCAAATCGGCTGGCAACAAGCTCTCCAGCCGCAGGCGCAACTGCTTCACCAGCCCGGCGGAGGTACCGTCGCTGCCGATGGCGATGAGTACGGGATCACGGTCGAGCAGGCTGGGTGTGGTGAAATCGCACAGTTCCGGCCGGTCGACCACATTCACCAGCAGGCCGGCGGCGCGCAGCTGCTCAGCATCCGCCTCGCACCGGGCGGCATCGTCATGTCCCACAAAGGCCAGGCGGGCACCGGCGGCGATGCCCGCCGCCATGTCGGCGATCACCTGCCCGCCGGCGCGCTCCACCAGGCGCCGCTTGGGTTCTGCCCCATCGCCGTCCCCCAGCACTATCACCGGATGGCCGGCGATGCGGTGGAACAGCGGCAGGGAGCGCATCTATTGCAACCAGTCCGGCACGCGTTCCGCGGCGCTGATGGTTTCCGGCGCGATCCGGTCTGCCACGGTGGCAAAGCGGTCGCCATCGACCATCACCTCCGCCACGAAGCCGCGACTGTTGTAGCTGGACGCCATGGTCGCGCCGTAGGCACCGGCGGTACGGAACACGGCAAGGTCGCCCGCCGCCACCGCATCGATCTCCCGCCCGGTGGCGAAGGTGTCGCCGGTTTCGCAGATGGGGCCCACGATGTTGGCGGTCATCCGCGTGCCGTTGGGCCGCACTGCTTCGAAATCGTGCCATGCGCCGTAGAGCGACGGGCGCGCGAGGTCGTTCATGGCCGCATCGACGATCACGAATGGGTCGCGATTGGCGTTGCGCTTCACCCGGATCACGCGCGTCAGCAGCACGCCGGCATTGCCGGCGATTACGCGCCCCGGCTCAAAGGTCAGGCCCACGTCCCACCCCTTCGTCACCCGCGTCACCATCGCGCCGTACTCCGCCGGCGATGGGAACACCTCGCCCGCCTTGTAAGGGACGCCCAGTCCGCCGCCGAGATCCGCCTGCGTTACACTGTGGCCACCGGCCCGCAGCTCGGCGATCAGCTCACCCAGCTTCACGAACGCCGCCTCAAGTGGGTCGAGCGAGGATAGCTGGCTGCCGATATGCACGGCCAGACCCCGCATATCGAGGCCGGGCAGGCCGGCGAGGCGGGCATACATCGCCGTCGCCCGGTCGATCGGTACGCCGAACTTGTTGTCTCGCTTACCAGTGGAGATCTTCTCGTGCGTGCCGGCGTCGATATCGGGGTTCACCCGCAGCGCGCAGGGTGCCCGCAGGCCACGCGCGGCGGCGATGGCGGACAGCTCGACGCCCTCCTCCTCCGACTCAATGTTGATCTGACCGATCCCGGCATCGAGCGCGGCGACCAGTTCGCGGTCCTGCTTGCCGACGCCGGAGAACACGATGTCGGCGGGCGCGATGCCGGCCGCGATGGCACGCAGCATCTCACCACCGGACACTACGTCGGCGCCGAAGCCCTCCCGCTGCATCACACGCAGCACGGCGAGGTTGGGATTGGATTTGACCGCGAAAGCGGTGTGTACGCGGCCGGCCGGGGCGACAGCTTCGCGGAAGACTCGCGCATGCCGCTCCAGCGTGGCGCGGGAATATACATAGACGGGCGTGCCCACGGCAGCGGCGATCTCCGCCAGCGGCACGTCCTCGGCAAACATCTCGCCGTCACGAATGTGGAAGTGGTCCAAGGTCAGTCAGGCTCCATCGGGGGGAGGCAGGTCGAAGGGATCGTCGGCCCGTTCCTCGGACCGGCTGCGGAGCTCGTCCGACCGAGGCGGTGCCGCCTGCGGGTCGAGTTCGAGCAGTTCACGGGGGGATGGCGGATCGACCCGGCCGTAGGGGGCCGGTGGCAGGCTTTTCCCGGCGGCGGGCTGCAGATCGGTCTGCTGCGCACACGCGGCGAGCAGCAGGGGCGAGATCGCGAGCAGACGACGCATCATTCCTCCAGCCCGAGCATGGCGCGCGCATCAGCCACGCGCTTCGCCACCTCGGCAGGTGCGGTGCCGCCATGGCTGGCGCGCGCGGCGACCGATGCCTCGACAGAAAGGGCAGCGAAGACATCGTCCGTAATGCGACCATCGATCGCCTGCAGGTCCGCCAGCGACAAGGCATCCAGCGCCACGCCGCGGCTTTCTGCCAGCTTCACGGCGGCACCGGTGATGTGATGCGCCTGCCGGAACGGAATATCCGCCTGCCGCACCAGCCAGTCGGCAAGGTCGGTCGCAGTGGCGTAGCCCAGTTCCGCCGCCTGCCGCATGCGCGCGGTCTGGAACGTCGCATCGGCCACCATGCCTGTCATCGCCGCAAGGCTTAGGCCGAGCAGGCCATGCGCCTCGAACACGGGCGGCTTGTCGTCCTGCATGTCCTTGGAATAGGCGAGCGGCAGGCCCTTCATGGTGACGGTCAGCGCCACCAGGCAGCCGGTGATCCGCCCAGCATGGCCACGTACCAGCTCCGCCGCATCGGGGTTCTTCTTCTGCGGCATGATCGAACTGCCGGTGCTGAGCGCATCGGGCAGGCGGACGAAGCCGAAGGGCTGGCTGGCCCACAGGATGAACTCCTCCGCCAGCCGTGACAGATGCAGCGCGCATTGGGCGGCAGCCTGCAGGTAGTCGAGCGCGAAGTCGCGGTCGGATACCGCGTCCAGGCTGTTGGCGGTCGGCCGGTCGAAGCCCAGCGCCTGCGCGGTCATCGACCTGTCGATCGGGAAGCCGGTTCCCGCCAGCGCGGCGCTGCCCAGCGGACACTCGTTGAGCCGCCGGCGCGCATCGGCGATACGGGAGCGGTCGCGCCGGAACATCTCGTAATAAGCCATCAGATGATGGCCCAGAGTCACCGGCTGCGCGGTCTGCAGATGCGTGAAGCCGGGCATGATACTGCCGGCATGTTCGCCCGCGCGGCTGACCAGCGCACCTTGCAGCGCGGCTAACGCGGCATCCACTTCGTCCAGAGCGTCGCGGACCCACAGGCGGAAATCGGTCGCCACCTGGTCGTTGCGGCTGCGCGCCGTGTGCAGGCGTCCCGCTGCCGGACCGATCAGTTTGGCCAGCCGGCTTTCGGTGACCATGTGGATATCCTCAAGATCCCAGTCCTCCGGCACGCCGTTCGCGGCATATTCGCCGGCAATGGTGTCGAGACCGCGTTCGATCGTCAGGGCGTCCTCCACCATGACGATCCCGCACGCGCCCAGCATGGCGGCATGCGCCTTGCTGGCGGCAATGTCCTGCCGCCACAATGCCTTGTCGAACGGGATGGAGGCGTTAATCTCCCGCATCACGCTGGTGGGTCCTTCGGCGAACCTGCCGCCCCACATCTGATTGGAGCCGCCATCCTTGGCCAAGCTGTCGCCCTTACCGTCCACGCTGCGCATCACCTTCGGTTTTGCGGGCGCCCTTCTGGTCTTCGGCACCCTTGCCCTGAGCGGGTGCGATAGGCCCGACACACCAGAGGCGCAACCTGCCGCCGCGCCGGCTGCCGCCGGCACGATCGACCGCAGCTTCGCCGGCCGCATCATGCCTGCTGCGGACCTGACCTTCCCGGACGGCGCGACCCTGTCGCTGGCGACCACGCGGGGTCAGCCGGTGTTGCTGAACCTGTGGGCCACCTGGTGCGTGCCCTGCGTGACGGAGATGCCGCTGTTGAACCAGCTGGCTGCCGATTACGATGGCCGACTGCGTGTGCTGACCGTCAGCGAGGACTTGCAGGGCGCGGAGAAGGTGGTGCCGTTCTTCAAGGAACGCGATCTCGCCAACCTGCCGCAACTGATGGATGAAAAGAATGACTTGGCGGTCGCGTTCGGCGGCGGCGCGGCGCTGCCGCTGACGGTGCTGTACGATGCTGAAGGCCGGGAAGTTTGGCGGGTCATGGGCGGCTTCGACTGGGATAGTGCACGCGCCCGCTCGGCGATCGACGCAGCATTGAGCGCCAACGGACGGGAGGCATAGATGCGCGGATTGTTCGCCATCGCGCTGCTGAGCGCATGTGCGCCGTCGACCTCGGCAATGGCTCAGTCGTCCTGGCCGCTGGTGCCGCGGGACTTCGCCGTGCCGGAAGGGTTGGTCACGCCGGACTTCCAGTTGCGCAAGATGACCATCGACGAAGTTGTGCGCGACTACGATGCGGTGATGGCCAGCAAGGCACAATTGCAGCAGATCTATGGCGGTAGCTGGCCAGAGGGCATGACCATCGGGGAGGATCTGGCCGATCTCGGCTGGCATCAGGGCGAGTGGGCCCGGCGCAATTCCTTCGCCTACATCGTCCTGTCGCCCGACGGCACGAAGTCGCTGGGCTGCGTCTATGTCTATCCCACGCAGAAGCAGGGCTACGACGCGCAGGTGAACCTGTGGGCGCGCGAAAGCCTGATCGGCGATCCGGCGGACCAGGCGCTGGAAACGGCGGTGAAGCAATGGATGGCATCGGCATGGCCATTCCGGAATGTCGGCTATCCCGGTCGCACCATCGCGCAGGAGGAATGGGCGGCACTGCCCGACGTGGCCCGCCCTGTTCGGTAAACCACGCAGGCGGATGCCCGCGTCAGGTATTTTCCTGCTTTATATCAAAGCGGAAACTCACCGCTTTCCTGACCTTTCCCCTTCGTGTCACCCAGCCGCCCAAGGTTTTGCGACAGGGCCTGGAACATAAGGAGAGGTAATATGCGTCCCCCGATCGTAGCGCTTGCTGCGCTGTCACTCGCCGCCTGCGGCTCCGCAGAGGAACCGGCGGCGTCACCGACCGCCGCGACCGGCATGGCCGAGACCAGCCCGACCACATCCAACGGAACGGCGACTGATGCCGAAAGCTACGCCACGATGGCGGGGGCAAGCGATCTGTTCGAGATCCAGTCGTCACAGCTGGCGCTGGAAAAGAGCCAGAACGCAGGCGTGCGTGAATTCGCGCAGATGATGATCGACCATCACCGGAAGACGACCGAGCAGGTGACAACCGCCGCGCGCGAGGCGGGGATGACGCCGGCCGCCCCGCAACTCACATCCATGCAGCGCGACAACATGACCGGATTGCAGGCGGCGAGCGGCGCCGACTTCGACCGGATCTACCTGGAACAGCAGCGCCAGGCGCATCAGATGGCGCTCGCCCTGCACCAGGAATATGCGCAGGACGGCGATACGCCCCAATTGCAGGAGGTCGCCCGGACAGCGGTGCCGATCATCCAGCAGCACATGGAACAGGCGCAGGCACTGACCGCGTCCTGACCCTCATTGGGATGATGGCTGCCTGGCGGCGGTCACCCCGATGGAAATGGGGCTTGGTGGGCGATGACGGGCTCGAACCGCCGACATCTTCCGTGTAAAGGAAGCGCTCTACCAACTGAGCTAATCGCCCCAAGGTGGGTCGTTCGCGCTTGAAGCGCGAACGCACCCAAGTCAACTCACCGATCGGCGAAGGGATTGCGTACCAGGATCGTATCGTCCCGTTCCGGACTGGTGGAGACCGAAGCCACGGGCGTTTCGATCAGTTCCTCGATCCGGCGGATATACTTGATCGCCTGCGCGGGCAGATCAGCCCAGCGGCGCGCACCGCGGGTGGTGCCGCTCCAGCCTTCCATCTCCTCGTAGATCGGTTCAAGCAGCGCCTGATCGGCGGCGCTCGACGGCAGGTAGTCGATCTCCTCGCCCCGCAGGCGATAGCCGGTGCAGATGCGGATGGTGTCGAACCCGTCCAGCACATCCACCTTGGTGAGCGCGATGCCGGTGACGCCGCTGATGGCGCAGCTCTGCCGCACCAGCGCCGCATCGAACCAGCCGCAGCGCCGCTTGCGCGCAGTCACCGTGCCGAATTCATGCCCCCGCTCGCCCAGCCGCTGCCCGATCTCGTCGGTCAGTTCAGTCGGGAACGGGCCGGAGCCGACGCGGGTGGTGTATGCCTTGACGATGCCCAGCACGAAGCCGGCCGCGTTGGGCCCGAGGCCGCTGCCGCTCGCCACCGTGCCGCTGACCGTGTTGGAGCTGGTGACGAAGGGATAGGTGCCGTGGTCCACATCCAGCAGCACGCCCTGCGCGCCTTCGAACAGGATGCGCGCGCCCTCCGCCCGAATATCGCGCAGCCGTTTCCACACCGGGGTGGAGAAACGCAGCACGAATGGGGCGATCGTGCGCAACTCCGCCAGCAGCGCGGCACGATCCACCGGTGCCTCGCCAAAGCCGGCGCGCAGCGCATCGTGATGGGCGCACAGTCGGTCGAGCATCGGATCCAACTCGTCGAGCTGGGCAAGGTCGCACACCCGGATGGCGCGGCGACCGACCTTGTCCTCGTAAGCGGGGCCGATGCCGCGTCCGGTCGTGCCGATCTTGCCCTTGCCGGCGGCAGCCTCCCGCATTCCGTCCAGATCGCGGTGGACCGGCAGGATCAGCGGGCAATTGTCGGCGATGGCGAAATTGTCGGGCGTGACCGTGACGCCCTGCCCTTCCAGCCGGCCGATCTCGTCACGCAGGGCCCATGGGTCCAGCACCACGCCATTGCCGATGATCGACAACGTGCCGGTGACGATGCCGGACGGTAGCAGGCTGAGCTTGTAGGTGGTGTCGCCGACCACCAGCGTATGGCCAGCATTGTGCCCGCCCTGGAAACGGACGACGACGTCGGCGCGTGCGGCCAGCCAGTCGACGATCTTGCCCTTGCCCTCGTCCCCCCACTGGGCGCCGATCACCGTGACATTGGGCATGCGTGTCTTCCTGCTGGCTGCAATTGCGCGGCGGGCCGTAGGGGACCCGGCGCGCGAGAGCAACCGGGAGAGCTTGCATCGGCTGCAACCAATCGCGCATAGGACCGTTCACAAGTCCACTATCGATCAGAGGACAACGGGTGAACGACAAGGAGCGCGGGCCGGACGGACAGCGCATTGGCCAAGCGTATGACGAGGCGCCCAACGCCTTTCTGCGCGACCATCCGGAAGATCAGTTCTCCGCCGCATCAGGCGTCCTGTTCGAGCAGGCGATGGCGCAGACGCGCATGGCGATCTGCCTGTCCGACCCGCGGCAGCCCGACTGTCCGATCATCTTCGCCAACCGCGCCTTCCGCACCCTCACCGGTTACGAGCAAGAAGAAATTCTGGGCCGAAACTGCCGCTTTCTGCAAGGCCCCAAGACCAGCCGGGCGGCGGTTGCCCGCATCCGCGATGCGCTGCAGCGGGAAGATGTGGTGGTCGTGGAACTGCTGAACTACCGCAAGGGTGGCGAAACATTCTGGAACGCCCTCCATATCGGCCCGATCTACGATCACGAGGACAACCTGCTGTATTATTTCGGCAGCCAGTGGGACGTGACCGATGTCCATGCAGCGCGCGCGCACGAGCAGCATGCCCGCATGGTCAACCGGGAGCTGAGCCACCGGATGAAGAACATGTTCTCGGTCATTTCGGCGATCGTGAACATCGTGGGCCGTTCGAACAACTCCGCCGATGTCGCTCACTCCATCAACGAGCGTATCCATGCGCTCGGCCGGGCATACGAGACCACGCTGGATACGACCGGCGACGACGCAATTCCGCTGCATGCGGCGGTCGGGAACATCCTGTCGACATATCGCGGCGACACCGATCGCATCACCATTGATGGGGAGGAGCTCAGCGTTCCGTTCTCGCTGCTCTCGGCGGTCGGGCTGATGTTGCACGAACTGGCCGCCAACGCGATCAAGTACGGTGCCTTCTCCAACGAGACCGGCACGATCGCGGTAAATTGGCATCAGACGAAACAGGATGACGGACAGACATTGCTGGTGATGGATTGGGAGGAGAGCGGAGGCCCACCGCTGTCCGGCCCGCCGGAGAGCAGCGGGACGGGCACGGTGCTGCTGGACCGGATCATCCGCACTTACGGCGGTGCCATGCATCGCGACTGGCGGGCAGATGGCCTCGCCGCCCGCATCACGGTCCCCCTGCGATGAGCGGCGCAGACAACGGCGAACACTGCACCATCCTGCTGGTCGAGGATGAGCCGCTCGTCTTGATGGATTTGGAAATCGCGGCGGAGGACGTCGGCTGCGGCTACCTGTCAGCGCGGCGCCTTACGGAAGCGTTGGCATTTGCCGAGGATGCCGAGATCGATACGGCGGTGCTGGACGTCAATCTGGGCGGCGGAGACACGTGCCTGCCGGTGGTGGCCATCCTGCGGCGCCGCGGTGTGCCCTTCATCCTGCATTCGGGCGATCTCGATCGGCAGGACGAACTCGTCCGCAATCTGGGCGCACCATTGGTGGCGAAGCCGGCAAATGCGCGTGACGTGATCGCCCGTGCAATGGCCAGTCAGAAGCAGGCCACCGTCAGCTCATAATTGCCGGATCGCGCCTTCGGCCAGCACATGCGTGCAGCCGAGCGCCTTCGCATCGTCCTTCTCCGACAGGGCTGCGACAGCGCGCCAGCCATCCGCCCGCGCGGCAGCCGCGCCGGCGGGATCATGGCCGACCGGGAGAAATAGCGTCGAGCGCGGCGTATCCGCATCCCTAAGCAACTCGACCAGTTCCTCCGGATACAGCGAAAAGCCGGTCGCCGCCTCGTCAGTGCCGGCGATCTGGTAGGTGCCACCCCGTCCCAGCGGGCCACGCACGCCTTCTGCGTACAGCGTAAACCCGAACCAGCTTTGATAGCCGAAGCCATGCCGCTCCGCCGGGTCGAGCGTCAGTCGCGCACGGCCCGCCACGCGTCCGGCAACCTGCCGCAGCCCATCTATCCGGCTGGCGAGCACGCCGGCACGATCGAACTCCGCCAGCCGGGCAATGGCATGATCGAACGGTCCGCTGGCATAGAGCAGCGGCACAAAGTCGCCGCCGCCCGCCGCGACCAGTGCGCCGGCATCCTTGCTGTCCAGCTCCCGCCGGATCGCCTGCGCGGTTTCCTCGCTAAGTTGTTGCTCCGCCGCCAGCAGGTCCACGCTGTCGGGCAGGGTAAAATCGACCGAGATGCCGCCGGCGCCTGCCGCCTCCAGCGCGGCGATCGCCAGCTCCACGATCTCCCCGGCGGCGGCGATGCCGTCACTGCCGATCAGTTCGGCCCCGACCTGCAGGTTCTCGCGTCGGGGATCGAGCATGTCGCCCACCATTCGCGCGACCTGCCCGGCATAGCACAGGCGCAAGGGGCGCTGCCGGTCGGCGAGGCCGGTGGCGGCGATCCGTCCCACCTGCGGCGTCATGTCGGACCGCAGCGCCAGCATCCGCAAGCTCGCCGGATCGACGAAGCGGAACATGTGGCGGGTGTGCATGCCGGTCATGCGGCGCATCATCGCCCGCTCGAACTCGACCAGCGGCGGACGCACCCGGTCGTAGCCGTGGGCGTCCAGCAGGTCGAGCACGGCGCGCTCCACCCGCGTGGCGGCAGCGGCGCTGGTGGGCAGGCGGTCTTCCAGCCCCTCGGGTAACAGGTCGGCAGGGTCGATCATGATGCCGTGGGCCTTAGCGGCGGGTGGCAGGCAGGGGAAGCACCCCTGCCCGCCCACCCGCGTGCGGGATCAGAACGAGAGCGGCGTCACCACCTTCACGCCCTGCAAGGCCTGCGCGCGCGCCACCAGATCGGGCGTGATCGGCTGGTCGACGGACAGCAGCAGCACCGCCTCGCCCCCGGCCGCACGGCGACCCAGGTGGAAGGTCCCGATATTGATCCCCGCCTCGCCCAGCAGCGAACCGATGCGGCCGATGAAGCCGGGCGCATCCTCGTTCACGATATACAGCATGTGGCCGTCGAGCTCCGCCTCGATGCCGATGCCGAAGATCTCCACCAGGCGCGGGCCGCCATGGCCGAACAGCGTACCCGCTACCGACCGGTCGCCCTGGCTGGTCGATACGGTCACGCGCACCAGCGTGCTGTAGGTGCCTTCGCGCTCGTTGCGGATCTCGCGCACCTCGATCCCACGCTCGCGCGCCAGGAAGGGGGCGTTGACCATGTTCACGCTCTGGCTGAAGCGCTGCATCAGGCCGGCCAGCACCGCGCCGACGATAGGCTTCTGGTTAAGCTGCGCCGCGGCGCCCTCCGTCTCCACACTGACGCGCGGCAGATCACCATGGGCCAACTGGCCCACCAAGCTGCCGAGCTTTTCCGCCAGCGCCATGTAGGGCTTCAGCCGGGGGGCTTCCTCCGCCGAGAGGCTGGGCATGTTGAGCGCGTTGGTGACGCCGCCAGTCACCAGGTAATCGGCCATCTGCTCGGCCACCTGCAGCGCGACATTCACCTGCGCCTCCGTGGTGGAGGCGCCCAGATGCGGGGTGCAGATGAAGTTGGGCGTGCCGAACAGCGGGTTCTGCTTGGCCGGTTCCTCCACGAACACGTCCAGCGCCGCGCCGGCGATGTGGCCGCTTTCCAGCAGGTCCTTCAGCGCCGCCTCGTCCACCAGGCCGCCGCGCGCGCAATTGACGATGCGCACGCCCTTCTTGGCCTTCTCCAGCCGCTCACGGCTGAGAATGTTGCGCGTCTCGTCCGTCAGTGGCGTGTGCAGCGTGATGAAGTCGGCCCGCTGCAGCAGCGTCTCCAGATCGACCTTCTCGATCCCCAGCTCCACCGCGCGGTCGGGGGTCAGGAACGGGTCATAGGCAACGACCTTCATCTTCAGCCCAAGCGCGCGGCTGGCGACGATGGCGCCGATATTGCCCGCGCCGATCAGGCCCAGGATCTTGCCCGTGACCTCCACCCCCATGAAGCGGTTCTTTTCCCACTTGCCCGCCTGCGTGCTGGCGTCGGCTTCCGGCAGCTGGCGGGCCAGCGCGAAGATCATGGCGATCGCATGTTCGGCGGTGGTGATCGAATTTCCGAACGGCGTGTTCATCACAACCACACCGCGCGCGGATGCGGCCGGAATATCGACATTGTCCACGCCAATTCCGGCGCGGCCGATGACCTTCAGGTTGGTGGCAGCATCCAGGATATCGGCCGTCACCCTGGTGGAGGAGCGGATGGCGAGGCCGTCATACTGGCCGATCACCGCCTTCAGCTCGTCCGGCGTCATGCCGGTCTTCACGTCAACGTCGCAGCCGTTCTCCTGGAAGATACGCGCGGCGTTGCTGTCCATCTTGTCCGAAATCAGAACCTTGGGCTTGGTCATGTCATTGCTCCTTCTCCCCTGCGTGGGGGAGGCAGCCAGGTGCGCGCCGTTCGTGCGCGGGGACCCGGCAGAATTTGTCAGGATTTGGAAGGGGTCAGCCGTTCGCCTGGGCGTAGGCCCAGTCGAGCCAGGGGCCGAGTGCGGTGATGTCGGCCGCATCCACCGTGGCGCCGCACCAGATGCGCAGACCCGGCGGGGCGTCGCGATAACCCGCGATGTCGTAGGCCGCGCCTGCATCTTCCAGCAGCTTGGCGAACCGCTTGATGAACGCCTCGTCCGCGCCGGCCACCGTCAGGCAGACGGAGGTGTTGGAGCGGCTCGCCGGATCGGTGGCGAGGTGACCCAGCCAGTCGCGGTCCTGCACCAGCGCGTCCAGCGCGGCGGCATTGGCGTCGGCGCGCGCCTGCATGGCGGCAAGGCCGCCGATCGACTTGCCCCATTCCAGGCAGGCGATCGTATCCTCGATCACCAGCATGGAGGGGGTGTTGATCGTCTCCCCCTTGAACACGCCTTCCACCAGCTTTCCGCCCTTGGTGAGGCGGAACACCTTGGGCAGCGGCCATGCGGGGGTGTAGCTTTCCAGCCGTTCAACCGCGCGCGGCCCCAGGATCAGCACGCCATGCGCGCCTTCCCCGCCCAGCGCCTTCTGGAAGGAGAAGGTGACGATGTCGCACTTGTCCCAAGCGATATCCTGCGCGAACACGGCACTGGTGGCATCCGCGATGGCGAGGCCCTGGCGGTCGGCGGCGATCCAGTCGCCGTTCGGCACACGCACGCCGCTGGTGGTGCCGTTCCAGGTGAAGATCACGTCGCTGTTCCAGTCGACGGCGCCCAGGTCCGGCAGCTGACCGTAATCCGCGCGGATCACCGTGGGATCGAGCTTCAGCTGCTTCAGCGCGTCGGTCACCCAGCCTTCGCCGAAGCTTTCCCAGGCGATGGTGGTGACAGGCCGCGCGCCCAGCATGGTCCACATAGCCATCTCGACCGCGCCGGTGTCGGAACCGGGCACGATGCCGATGCGGTGCGTCGCCGGCACCTCCAGCACTTCGCGGATCAGGTCGAGGCAGGTGGCGAGGCGCGACTTGCCCAGCTTCGAGCGGTGCGAGCGGCCGAGAGAGTCGGTGGGGAGCTTCGCCGCATCCCAGCCCGGCGGCTTGGCGCAGGGGCCCGAGGAAAAGAACGGGCGGGCGGGAAGCGTGTCAGGCTGCGGACGCACGTCGCCCGCCAGGGTATTGGTATCAGTCATGTCTGTCTCTCCTTGCAGAGAGCTCGCGCGGCGTTGGGACCGCGTGGCCCGGCGCCGGGACTAGTGGCGGGGCTCACCAAGTCAAGCAGATAGCGGTTGCATCGGCGACCATTGCCGGGGATTGCTGCGCCCGTGGCCGCGCCAAGAACGATATCAGTCCTGCTTGCCGTCGGTTTGCTGGCCGGCTGCGCCGATGGCGGCGTCCGGCAGGCGGACACGCCGCCTCGCACTACCTCCGTACCTGTGGCGGAGACCCCGGAGGGGCGGCAGTGCCTGGTCGGACTCACGGGCGCGAATGCCCGCTTCTCCATGCTGCCGGACCGCTATCCCGCGCCCGGTTGCAGCAACGTCAATACCGTGCAGATCTCCAGCCTGGCATCCGACAGCGGCACGGTGATGGTCGGCAACATCGGCGCGCTGACCTGTTCTGTCAGCACCGCCTTTGCTGGATGGGTCCGCTTCGGCGCGGACCGGGCGGCGCGTGAGCTGCTTGGCTCCCCGCTGCGTTCCGTCGAAACGATGGGCAGCTACAATTGTCGCAACGTCGCGGGCACCAGTCGCCTGTCGGCTCACGGGACCGCTGCGGCGGTCGATATCGGCGCCTTCGTGCTGCAGGACGGGCGGCGGATTACCGTTCTGGCCGGTTGGAACGGCGGCAGCCCGGCCGAACAGGAATTCCTGCGCACTGTGCAGCGCAGCGCATGCCGCCGCTTCTCCACCGTGCTCAGTCCCGAATACAACGCCGCCCACCGCGACCACCTGCACCTGGAAGGGGTCAGCGGCGGCGGACGCGCTTTCTGCCGCTAGGCCCGGCGCAGCAGCGGGAAATCGACCACGGGCGCCAGCGGTTCTGCCGGCGGACGCAGGATGCTGACCGGCTCGGCGACACGGGCGGGCACCAGTGGGGCGGCGGACACGGGGGCGGAGTTACCCTGCGCATCCATCCACAAACGGACAGCATCGGCAGCATGACCAGCGCCCAGCTTGGTCATCATGTTGGCGCGGTGGATCTCGACCGTGCGTGGGCTGATCCCAAGATCGCGGGCGATCAGCTTGTTCGATCGGCCGGCGGCAAGGCATTCCAGCACCTCCCGCTCGCGCCGGCTCAACTGGCCGATGCGGGTGCGCGATTCGATCTGGCGGCGGCGGACCTCCACGATGGGACCGGCGGCGATCAGGATACGCTGCAGGCGGCGGGCCAGCGTGCCCATCTCCAGCGGCAGGGCCAGACAATCGATCGCCCCGTCACCGATCGCGTCCACCACCTGGTCGATGGCGAAATCCTCGCCCGTCATCACCAGCGGCAGCCACACGCCGGCCTCGCCCAGGCGGCGGACCAGCCCGGCCGTGCCGCCGGTGACCGTGTCCTGCGCGGCGAGGATGATCCCTTCGACCGGCGGACGTTCGAAGAACTCCTCCAGGCTGCCATAGACCTCTGCATGGTGGCCCAGGGCGAAGGCGATGCGGGCCTGTTCGGCGCGGGAGCGGCTGGTGCCGCCGAGGATGTGAAGGTGTGTGCGTTCCATGTCCCGGAGGATGTCGGCCGCGCCGTCATCCTGCACGTCGATGTCCCGCCACAGTGGAGCGATAGAACGGACCCCACCGCCCCTGACCCCCGTTTTCGCCTTGGCCGATTGCTCCATTTCGGAGCCATTCCGGATCGCGCGGCAATCCGGGCGATTGCCTAGCCGCGAACCCCTACCCGCACCGTGGCCGAATCAGCCGTCCTGCTTCTGCTTGAAGCTGTAACCGGGCAGCGAGTGGAAGGCGTTGCGCAGCGCGTCGCCCCAGGAATTGCTGATCTGCTCGAAGAACGGATTGGTGCTCTCGATCCGGCGGTCGTGCAACGGTTCGAAATTGTCGCGTTCCAGCACCAGCAGGTCCAGCGGCATACCGACCGACAGGTTCGCCTTCAGCGTGGAATCGAAGCTGACCATCATCAGCTTCACCGCATCCTCGAAGCTCATCGTCCGCTCGTAACCACGGATCAGGATCGGTCGGCCGTACTTGGTCTCCCCGATCTGGAAGAACGGCGTATCGAAGCTCGCCTCGATGAAATTGCCTTCGGGATAGACCAGGAACAGGCGCGGCTCCATGCCCTTGATCTGGCCGGCCAGGATCAGGCTGGCGGTGAAGCGCCCTTTACCGTTGGCGCCATTCTCACTCTGCGTTTCCTGGATCGTCTCGCGCAGCAGCTTGCCCACTTCGACGGCGACCTGGAACATGGTGGGCAGTTCCAGCAGCGAATTGTGCCGGTCGGCGGGCGCCTTGGTCCGCTCCTCCAGCCGGCTGATGACCGCTTGCGTGGTGGCGAGATTGCCCGCCGTCATCAATGCCAGCGTCCGGTCGCCCGGCACGCTCCACCGGAACATCTTGCGGAACACGCTGATGTTGTCGACGCCCGAATTGGTGCGGGTATCGCTCATCAGCACCAGTCCGCGGTCCAGCACCATTCCCACGCAATAGGTCATGCTTACATCCTGCTCACTGCTGCTGGCCCCCTACCTGCTGTTCCACTGCCAGGTCCACAGTCAGGTCCTGCGTAACAGTACCGAAGCCGACGCCGGTGATCGGCGCGGCATCGCGATAGTCGCGGCCAGTCGCCACCCGGACGTAGCGCTGGTCGGGGCAGATGCCGTTGCTGACATCGAAGCCGACCCAGCCCAGCCCCTCCACCCAGGCTTCCGCCCAGGCATGGGTTGCGTCCTGATCGGGCCGGTCGTCCAGCTTCAGGTAGCCGCTGACATAGCGCGCCGGTATATCCAGCGCGCGCGCTGCGGCGAGGAAGATGTGCGCATGATCCTGGCACACGCCCTGCCCGCCGGTAACCGCCTCCTCCGCCGTGGTGGCGACGCTGGTGCGCCCCTTGCGATACGGCACGCGGTCCAGGATCAGCGCGGATAGATGGTGCAGCGTCGGCAGCACGCCGTCGGGGCTGCGTTCCAGCTGCGCCAGCAGTCGGCGCAGTTGCGGGCCGGTCTTCGTCAGCGCGGTCTGCCCCATGAACGACCAGAGCGGCATGTGACCCGAATGTGCGCCAAGCACGCCGGCATGATCGACCGTGTCGACCTGCCCGGCGGCGGTGATCACCAACTCCTCCGCCCCTTCGACGACGCTGATCAGGATGACGCGGTTATGGTTCTGGTCGTCATACACCAGCTCCTCCGTCGCGCCGACATAGGTCATGCCCCAGTCGACGATCCGCTGCCCCTGCGTCTCCTTGGGGATCAGGCGCAGGCGGTGCAGCCCGTGCTTGACCGGGCTGTTGAACCGGAACCGGGTGGTATGGCGGATGGCGAGGCGCATGGGCGGTCGTCCGGCCTATTCGTTGAAACGGTACTGGTCGGAAATGGCGTTCGCCACTGCCTGGTTGCGGCCGATGAATTCCACCAGGAATTGGTGCAGCCCCTGGTCGAAGATGGCTTCCACCGTGCGTCCGGCCAGCCGCTCCTCCGCCTCGTTCATCAGCTGCTGCGCGGGACCTTCGCGGCCATGCAGGCGGGCGAGCGCATCCAGGTTCTCCCGCAGCGCGGCGTAGCAGAAGGTCAGGCTGCGCGGAAACCGGCCGTCCAGGATCAGCAGTTCCGCGATGCTACGCGCCTCCATCCGCCCGGCGTTCAACCAGCGATAGGCCCGCTCCCCCGACAGGCTGCGCAGCACATTGTCCCACTGCCCAGTATCGAGGGGCGTGCCGACGTAGGAGAGCGAGGGCAGCAACAGGTAGTATTTCACGTCCAGGATGCGCGCGGTGTTGTCCGCCCGCTCGACGAAAGTGCCCGCGCGCACGAAAGAATAGACCTCGTTGCGCATCATGGAGCCATGCGTCGCGCCGCGCGCCAGCGTGGACTCGCGCCGGATCGCGGCCAGCGCCATGTTGAGGCTGGTCTCCCGCACCGGCCGGGCCAGCAGGTCGCGCAAGCTCATCCAGCCCTCGTTCACCGCCTCCCATACCTCCGCCGTAATGGCGGATCGGCAGGTGCGCGCATTGGTGCGCGCGCGTTCGAACATCGACAGCACGCTTTGCGGGTTGTTCTTCGCCCGGAGCACGAAGTCACACACATGCGAGCCGGTGAAGTCGTCATACTGCGCCCTGTAGGCGGTAAGCTGGCCCAGCGTGGTCAGGACGGAACGCCATTCCTCGCTCGCCACGTCCTCCCCCCGCGTGATCGCCATGCGATGGCCCGCCGCCAGCAACCGCGCGGTGTTTTCCGCCCGTTCGAGGTAGCGGTACATCCAGAACATGCCGTTGGCGACGCGTCCCAGCACGGGCACCTCCCCACGGTCCTGCACCATGGCGAAGCCGCGGCCTTCATAGGTGGGGACCTGCCTACTCATCCAGCACCCAGCTATCCTTGGTCCCGCCACCCTGGCTGGAATTGACCACCAGCGATCCCTTCTTCAGCGCCACGCGGGTGAGGCCACCCGGGGTGATCTCGACCCCTTCCGGGGAGAGGAGCACGAACGGCCGCAGATCGACATGCCGCGGCGCCAGGCCGTTGCGGGTGAAGATCGGGCAGGTGGACAGCGCCAGCGTCGGTTGCGCAATGTAGTTTTCCGGGTTCGCCTCCAGCTTGGCGCGGAAGGTGGCGATGTCTTTGCGACTGGCCGTCGGGCCGATCAGCATGCCGTACCCGCCCGAACCATGAACCTCCTTCACCACCAGCTCCGCCAGATTGTCGAGCACGTAGGCCAAGCTGTCCGGATCGGCGCAGCGCCAGGTCTGCACGTTGTTCAGCAGCGGCTTCTCGCCGGTGTAGAACTCCACGATGTCGGGCATGAAGGAATAGATCGCCTTGTCGTCGGCGACCCCGGTGCCCGGCGCATTGGCGATGGTGATGCGCCCGGCGCGGTACACGTCCATGATGCCCGGCACGCCCAGCACGCTGTCTGGGTTGAAGGTCAGCGGATCCAGGAACTCGTCGTCCACCCGGCGATACAGCACGTCGATCGGCTTGTACCCTTGCGTGGTGCGCATCTGCACCCGGCCGCCGATCACCCGCAGATCGGTGCCTTCCACCAGTTCCGCCCCCATCTGGTCGGCCAGGAAGGCATGCTCGAAATACGCGGAATTGTAGATGCCGGGTGTCAGCACCGCGACCGTCGGGTTTGCCGCCGCGCAATCGGGCGCGCAGGCCGACAGGCTCTTCGCCAGACGGCGGGGATAATTGCTGACCGGCTGGACCTTCACCCGCGTGAACAGTTCGGGGAACATCGCCATCATCGTCTCGCGGTTTTCCAGCATGTAGCTGACCCCGCTCGGCGTCCGGGCATTGTCCTCCAGCACCAGGAACTCGTCCGGTCCCGTGCGGACGAGGTCGATGCCGGTGATGTGGGTGTAGATCCCGCCTGGCGGTCTCAGCCCCACCATCTGCGGCAGCCACGCGGCATTGTTGCGGAACAGCCGTTCGGGCAGGCGGCCGGACCGGATGATGTCCTGACGATGGTACAAATCGTGCATGAAGGCGTTCAGGGCCTTCACCCGCTGCTCGATCCCGCGGGACAGCTTGCGCCATTCGGCCGCGGTGATGATGCGCGGCACCATGTCGAACGGGATCAACCGTTCTTCCGCATCATCCTCGCCATAGACGTTGAAGGTGATGCCGGTGCGCCGGAAGAAGCTCTCCGCCTCGAAATTCTTGCGCCGCATCCCGGCGCTGTCCTGTTGCGACAGCCACTCGTGATATTGCCGATAGGCCTCGCGCACCGAGCCGTCGGGGGCCAGCATCTCGTCGAATGTGGCGGAGGTCGGCGCGTCCATGGCATCCTTTGCTGCTGCTGGTTGCGCTGCACCATGGCACGGGGAATGCCAGCCGCCAAGATGCGCTAGTTCACCTGCATCAACCCGGCCGGGTACGTTCCAGTTCCTCCGCCACCGCGCGGATCGCCTCGGGCGAGTTGCTGAAGCCGATATGGGTGCAGCGCAGCGCTACGGCGCGGTCACGTTCGCCCGGATGCCCCGCCGCGCTGCGCGGGGCGATGATGCCATCGCGCGGGCTCCACAGCGCGACCGTCTCCACCGGTGGCTTGATCGACAGCTGCGCCTCCACCGGCGGGCGATCGACGGCATGTCCGGCAAGCAACTGGTACAACCGCCAGGCATTGTTGGCGTAAGGCGTGCCGGAAAACGGGCTGCCCATCGTCACCACCTTGGCGACATGCTCCGGCTGGTGCTTGGCGATCTCGCGCGCGAAGATGCCGCCCAGGCTCCAGCCGACCAGCACCACGCGCCGATCGTATCGCGCATGCAGCTGCGCCAGCCGTCCACGCAGGGCGGCGAAGTTCTCCTCGCTCGGCCCCAGATTGAAGCCCAGGCCCCAGCGCTTGGTCCGGTGCCCCGCCTCTTCCAGCTTCTCCGCCATGAACCGCATCCGGACGGGATGCGTGCCGAGGCCGGGCAACAGCATCACGATCTGGGGATTTTCGGTGTGCGGCAGGGCAAATGATTGACGCAGCGGACGCACCACCGGCGCGGCAAAGGTCGCCAGCTCGCCCAGCAGCAGCCGCGCGGCCGGCCCGCGCGCCTCAGGCGGGCGCGGCACGCTCGCCAGCGCGGCCCGGCGGCTCGCCTCGGCCAGCAGGGCGGCCGGTGCCGGGAAGGAGGAAAGAGGAAGACTTGCCATGCGCCCGCTGTAACAGAAATGACTTATTGGCGCATGAACGATTGTCGGGCCGGCTGGTTGCAGCACGCGGGTGGTGCAAGATTGCACCTGTGCCATCGCGGCTCCATATTGCCGCGCATGGCCGAACTCGTCATCCGCCGCGGACTGGAAGAACCCGACACTTCCGGCAATTTCGTTCCTCACAAGCCGAACCGGCCGGAAAAGACCGAAGCTGGCAAGCGCTTCCACCTGATCAGCGAATACAGCCCCAGCGGCGATCAGCCGCGCGCCATCGGCGAGTTGGTCGATGCAGCCCGGGACGGCGAGCAGACGCAGGTGCTGCTGGGCGTCACCGGCAGCGGCAAGACCTTTACCATGGCCAAGGTGATCGAGGAATTGCAGCGCCCGGCGCTGATCCTGGCGCCCAACAAGATCCTGGCGGCGCAGCTTTATGGGGAGTTCAAGAGCTTCTTCCCCAATAACGCCGTCGAATACTTCGTCAGCTATTACGACTATTACCAGCCCGAAGCCTACGTCCCCCGGTCCGACACCTACATCGAGAAGGAAAGCTCGGTGAACGAGGCGATCGACAGGATGCGCCACTCGGCCACCCGTGCGCTGCTGGAACGCGACGATGTGATCATCGTCGCCTCCGTCTCGTGCCTTTACGGCATCGGCTCGGTCGAGACCTATTCGGCGATGATCTTCGACCTGAAGGCAGGCGAGACGCAGGACCAGCGGGAGATCATCCGCAAGCTGGTGGCGCTGCAATACAAGCGCAACGACGTGAACTTCGCGCGCGGGTCGTTCCGCGTGCGCGGCGACAACCTCGAACTGTTTCCCAGCCACCTGGAAGACACCGCCTGGCGCATCAGCTTCTTCGGCGACGAGATCGAGGAGATCGCGGAGTTCGATCCGCTGACCGGCGCCAAGGGCCAAGTGCTGAAGAGCGTGCGGGTCTTCGCCAATTCGCACTACGTCACTCCCGGCCCGACCATGCAGCAGGCCGCCCAGGCGATCCGGTTCGAGCTGGAGGAGCGGCTGAAGGAACTGCACGCCGAAGGCCGCCTGCTGGAAGCCCAGCGGCTGGAACAGCGGACCAATTTCGACCTAGAAATGATCGCCGCCACCGGCAGTTGCAACGGGATCGAGAACTACAGCCGCTTCCTGACCGGCCGCCTGCCGGGCGAACCGCCGCCGACCCTGTTCGAATACCTGCCGGAAAACGCGCTGCTGTTCGTGGACGAGAGCCACCAGACGGTGCCGCAGGTCGGCGCGATGGCGCGGGGCGACCACCGGCGCAAGATCACGCTGGCCGAATACGGCTTCCGCCTGCCGTCCTGCATCGACAACCGCCCTTTGCGCTTCAACGAATGGGACGCGATGCGCCCGCAGACCATCGCCGTGTCGGCGACGCCGGGCGGGTGGGAGATGGACCAGACCGGGGGCGTCTTCGCCGAACAGGTCATCCGGCCCACCGGCCTGATCGACCCGCCGGTGGAGATCAAGCCGGTCGAGGATCAGGTGCAGGACTGCATCGCGGAGTGCAAGGCGACCGCCAAGCTCGGCTATCGCACGTTGGTGACCACCCTGACCAAGCGCATGGCGGAGGACCTGACCGAGTTCATGCACGAGCAGGGCGTGCGCGTCCGCTACATGCATTCCGACGTGGAGACGCTGGAGCGGATCGAGCTGATCCGCGACCTGCGCCTCGGCGTTTATGATGTGCTGATCGGCATCAACCTGCTGCGCGAAGGGCTGGACATCCCTGAATGCGGGCTCGTCTGCATCCTGGATGCGGACAAGGAAGGCTTCCTCCGGTCGGAGACGTCGCTGATCCAGACCATCGGCCGCGCGGCGCGCAACGTGGACGGGCGCGTGATCCTCTATGCCGACCGCATCACCGGCAGCATGGAACGCGCCATGGCGGAGACGGAACGCCGGCGGGAGAAGCAGCGCGAATACAACGAGGAACACGGCATCACGCCGCAGACCATCCGCCGCCAGATCGCCGACATCGTCGCGCACACCGCCGCGCAGGACGGCGTGCTGGTCGATACCGGCGATGACGAGCGCAACAACCTCGTCGGCCATAATCTGCGCAGCTACATCGAAGACTTGGAGAAGCGGATGCGCAACGCCGCCGCCAATCTGGAGTTC
Organism: Croceibacterium sp. TMG7-5b_MA50; assembly: GCF_039830145.1. Lineage (NCBI taxonomy): Bacteria > Pseudomonadati > Pseudomonadota > Alphaproteobacteria > Sphingomonadales > Erythrobacteraceae > Croceibacterium > Croceibacterium sp. TMG7-5b_MA50. The sequence goes on along the minus strand of NZ_CP156082.1, from coordinate 154,799 downwards.
GAGGAGGCCGGACGCCTGCGCGACGAGATCAGGCGACTGGAGAACGACGAGCTAGGCCTGCCTGACAGCGAGAAGAAGGCACCGCTGGTGGGGCGGAGCAACGAGGGCAAGCCGGGCACGCGCAAGATGCGTTACGGGCGCACGCAGAAGAAGTGGGGGAAGTAGCCGCGCTCCGCCATCAGGATTCCTGGAGCAAGGCGATGATGTCAGCCCGATCCAGCGGATCCGGAATGCCGGCGAAGCGCATGGAGGTGCCCGGCACGATCGCCTGCGGGTTGGCGAGCCATGCATCCAGCGCGGCCGCATCCCAGCGTCGGCCAGCCTGGCCCGAGGCGCGCAGGGCGGCGGTGTAGCCGAAGCGCTGGTTGCCGGTCGCAAATCGCTTCCCATAGATGCCGGATAGGTTCGGGCCGGCGAGGTTCGGTCCACCCGCGGCGATCGTGTGGCAGGCAGCGCAGCGGCCGAACTGACGCCGCCCCGCGGACGCATCGGCCACGCGGAGCAGGGCCGTTAGGTCGGGGTTCTCACCCGCCGCGCGGAGGCGTTCTTCGCGCCGGTCGTCCGCGCATCCGGCAAGACCCGCCACAGCGATCGCCAGCAGGAACGCGACGCCTCTCATGATCCGGCGCTCAATCCTGCCGGTCGCCCGACGGCGGGGCCAACGCTTCCACCAGCACCCGCTGGAACACCTCCGGGTCCTGCACCATCGGCGAGTGCCCCAGACCCTCCAGCCGCACCAGCGTAGCATCGGGCAACTGCGCTACCGCCACCTCCGCCGCCTGGGGTACGGTGCCGATCTTCACCCCCTTCGGCGCCGTGTTGCCGCGGAAGGTGGTCAGGTCTTCCTGCCCGATCAGCAGCGTCACCGGCACCCGCACCTCGTCCAGCTGATGCGCGGTGGGCTGGGTCTGGATCATGTCCGACAGGCGGGCCTGCGCCTGCCGAACGCTGGCGCCATCGCCGGTCGCGTACTGGCCCGCCAGCATGTCGACCCAGCGCTGGTAGCCGGGTTGCCAGTCGCCACCGTAATATACCCGCTGCTGATAGGCGCGGATGCTGTCCGCATCGGTCTTCGCCTCCTCCGCCAGCAATTGCGTGAGCGGCGCGTAGGGCGCGCCTTCCGCAATCGGGTCATTCAACCCGAGCGGGTTGACCAGCACCAGCCGGCTGACCCCGTCAGGCCACAGCAAGGCCCAGTGCAGCGCCAGCATGCCGCCGGTCGAGTGCCCGACCAGCACGGGACGCTCCACCCCTGCCTCAGCCAGCAGGTCGCGCGTTAGGCCAGCCAACTGGGCGAAGCTGTACTGGAAGCCGGCCGGCTTTGACGATTTGCAGAAGCCCACCTGGTCCGGAACGATCACCCGCCAGCCCTTCGCCGCCAGGGCGCGAGCCGTGTCGACCCAGGTGGCGGCGCAGAAATTTTTGCCGTGGAGCAGCACGATCGTCTCGTCCCGCGCCTTACCGGCAGGGGCGAAGTCGAGCCAGGCCATGCGCACCGGCGCGCCCTGCGCCTCCGCCTCGAACCATTTGACCGGCGCGCCGTAATCGAAGTCCTCGAGATCCTGCCCCAGCGGTGCGGTCGCCTGCGCAAGCGCGGCGGACGGGAGGGCGAGGCAGGCGAGCATGGCGGCATAGCGGATCATGTCCCTTCAACCCCGTCGCCAAGTCATTGTTTCGCGCCCGCTTGCATCGCCGCCCCCCGCCCGCCATGGGGCCGCATGGTTCGCCCCGCCTTCCGCCACCTGCTGCCGTTCTGCCTGCTGCTGCCCGCCGCCTGCGGCCAATCGGAGGGCGAGAGCCGCCGCTTCACCCGCGAGCAGACGCACGGCAACAGCGATCCCGTGCTGCCGAGCCCCGACACGTCGCGGGCAATCTGGTCGGTCAGCGGGAGCGGCCAGTCGATCACCTTCGGCGACCAAGGGGCCGAGCCGTTCCTGACGCTGACCTGCCGCCTGCGCGACGATCCGCCGAGCATCGCCATCGTGCGCCATGTGCCCGCCCGGCCCGGGCAGCAGGCGCTGTTCCCGGTGATCGGCAACGGATCGATCTCCCGCTTCAAGGTCGATGCCGCGCTGGTGAACGGCAAGTGGCGCTGGCAGGGCGCGGTGCCCGCGGCCGATCCGCAGCTCAACGTCTTTGCCGGGCCGCGCACGGTCGAGGCGACGCTGCCCGGTGGCGGCTCCCTGCTGCTGGGCGCCAGCCGCATTCCCGCCGAATTCGTCCGCTGGTGCCGCGCCGGCGGCGCGCTGCAGCGCGCGCAACGGGTCGAGCAGGCGGTCGAAGCGCTGGAAACCGGCAACTAGGGTCAGGCGCACCCGTTCCAGCACGCGCCGGAAGGAACCTGTCAGCCGATGCTGCCGGCGAGTTCCGGCAAGGTGCCGGGGCCCAGCACCTGCGGCAGCACCTGTTCGTCAGCGCCAGGCGCATACCACAGATAGAGCGGCACCCCGGCCGCGCCATGGGCGGTGAGGAAGCGGGTGATCGCGGGGTCGCTGCGGGTCCAGTCGCCGCGCAGAACGACCACACCGGCGCGCTCGAACGCTGCGCGGGTCGCCTCCCGCTCGATCGCGGCGCCTTCATTGACCTTGCAGGTCAGGCACCAATCGGCGGTGAAGTACACAAAGGCGGGACGGCCGGCGGCGCGCGCCTGTGCCAATGCAGCCTCGCTGAAGGGTTGTGCGTCCAGCAGGCCTGTATCGGCGCCGCTTTGGCGGGTGGCCACGGCACCGGGCATGGGGACGATGATTGCGACGCTGCCCAGCAGCATCGCCGCGGCGAGCGGCCGGCGGCCTTGCCGCCACGCGACCAGCAGCGCGACGACCAGCAACGACAGCAGCACCGCCAGCACCGCGAAGGTCGCGCCGCCCAGCCGCCAGGCAAGCCAGGCGAGAGCCAGTGCCGTGAGCGCCATGGGCACCGCCAGGACACGCCGCAGCCGTTCCATCCATGCCCCGGGCCGGGGCAGCAGCCGGCGCAGCGCGGGCACGAATCCGAGCAGGAGGAACGGCAGCGCCAGCCCCAGCCCCAGCGCGGCGAACAGCACCAACCCCTGCCATGCCGGCAGCAACAGCGCCGCGCCCATCGCCGCCGCCATGAACGGCCCGGTGCATGGCGTCGCCACGAAGGCCGCCAGCAATCCGGTGGCAAAGGCGCTGGTGCGACCGCCCGTCCGCGTGACCGACACCGATGGCAGCTCGTAGAGCCCGGCCAGGTTGGCGGCGATCGCCACCGCCAGCACCAGCAGGGCGGCCACCACTGCCGGGCTCTGCAACTGGAATGCCCAGCCGACTTGCGCACCGCCGGCTCGCAGCAGCAGCAGCAGCGCGCCCAGCGCCAGGCAGGCGAGCACGACGCCGGCGGTGTAGGCGACGGCCTCCCGCCGTGCGCCCGCCGCGCTTTCCCCCGCGCGGGCCAGCGTCAACGCCTTGAGGCTGAGGATCGGAAACACGCACGGCATCAGGTTCAGGATCAGCCCGCCCAGCAGCGCACCGCCCAGCAGGACCCAGAACGGCGCCGCGTCCACCCCCGCGCCGCTCAACCGGTCGCCCCCGACGGGCACCGAACCCGGCACCCCGGCAAAGCGGATGCCGCGGCTGCCCCCCAACGTCAGGATGCCTTCGATCCCGGCGGCGGAGCCCGCGGGGCCGGCGCGTGGTATCTCCACCACCAGCAGGTCGCCATTGCGGTAGAAGCGCTGCTCCGCCCCGTAATCCACCAGCCGTTCCGTCCCCAGGAACAGATGCGGCTGGTCCACCGCCGCGTCGGCGGGCAGCGGCACGGCGACGCGCAGCTGCGCCGGTGTCAGCTCGAACCGGGCGGGCTGGTCCAGCAGCGGCGGCAGCGCAGCACGCCAACCGTCGAACCGGGTGTCGCGCGTTGGCGTCGGCAGGCCCGATCCACTGACCGCGAGCCGCAGCGTCAGCGTGGCGCTTTCCGGCACGCAGACCTGATCGGTGCACGCAAGCCATTCGGCCCGCACGCTGATGGGCGCGATCCCCGCCGCATCGGCCCCCACGCGCAGGGGCACCAGCACGGCGTAGGGCCCTTCGTACACATGGTTCATCAGCCCGCCGATGCGCAGCCGTTGCGGCACCGGATACAGCGGCGCCCCCACGCTCCACCCATCGGGCAGCGTCCATTCCAGCCGCATGCCGTATCCAGCATCGCCGGGATTGGACCAATAGCCATGCCAGCCCGCATCCGGGCGGAAGGCCAGCGCCAGCGTGACCTCCTGCCCTGGCACGGCGGCACCTTCCGCGGCGAGTTCGGCGGCGATGTGAGTCGGCGAAACCCCTTGCGCCAACGCGGCGGGGGCCAGCAGCAGCGCCAGCAGCCATGTCCAGAACGGCATCAGCCTTGCGCCCACCATGCCACACGCTCTACGGCTCGGCCCCATGGCGGACAAGCGCGAACTCCTGATCCTGGGCGGTGGCCTGGTCGGCATGACCCTGGCGCTGGCGGCGGCCCGCAACGGCATCTCCAGCCATGTGGTCGACCGGGCCGACATGGCGGAACTGACCGCCGACGGGTTCGACGGGCGGGCCAGCGCGATCAGCACGGCGAGCTGGAACCTGTTCACCAATCTGGGCATCGCCGACGGGCTGGAGCCGCTGGGCTGCCCGATCACCTCCATCGCGGTGACCGACGCGATGCGGCCGGGCCGGATCGACTTCACGCCGGAACCGCACGAGGGGACGTTGGGCCGCATGTTCGCCAATCGCGACCTGCGCTTGGCGCTGTTCCGCGCGGCGGAGGCCGAGCCGCTGATCCGCTGGCACCAGAAGGCGCAGGTGGTGGAGCGGCATCGCGGCGAGCATGGCGTCGCGGCGACGCTGGCCGACGGCACAATGCTGGAAGCGGCGCTGATGGTCGGCGCCGAAGGGCGCGGTTCGCCCACGCGCGAGGAAGCGGGCATCGCTGTCGCCCGGTGGGATTATCGCCATCGCGCAATCATCGCCGGCCTCCACCATGAGCGGCCGCATGGTGGCGTGGCGTGGGAGATCTTCTATTCAGCCGGTCCCTTCGCGCTGCTGCCGTTGCAGGACGACGCGGAAGGGCGGCATCGCAGCGCGCTGGTGTGGACCGTGGACGAAGGTGACGCGGCAGGCGTGCTGGCCCTGTCGCCGCGTGCCTTCCTGGCGGAAGTGAGCAAGCGGATGGGCGGCATGTTCGGCGCGCTGGAACTGAACGGCCCGCGTGCCGGCTGGCCGCTGGGCTTCCACCACACCGTGCGGATCACCGCCGATCGGCTCGCGCTGGTCGGCGATGCGGGCCACGGCATCCACCCCATCGCCGGGCAGGGCTTCAACCTGGGACTGCGCGACGTGGGCGCGCTGGTGGAGGTGCTGGTGGAAGGTCGCCGGATCGGGCTCGACCTTGGTGATGCGCAATTGCTCGCCCGGTACGAGCAGTGGCGCGGGCTGGACACGTTCAGCGTGGCGCTGGCGACGGACAGCCTGACCCGCCTATTCGGCATCCCCGGCCGCCTACCCAGCGCCGCCCGGCGTCTCGGCATGGGCGTGGTCCAGCGAACCCCGGCGCTGAAGCGCTGGTTCATGGACGAGGCGCGCGGCGTCTCCGGCGACCTGCCGGCGTTATTGCGGGGCTGATTCTTCGGTCGGCGTCGGCGATTGGGGCGGCGGTTCGGCCGCCGGGCTGAGCTGTTCGACCGCCGTACCGCTGCCATCGCGCAGGGTGCGCGCATCCAGGATGGCGGTCGTTTCCAGCAGGTCCAGCGCCTGCTGCGCGGCGGACACGCGGCGGGCATCGCGCAGCCAGATGGCCGCGCTGGCGGCGTTGGGCAGCAGCTCCACCTCCGCCACGGCGGCGTCGATCCGGCCGCTCTGCAGGAACATCCGCGCGCGGGCCAGCCGCTGCTCCGCCGCGGGGGAAGGCGTATCCTCTCGCCGGATCACCGCCAGCTGGCTGAATTCCCGCCGCAGCCAGGCCCAGGTGCCCTCGTCATCCGGGCCGCCGGCCAATTTGGTGTGCAGCCCGTCCAGCCGGGCGACGAGGCCGTCGACCGTCACAGGATTGCGCGCGGCGTCGATGATCGTCGTGACAGCGTTGGGGTGCCCATCGGCGAAGCGCAGCCGCAACTGGTCCGCCAGATAGCCGAGCGGCGCCCCACGATCGAGCGCCCGGCGCGCGGCAAAGGCGATCAGCAGCCCTTCGGCGCGGGCGGCGTTGCCCGATGCCGCCTCTGCCCTCAGGTCCAGCCGGGCGAGCCGCTGTTCCAGCGCATCGATCCGCACCTCGACCGGGTCAGTCGGCACGGCGGGGGCGGCCACCGGCACAGGCGCGGGTGCCGGTTGCGGCGCGGGAACTGGCGCAGGCTCCGGCTGGAACAGGGTACCGGCGGCGATCTGGTCGCGATGATCGACGAAGTAGATCGCCGCCGCGCCCAGCAGAAACGCGCCCAGCGCCACGCCAACCAGTGCGCGCACCCGTCCGGCGCCGCGCCCGCCTTCCTCTGCGAACCGATCCATCAGGCCGGGTCTTGGCACAATTGGGCTGCCAGGGCCAGCAGCGCGGCATCATTCGGCCGCTCGGCCGGGGCGAGCATGCCCCAGCCCTGCCCCGCCGCCGCCGCGATCCGCGCCCCCAACGCGGCCACGCGGACCTGCCCGCGCGGCAGGGACAGGCGGACGAACTCGTCCGCGACATGGGCGGCGGCGTCGGCGGAGTGCAGCAGCAGCACGCACGGGCCGCGCACCGGCGCATGGTCGAGCGGTTCCGCCACCACCCGGTAGACGGCGCGCAGGTCGATGGTCACTCCGGCCGGCGGCACGAGCGAGACATGGCTCTCCCCGCCCAGCCGCAGCAGCCGCGCGGGCCAGTCGGCGCGGCTGTCGAGCAGATCCTGCAAGCCGCCGCTACCGCAGGCTATCACAGCGAGGCCAGCGGCCTCGGCCGCCTCCGCCGTAGTGGCGCCCACGCACAAGGCCGGCTTGCCGCGATAGGCCGACAATTGCGGCCCCGCATGACGCACCGCGTTCGCGCTGCCGAGCAGCAGGGCATCGAACTCGCATTCCGGAGGCGCCACCCAGGCGAGCGGGTCCACCCGGAACACAGGTGCTGCAACCATCGGCAGGCCCAGCAGCCGGCCCGCTCGCATCGTGGCGGCATTGCCCGGCTCGGGCCGCAACACGACGACCGGAATCAAGCCGTCGGGCCGCTGAAATGCACCGCGATGCCGGGCGTCGCACGGGCGAGCAGGTCGGCGGCGAGCGCCGCGGGATCATCGCCCTGCCCCCACACCTTCTCTGCACCGTCGGGGCTGAACAGGGCAGCCGTCAGCCGGCCGCCTTCGCTGAGCGCGGCGATCGGGCTGTGGCAATTGCCGCCGAGCGCCGCCAGCAGGGCCCGTTCCGCCATTACCTCCACCCGGCTGGGCGCGTGGTCGATCGCCGCGAGCAGGTCCAGTATGCGGGCATCGCCTGCCCGGCATTCGATCCCGATCGCGCCTTGCGATGGCGCGGGGAGCCATTCCTGCGGATCGAGCGGGTGGCCGACGCCATCCTCCCCCAGCCGCTCCAGCCCGGCGGCCGCGAGGAACGTGGCATCTGCCTCCCCCGCCGCGAGCTTTGCCATGCGCGTCGCCACATTGCCGCGGAAGGTGACCACCCGGCAATCGGGCCTGAGGTGCAGCAATTGCGCGGCCCGGCGCGGCGCGCTGGTGCCCACCACCGATTCTTGCGGCAAAGCGGCGATGCTGGCGGCGCCCAGCAGCCGGTCCCGCCGGTCAGCGCGCGGCAGCACGGCGCCGATCACCAGCGAGGCGGGCCGGATCGTCTCCACGTCCTTCAGCGAATGCACCGCCGCGTCGATCCGGCCGTCATGCAGCCAGCCATCCAGCTCCCGCGTCCATAGCGCCTTGCCGCCGATCTCCGCCAGCGGGCGGTCCTGCACCTTGTCGCCGCTGGCGATCACCGGCACCAGCTCGATCAGGTCCGGTGCCAGACCATGCGCCGCCGCCAGTCGCCTCTGCGTCTCCTCCGCCTGCACCATGGCAAGGGGGGAACGACGTGTACCGAGGCGGAGAATAGGATGGGGCATTGCGGGTCCGCTTGCCCCAAAGCCGCACTTTCGCCAAGGGGGGCGGCACCATGCTGGTCCTGGGTATCGAAAGCAGCTGCGACGAGACGGCGGCCGCGCTGGTCACCGCCGATCGCACGATCGTGGCCGAGGCGATCGCCAGCCAAGACGACGCGCATCGCCCGTTCGGCGGCGTGGTGCCGGAAATCGCCGCGCGCGCCCATGCGGAACGGCTGGCCCCGATGATCAGCCAAGTGCTGGCCGATGGCGGCGTGACGCTGGCCGATTGCGACGCGATCGCCGCCACGGCCGGGCCGGGGCTGATCGGCGGGGTGATGGTCGGCCTCGTCACCGCCAAGGCGCTGGCCATGGCGGGCGACAAGCCGCTGCTGGCGGTCAACCACCTGGAAGGCCACGCGCTGAGCCCGCGCCTCGCCGATCCGGCGCTGCAGTTCCCCTATGCCCTGCTGCTGGTGTCGGGTGGGCATTGCCAGTTGCTGCGGGTGGAGGGTGTCGGCCGTTACACCCGCATCGCCACCACCATCGACGACGCGCTGGGCGAGGCGTTCGACAAGACCGCCAAGATCCTTGGCCTTGGCTTTCCCGGCGGCCCGGCGGTGGAGCGGCATGCGGCCCACGGGAACTCCGCCGCCGTGCCCCTGCCCCGTCCGCTGCTGGGCAGTGCCGAGCCGCATTTCAGCTTTGCCGGCTTGAAGAGCGCGGTTCTGCGCGCCCATGACAGCGGCCAGCACGATAGCGCCGACATCGCCGCCAGCTTCCAGCGCGCGGCCATCGACTGCCTGCTCGACCGCACGCGGCGCGGGCTGGCCCGGATGGCCGATGTGACCGCGATGGTGGTGGCGGGCGGCGTCGCCCGTAACGCTGCCGTGCGCGAGGCGCTGGAGGCGCTGGCGGCTGCACACGCCTTGCCCTTCATCGCGCCGCCGCCGGCCTTGTGTACGGACAATGCGGCAATGATCGCCTGGGCGGGGATCGAGCGGTTGCAGGCGGGCTTCGCCGCCGATCCGCTGGACGTGGCCGCGCGCCCGCGCTGGCCGCTGGACCCGGCGGCGGAGGCCGTGCGCGGCGCGGGGTACAAGGCGTGAGCACCATTTCGGTCATCGGGGCGGGTGCGTGGGGCACCGCGCTGGCGCAGATGCTGTCGGCGGAAGGCACCCCCGTCACCCTGTGGGCGCGCGAGGCCGGCCTGGCCGAGGCGATCAACCGCGGCGCGGGCAACCAGCCCTATCTGCCCGGCGCGGCACTGGCGCCGACCATCCGGGCGACCAGCGATCTGGCTGAAGCCGGCACGGCCGACATCGCCCTGCTGGTGACGCCGGCGCAGCATCTGGGCACGGTGCTGGCCGCGATGCCGGCCGTGCCGCGCGATCTGGTGCTGTGCGCCAAGGGGATCGAGGCGGGATCGCTGAGGCTGCTGCATCAGGTCGCCCGCGCCCATGCGCCGGAGGCGGAGATCGCCGTCCTGTCCGGCCCGACCTTCGCGCACGAGGTCGCCGCCGGGCTGCCGACCGCCGTCACGCTGGCCTGCGGCGGTGGGCAGGCGCAATGGGACCGGCTGGCCCCGGCGATCGCCCGCCGCACCTTTCGCCCGTACTACACCGACGACGTGACCGGGGCCGAGGTGGGCGGCGCGGTCAAGAACGTGCTCGCCATCGCCTGCGGCGTGGTGGAGGGGCTGGGCCTCGGCCTCAATGCCCGCGCCGCGCTGATCAGCCGCGGCTATGCCGAATTGCTGCGCTTCGGCACGGCGCTGGGTGGCCGGGCGGAAACGCTGGCCGGCCTGTGCGGGTTGGGCGATCTGGTGCTGACCTGTTCGTCCACCAACAGCCGCAACTTCTCCCTCGGCAAGGCACTTGGCGAGGGGCAGGCGCCCGCCGCGCTGCTGACCGACCGGCGCACCGTGGCCGAAGGCGCGCATACCGCGCCGGTGCTGGCCGAACTGGCTGGGAAACGCGGCGTCGCCATGCCGATCTCAGATGCCGTCCACCGGCTGCTGCTGGGCGCCCCGGCGCGCGCCATCGCCGATGCGCTGCTCGCCCGCCCGCTCGTCGCCGAAGGGCCGAGGATCGAAGGGCCAAGGATCGAAGGGCGGGCCGGATGAGCACGCCGGAACCCGCCCGCTCCAGCAGCGGGGACATGGCGGCGCTGGCCAAGGGCGGGCGCACCAATCTGGTCGGCTTCATGCTGCGGCTGGCCGCGCGCCTGCCGTTCCTGTTCATCGGCGGGCGGCTGTACGGCGCGGCCGAACTGGGCCGCTTCGCCTCCGCCATCATCATCGTCGAACTGGCAGCCATGCTGTGCACCGTCGGCGAGAAGCGCGGACTGGCGCAGCGCCTGGCGGAAGAGCCCGCGCCGGAGGATGGCGGCCGCGCGCAGGAGGCGGTGATCGCCGACGGGCTGCTGCTGGCGACGATCGCCGGCGTGCTGGTCGCGCTCGCTTTGTGGCTGGTGCCCGCACCCATGTTCCCGAGTGGCGAATACACGCAATGGGACCGGCTGCTGGTGCTGGCCGTTCCGGCGCTCGCGCTGACGGAGATCGTGCTGGCGGCGCAGGCCTACCGCTTCGACATCGCGGCCACCGTACGCGCGCGCGCCATTGTGGAGCCGTGGACGATCTCCATCATGGCGGGCCTGTTCTGGCTGGTGACGCCCGACTCGGGCCTCGCGCTGGCCTATCTGGTCAGCATCTATGCCGCGCTGCTGACCGCTATGATCCCCTATGCGCGCACCTATGGCCGGGCGCATGGCTGGCGCCCGTCGCTGACGCGCAGCCGCCGATTGCTCGCGCGCGGCAGCCCGCTGGCGGCGGCGGACGCGATCGAATGGGGCACGCGGCGGCTCGACATCTTCGTCCTCGGCCTGTTCGCCGCCCCGTCCGCCGTGGGCGTGTATTACGTGGCGCAGCAGGTCGCCAGCCTGCCACAGAAGCTGAAGACCAGTTTCGAACCGATCCTGGGTCCTGTGCTGACCCGCAAGCTGGCGGAGCGGGACTATGCCGCGATCGCCCGGCAGGTCTGCCAGGTCGGGTTCTGGATCACCGCCGCGCAGGCCGGCGTGGCGCTCGCGCTGGGGATTCCGGGCGAAGCGATCATGGGCATCGTCGGCCCCGGCTTTGTCGGCGGCAACGGCGCGTTGGGTTTCCTGCTGCTGGCCGAGGTGGTCGCGGCGACGGCGGTGGTGGCGGAAAGCGCGCTCGTCTACGTGGCGCGGCTGCGCAATCTGTGGCTGTCGATCGCCACCATCGTGCTGCAGGGGGTGCTGACGGTCGGCGCCATGATCGTGGCGCAACGCTACAACCTGCCGCCCAGCTGGCAGGCGGCGTTGGCGGCGGCGTGCCTGATGGTGGCGCTGGGGGCGGCATCGCTGGCGAAGGCGGTGCTGCTCGGCCGCATCCTGGGGCACATGGTCAACAATTGGCGCTGGGCGCTGGTGTGGGCCGCGCTGGCGGCGGTGGCCGCCGGGCAGATCGCCATCCGTCTGCCCGAATGGGCGGAGTTGGTGTTCGGCATCCCCGCGATCCTGGGCGCCTACGGGTTGGTTATCTGGCGCTACGGCTTCGGACCGGAAGATCGGGTGCTGTTCACCCGCAAGCTGGCCAAGGAAGATGTGGGCGAGACAAGCGATGCCCCCGGCCCCCAACCCCTGCGCGGGCCGGCCGATCCGCTGTAGCTTGTCAGCTTGGCGGCGCCCGGCGTAGAGGATCATGCCATGACCCAATGGATCGAAGCCAATTGGCTGCTCGTCGTCATCGCACTGGTCGTGGCCGTGCTGGTGCTGCTGTGGATCCGTGCCGCCAACCGCCGCACGCGGGTGGACCTGGCGCGTGACCCGGCGGAGGCGGAGGCTCCCGCCCGCCGCAACCAGGCGCTGATCGATGCGCCCCCCGCCGCCGCCGCGATGAGCGAGCTGCCCCCCGCCGCGCCCGCTGGCATGGCCGGCGTCGGAGAGGCGGTGATCGCCGGCGCAGCCATCACCCCGCCGCCGCCCGACATGATCCCCACAGCCGTGGAGGCGCCTGCGACTGAAAGCGAGCTGCTGCGCATCAAGGGCCTCGGCCCCAAGCTGGTCGATCAGCTGCACGCGCTTGGCATCACCCGGCTGGACCAGATCGCCGCTTGGGACGATGCGGAGATCGACCGCGTGGATGCGCAGCTCGGCCGGTTTCAGGGTCGCATCCGGCGCGATGACTGGCCGGCGCAGGCGCGCCTGCTCGCCGCCGGGAATATCACCGGATACGAGGAACGGTTCGGCCGCGTGTGATTGCCTAGCGGGCTAACAATGGGGAACCATTGCCCCGCCCGCCCGGTTCGTTTCCCAAGTACAAGGGCCCATCACGGCTCTCAGGAGAACGAACATGGCGACGTTGCATGGCGATCGGCCCAAGGTTCTGGTGGTCGAAGACGAGTTCATTATCGCGCTGGACCTGTCGGAGACGGTCCGGGATCTCGGCTTCGAACTGGAAGGGCCGTTCGCTGACAAGGAGCACGCCTTCGTGGCGATCGATCAGGAACTGCCCGATGCGGCGATCCTCGACGTCTACACCGCCGATGGCGAAGTGTTTCCGCTCGCCGATGCGCTGACCAAGGCGGGCGTGCCGATCATCTTCCATTCCGGTCATGTCACACCGGGCGAGGTCCACCAGCGCTATCCGCGAGCGCTGGCCTGCACTAAGCCGTGCCCGCCCGATCACCTGATCGACCTTCTGCGGGAAGCGGTGGAGCAGCACGCCGCACATTGATTTGCATCCGGTGGCGGCGGCGATTGGTTTCATCGCCACCCGCCGCTAAGACCCGCGGCAATGGTCGCATCCCCCGACATCGCCCAACCCCGCAGCCGGCTTGCCGCGCTGCGCGCCCGGCTGGGCGATCGCGCGATCGGCATCGGCGTGGCGATGGGGATCGAGCTCCTGCTGTTGCTCGTCCTGCTGACGCTCGGCACCGGCATCACCCGCCCGGGCGATCCGGACGGACCGGCGATTACCTCCTTCGACGTGAGCCCGGAGCCAGCCGTTGACGAGCCTGAACAGGCGCCGGAGACCCAGCCCCAGCCCCAGCCAACGCAGCAGGCAGCGGCAACCCAGCCGCAGCCAACCCCACCGGACGTGCAGCCCCGGCCGGAGATCCTCGACAGCCCTGCCCCTACACCGCCGGCGCTGATCATCCCGCGTTCGGACACGTTCCGCCTGCCCTCGCCGCAGCCGCCGGCGCCGCCGCGCCCTCGGGCACCCGCCGCACCCGCCGGCCCCGTCTATGGTCCGCCGGCGCCACCCCCCGGCAACGGCATGCCGGGCGACAGCGAACGGGTCGGCAGCACACCAAACGGCGAACCGATGTACGCCGCGCGCTGGTATCGGGAGCCGACGGATAGTGAGTTGGCGGGATATCTCTCCACTGCGAGCGGTCCGGGCTACGGCCTCATCACCTGCCGCACCGTGGCGGGGTATCGGGTCGAGGATTGCGTCGGCCTGTCCGAACAGCCACCGGGATCGAACCTGTTGCGCGCGGTGCTCGCCGCCGCCTGGCAGTTCCGCGTCCGCCCGCCACGCATCGGTGGCAAGGAACAGGTCGGCGAATGGGTACGGATCCGGATCCAGTATTCGACCGGGGCACGGCCGCCACGGTAATCCTTAACCTGGGCGTTTTCTAAGGTGGCGCTGTCCTACACCGGACGTATTTGCCATCGCACGCCCATGCCTCGCCAGCCCCTCCCGCTGCCCCGTTCCGTCCGACCGTTCAGCGTGTCGCCGACCCGCTGTGTTGGACCAAGGGAGGTGTCAACTTAGTGTCAACTTCCAGCGCAAACCCCGCCCGCTCAGGCACTCGCTAAGACGGGATCTCCACTGCCAGGATCTGCCCGGTGATCGCCGTCGCGTCGGCGAACCAGGCCAGGACCTGCTCCGTCCCGGCGCCACCATCGCCCACAACGCCGTTGACCCGCAGCGGCGCGGCCTCCCGCGCCAGTTCCTGCACTGCGGCGAGGCGCCAGGCACCATGGGGGTGGTCGGCTGGATCGAACCGGATGGCGATGTCCGCGCCGCTCGCCAGCAGTGCGCGGGCCTGCGGTAGGTATTCGGCATGGAAGGCGGCCGCGGCATCGAGCGCCGACGACGGCAGGCCGGTCGCCACCAGCACGACCTGCCCCATCAGCGCCGTTCCCGGTGCAGCGTGATGCCGATCTGCTCGCCCGCCTCGCTCAGCGCCAGCTTGACGATCTTGACCGTCACCGCCGCCACCCGCTCATCGGCGACGAACAGTGTTTCCGCCACATGATCGGCGACTGATTCGATCAGCGTGAAGTGCACGCCCGCCGGCAATGCGGCGGAGGCGGCGAATTTCAGGTCCATGTAGTTCTTGCTGGCCGACAGCGGGGTATCCGGCTCGTACCGGGGTGCGGGCACCATCTCCACGCTGACGGTGAAGCGCAGCGGTTGCGGCTTGCCCGTCTCTTCCGAATAGATGCCGGTGTGCACGTCGTGCACGAAGTCCGCGATCTCCAGCGTCAGTCGGTCGGCCATGGTGCGCGCGATGGCGCAGCGCGCGGCCCCTGTCCACCCGCATGGTTGCACCGGACAGCCGCTTGCCCGACAAGCTGACACCAGGATGCAGGGGCCCATGCGAACAATGACAGCAGACCAGGATGCGCGGGCCCATTATCCGCAGCTGGACGGGCTGCGCTGCTTCGCGGTGCTGGGTGTCCTCATCACGCATTACTGGCTGCAATCGTCATGGTTCGGGCACCTGGGCGTCCGCCTGTTCTTCGTGCTGAGCGGCTTCCTGATCACCGGCATCCTGCTGGACGAGCATGCGGAGGGCCGCCCGGCCCGGATCGGCGCATCACTGGCGGCGTTCTATGCCCGACGCGTGCTGCGGCTGTTCCCGACCTATTACCTGATGCTGGCCGTGGGGCTGGCGTTCAGGGTGGAAGGGGTGCGCGAAACCATCTGGTATCACGCCACCTTCCTGTCCAACCTGTGGTACGCGCGCCAACCCGATTGGGAGCCGTGGGCCACCGTGCATCTCTGGACGCTGGCGGTGGAGGAGCAGTTCTATCTAGGTTGGCCGCTGCTGATCCTGCTGCTGCCGCGCCGCTGGCTGCGCGCGGCAATGCTGGCGACGATCGTGGCCGCCCTGCTGTTCCGCCACCTCATGGAGCTGATCTGGCCCGACATGCCGCCGCAGGACGTGCTGACGCCGGCCATGATGGACGCGCTGGCGCTGGGCGGCCTGGTGGCGCTGGCAGTCCGCGACCGACCGGGCGATGGGGGGCGGCAGCATCTGCTGCAATGGCTTGGCGGTGCCAGCCTGATCGCGCTTGCGGTGCTTAGCGCCCAATACGTGTTCCATCCGCTGCCCTATGCGGTGAACGACTTTCTGCGCGTGATCCCCATGGCCTTCCTGGTGCTGGCGGCGCGGCATGGCCTGCCCGGACCGGCAGGCGCGGTGCTCGGCAGCGGGCCGGTGCGATATGTCGGGCGGGTCAGTTACGGCCTGTATATCTGGCACCTGTTCGCTTGGGTGCTGGTCAGCCATATCGATCCGACCCTGCTCGATCCCGGCTTCCGCGTGTTCCTGATCACCACGCCGGTGGCGATCGCGTTTGGCGCCGCATCGTGGCATCTGGTGGAACGGCCATGCAACCGGCTGAAGCGCCTGTTCCCATATCGCCTTCAGGCAGCGGCGGCGGCGTAGCCGTTCACGTTTTGCAGGATCGCCGGTTCGCCGGCCACCTGCGCGACCTCTACCCGGGTCAGCCGCACATCCCGGACGGGCTGCTCCGCCTTCGCCAGGATACGGACAACGTGGCCGGCCTGCTGCACGGTGACGTCGCTGACATGCAGCTCTTCGATGGGCGTCAGCCGCCGCTCATATGTCGGCAGCAGCGTGCGCCACTGGTACAGCACGTCGGTTTCGACACCCAGCACCGATCCCTGGATGGTGGTCGCGCTGACCCGGCGCATGTGGATGTTGCGGACAAAGCCGCCGCGCCGTTCGTTGGTCTTCACGTAAAGCAGGTTGTTGATCGGCACCGCCCAGCCATCCGCGCCCTTTCCGTCGCCGGTGAAATGGCAATTGTCGACCAGCACGTTCTCGATCCCGGCGGACAGCTCGCTGCCGATCGCCATCAGCTGGTGGCCGTTACGGATCGTGCAATTGCGCACCACCACGTTGCGGCACGGCGCGGCCAGCCGCCAAGCATCCATGTCGCGGCCCGACTTGACCGAGATGGCATCGTCGCCCTGATCGAAGATGCAATCCTCGATCAGGACGTTCTCGCTCATTTCAGGATCGACACCATCATTGTTGTGGCCATGTGCGCGTATGCTGATCCCCCGGATCGTGACGTCGCGGCATAACAGCGGGTGGACCGTCCAGAACGGGCTGCCTTCGATCCTGATGCCTTCCAGCAGCACGTTGCGGCAGCGATTGAACTGGATGAAATGGGGACGCAGATGGTTCTGCCCGACCGCCATTTGCCGCTGATCCACCGGCACGCCGGTACGCGCCATGGTGTAGAGCTCGACCAGCGCCTGCATGTGCGCGGGTGGGCGATCGTACCATTCGCTCCACCGATCGAGCCGCGCCTGCAGCGTGCCCGTGCCGGTGACGCCCACGTTCTCGGCTTCGAAGGCATAGACCAGCGGCGAGTAGTTGAAGCATTCGATCCCCTCCCATGAGGTCTGCACCGCCGGCAGGTAATCGGCGGGATCGTCCGAGAACAGCAGCACCGCGCCATCCGCCAGATGCAGGTTCACGTTGCTTAGCAGATGGACCGGTCCGGTCGGCCAGGTGCCCGGCGGCACGATCACGGTGCCGCCGCCGGCCCGGCTGGCTGCGGCGATGGCCGCGGCGAGCGCAGCCTGCGTACGGCGCTGGTCCTGCTGACTGGCGCCGTGATCGGTGATGGAGAATAGGGGGCAGGCGCCAAAATCCGGCGCGGTGACAGGCGGCATGGCGAAGGGCGCCTCCACCGCTATCCGGCGCAACTGCACGGTGCCGCCACTCGGCCGCGCCAACGTGGCACATCCGCCCAGCGGCAGCAGGCAAGACAGACTGACCATCGTGCGCCGGTCGAACGTGAGCATCCCGTGCTCTCCCATGTTCTGAATTATCAGACCACATAATGAGAGTATTTGCCGCACCAGGCAAGACGAACCTGGCGTGCCCTAGCGCGACCACCTCGCAAAGATGGCAGTCGGCAGCAGACGGCCGCCCTCCCCCGCCTCCCGCATGGCGAGGTCGCCATGTTCCACCATACCGGGCAGGTCGGCGAACAGGCCGTGCAGCAGGCCGCCTAACGCCAGGCTGGACATGCGCACGGCGTAGACGGTCAGGAACAGGAAGCGGCTATCGGCATCCAGCAGCCGGCGGCAATCGGCCAGCAATGGCGGCAGATGCTCCTCCAGCCGCCAGACCTCCCCACCCGGGCCGCGCCCGAATTTGGGGGGATCGAGGATGATGCCGTCATAGCGCCGCCCACGGCGCACTTCCCGCGCGGCAAATTTGGCGGCATCGTCCACCAGCCAGCGGATGGGCCTGTCCTCCATGCCGGACAGCGCCGCATTGGCGCGCGCCTGCGCGACCGATTTCTTGCTGGCATCGACATGCGTCACCGGTCCACGAGCGGACAGCGACAGGGTGCCGACACCGGTATAGCCGAACAGGTTAAGCGTCTCCGCCGCGTCAAGCCCGGCAAGCTGGCCATCCATCCAGTCCCATACCGGGGCCATGTCGGGGAAGAAGGCGAGGTGGCGGAATGGGGTGCATTGCGCGGTGAAGCGCACGTCACCGCGCGACAGCGGCCAGCCATTGGCCGGCACGGCCCGTGCGAACTGCCAGCGCCCGCCGCCGTCCTCATCCGATCCGGGGATGAACTCCCCATCGGCCTGCCAGTCCGTGTGTCGGGGTGGCCACAGGGCCTGTCCTTCGGGACGGACGAAGCGATGCGGGCCGTAGCGTTCCAGCTTGCGCCCGCCGCCGCTGTCGATCAGCGCGTAATCGTCCCAGCCGGCGCCGGCCAGCAACAGCGGCTGTTCACGAAGATCCTCCATCAGCCCACGACCTCAGCCGTGCGGATGCGCGTGCTGCAGGATGTAGGCGCTGACCGCCTCGTAAGTGCCGGGCAGCTCGGTATAGCGCTCTTCCCGCTGGAACAGGTCACCCAGGCGATTGGGCAGGCTGGGCCGCTGGCCGGTCGCCCGCTCCACCGCATCGCGGAACTTGGCGGGGTGCGCGGTCGCCAGCGTCACCACCGGCACTTGTGCCGGCAGGTCGGCAGCGAGCGCCGCATGGAGGCCGATCGCGGTGTGCGGGTCGATCAGTTCCCCGCATTGGTCCTTGGCCCAGGCCATCGCCTGCGCCATCTCGATCTCGTCCGCACGGCAGCTCGCGAAGCCTTTCGCGGCGCCTTCGATCTGTGCATTGGTGAGGCGCATGGCGCGGCTACTTTCAAAACTACGCATCTGTTCCGCCAGCAGCGCGCCGTCGCGCCCGCCGCAATCGAACAGCAGGCGTTCGAAATTGCTCGACACCTGGATATCCATGCTGGGGGCGGCAGTGGCGGTGACGAGGCCCGCCGAGTAATCGCCGGCGCTGAGCGCGCGGTGCAGGATGTCATTGACGTTGGTGGCGACGATCAGCCGGGCGACCGGCAGGCCCATACGCTCCGCCACGTGGCCGGCGAACACGTCGCCGAAATTGCCGGTCGGCACGCTGAAGGCGACGGCGCGGTCCGGCGCGCCAAGCTGCAGCGCGGCGTAGAAGTAGTACACCACCTGCGCCATCAGCCGGGCCCAGTTGATGGAGTTCACCGCGCCCAGCCGCAGCGGGCCGTTGACCGCCGCATCGCCGAACATCCGCTTCACCATCGCCTGCGCATCGTCGAAGCTGCCGTCGATGGCGATGTTGTGGACGTTGGGCGCCAGCACCGTGGTCATCTGTCGCCGCTGCACGTCGCTGACGCGGCCCTGCGGGTGGAGCATGAAGATCTCGACATTGTCGCGGCCCGCCACCGCGTCGATCGCGGCGCTGCCGGTATCGCCGCTGGTCGCGCCGACGATGGTCAGGCGACCTTCGTGGCGGCTCAGGAACTCCTCGAACAGGCGGCCCAGCAATTGCAGCGCCACGTCCTTGAACGCCAGTGTGGGGCCGTGGAACAGTTCCAGCAGCCAATGCTGCTCGTCCAGCTGGCGCAGCGGGGTGACGGCCTTGTGGTCAAACCGGCCATAAGCGCGGGTGCACAGGTCGCGCAGCTTGTCTTCGGTGAGGCTATTGCCGACGAAGGGCTGCATGACCCTGACCGCCAGCTCCGCATAGGGCAGCCCCCGCATCGCGGCGATCTGCGCCGCGGTGAAGCGTGGCCATTCCCGCGGCAGGTACAGCCCGCCGTCAGCGGCAAGGCCGGTCAGCGTGACCTGTTCGAAGTCGAGCGCGGGCGCGGCGCCGCGGGTGGAGATGTAGTCCATCGTGCCCGCGCGCCTAGCCGCGAGGGGCAAGGGTGGCAAGCGCCGCCGGCGCGCGTCGGCGGCGCAGCGCCAGCGCATAGATGACCAACGCCGTGGCGGCGAAGAAGAACCATTGCCCGGCATAGGCCAGGTGGTTGTTCGGCAGCGCGCGCGGGTCCGGCCGGGCGAGGGGTTGCAACCCGGCCTCAGCCGGATCGGCCACCAGTCGGGCGCCATTCCCTGCCGGAGCGATCGTGCCGCTGACGGTGCCCCCGGTCCATACGGGCGGCGTGGGTTCCGCCGACCAGCCCAACGCAACCTCCGCCTCTCCGCCCTCGTCCAGACGGCAGCGGGCGACATGCGCCCAGCCGGACTGCCCCTTGGCGGAGCGGCCGGCGGTTTCGCGAATGGCGAGCACTTGCGCGCAGGTGAAGCCGCCGGGCCGGTACAGCGCCGCCTCGGCCGCCGCCGCATCGCGCGGCCAGGCCACTGGCGGCAGGCGTTCCGCACCGGCGTAGCGGGCGATCAGTGCCTCCTTCCACTCCGCACGGCGCAATTGCCACACGCCCAGCGCCAGCATGGCGGCGACCGCCGCCAGCACCAGCACCGTCGGCAGCAGCGGCAGGTGCCGCCCGGCCGGCATCAATGGTATTCGGCGCCCCAGCCGCCCCAGACATAGACGGTGATAAACAGGAACAGCCATACCACGTCCACGAAGTGCCAGTACCAGGCCGCCGCCTCGAACCCGAAATGCTGGCGCGGGGTGAAGTGGCCGAGATAGGTCCGGCGCAGGCACACGGCGAGGAAGATGGTGCCGACCAGCACGTGGAAGCCGTGGAACCCAGTCGCCATGAAGAAGGCGCTGGAATAGGTGTTGCCGCCGAATTCGAACGGCGCATGGGCGTATTCGTAGAACTGCACGAAGGAAAACAGCACGCCCAGGATGATCGTCAGCCATAGGCCGGTCTTCAGCCCTTCGCGATCACCATGGATCAGCGAATGGTGCGCCCAGGTGACCGTAGTGCCCGAACACAGCAGGATCAGCGTGTTGAGCAGCGGCAGGGCGAACGGGTCCATCACCGCATGGATGCCGGCGGGCGGCCATACGCCGCCGACAACTTCCGTCAGCTCGGACGGGAACAGCGAGAAGTCGAACCACGCCCAGAACCAGCCGACGAAGAACATCACCTCCGACGCGATGAAGGTGATCATGCCGTACCGCAGGTGCAGCTGCACAACCGGCGTGTGATCGCCCGCCTGCGCCTCGCGCACGATGGATCCCAGCCAAAAGTAGAAGGTCGCGATCAGGCCCGCGATGCCGAGGCCCAACACCACGCCTGCCGCCGGCAGCTCGTGCATGTAGAGCACCATGCCGCTGGTGAAGGTGAGCGCGCTGGCCGAGCCCATGAAGGGCCAGATTGATGGTGGCAGGATATGATATTCGTGGTTCTTCGCGCCGGCCATGCCTTCATCCCTGTCTGTTCTTGCCGCCAGTCTAATGCCCTGTTTCCACCGGGTCTACTGATCCTTGCGGTGGAAGGTGTAGGACAGCGTGATCTGTTCGACGCCCTGCATCGCCGGATCGTCCGCCGCCTTGGGGTCGACGAAGAACAGCACCGGCATGGTGACGCTCTGCCCCGGCTGCAGGACCTGTTCCGTGAAGCAGAAGCACTGGATCTTGTTGAAGTGGATGCCCGCTTGCTCCGGCTCCACGTTGAAGGTGGCGGTTCCGGTGATCGGCTGGTCGCTGTCGTTGCGCGCCTCGAAGATGGCCATGTCGCGCTCGCCCACCGCCACCTGATCGGTCACCTGGCGGGGGCGGAACTGCCACGGCAGGTCGCGCGCGGTGTTGGCATCGAAGCGGATGGAGAACGAGCGCGCGCCGCCGCTGGCGGCGAACTGCGCGGCAAGGTCGGCATCCGCCAGGCTGGCGCGCTGCGTGGTACCGCCAAAGCCGGTCACCTGACAGAACAGCCGGTATAGCGGCACGGAGGCGAAACCGAGGCCCAGCATGGCGCAGGCCGCGAGCAGCGCCAGTAGCCCGACGCGGCGGTTGCGATGGTGGAGCGGCACACTCGCCATCAGTCCGCGCCGAACTTTACGAAGGTGATGGCGTAGAACAGCACCACCATGGCCAGCAGCGCCAGCCCCAACGCGCGGTTGCGGTTGCGGCGGGTCCGCTCGATCGCCTGCTGCTCCTCCGGCGTCATGCCAGCAGCATCCGGTCCGCGACCAGCGCGCCGAACAACGCGAACAAGTAGATGATCGAGAAGCCGAACAACCGCTTTTCCGGCCGCATCGGATCGTCCGCGCCGCTGCGGCGGAAGGCGACCGGCAGCGCCAGCACGGTGAATGCCGCCGACAGTGCCAGCGCCGCGATACCGTAGATCGCCCCCGTGCCGCCGATCGCCCACGGCGCCAGCGTCACCGGCAGCAGCACCAGTGTGTAGATCAGGATCTGCCGCCGTGTAGCGGCTTGCCCCGCGACAACGGGCAGCATCGGAATGCCGGCATTGGCGTAATCGCTGCGCACGAACAGCGCCAGTGCCCAGAAGTGCGGCGGTGTCCACAGGAAGATGATTGCGAACAGGAGTACCGGCATGGCGGTGATCTCGCCCGTCACCGCGATCCAGCCGATCAGCGGCGGGAAGGCGCCGGCGCCGCCGCCGATGACGATGTTCTGGGGCGTGCGCGGCTTCAGCCAGATCGTATAGACCACCGCATAATACACGATCGAGACGGCCAACACTGCCGCGGCCAACCAATGGATGGCAAGGCCCATGATGCCGACGGAGATGCACGACAGCGCCACGCCAAAATCGCGCGCATCGGTCCGGGCCATGCGGCCGGTCGGCAGCGGGCGCCGGGACGTGCGCTTCATCAACGCGTCAATATCCGCTTCCCACCACTGGTTCAGCGCCGCGGCACCGCCGGCGCCCAGCGCGATGCACAGGATGGCGGCGAAGCCCAGCACGGGGTTGATGCTGCCGGGCGCGGCCAGCAGGCCGCACAGGCCGGTGAACACCACCAGGCTCATCACGCGCGGCTTGGTCAGGGCAACGAAGTCGCGCCAGTCGGCAGGTAGTTGCACGGCCGATGCGGACACCGGAGGGTTGGAGACCGTGGACATGGCCGGGCCTATAGCGCCGAGCGGCGCCGGGGCCAACCGCCCGCCGCCCGCGTTGCGCGGGCCTGCCGATACTGCTCTACCGGCGGCCATGCGTATCCATGCCATTCTGCTCGCCGCCGCCGCCGGCTGTGCCGCCCTGCCCGCCCATGCGCAAACCAGCCACGACCTGCAGGCCTGGGGCAACCTGACGGTGCTCGGCAGGGTCACCGGCGACCTCGTCTATTTCGCGGAGGTGCAACCGCGCGTCACGGACGACCTGTCGCGCGTATCGCAGATATTGCTGCGGCCGGCGATCGGCGTGGCGGTGTCGCAGGACGTCACGGTGTACCAAGGCTATGCCCGCGTGCTGCAGCCGGTGGCGGGCGGCGGTTCTCGGGACGAGGACCGATCGTTCCAGCAGGTGAGCTGGACCATCCAGCGGGGCGCGCGGGAATGGCAATCCCGCACCCGATTCGAACAGCGCTGGAACGAGGTGGGCGACGATACGGGTTTCCGGCTGCGACAGATGATCCGTTACGAACATGCGCTGGACGAGGCGGGCGGGCCGGCGCTGCTCGGCTCCATCGAGGGGTTCGTGGCGCTGAACGATACCGATTGGGGCGCGCGTGGCGGGTTTGACCAGTTGCGCACCTTCGTGGGCGCCGAACTGCCGCTGCCCGGCGCGTCCACCGTTGAGGCGGGCTACCTCAACCAACTGGTGGACGGCGCGGGCACGACGCGGATCGGCCATACCGTCTCCGTGGCGTTGTTCATCCGCCACTAGGCACCGGCCCCCGCCATCCGCCTCAGTGCGCCGGCGCGGAGCCGGGCGCACCGATGTGGTTGTGGTAGTCGTGGTGGCTCTCGATCACCGGCAAGGTTTCGTACTGGTGGAACGGCGGCGGGCTGGACAGCGTCCATTCCAGCGTGGTCGCCCCCTCGCCCCAGTAATTGCCTTCCGCCTTGCGCCCGGCGACCAGCGCCCAGGCGATGTTGATGAAGAACACCAGCATCGATGCCGCCATGATGTGGTAGCCGGTGGACGCGATCTCGTTCCAGTAGGCGAAAGCCGGCGTGTAGTCGGGGTAGCGGCGCGGCATCCCGTTCATGCCCAGGAAGTGCATGGGGAAGAAGATCACGTTCACGCCCACGAAGAAGCCCCAGAAGTGGATGTGGGCCAGCAGTTCCGAATGCCAGCGGCCGCTCATCTTCGGGAACCAGTAGTAGAAGGCGGCGAACATGGAGAACACCGCGCCCATCGACAGCACGTAGTGGAAGTGCGCGACGACGTAGTAGGTGTCGTGCAGATTGTCGTCCACGCCGCCATTGGCCAGCACCACGCCGGTGACGCCGCCGACGGTGAACAGGAAGATGAAGCCCAGCGCCCACACCATGGGCGACTTGAACTCCAGGCTGCCGCCCCACATCGTCGCGATCCAGCTGAAGATCTTCACGCCGGTCGGCACCGCGATCAGCATGGTGGCGGCGGTGAAGTACATCTTCGTGTTCACGTCGAGGCCGGTCGTATACATGTGGTGCGCCCACACGATGAACCCGACCACGCCGATCGCCACCATGGCGTAGGCCATGCCGAGATAGCCGAACACCGGCTTGCGGCTGAAGGTCGCGACGATCTGGCTGATCATGCCGAAGCCCGGCAGGATCATGATGTACACTTCCGGATGACCGAAGAACCAGAACAGGTGCTGGTACAGCACCGGGTCGCCGCCGCCTGCCTGATCGAAGAAGGTGGTGCCGAAATTGCGGTCGGTGATCAGCATGGTGATCGCCGCGGCCAGCACCGGCAGCGCCAGCAGCAGCAGGAACGCGGTGACGAGCACGGACCACACAAACAGAGGCATCTTGTGCAGCGTCATGCCCGGTGCGCGCATGTTGAAGATGGTGGTGATGAAGTTGATCGCGCCCATGATCGAGCCTGCGCCAGCCAAGTGCAGAGAGAAGATCGCGAAATCGACTGCGGGGCCGACGCTGCCGCTGGTCGACAGCGGAGCATAGACCGTCCAGCCGGTGCCCGCGCCAAGACCGGTGCCGCCGGGCACGAAGGCGCTGAACATCAGCGAGCAGAAGCCCGCCACGGTCAGCCAGAAGCTGATATTGTTCATGCGCGGGAACGCCATGTCGGGCGCGCCGATCATTAGTGGCACGAACCAGTTGCCGAAGCCGCCGATCATGGCCGGCATGACCATGAAGAACACCATGATGAGGCCGTGCGCGCTGATCAGCACGTTCCACATATGGCCGTTCTTGTCGAAGTCGGCCGGGCCGCCGCCCAGGAACTCGACCCACCAGCCAAGGTACTGGATGCCCGGTTCCGCCAGTTCCATGCGCATGATGCCCGACACCGCGCCGCCGATGATCCCGGCGCAGATGGCGAAGATCAGGTACAGCGTGCCGATGTCCTTGTGGTTCGTGGACATGAACCAGCGCTGGAAGAACGGCGGCTTGTGATCGGCGTCATGGTGATGCGCGTGATCGTCGTGATGCGCCTGGAAGGCGCTGCCAGAGGCGGGGGCGGTGGTGGCCATGGTCAGCAGGTCCTGCCAGCGTGTTCAGCAAATGGGGTGGCGGCGGCGCGGGTCATCACGCGGCCTCGGGCACCGGAGTGCCGGGTGCGGTCTCTTCCGTCGGCGGGGCGCCGGCGCCAGGCGCGCCTTCCACGCCGCTTTCGGGTTCCTGCGGGGGCGACAATACAGGGGTGGCGGCACCCTCACTCGTTCCGTTGCTCAACGTACCGCCCTTGGACAGCAGCCACGCCTCGAACTGGGGACGGGGCACCGCCTCCACCGCGATCGGCATGTAGCCATGACGCGCGCCGCATAGCTCGGAGCACTGGCCGTAATAGATGCCGGGCTCGTCGATGGTCAGCACCCGTTCGTTCAGGCGGCCGGGCACCGCGTCGATCTTGAACCACAGGCTGGGCACGGCGAAGGAATGGATGACGTCCGCGCCGTTGGTCTGGATGCGGATGGGCTCGCCCACCGGCACCACCATGCGGTTGTCCACCGCCAGCTGCGCAGGCTCGCCACGGGCGATCGCCTCGCCTTCGTCCATCATGTTACTGATGACCTCGAACCCGCCATTGTCCGGGTAGGAATAACCCCAATACCACTGATAACCGGTGACCTTCACCGTCAGCGCATCTTCCGGCGGGCTGCGGTACTGGCGCGACAGCAGGGTGATGGACGGGACGGCAATGCCGACCAGGATCAGCACCGGCACCAGCGTCCAGATCACCTCGATCAGGGTGTTGTGGCTAGTACGGCTGGGCACCGCATTGGCGCGCCGGTTGAAGCGGGCGACCACCCACAGCAGCAGGACCAGCACTACCAAGCTGATTGCGGTGATCAGCGGCATCAGAATCGCATCGTGCATCCACAGCGCGTAATGCCCAGTGGGCGAGTACTGCTGCTGGAAGGTCATGGCGCCGGGTGTCGGCTGCCCCTTGATCCATTCGGGCCCGAGCGGCGTGTAACCGCCGCCCGCCTGTTCCCCCGCGGTCGCATCGGTGGTGGACGCATCCGCCGCGGCGGCGGGGGGCACGGCGTCATTGGCGACATTGGGGGACTGCGTATCCTCCACACTCGTCACCGCGGCGCCAGGCTCAGTCGCCGGGACGGCAGCCAAGGCCGGAACGGCCCCGCCGCCCAGTGCCAGCGCTGCCACCAGCGGCCAAAGGCGATCGTGCCGCCGCAATCCGAAAATGCCCAGATCCATCATCCCGCCGGTCTGTAATAACGCCAACTAATCGTTGCAAACTGGCAGCAATCCGCAGCGAAGGCAACGGCCCTGTGCACTGTGCCGCCGACGGGTGCTGCGCCCGCTTGCCCCCTGTGCCAAGCGCTTCTACGGGTGGCGCTTCACGCCTTCGCATACCTGCGGGCGCGGCTGATGGGGGACAGGTTGCCGACCATGACCGATGACGAGGTGCTTGCCGAATTCCGCGCCAGCCACGCCTTGCTGGAGGGGCACTTCCGCCTGTCGAGTGGCCGTCACAGCGCCTGGTACCTGCAATGCGCCCGCGTGCTGATGAACGCGGACCGTGCCGGCCGGCTGGCCCGGGCACTGGTGCAGAAGCTGCCGCGCGACCTGCGGGCGCGGATCGACGTGGTCGTCTCCCCCGCAATGGGCGGGCTCATCATCGGGCACGAGGTCGGCCGCACGCTGGAACGTGACGCGATCTTCCTGGAGCGGCCGGAAGGCACATTCGAACTGCGCCGCGGCTTCACCATCGACCCGGGGGCGCGGGTGCTGATGGTGGAGGATGTGGTCACCACCGGCCTCAGCAGCCGGGAGGCGATGAAGGCGGTCGTTGCCGCAGGCGGCGAGGTCCTGGCGGAGGTCGCGCTGGTCGACCGGTCGGGCGGCACCGTGGACCTGGGCGTGCCGTTCTACCCGTTGGTGGAGATCAACTTCCCGACCTACGCCCCCGAAGAGCTGCCGCCCGAACTGGCGGCCAAGCCCGTCACCAAGCCGGGCAGCCGCGCCTGATGGCACCGGGCGGCGCCGGGCGGCTGCGGCTGGGGGTCAACATCGACCACGTCGCCACCATCCGCAACGCCCGTGGCGGCGCCCACCCCGATCCGGTCCGCGCGGCGGAAATCGTCGCCCGCGTGGGCGGCGACGGCATCACCGCGCATCTGCGGGAAGATCGCCGCCATATCCGCGACGACGACCTGCGTCGCATCCAGGATGCGACCGACCTGCCGCTGAACCTGGAGATGGCCGCGACGGAGGAGATGGTCGCCATCGCCCTCGCCCATCGGCCCCATGCCGCCTGCCTGGTGCCGGAACGGCGGGAGGAGCGCACGACGGAAGGTGGCCTCGATGCCGCCGGGCAGCACAACCGGCTGGCGCCGATCGTCGGCCGGCTGCTGGATGCCGGTATCCGCGTCAGCCTGTTCATCGCGCCGGAGGAACGCCAGCTGGAAGCCGCCATGCGGCTTTCCGCACCGGTGGTGGAGTTCCATACCGGCGAATATGCCCACGCCGGCCCCGACACCCTGCCCGCCGAGCTGCGGCGGGTGGCGGACATGGCCGCGCTTGCCGCCAAGAACGGTATCGAGCCGCATGCGGGCCACGGCCTGACCTACGACAATGTCCAGCCGATCGCCGCCATCCCGCAGCTCGCCGAGCTGAACATTGGCCACTACCTTGTCGGCGAGGCGGTGTTCGTGGGGCTGGAGCAGGCCGTCAGGCAGATGCGCGAGCTGATGGACGATGCGCGATGACCGCACCGGCGCGCGAAAGTTTACACAAAGTTGACACCTCCCTCAGCCAGCGGCGGGGTCGAATCATCTGCGGCGGTGCAACCGGTCATCTCCCATGCAAGGCCATGCGGCGGGCCTGTAGGAAAGCACTTTCCGGCATGGCGGCGGGCGGGCGCGCGTGATCATCGGCCTTGGTTCCGACCTGTGCAATATCGAGCGCATCCAGGCCGCGCTCGACCGGCATGGCGATCGGTTCGAGCAGCGCTGCTTCACCGATGTGGAACGCGCCAAGGCCGCCCGGCGCCCCTACACCCGCGCCGGCACCTACGCGAAGCGGTTCGCGGCCAAGGAGGCCTTCAGCAAGGCGGTGGGCACCGGCTTCTATCGCGGCGTGTGGATGAAGGACATCGGCGTCGTGAACCTGCCCGGCGGCGCGCCCACTCTGGCCCTGACCGGCGGTGCCGCCGCGCGGCTGGCGGAACTGACGCCGACCGGCCACGTCGTGCATGTTCATCTCACCCTCACCGACGATCATCCATGGGCGCAAGCCTTCGTGATCCTGGAAGCCCGCATGAGCTCCGCCCCGACTGACAGCATGGTCCCGCCTGTCACCGACCCGCCCGCCCAGACTGCGAAGGCGCGCATCAACTGGCTGGCGGAACTGCGCGGACTTGCGCTGATGCTGCTGGCGGTGCTGGCGTTCCACAGCCTGGTGGCGAAGCCGTTCTACATCCCGTCCATCTCCATGCTGCCCAACCTGCAGGTCGGCGACCGGCTGATCGTCAGCAAGTATCCTTATGGCTGGAGCTGGGTGTCGGCGAGCTTTCACCTGCTGCCGCGCTCCGCCACCCGGATCATGCCGGCGACGCCGCAATATGGCGACATCGTGATCGTCGTCCCGCCCGGCAGCAACGAGGATTACATCAAGCGGGTCGTCGCCCTGCCCGGCGACCGGATCGCGGTGGCCGACGGGCGGATCATCCTGAACGGGGAGGTGGTGCCGCAGGAGATGGTCCCGCCCGCGCGCATCCCGGTGGCCGATGCGCAGCTATGCGAGGGGACGCCGTGCCTCGCCCCGTTCGAGCGGTATCGCCAGACGCTGTCCGACGGACGGCAGGTATATGAGCCGCCGACCTACCGCGAGACGCTGCCCAACGGGGCCAGTTACCTGGTGCTCGACGACAATCCCGACGGCTGGCTGGACAACCGGCCGGAGATCACGGTGCCAGCGGATCATGTGTTCCTGATGGGCGACAATCGCGATCATTCGGCGGACAGCCGTGCCGATGCCGCGCCGTTCGGCAACGGGCTGGGCGGACCGGTGCCGATCGCCGATGTCGGTGGTCGGGCGGAGATCGTGACCTTCTCCCTCGACGGCAGCGAAAGCTGGAACCCGCTGACATGGCCGGCCGCCCTGCGCGATGGGCGGGCGCTCGCCTCCCTCAGGCCGGAACGCGACGCGCCGTGACGGCGTGGGAACGATGGGGTCACCTGCGCGTCGCGCTGCCGTGACCGACAACATCGACACCGGGCCCGACAGCGATCCTGATCAGCGCCCCAGCCCGGCCCGCATCCTGAACCCGGCCATCCGGCTGGAGGTGCAACGGGCGATCGCCTGGGTCGTGGTGGTCGGGCTGGCGGTGCTGTTCGTCTATATTTCCCAATCGATCCTGGTGATATTCGGTGGGCTGGTCTTCGCCGCACTGATCGATGGCGGGGCGCGCCTGCTGGGCCGGGTGCTGCCGGTCGGCCGTACCCTGCGCATCCTGATCGTCCTGCTGCTGTCGATCGCGTTCTTCACCTGGCTGTTCTACTTCACCGGATCGCAGATCTCGCAGGAGGCGGCGCAGCTACCGACGCTGGTGCAGCAGCAGGGTATCCGCACCCTGGCCTGGTTGCAGAACCGGGGAGTCGCCATCGACCTGTCGACTGTGCAGAACATGGCCGGCCAGCTGATGAACGGGGTGAGCCTCGTCACCCGCTACATAGGCGGGTTCGTGGGCGGGCTCACCACCCTGTTCCTGATCCTGATCATCGGCCTGTATGTCGCGCTGGAGCCGCGCCTGTACGAACGCGGGCTGGGCTGGATGCTGCCGGCGGAGCAGCGCGGCGACTTCCACGTCACCATGGTACGCATGGCCACCACCATGCGCCGGCTGCTGGCCGGGCGGCTGATCGGCATGGTGTTCGAAGGAGTGCTGACCTACGCGCTGCTCGCCTTCTGGGGCGTGCCGATGGCGGCGTTGCTGGGCATCCTGACGGGTCTGCTGGCGTTCCTGCCCAATGTCGGCGCAATCGTGTCCGGCCTGCTGATGGTGCTGGTCGGCTTTTCCGGCGGGGTCGACATGGGGCTGTACACCATCGCGGTCTACGTCGTCGTGCAGGTGTTCGACGGCTATGTCGTGGTGCCGGTGATCGCCCGCAAGACGGTCGACCTCGCGCCCGCGCTGGTGCTGGCGGCGCAGCTGGTGATGGGAATCCTGTTCGGCATCCTGGGCCTGTTTCTGGCCGATCCGCTGATGGCGATGATCAAGGTCGCGCTGGAACGCCGCAGCGAACGGTTGCAGGCGCGCATGGCGGGCACGACGGAGTTGCCGGGTGGCGCGTAAGTTCCTGTATGTCATGGCCGGGATCATCGTGCTGGGGGCCGGCGTGCTGTTCGCCCTGCGGATCTGGGGCAGCGATCTGGCGCGGGTCGCCTTCATCCCCACCGACGGCTTCCAGGCGCAGGCACCGCTCGCCCGGACAGCCTACACCGATCCCACCATGTGGCTGGCGCGCCCCGGCATCCGGCGCGACACGGACCCGGCACGGTGGCTGCCCGCCGGGGTTCCGCAGGAAGAGGACCTGCCCTTCGCCGTGTTCTTCGTCCACCCGACCAGCTTCCTGGAACGGACGAGCTGGAACGCAGCCCTGGATGACGCACAGAGCCAGACCCGCGCGCGGACCTTCGTGCGCGGCCTTGCCAGTCCCTTCAACCGCGCGGCGGAACTGTGGGCCCCCAAGTACCGGCAGGCGACCTTCGGCGCGTTCCTGACCGATGCGCCCGATGGACAGCGCGCGATCGACGCCGCATATGCCGACGTGGCGCAGGCCTTCGCCGTGTTCCTGGCAGAGGCCGACCCGAACCGGCCGATCGTGCTGGCGGGCCACAGCCAGGGCGCGCTGCACCTGCTGCGCCTGCTGCGGGAAGAGGTGGCGGGCACACCGGCCGCCGATCGCATCGCGGCGGTCTACGCGATCGGCTGGCCGATCTCCGTCGCGCATGACCTGCCGGCGCTGCCGCTGCCAGCCTGCGCTGGGCCGGGCGATGCCGGCTGCATCGTCAGCTGGTCGAGCTTCGCCGAGCCGGCTGACCCTGGCGACCTGCTGCGCACCTATGCCGCCAGCCCCGGCTATGACGGGGAGCCGCGCGGCGACAGCCCGATCTTGTGCAGCAACCCGCTCACCGGGCAGGTCGGCGGCGAGGCGCCGGCGACCGCCAATCTGGGCACGCTGGTGCCGGAGGAGTCGCTGGCCGATGGCGCGCTGGTGGCGGGCGCAGTCCCCGCGCGGTGCGATGCCAGCGGCATCCTGCTGATCGGCGATCCGCCGGAGCTTGGCCCATACGTGCTGCCGGGCAACAATTACCACGTCTACGACATACCGCTGTTCTGGCGGAACCTCAGGGAGGACGTGGTGCGCCGCGTGAGTGCATGGCAGACACGCTGATCACCGAAGAGGCGCGCGCCTTCGCCGATGCGCTGCCGCAGGGCGGCGTGCTGCTGGGGCTGGACCTCGGCACCAAGACGATCGGGACCGCATTCTGCGATGCCGGATGGACCTACGCCACCGCGGCAACCACGCTGCCGCGCGGCAAGTTCAGCCGCGACCTGGCCGTGCTTGGCGACCTCGTCACCCGGCGCCAGGTCGCGGGATTGGTGCTTGGCCTGCCGCTCAACATGGATGGCAGCGCCGGGCCGCGGGTGCAGGCGACTCGCGCCTTCGCCCGCAATTGCGCAGGTCTGGAGCGGCCCATCCTGCTGTGGGACGAACGCTGGTCCACCCAGAGCGCCGAACGGGCAATGATCGCGCAGGACATGAGCCGGGCCAAGCGGGCGGACCGGATCGATTCGCATGCGGCCGCGATCATCCTGCAGGCGGCGATCGACCGGCTGGCGGGCGGCTGGCTGGATTAGCGCCTGCGACCTATATCACCGGGCGTGATGCCTGACCTGTTCGCCCCCGATCCCGACCCGAACCCCGTTCCCGACGAGCCCGCCGCCGATGCCCCGCTGGCGGACCGGCTGCGGCCGCGGACGCTGGCCGAGATCATCGGGCAGGAGCATCTGACCGGGCCCGAGGGGCCGATCGGCCGCATGGTCGCCGCCGGGCGCCTGTCCAGCATGGTGCTGTGGGGGCCGCCGGGCACGGGCAAGACCAGTATCGCCCGCCTGCTCGCCGATGCGACCGGGATGCGGTACCATGCGGTGAGCGCGGTCTTCTCCGGCGTGGCAGACCTGAAGAAGGCGTTCGCGGAGGCGGATCGCGCACGGGCGGCGGGGCAGCGCACGCTGCTGTTCGTGGATGAGATCCACCGTTTCAATCGCGCGCAGCAGGACGGCTTCCTGCCCTTCGTCGAAGGGGGCACGGTGACGTTGGTCGGCGCCACGACGGAGAACCCGAGCTTCGAATTGAACGCCGCGCTGCTGAGCCGCGCGCAGGTGCTGATCCTGCATCGCCTCGGCGCCGATGCGCTCGGCCGGCTGCTGGACCGGGCGGAGGCGCTGGAAGGGCCGTTGCCGGTGACGGAGGATGCGCGCGCCGCGCTGGTCGCCAGCGCGGATGGCGACGGTCGCTTCCTGCTGAACCAGGCGGAGACGCTGTATGCCGCGCGGCTGACCGAACCGCTGGACCCCGCGGCGCTGGGTGCGTTCCTGCAGCGGCGTGTGGCGGTGTATGACAAGGACCGGGACGGGCATTACAACCTCATCTCCGCCCTGCATAAGTCGCTGCGCGGGTCGGACCCGCAGGCGGCGTTGTACTACCTCGCCCGGATGCTCACCGCGGGGGAGGAGCCGCTGTATGTGCTGCGCCGGATCACCCGCTTCGCCAGCGAGGACATCGGCCTCGCCGATCCGCAGGCCTTGCAGCAATGCATCGCCGCGAAGGAGGCGTACCAGTTTCTCGGGTCTCCCGAGGGCGAGCTGGCGATCGTGCAAGCGTGCCTGTATTGCGCGACCGCCCCCAAGTCGAACGCCGCCTATGCCGCGATGAAGGCGGCGTGGAAGGCCGCGCGGGAGACCGGCAGCCTGCAGCCGCCCGCCACCATCCTGAACGCGCCCACCAAGCTGATGAAGCAGATCGGCTACGGCAAGGACTACGCCTACGACCATGATGTCGAGGGCGGCTTCTCCGGCGCGGATTACTGGCCGGACGACCTGCCGGCGCAGGACTTCTACCGCCCGGTGGAACGCGGGTTCGAGCGGCAGGTGAAGGAGCGCATGGCGTGGTGGAGCCGACGGCGTGACGAATTGCGCGGCTGATGAGCCGTTTCCGCCACTTCGCCGCGATCGACTGGTCGGGCGCTGCCGGGGAACGGCAGGGCGGCATCGCGGTCGCGCTGGCGGGAGCGGATGGTGCCCCCGCATTGCTCCGTCCCGGTCACAGATGGTCGCGGATCGAGGTGCTCGACTGGCTGGTGGCCGACCTGCCGCCCGCGACGCTGGTCGGCCTTGATCTCGGCATATCGCTGCCGTTCGCGGATTGCGGCGCCTTCTTTCCCGGCTGGCGTGACAGTCCGCCGGATGCCCGTGCGCTGTGGACGCTGGTGGAGGCGATCTGCGCCAATGAGCCGCATCTCGGCGTCGGCAGCTTCGTCGACCATCCGGAGGCGAGCCGGCATTTCCGCCGGGTCGGCGGGCGTGAGGGTGACCTGTTCCATCTGCCCGGCACCGGGCATCGCCGCGGCCGGTTGCGAGTGACGGAAGGCGCGCAGGCCGATCGTCTCGGCTGTCGCCCGACATCCAACTTCAATCTGGTCGGCGCGGCGCAGGTCGGCAAGGCGAGTCTTGCGGGCATGCGCCTGCTGCACCGGCTGCCCCCGTCGCTGCCGGTCTGGCCGGTTGATCCGCTGCCGACGGCAGGATCGGTGGTGGTGGAGATCTACACCGCCATTCCGGCGCTGGCGGCCGGGCGTACCACCGGCCGGTCCAAGATGCGTGACATGGCGGCGCTGAACGCAGCGCTTCTAGAGTTCGACAGCCCGCCGATACCAGCCACCGGGCCGGTGACGGACCATGCGGCGGACGCGCTGCTCGCCGCGGCATGGCTACGGCAGGCGGCGGACGATCCCGCATTGTGGCATCCGCCCGCGATGAGCCCGCATCTTGCCGCAACCGAAGGCTGGACCTTCGGCGTGCCCTGACGCATTAGGCGATCCGCACACTCGTGCAGGCCGGCTTAGCTCAGTTGGTAGAGCACCTGATTTGTAATCAGGGGGCCACGGGTTCGAATCCTGTAGCCGGCACCACTTCTGCGGCGCTGTCGCGCTGCTTGAGCGCGCAAGTGCTTGGGTCGGGTTGCACTCGCACCGGCGCACCATCCCTTTGCCCTTCATGTCCGGTCAAGGACCATCGAACCGGAAGGAGCCTGGCCGGCTTGCCATGGCTCGACGGGCGGCTAAGCATTTGCCGAGCATGATGCTTGTGCAAAGTCGTAAGTTTGCTCATAATGATAACGCTTAACACCACGAGGAAGTCATGACGGACGCCGTGCCGTGCTGATCGGGCATTCGCTGGCGGACCAGTATGGCAACCTCCTGTCCGTCGATTCGCAGGTTTGCGAGATCATGCATCGGGAGGTCCATGAACTCGTCGGGGTAAGTTTCGCGGCGCTGACCCACCCGGACGATTGCACCCGCAACGTTATCGCCGTCGCCAGCCTGCGGGCCGAGGATGGTGCATCCACCATCCGCAAGCGCTACGTCAGGCCAGATGGATCGTTCGTCTGGGCGAACGTCCAGGTCTCTCGCCTGCAGGGCGGGGAGGCGGGCAAGCTGATCGGGACCATCCAGCTCATCGATTGCGGATCGCTGCGCCGTGGCCCGGAGGGTCTGTGGCGGGCGGCGCGGCTGGAAGACGGGCTGCTGCAGCGCAGGCGGCTGCAACTGGGCGAGGATCTGTTTTCCGATTTCGCCTGGCTGATCCTGCTGCAGGTCTACCTGGCCGAAGCCGAGGGGCGCGTCGCCACGGTGGCGACGATCAGCGACACCGCCGTCATCGCGCCTAGCGCAGTCAGGCATTGGCTTGAGCTGCTGGAGCAAAGGCAATTGGTGGAGCGGGTGACGGCGCGTGATCCGTTCCTGCAGCTCAGCCCCAGTGGATGGGGGAAGATCGAATACCTGCTCGACAGCGGATTCGACATGTGACGCCGCGCCGGGATTGATGACGCCATCAGCCGGCGTCGGTCGCCTGTATTGTTGCCCGTTTACCGCACAGGCGGGGTGCGGATGTGTCTGCCGGGGAACGCAGCTACAAGGCCGGCGTTGGCAGGGCACTGAAACCCTTCGGGAGATCTATTATGACCCTGCGTGCAGCAACCCTCGCCACCCTGGCCGTCCTCACCATGGCAACCGCAGCCTGCAACACCGTGTCCGGCGCGGGCGAGGACCTGCAGTCCGCCAGCCGTGAAGTCGAACGGGAAATCTGACCCGCCGCTACCCCCGG
Source organism: Croceibacterium sp. TMG7-5b_MA50 (assembly GCF_039830145.1). Taxonomy (NCBI): domain Bacteria; kingdom Pseudomonadati; phylum Pseudomonadota; class Alphaproteobacteria; order Sphingomonadales; family Erythrobacteraceae; genus Croceibacterium; species Croceibacterium sp. TMG7-5b_MA50. Next base: position 119,258 of record NZ_CP156082.1, on the reverse strand, counting down.
CCGCGATATGGGGCGACGCCCTGATCGGGCAGCCACAACGCGGCCGGGGGCGCATCGCTCTGCCAGAAGACATCGATCGGAATGCCGCCACGCGGGTACCAGTATCCGCCGATCCGCAGCCATTGCGGGCGCATCTCGTCGAACAGGCGGCGGCCGATGCCGACGGTCACATCCTCGTGAAAGCCGCAATGATTGCGGAACGAGCCGAGGAACAGCTTGAGACTCTTTGATTCGACGATCGTCTCACCCGGCAGATAGTCGATCACCAGATGCGCGAAATCCGGCTGCCCTGTTACGGGGCACAGGCTGGTGAATTCCGGCGCGGCGAAGCGCACGCAGAACATCTCCCCCACCCGCGGATTGGGCACGTAGTCGAGCCGCGCTTCTTCAGGAGACGCGGGCAGAGGCGTTGACTGCCCCAGGAACATCGGTTCGGTCATGACGGGGCCCTGCCCCGCGCCGCCGCCGCTGACAAGAGGCGGCGCCGTTGGTTCACAAGGCGTTCAGCCACATGCGCCATGCGGCAGGAATGGACAGGGGTATGAAGAAGGTATCAGCGGGCAGCCTGACGGCATGGCTGTTGCTGGGGGCAAGCGCCGTAGCGCAAACCGCGCCGCAGGATTTCCGTCTGCCGCCATCGCGCCCGTCCCCCACACCGACCGGCCCAGAACAGGAAGGGCCGGTCGCGCCCGATCTGCCCGGCACGCGCCCGTCCGCCTCCCCATCCGCAAGCCCCCCGGTAACGACGCCGAGCGCTGCGCCGCCGCTGGTCGTGCCGCCAGCCGCCGCGCCGACGCCGTCGGCGACACCCAGACCGACACCGGCACCTACGGCTGCAAGCAGGCCAACACCGAGGACGCCGACGCCGCAGGCGCAGCCGGACAGTGCTGCCCCATCGACCGTGGCGCCAGTGGGTCCGATGCCCGCGCCTCCGCAATCCGCGACACCGGTTCCCGTATCACCTGCGCAGACGCCCGCGCCTCTGCAGCAGGCGACCGCGACGCCCCCGCCGCAGGACGGAAACGGGAGCGGCATTACCGCGCTCGGCTGGATAGCGCTGGCGGCGGCAATTGCCGGGGGCGCGTTGCTGCTGGTGCTACGCCGCAGGAAGCGCCGCGGCGACGAGGCCCCGCCTGCCCCAGCGCCCCGTCCGATACCTGTGCCGACAGCCGCCCCACCGCGGCCAACGCCTGTGCCGGCGCCTGTGCCGGTGCCTGCCCCATCACCTGCACCGCCACTGCCTGCGCCGCCCACCCCCGCCGCTTTGCCGCCGCTCACCGGCCTGGACCTGGAGATCGTGCCGGAGCGGCTCAGCCTGTCGCTGATGAATGCGGCGCTCGCCTGCCGCTTGACGCTGGTGAACGAAGGGGCGGAGCCGTTGCGCGACTTTACGGTCACGGCCGACCTCACCGGCGCGCATGGCGCGCTGTCGACGGCAGAGCAACTGGGTGGCCCTGCCGCCGGCGCGCGCGAGATCGTGCGCCTGCCGCTGCTCGGCCCCGGTGAACAGCACGCGATCACCGCGGACCTGCGCCTGCCGCTGGCGGAGGCGCCGGCGATCCGCCAGGGACAGGCGGCGTTGTTCGTGCCGCTGCTGCGGCTGGCCTTCGCGGCGGAGGGTCATGGCCGCCGGACCGCCACCGTGCTGGTGGGCCCGCCAGGACAGAACGGTCAGGTACAGCCCGTGCGGCTGGACGGCGGGCCGCGCGTGGTGGCGCCGCTCGCCGCGCGGGCGCTGCCCTGAACCGGTTTACCGCGTCGCCGCCATTGGGTACGCAGCCCGGCATGGACCAACTCGTTTCCACCGGCTGGCTGGCCGAGAATGCGGGCACGCACGGGCTGGTGGTGCTGGACGCCTCCGCCCACCTGCCCGCCGCCAACCGCGACCCTGTCGCCGAATTTGCCGCCGGGCATATTCCGGGCGCGCGCTTCCTCGATTTGCCGACGCTGACCGATCGCGCCAGCCCGGTGCCCGCGGCCCTGCCCGGCGCCGACCAGTTCGCCCGTCGCCTAGCCAATCTTGGCATCAGCGCCAGCACCCGCGTGGTGCTGTACGACGACAGCGATATCAGGACCGCCGCGCGCGCATGGTTCATGTTCCGCCAGCATGGCTTCGCCGACGTGGCGATCCTGGATGGCGGCCTGCCGAAGTGGCGCGCGGAAGGCCGGCCATTGGAAGCTGGCGCGCCTTCCCCGCAGGGTGCGGGCGATTGGCGGCCATCGGACGGCGACATGATTGTGCGCAGCAAGCGGGACATGCTGGCCAACCTGGATACGGGCGGCGAACAGGTGCTCGACGCGCGCAGCCGCGCCCGCTTCATGGCGGAGGAGCCGGAAGCCAATCCCGACCTTGCGGGCGGGCACATCCCCGGATCGCGCAACCTGCCCTACAAGGCGCTGTTCGCGGCCGACGGCACGTACCTGCCGCCGGCCGACTTGCGCGCCTTGTTCGAGGAGGCGGGTATCGACTGGTCGCGCCCGGTGGTCACGACCTGCGGCAGCGGGGTGACGGCGGCGGCACTGCTGTTCGCCATGCGGCTGGCGGGCAAGACCGACACCGCGCTGTATGACGGCAGCTGGAGCGAGTGGGGCGCGGACCCGGCCACGCCGAAGGCTGCGGGATGAGCGACCCCGTCGACGATGCGCGCCTCGGCACCCGGCTGGTGCAGGCCGGGCGGCGGGCGGAATGGACGGGGCCGGTGGTCAACGTGCCGGTCTGGCGCTCCTCCACGCATCTCTATGCCGATTGCGCCGACCTTGCGCGGGGGCGTCCCAACGCGGACGGCCACTTCTATTACGGTCGGCGCGGCAGCCCGACGCACTGGGCGCTGTGCGATGCGCTGAGCGGGCTCGAGCCGGGCGCCGCCGGCACCCTGCTCTACCCCAGCGGGCTGGCCGCCATCAGTGGGGCGCTCCTGGGCCTGCTGAATGCGGGCGACGTGCTGTTGATGAGCGACAACGCGTATGAGCCAAGCCGCACGCTGGCAGACAAGCTGCTGCGGCCGCTCGGCATCGAGACGCGCTGGTTCGATCCGCTGGACCTCGCCGCTTACGAGGCGGCGTTCTGCCCGCGTACGAAGGTGGTGCTGCTGGAAAGCCCCGGCAGCCTGACGATGGAAGTGTGCGACGTGCCCGCACTTGCCGCCATCGCCCGGGCGCATGGCGCCTGGAGCGTGCTGGACAATACCTGGGCCGGCCCGACCGGTTTTGCCGCGCTGGCGCATGGCGTGGATGCGAGCGTCCTGGCGCTAACCAAGCATGTCGGTGGCCATTCCGACCTCATGCTCGGCTCCGTTACCGCGTCCGCCACGGTGCATGATCGGCTGCGCGAACGCGCGCAGATCCTGGGTCAGGTGGTGAGCCCGGACGACGCGGCTCTGGCGCTTCGGGGGCTGCGGACGATGGGGCTGCGGCTGGATCGGACCACCGCCAGCGCGCTTGCCATCGCCGAATGGCTGGCTGGGCGCAGCGAGGTGGCGCAGGTGCTCTGCCCGATGTTGCCGGGGGCTACCGGCCATGATCTGTGGCGCCGCGATTTCACCGGCGGCTGCGGGCTGTTCTCCTTCGTGCTGCGTGGCCGTGACGTGGCCGCGCGTACCCGGCTGATCGATGCCTTGCGCCTGTTCGGCATCGGCTTCTCCTGGGGCGGCTACGAAAGCCTCGCCATTCCGCTCGATCCGCAACGTATCCGCACGGCCAGCGCCTGGCCGAAGCCCGGCTGGGACGCGGCGGACCGGCTTGGCGTGCGGCTCGCGATCGGGCTGGAGGACCCGGCGGACCTGATCGCGGATCTCGCCCAGGCCTTCGCGGTGATGGACCGGGCGTGAGCTCAACCGCCACCGACGCCCCGGTGGACGTGGCGCCGCCCGTCATCAACGTGCCGGTGACGCAACCCTCGCCGCTCCCGACCATCTCCGACGCCCCTGAGGACCTCGTGGGGGCAGAGGCGCTACGCGACGCGGTGACGACGCGCAGCGACACCGTTGGTGAGGTCATCGCCCGGTTGGACGCATTCGGCTTCACCGTCGGCGATACGCGCTTCTCGCTGTGGACCTTCCTGGTGGTGGTGCTGGTGATCGTAGGCGTGTTCGTCGCCGCGCGCCTGGGCAACAAGTTCGGCCACCGCCTGCTGCGCAAGGTAACGCGCCTCACCCCCTTGCAGGAGGTGCTGGGCGAGAAGATCGTCACCATCGTCGTATGGACCACTGCCGTCCTGATGGGCGTCGACCTGCTCGGCATCGATCTCACCGCCTTGGCCGTGTTCTCGGGCGCGTTCGGCCTCGCCATCGGCTTCGGCCTGCAGAAGACCTTCGGCAACCTGATTGCCGGCATCATCCTGCTGATGGACCGGTCGATCAAGCCGGGCGACGTGATCGCCGTCACCGACATGGCCGGCAACGAGACCTTCGGCCAGATCCGCAAGATCGGCGTGCGCGCCGTCTCCATCATCACGCGGGACGAAAAGGAGTACCTGATTCCCAACGAGAACCTGATGATCAATCAGGTGGAGAACTGGTCCTATTCCAGCCGCCGCGTGCGCGTGCAGATCCCCGTCGGCATCAGCTACAACAGCGACATCGTGAAAGCGGAGGAGCTGATGCTGGCGGCGGCGAAGGGGGCCAAGCGCGTGCTGACCACGCCGCCGCCGACGGTGTGGCTGTCCGACTATGGCGAAAGCTGGCTGCTGTTCACCATCCACTGCTGGATCGTCGATCCGGAGGAGGGCGTCGGCAACGTGAAGTCGGACGTGTTGAAGCGGCTGTGGCTGACCTTCCGCGAAAACGGGATCGAAGTGCCCTTCCCGCAGCGCGACCTGAATCTGCGTGACAGCGAGCAGTTCCAGCGCTTGATCGCCGCGCTTGAGAGTCGCGGGGCGGCGCCGGACGAGCGCGGAGAAAGCTGACCTAGCCCCTGCCCTATCGTTTCTCGCTGGAATGATGTCGCCGCCATGCGCATCTGGGCGCCATGGCAATTGGCACAGTCTTTCTGGTGGGCGCGGGCCCCGGTGATCCGGACCTGCTGACGCTGCGCGCCGCGCGGCTGATCGGGCAGGCGGCGGTGATCGTGCATGACGGGCTGGTGGAGCCGGCGGTGCTCGCCCTCGCTCGCCCGGATGCGCTGCTGGTGGATGTGGCGAAGCGGCGCGCGCACCACACGCTGCCGCAAGACCAGATCAGCGCCCTGCTGGTGCGGCATGCGCTCGTCGGGCAGGACGTGGTGCGGCTGAAGGGCGGCGATCCGTTCATCTTCGGCCGGGGGGGCGAGGAGGCGGAAGCTTGCCGCGCTGCCGGCGTTCCCGTGCAGGTGGTGCCCGGCATCTCCAGCGCGCTGGGTGCCGCCGCCGCCGCGCAGATCCCGCTGACCCACCGCGACCACGCCAGCATCGTCAGCTTTGTCGCCGGCCAGTGCAAGGGGCTGGCGGAACAGGACTGGGCTGGCCTTGCCGGTGCGGGCCGCACGCTGGTGATCTTCATGGGCGTGAAGACCGCGCCCCACATCGCCGACAAGCTGATGGCCGACGGCCTTGCTCCCGATACCGCCGTGGCGGTGATCGAGAACGGCGCCCGTCCGACCATGCGCGTGCTGCGCGGCCTGCTGGCGGGTCTGCCCGATCTGGTTGAGCAGCAGGGGGTAGTCAGTCCCGCGCTGATCGTTATCGGGGCGGTGACGCGCGCGGACGATGCCGCGCTGGTGACCACCGCCCTTGGAGCAGCAGCATGAAGATCCTGACCGGCAACGACCTGAAGAGCGGCGCCGTCACCTGGTGGGACGGCACCGGCTGGTCGCTTCACGTGGAGGATGCCTGCGACGTGGGCGACCAGGCGCCGGTGATTGCCGCGCGCGAGGAGGCGGAAGGCCGTGTCAACGTGCCCTACGCGATCGAGGCCACACGGGATGAGGATGGCCGCATGCGCCCCGCCCACATCAAGGACCGCATCCGCGCGCTCGGCCCCACCGTGCGCACCGACCTGACTTTGCGACCGGCCGATCCCGCCGCCGGCACCTGGGTGATCTGATGTACCAGTATGACCGTTACGACCAGCAGATGGTCGATGCCCGCGTGGCCGAGTTCCGCGACCAGGTGCGCCGCCGGCTGGATGGCCAGTTGACGGAGGACCAGTTCAAGCCGCTCAGGCTGATGAACGGGTTGTACCTGCAATTGCACGCCTACATGCTGCGCGTGGCGGTGCCCTATGGCACGCTCAATTCCACGCAGATGCACATGCTGGGCACGATCGCGGACAAGTACGATCGCGGGTACGGCCACTTCACTACCCGGCAGAACATCCAGTACAACTGGATCAAGCTGGAGGACACGCCCGACATCCTGGCCGATCTCGCCACGGTGGAGATGCATGCCATCCAGACCAGCGGCAATTGCATCCGCAACATCAGCGCCGACCATTTCGCCGGCGCCGCGGCGGACGAGGTGGCGGACCCGCGCCCCTATGCGGAGCTGATGCGCCAGTGGTCGAGCTTCCACCCGGAATTCACCTACCTGCCGCGCAAGTTCAAGATCGCGGTGATCGCCAGCGAGACCGATCGCGCGGCGATGCGGCTGCACGACATCGGCATCCGCATCCACCGCAATGACGCGGGCGAGCTGGGCGCGGCCTTCTATGTAGGCGGGGGCATGGGCCGCACGCCGATGATTTCGCATCTGGTGCGTGAGTTCGTGCCGCTCGACCGGCTGATCACCTATGCGGAGGCGTGCCTCAGGGTCTACAACCGCTACGGTCGCCGCGACAACAAGTACAAGGCGCGGATCAAGATCCTGCTGCACGAAATGGGTGCGGAGGAATATGCGAAGCAGGTCGACGTCGAATACCAGCACCTGCTGGACAGCGGGGTCGAGCCGCCTTTCGCGGAGCTTGAGCGCATCCGCACCTTCTTCGCCGATCCGGCCTTCGTCACCGGCCTGAACGATGACATCGACCTGTCGGACCAGCTGTTCGCGCAATGGGTGCGGCAGAACACGCACCGGCACCGCGTGCCCGGCTACACCTCCGCCACGATCAGCCTGAAGCCGGTCGGCGGCATTCCGGGCGACGCGACGGCGGCGCAGATCCACCTGATGGCGGACCTGGCGAAGGAGTTCTCCTTCGACGAGTGCCGCGTGACCCATGCGCAGAACATCGTCCTGCCGCATGTCGAGCGCCGCCGCCTGTTCGAGCTGTGGCAGCAACTGGTCGCGGCGGACCTGGCGACGCCCAACCTCGACGGGATCGGCGACATCATCGCCTGCCCCGGCCTCGATTATTGCAGCCTCGCCAATGCGCGCGCGATCCCCGTGGCGCAGAAGATCAGCCAGCGCTTCGCCGACAGCGGCAAGGGCGACAAACTGGGCGAGCTGAAGCTGAAGATCAGCGGCTGCATCAATGCCTGCGGCCACCACCATGCCGGCCACATCGGCATTCTGGGCGTCGATCGTAAGGGGCGCGAGAACTACCAGTTGCTGCTGGGGGGCAGCGAGGCGGCGGACGTATCGCTCGGCAAGATCACCGGTCCCGGTTTTGACGAGGATGGCGTGGTCGACGCGGTGGAGAAGGCGACCGACGTCTATCTCGCCCGGCGGGAGGAGGGGGAGCGCTTCCTCGACACCTATCGCCGCATCGGCATGGAACCGTTCAAGGAGGCGCTGTATGGCGCGTGACACCGTCTATCCTGCCAACCCGCACGCTTTGTACGACGAGCACGGCTACAGCCCGGCGGTGCGCGCAGGCGGCTTGCTGTTCGTCTCCGGCCAGGTTGGCGCACGCGCCGATGGTACGCCGGAGCCGGAACTGGCGGACGAGGTACGTCTTGCTTTCGCAAACCTGGGTGACGTGCTGGAGGCAGCCGGTCGCACCTTCGACGATGTGGTCGATATGACGCTGTTCGCGCTCGATCCCGAAGGCGCCTTCCCCACCATCCTGCCGGTGCTGCGGGAATACTTCCCAGGCAAGCCCTATCCCGCGCTGACCTTCCCGGGGGTGCACTGGCTGGCGGGCTTCCGGTTCGAGATCAAGGCGGTTGCCAAGCTGCCGCAGGAGGCTGCCCATGGTTGAGCCGATCAGCGCGACCGACAGCGAATTTGCCGGTCTGGACGATGTGCAGTTCCGCTTCCGCGATGACGAGATGGTCGATCACCCGGCGGTGACGGTCGATGCCTTCGTCGGGCAGACCAATGCCAGCGCCGTCCGCATAGAGCCGGGCGACGATGCCCGCGACCTGCTGCCGCACCTCGATCGCATCCAGTTGGTGGAGGTGAACTTCCCCGTCTACGGCGACGGACGCGGCTATTCGGCGGCGCGTATCCTACGCGAGGCGGGCTATGCCGGGGAACTGCGCGCGGTGGGCGACGTGCTGATCGACCAGCTCAGCCATATGCGCCGCTGCGGCTTCGACAGCTTCGCACCCGCCCGGCCGCTGAACGTGGCGGATGCGGAGCGTGCCTTCGCCACTTGGCCGGACGTGTACCAGGCCGCGGCCGACGCGCGCCAGCCGATCTGGGCGCTGCGGCATGGGGGTGGCACCGATGGCTAGCCGCGCCCGCGACATCATCGACACCGCGCCGGCGTGGACGCAAGCCGACGCTGAGGCGCTGAACGCCCGTTTTGCCGGCGTCGACGCACAGACGATGCTGGCGGAGCTGTTTGCCGAGGGATCGCTGGGCCGCGTCGCCGTGGTCTCCTCCTTCGGCACGGAAAGCGCCGTGCTGCTGGACCTAGTGGCAAAGGCGGACCCGACCGTGCCGGTGATCTTCGTCGACACGCAGAAGATGTTCAAGGAAACGCTCGATTATCGCGACACGCTGATCGGGCGGTTGGGCTTCACCGACAGCCGGGTCGTGCGGCCCGATCCCGCCGTGCTCGCCACCAAGGATGAGGCGGGGCTGCGCTGGGGCTGGGACCCCGATGGGTGCTGCGCCATCCGCAAGGTGGAACCGCTCGCCCGCGCGAAGCAGGGGCTCGATGCGTGGATCTCTGGCCGCAAGGCGTTCCAGTCCTCTACCCGCCAGAACCTGCCCCGGTTCGAGATCGAGGATGGCCGGCTGAAGATCAATCCGTTGGGCGACTGGACCAAGGCCGACCTCGACGCCTGGTTCACGACCAATGACCTGCCGCGTCATCCGCTGGAAGGCCAAGGCTACCTGTCCGTGGGGTGCGAACCGTGCACCAGCCCGGTTGCGGAGGGGGAGGACCCCCGAGCCGGACGGTGGCGCGGCTGGAACAAGACAGAATGCGGCATCCATTCGTCCAACAATCCCGCCGCCAGCGGGTTGGAAGACAAGGATGACGAACTGCCACCGGGGTACGAACCCGCATTCTGACGTGCGCAGGGTTGGTGTGTTGCGCCCGACGCAACACACCATGCGATTTATGCGCTATATCGAATCGCGATCCACAGCCATACGGGACAGGCCTTTCAGGCATCCTCTCCCAAACTTTCCAAGGCCCGGTCGGTGACGATCGGGTCTTTTTTTGCCCGGAGCCATGGGGGCTGGTCATCGGCACGGCACGGCGGCTTGCCTGTTGTGGCGATCTGCGATAAGCGCCCGGCACATTTTGCGCCGGAACTGCGTGCAGATTCGGCTCCTTCATCATTTTTGGCTCCCCGCCGCAGCCTGGCAGGGGAGGTCAGACGAAAGAGGTGGCGTTACTTTTATGCAGATCATCGTCCGCGAGAACAATGTGGAGCAGGCCCTGCGCGCGCTCAAGAAGAAGCTGCAGCGTGAAGGCGTGTATCGCGAGATGAAGCTGCGCCGCCATTACGAGAAGCCGAGCGAGAAGCGCGCCCGCGAGAAGGCGGCCGCTGTCCGCCGCGCCCGCAAGATGGAGCGCAAGCGGGCGGAGCGTGACGGCGTCAAGTAAGCCGTCGCACATGCTGGCGGCCGGCGGGGGCACCACCTCGCCGCTTGCAGGTCGCCACATTCCGGGCCAAGGGGGCGCGCAAGGGATCACCTTCGCGCCCCTTCGCTTTTCAGGACCTGCCATCCGATGACCGAGATCACCCGCGTACCGTTGCAGCCCATCGCCAAGGGCTCCCTTGCGAAGCTGTGGATCGGCGTCGTGCTGGTTATCCTGCTGGCGGCCGGCGTTGCCTGGGCCGCGGCGCCGCAGGGCGTGTCCGTGACGCAGATCGCCGCCGGCACCGGTGGCACACCGGCGACGGGGGACGTCGTGTTCGTCGATTATGTCGGCAAGCTGGCCGACGGGACCGAGTTCGACCGGTCGCAGCCCTCCCCCTTCCCGCCCGGCATGCTGCCCGCCGGCACGCCCATGCTGCTGGAGGATGGCCAGCTGATCCCCGGCTTCCTGCAGGGCCTGCAGCAGATGCAGAAGGGTGGACGTTACCGGCTCGAGATCCCGGCCGCGCTCGCCTATGGCGAGACGCCGCCGCCGGGCGCGCCGATCCCGCCGAACAGCGATCTGGTGTTCGAAGTGACGCTGAACGACTTCATGAGCCGGGCGGAGGTCGAAGGCCGCATCCAGGCGCTGCAGCAGCAGATGATGATGCAGGGGCAGATGCCCGGCGGCCCGCCGGCTGCTCCCTCCGCCCCGCCCGCCGGCCAGTAAGCAGGCGCGCGCATGTCCGTCGACAAGGCAACCGTCGCCAAGATCGCCTCGCTCGCGCGCATCCGCATGGACGATGCCGCGCTGGACAGGATGGTGCCCGAACTGAACGGCATCCTCTCCTTCGTGGAGCAGCTGGGCCAGGTGGATGTCACCGGCGTGGAGCCGATGACCGCCGTGATCCCGCAATCGCTGCGCCTGCGGGACGATGTGGTGGACGCCGATCCGCTGACCGGCGGCGGCGTGCGCGACGCAGTGCTGGCCAATGCCCCGGCGGCGGAGCACGGCTTCTTCGGCGTGCCCAAGGTTATCGAATAGGTCTATCATGAGTGAACTGACCCAGCCCCCCGAACTCACTCAGTTGGGCGTGCAGGCGATCCGCGATGGGGTCGCCGCCGGCACCTTCACCGCGCGCGAAGTCGCCGAGGCGTGCAACGAAGCGGTGGCGGGTGCCGCCACCCTCAACGCCTTCATCGTCACCACGCCGGATCATGCGCTGGCCGCCGCTGACAAGGTGGATGCGGACCGCGCCGCCGGTCGTCCGCTGGGCCTGATGGCAGGCGTGCCGATCGGCATGAAGGACCTGTTCGCCACGCGTGGCGTGCAGACGACCGCCGCCAGCCACATGCTGGAAGGCTTCACGCCGCAGTACGAATCCACCGTCAGCCAGCGCCTGTGGGATGCGGGCGCGGGGATGCTGGGCAAGCTCAACCTTGACCAGTTCGCGATGGGCTCCTCTAACGAGACGAGCCATTTCGGCAATGTCATCAGCCCGTGGAAGAAGGCCGGCAGCAATGCCGCGCTCACTCCGGGCGGCTCGTCCGGCGGCAGCAGCGCCGCCGTGGCCGCGCGCCTCGCTCCGGCCGCGACCGGCACCGACACCGGCGGCTCCATCCGCCAGCCGGCTGCGCTGACCGGTATCTGCGGCATCAAGCCAACCTATGGCCGGTGCAGTCGCTGGGGTGTGGTCGCCTTCGCCTCCTCGCTCGACCAGGCCGGCTCCATGGCGCGCAGCGTCGGCGATTGCGCACTGATGTTGCAGGCGATGGCGGGCTTCGACCCCAAGGATTCCACCAGCCTCGACCTGCCGGTGCCGGACTGGAGCGGGGCGCTGGATGCGAACCTTGCCGGCAAGCGCGTCGGCATTCCGCGCGAATACCGGATGGAGGGTACAGACGCCGCCATCCTCAGCGCATGGGATGATGGCATCGCCTGGCTGAAGGATGCTGGGGCGGAGGTCGTCGACATCAGCCTGCCGCACACCCAGTATGCGCTGCCCGCCTATTACATCGTCGCCCCGGCGGAGGCATCCAGCAACCTCGCCCGCTACGATGGCGTGCGCTACGGGCTGCGTGACCTGCCATCCGGCGCCAACCTGCAGGACATGTACGCCGCCACCCGCGCGGCTGGCTTTGGTGACGAGGTCAAGCGCCGCATCCTGATCGGCACCTACGTGCTCAGCGCCGGCTATTACGACGCCTATTACACGCAGGCGATGAAGGTGCGCGCGCTGGTCGCCCGTGACTTCGCAGAGGCGTGGAACAGCTGCGACGTGATCCTGGCGCCGACCGCGCCCAACGCGGCCTTTGCACTGGGCGAGAAGCTGGCCGACCCGCTGGCGATGTACCTGAACGACGTGTTCTCCGTCCCCGCCAGCCTGGCCGGCCTGCCCGCTATGAGCGTGCCGGCAGGTCTGGATGGTGACGGGCTGCCGCTCGGCCTGCAGTTGATCGGACGCCCGCTGGACGAACAGGGCGTGCTCAACGCCGCCCTCGCCATCGAACAGCGCGCCGGCTTCACCGCCCAGCCGGAGCGGTGGTGGTAACCAGCCGCGCGGCGCTCGCCCGTCTGCCGGATGGCGGGCGGTTCGTCGCTCTTGATTCGTTGCGCGGTGTCGCGGCCGTGGCCGTCATGCTGTTCCACATGGGGCCGTTCGGCTGGATCGCGGGTCTGCCATTCTTGCGCAATGGCTGGCTGATGGTCGATTTCTTCTTCGTGCTGTCAGGCTTCGTCATCGCCGCCAGCTATGGCGAGCGGCTGGCGCAAGGGTTCAGCCGGCGGCAGTTCATGGCGTTACGCCTGGGCCGGGTGGTGCCGCTGCATCTGGCCGCGGTGCTGGTGGCCAGTGCATTCCAGTGGTTCTACGTCGTCGGAACCCTGGGGCGGCCGGGCGATCCGTGGCTGTTCATGCGTGGGCTGCTGCTGCTCGACGGGTTCGACACGGGTGCCAACAACCCTTATGCGCCGGTCAGCTGGTCGATCTCGGTCGAGATCGTCCTGTATGCCATCGCCGCCATGCTGTTCGGGACCGGGCGACGCGGCCTTGCGATAGCCGTTCTGCTGATGAGCGCGACCATTGCGCTGTTGGTGCTGGGCATCAATTATCCGCCGGTGGGTCGGCTGCTGCAGCGTGGCATCCTCGGCTTCTCCCTGGGGGTCGGCTGCCACTGGCTGCATCGCCACTGGCACCCGCATCTCCACCCTGCCCTGTTGACGGCGCTGGAGGCTGCATGCCTGGCCGCACTGGTCTGGCTGCTGGCGGCGATGCCGCTGGGCGGTCTGACGCTGCTGCTCACCTCCGCGCTGTTCGCGTTGATCGTGCTGGTCTTCGCGCGCGACAAGGGCTGGATCAGCCGCCTGTTGCAACTGCGCCCGATGATCGCGCTCGGTACGCTGTCCTATTCCATCTACATGCTCCACATGCTGCTGATTGCCCCGGTGACGCGCGCCGGACCGGCGGTGCTGACTGCGCTGGGCCGCCCCGACCTCGTGGCCGCGCGACCCACGCCGGGCGGCATCGGCACGCTGGCGCTGAGCAATGGGGCGGAGACGCTGGTGTCGCTGGCACTGATCGCGCTCACCATCGCCCTGTCGGCCGTCAGCTTCCGCTGGCTCGAGGAGCCCGCCCGCCGTTGGTCGCGCGATCATGCGCGCCGCTGGGGCGCGGGCGCGGCGGAGCGGGAGGCGCTGACCATCTGAGGCCGCTTTCCAAGCCGCGCGGGTGGCGGTATCGCGCACGGCATGACTGACTCCACCTACCGCATCCATGGCGCCACCGGGGACTGGGAGGTCGTGATCGGCCTCGAGGTCCACGCCCAGGTCACTTCCAATGCCAAGCTGTTCTCCGGCGCGGCCACCGCCTTCGGGGCGGAGCCGAATGCGCAGGTCAGCCTGGTCGATGCGGCGATGCCCGGCATGCTGCCGGTGCCCAACCGCGAATGCATCCGGCAGGCGGTGCGTACCGGCATGGCGATCGACGCGCAGATCAACCGGTGGAGCCGTTTCGATCGCAAGAACTACTTCTATGCCGACCTGCCGCAGGGCTATCAGATCAGCCAGCTATATCATCCGCTGGTGGGCGAGGGATCGCTGACGATCGATGCGGACGAGAAGGCCGGCATTCCGGCCGACAAGGTGATCGGGATCGAGCGCATCCATGTGGAGCAGGATGCGGGCAAGCTGATGCACGACCAGCACCCGACCATGTCCTATGTCGACCTCAATCGCAGCGGCGTTGCCCTGATGGAGATCGTCAGCCGCCCGGACATGCGCAGCCCGGCGGAGGCCGGCGCCTATGTGCGCAAGCTGCGCGCCATCCTGCGCTATGTCGGTTCGTGCGACGGCAACATGGAGGAAGGATCGATGCGGGCGGACGTCAACGTCTCCGTCCGTAAAGCCGGCGAGCCGTTCGGCACGCGGACGGAGACGAAGAACGTCAACTCCGTCCGCTTCGTCATGGCCACGATTGAGCATGAGGCCCGTCGCCAGGTCGACCTGATCGAAGATGGCGGCACCGTGGTGCAGGAAACGCGACTGTTCGATCCGGGCACCGGCACCACGCGGTCGATGCGCTCCAAGGAAGACGCGCATGATTACCGCTACTTTCCTGATCCGGACCTGCTGCCGCTGGAACTGGACCAGGCGTTCCTCGACGAGTGCCGCGATTCGCTGCCCGAACTGCCCGATGCCAAGCGGCGCCGCTATATCGAGGAGCTGGGGCTCAGCGAGTACAACGCGCAGGTGCTGACTGCGGAGGTCGAGACCGCCCGCTGGTTTGAGGCGCTGCTGCTGGCAAGCGCCACCGCGCAGAACAAGCAGCCGGCCGAAGTCGCCAAGCAGGCGGCCAACTGGCTGCTGTCCGAACTGATGGGCGCGCTGAACAAGGCGGGCCGCGCATTGGACGATGGCGCGATCACGGCGGAGAGCGGGGCGGAGCTGCTGGCGCTGGTGGGTGGCGGGACCATCTCCGGCTCCATCGCCAAGCAGGTGCTGGAGACCATGATCGCCACCGGCGACGCGCCGGGCGCGATCGTGGAGCGTGAGGGGCTGAAGCAGGAATCGGACAGCGGTGCGATCGAGGCGGCGGCGGACGCGATCCTGGCGGCGAATGCCGACAAGGTTGAACAATATCGCGGCGGCAAGCAGGCGCTGTTCGGCTTCTTCGTCGGGCAGACGATGAAGGCCACGGCCGGCAAGGCCAACCCGCAGGTGGTGAACGAGGTGCTGAAGGCGAAGCTGGGCTAGAGCCTCAGCCCTCGCCTTCCGGCTCCGTGAATGGTCGCGCTTCTGTCCAGCCGCAGCCAGACAGCAGCTGCTCGCCGCGTTCGACGGTGACGCTGTAGGGATAGGTGCGGTCCGACATGCCGTCGCTGCACTCCCCCTCGCTTGCCAGCAGGGTGAACGGCGCGCCGTCCAGCTCGCCCGACCAGCTTGCCCCGCCCCGCCCGCGGAAGAAGGTGGCCGCTACGGTGCGGCCCTGCTGGTCATCGATGTCGCTGAAGCGCAGGCCCGCCCGGCTGACCTCCCCGCCCCAGAACGGTTCGGTGCCGATGAAGCGCAGCGTTTCGGCAGGGGCGATGCCGGCATAGGGGCGCGTGTCCTCGCCGCCCGGCAGGCGATTGTCGGCCTCCCCGGTACAGGCGGCGAGCAGCAGGCAGGCAATGGCGGCTTGGCGGATCATGGACAGGCTCCTTGCGTCCATGATCATAGCGTTGCAGGCAAGACGCGCGATGAACATTTGGCGGCCGGCGACGGATCGCTTATCCCCGCTGCCGATGCAGGGCGGGATCACAGGGCACGGGCTGGTATGCCGCCGGGGTGACCGCCTGCTGTGGGGTCCGGTGGACCTGGCCGTGCATCCCGGGCAGGCATTGCAGCTCGCCGGCCCCAACGGCATCGGCAAGACCAGCCTGTTGCGGATCGTCGCCGGCCTGCTGCGCCCCTTCGTCGGTATCGTGGAGCGGCGCGGCTCGATCGCGTTGCTGGACGCCGCTGTCGCGCTGGACGAGGATCAGCCGCTCGGCCGCGCTCTCGGTTTCTGGCGGCGGCTTGATCGGGGGGTCATGCCGTTGGAGCGGCTCGGGCTCGATGCGCTCGCCGAAGTGCCGGTGCGGTATCTTTCCACCGGGCAACGCAAGCGTGCCGGGCTGGCGCGCCTGATAGGTCAAGGCGCGGATATCTGGCTGCTGGACGAGCCGCTGAACGGCCTCGACACGAGTGGCGTTGCGCTGGTGGAGGAGCTGGTGGCGGAGTTCCGCATGGCCGGTGGCGCCGTGCTGCTGGCCAGCCACCAGCCCATCGCCCTGCCGGGCGCCACCGTGCTCGACCTGCGGGCACACCCGTCATGAGCATGTTGTGGACACTGCTGAGGCGCGATCTGGCAGCGCTGCTGCCGGGGCGGCGGGGCGGCACGTTGCTGCCGCTGCTGTTCTTCCTGGCGGTCGCCATGCTGTACCCCTTTGCCGTGGGGCCGGATCCGGATCTGCTGGCGCGGAGCGGCGGGGGGATCGTCTGGGTCGCCGCGCTGCTCGCCGCCATCCTGCCGCTGGATCGCCTGCTCGCGCCTGACTACCACACTGGCTTCTTCGACCAATGGACCCTGCGCGGCCTCAGCGAGGAGGCGGTGATCGCCTCTCGCCTGCTGGCCCACTGGCTCAGCATCGGGCCGCCCTTGATGCTGGCGACCCTGCCCGCCGCCGCGCTGCTGGGGCTGGATGGGCGGACGCTGGCGATTGTCGAACTGGGCCTGCTGGCCGGCACGCCGGGGTTAGCCGCGACCGGAGTGCTGATCGCGGCGCTGACGCTGGGGCTGCGCAGCGGTGGCACCGCGCTGGCTGGCCTGCTGCTGATCCCGCTGGCGGTGCCACTGCTGGTGTTCGGCGCGGGAGCGCTGGCGACCGGGGATGGCAGCGGCATCGCCCAAAGCGGACTGGCTTTATGCGGAGCAGTCAGCCTCGGGCTGGTGGCGTTGACGCCGTTTGCCGCAGGCGCGGCGGTCCGGGCCGCTCGCGACTTCTAGGCGAAAACCGGCTTCTCGATACCGGCCGGGCTGCCGGTGAAGATCTCGCAGCCATTGTCGGTAATGCCGATCGAATGCTCGAACTGCGCGGACAGACTCTTGTCCCTCGTCACGGCGGTCCAGCCGTCGTTCAGCACCTTCACCGCCGGGCGACCGTAATTGATCATCGGCTCGATGGTGAAGATCATGCCTGCCTTCAGCTCCGGCCCGGTGCCGGCGCGGGCGGCATGGACGACCTCGGGCGCGTCATGGAACAGCCGGCCGACGCCGTGGCCGCAGAAATCCCGCACCACGCCGTAGCGGTGCCCTTCCGCATGGGCCTGGATCGCAGCGCCGATGTCGCCCAGCCGGGCGCCGGGGCGGGCCTGTTCAATGCCGATCATCAGGCACTCATAGGTGACCTCGATCAGCTTGCGCGCCTTGATCGACGCCTCGCCCGCCACATACATCCGGCTGCTGTCGCCATGCCAGCCGTCCAGCAGCGGCGTCACGTCGATGTTGAGGATGTCGCCATCCTTCAGCGCCTTGGACGACGGGATGCCGTGGCAGACGACGTGGTTGATGGAGATGCAGGAGGAGTGGGTGTAGCCGCGATAGCCAAGCGTCGCCGGCACCGCGCCGCCATCCAGCATCATCTCCCGGATGCGGGTGTCGAGCTCCGCCGTGGTGACGCCGGGACGCACATGCTCGCCGATCGCGTCGAGGATCTCGGCCGCCAGCCGCCCGGCGCGGCGCATGCCGGCAAACCCGTCCGGCCCGTGCAGCTTGATGGTTCCGTCGCGATAGACGGTCTCGTCCGCCTCGATATGCTGATATTGCGTCATCGCCGCGATATAGCGGCGCTTATGCCCGATTGCGAGCCGCGAAGCTGTCGCGGTAACGCGGCTTGACCGCATCCATGACCGCCTGGTCCACGGGCAGGTTCACGCGGAAGTCCCCTTCGGCATAAGGTCCCGCCACATACGGGCCGGCATACAGCGTCAGCCGGTCGAAGCGGCGCCCGCCACCGGACCCGACCAGCACGGTCAGTTCGTCGATACCGGGGCAGTCGTTGAACGGATCGTCGGCATCGCGGTCCACCGGCGTGCCGCGGCGCGCCTCCCGCGCCTTGTCCAGCCCGTCGCAGAACCGATCGCCCAGCGCGTCTTCCAGCGCCTTCGCCGATGCGAACAGCTGGATCGCGTCCATCGCCTCATTGGCGCTCTTGTCCCAGAGCAGCGAGTTCACGCCGTAGATGCCATGGGCGCCGCCGCTGTAGGTGCTGAACTCGTTGGACATGCTCAACCAGCCGGGAATGTCGGCGACGACCTTCCATTCCGCCTGGTAGCTGTGCTTGTTGTACGGGAACCCGTCGGCCCGCGCCTCCCGCCGCGCCTGCGCCGCTTCCCGCGCAAGCTCGCTCCGGCGTTCCTCCAGCTCCCCGTCCAGCCAGTCGCCCAGCGCCGGGATGGCACCCGCCTTGGTCGGATAGCTGTAGGTGAACAGGTAATCGTCGGTCTCTTCCGACACGCTGCGCGCACCGGCGGCGTCGCGCGCGGCAAGGCCGGTTTCGGTTGGCTGAGGACTCGGTGACGCCACGATCCCCGAGGCGGAGGCGGCAGGCGCGGGCGCGGCGGCCTGCCCTTCTTCCTGCCCGTCGGCAGAACCGGTGCAGCCGGCAAGCGCCGCGGCACAGGCAAGCAGGAGAACCAGACGCATCACGGGCAACCTTTCCAAACCTCGCGCAAACAGGCAAGCGGGACTTTGTATGGGCATGAACATCGAATTGATCCAGCCGGATCGCGGCCAGACGGCAACCTCCCTCCGCCTGACAACCGTCGAAGGCTTTGCCGGTTTCGCCGGCACTCTCAGCGGTCCCCAGCGTGCGGCCCTTTCCGCGCAGCGCTTCACCGGCAAGGCCGGCCAGACCGCCATCCTGCCCGATGGCGAGACCTGGCAGGCGCTTGGCGGGGTTGCCGATCCGGTGCAGCCGACCAGCTGGTGCCTGGCGAAACTGGCAGAGGCGCTGCCCGCCGGCACCTACCGGCTGGAGGGTGCCGGCGCCGGCCGCGCGCTGCTCGGCTGGCAGACCGCGCAATACCGCTTCGACCGCTACCGCCAGGACTCCGCTGCCGAAGGCCCGCGCATCCTGCTCACCGGCGATGCTGCCGCCATCGAACCCGCTTTGGCGGAGGCACGGGCGGTGGCGCTGGTCCGCGACCTCGTGAACACCCCGGCGGAGGACATGGGCCCCGCCGCGCTGGAGGAGGTGGCCGAACGGATCGCCGGAGAGCACCGTGCACAGCTGCAGGTGACTCGCGGGGAGACGCTGGAGGCGGAGTACCCGATGGTGCACGCCGTCGGCCGCGCCGCCGCCCGCCACCATGCGCCGCGCCTGCTGCACCTGACCTGGAGTCTTCCGGGGGGCCGCGCCGACGCGCCGGTGCTGGCGCTTGTCGGCAAGGGGGTGTGCTTCGATTCGGGTGGCCTCGACATCAAGCCGTCCGCCGGCATGCTCCTCATGAAGAAGGACATGGGCGGCGCCGCGCATGCCCTGGCGCTGGCGCAACTGGTGATGGAACGCGGGCTGGACGTGCGCCTGCACTGCCTAGTGCCGGCAGTGGAGAACGCCATCGCCGGCAATTCCTTCCGCCCGGGCGACGTGCTGCGCAGCCGCAAGGGGCTGAGCGTCGAGATCGGCAATACCGATGCCGAGGGGCGCCTGATCCTGGGCGACGCGCTGACCCGCGCCAGCGAGGAAAACCCGCAGCTGATCCTCGATTTCGCCACCCTGACCGGCGCGGCGCGGGTGGCGCTCGGCCCGGACCTGCCGGCATTGTTCGCGCGGGAAGATGCCACGGCGGACGCATTGCTGGCGGCCGGGCGGGCGGAGGACGATCCGGTCTGGCGCCTACCGCTGCACCAGCCTTATGCCGAGGGGCTGAAGTCCGACATCGCCGATACCAACAACGCCACCAGCAACGGCTTCGCCGGGGCGATCACCGCTGCGCTGTTCCTCGACCGCTTCGTGGGGAAGGATGCCGCCGGCCAGCCGATAGACTGGGCGCATTTCGACACCTTCGCCTGGAACCCCGCCGCCCGGCCGGGTCGCCCCCGCGGCGGTGAGGCGCTAGGCCTTCGGGCCGCATGGCACATGCTGCAGGCGCGGTTCGGTTGAGGCCGCTTGCCGTTCCGGCGGGGGGCGGGTAAGCGCCCGCGCCATGCCCGCGATAGAGGACACTGACGGCGCGCCCGGCGCCCTGCGCAATCATGGCCCGTACACGCTGACCGGCCCGGTGGAGCGTCCCGCCCCTTCCGTACCGCTGCGGGGCGACCTTGCCCACATCGCGCTGGCCGGTCGATTCTTCGTGCCGCACTACGCCGTGCCGCAGCCGCGCACCGTGTTGCCGGGCGGGGCCCCGCTGCTGGGCCAGCCGTATGGCGGCGAGGAATTGTGTACGCTGATGGAAGGCGACAGTTTCGAGGTGCTGGAGGTCAGCGGGGCGTGGGCCTGGGGCTGCATGTCGCTGGACGGCCCGGTCGGCTACGTCCGGCTCGATCGGCTGGAGGTACTGCCCTGATGGCCGCAACCGTCTTCGTCGATGGCGCCGCCGGCACCACCGGGCTGGAGATCGTGGAGCGGCTGGCCCCCCGGCCCGAGTTCGAGTTGCTGGTGCTGGAAGGCGACCGGCGCAAGGATGCCGCCGCCCGCGCACACGCGCTGAACGCCGCCGACTTTGCCATCCTGTGCCTGCCGGATGACGCCGCGCGCGAGGCGGTGGCCCTGATCCAGCCTGACAGTGGCACGCGGGTCATCGATGCCTCCACCGCGTTCCGCACGGCGCCGGGCTGGACCTACGGCTTTCCGGAACTGGTCGGGCGCGATCAGGTGGCGACAGCCGCCCGCGTCAGCAATCCCGGTTGCTACCCCACCGGCTTCCTTGCGCTGGTCGCGCCACTGGTGCGCGCCGGATTGCTGCCGGCGGACTGGCCCTACACCGTCAACGCGGTCTCCGGCTATTCGGGCGGCGGCAAGGCCCTGATCGAGCGGTTCGAGGATGATGGCGACATCGCCTGGCGCGGCTATGGCCTGGCGATGGGGCACAAGCATCTGGGGGAGATGCGGGTTCACGGCGGGCTGCGCCATGATCCGGTGTTCTCGCCCGCAGTGATCGCGGCGCATCGCGGCATGGCGGTTGAGGTGCCCCTGCCCCTGTCCGCAATGTCCGGTGCCGCGGATGCGGCGGCGCTGCGGGCGGAACTGGCCGGCTTCTACGCCGGCAGCCCGGTCGTGATGGTGGCTGACGCTGACCCGGCCGAGCTGCTGCTGCGCGCCTCGGCCGCGGGAAGCGACCGGCTAATGTTGCATGTCTTCGCCTCGCCCGACGGTGCGCAGGTGCGGCTGTTCGCGCTGCTCGACAACCTCGGCAAGGGTGCGAGCGGGGCGGCGATCCAGTCGCTGAACCTGATGGCCGGTCTTCAAGAAGGTGCCGGTCTGCGCCTGTGATCCCCTGCTGAAAAAAAGGGCAGGTGCCTTCCATATAGGCAATGTTTGCCGAGAATCGGGCACTTACGTGTTCGTAACTGTTACCCGGGGCGTACTTCCGTAACGCATTCTTGCGGTTCTCCCTTTCGCAGCGCAGCACAATTGTCTACGCGGATGCCGACGGCTCTGGCACGACTCCTGCTGCGACACTCCGGATAACGGAGGCTCGGCATGGTGAACGTGCCGCCGCTATGGGCCATGAAACGGGCCAGGATACGGGATCGTCCGGCCAGCCGGATGTGCGGGGAATGCGCGTGAAGAAGATTGAAGCCATCATCAAGCCGTTCAAGCTGGACGAGGTGAAGGAAGCGCTGCACGAGGTCGGCGTATCGGGCATTACCGTGACCGAGGCGAAGGGCTTCGGTCGGCAGAAGGGCCACACCGAACTCTATCGCGGCGCCGAATATGTGGTCGACTTCCTGCCCAAGGTGAAGCTGGAAGTGGTCGTGCCCGACACCCTGGCGGAAGCTGTGGTGGAGGCGGTCAGCGCCGCCGCGCAGACCGGCCGCATCGGGGACGGCAAGATCTTCGTCAGCACCGTCGACACCGTGCTGCGCATCCGCACCGGGGAGCGGGACGAGGCCGCAATCTGAATTTCCGGCGCGGCGGCAGCAGTCCGCCACGCCAGCAACACCCATCCAGCGTCAAAGGAAGGAACGCCATGCCCACTGCATCGGAAATCGTGAAGCGGATCAAGGACGAGGAGATCGAGTGGGTCGATCTGCGGTTCACCGACCCCAAGGGCAAGTGGCAGCACCTGACCATGGTCGCCGGCGCCCTGGACGAGGATCAGCTGGAAGAAGGCCTGATGTTCGACGGCTCCTCCATCGAAGGGTGGAAGGTCATCAACGAATCGGACATGGTGCTGAAGCCCGACCTGACCGAGGTCTACATGGACCCGTTCAGCGCCACCTCCATGATGATCGTGTTCTGCGACATCGTCGAACCGTCGACCGGCGAATGGTATTCGCGTGACCCGCGCACCACGGCGAAGCGCGCCGAGAACTACATGAAGAGCCTGGGCCTGGGCGACACCGTCTATGTCGGCCCGGAAGCCGAATTCTTCATGTTCGACGATGTCCGGTTCGAAGACGGTTATGCCGGTTCGGGCTTCAAGATCGACGATATCGAGCTGCCGACCAACACCAACACCGAGCTCGACGCCGGCAATATGGGCCACCGCCCGCGCGCCAAGGGCGGCTATTTCCCGGTCGCGCCGGTCGACAGCGGCGTCGACATCCGCGCCGAGATGGTTTCGACCATGCTGGAAATGGGCCTGCCCTGCGACAAGCACCACCACGAGGTGGCCGCCGCGCAGCACGAACTGGGCCTGACCTTCGGCACGCTGGTGCAGACTGCCGACCGCATGCAGATCTACAAGTATGTGGTCCACATGGTCGCCCACGCCTACGGCAAGACGGCGACCTTCATGCCCAAACCGATCAAGGACGATAACGGTTCGGGCATGCACACCCACATCTCGATCTGGGATAACGGCAAGCCGACCTTCGCCGGCAACGGCTATGCCGGCCTGTCGGACACCTGCCTGTATTTCATCGGCGGCGTCATCAAGCATGCCAAGGCACTGAACGCCTTCACCAACCCGACTACCAACAGCTACAAGCGGCTGGTGCCGGGCTTCGAGGCGCCGGTGCTGCTGGCTTACTCCGCCCGCAACCGCTCCGCCTCCTGCCGTATCCCCTACGGTTCGGGCGAGAAGAGCAAGCGCGTGGAGTTCCGCTTCCCCGACGCGATGGCGAACCCGTACCTGTGCTACGCCGCGCTGCTGATGGCGGGCCTGGACGGCATCCAGAACCGCATCCACCCGGGCGAGCCGATGGACAAGAACCTGTACGACCTGCCCCCGGCAGAGCTGGCCCAGGTTCCCACCGTGTGCGGGTCCCTGCGTGAGGCGCTCGATTCGCTGATGGCCGATCACGAGTTCCTGCTGCGCGGCGACGTGTTCACCAAGGACCAGATCGAAGCCTATGCCGAGCTGAAGTGGCCTGAAGTGATGCGCTTCGAGACCACGCCGAGCGCGGTCGAATTCGACATGTACTACAGCGCCTGATCAGGCTCTGTCAGCGACAAAGAAGGGGCGTCCGGAACGATCCGGGCGCCCTTTTTTTGCCAACGTGGTTCTTCTCCGTCGCAAGACAAACCATTTTCCTACACTCGGCCGCTGTTCCTATGCCCTGCCCGGCAGACTCCAACGAGGACGGAACATGGACCGGAAGATGATCTTCGATGCAGTGCGTGGCATGCTGGGGCGAGGGTTCTCCCATGCCGAAGTGACCAGGCTGGACAGTGCGATCGACAATGCGCTCGCGCTCGAAACAGCAGCGCCGCGCGCAATCGGCGAAGCGGGATTGCAACTGATCCAGGTGTTCGAAGGCTGCGCCAGGCGGCGGACCGACGGCAGTATCGAGGCCTATCCCGATCCCGGCACCGGCGGCGCACCGTGGACGATCGGCTGGGGCAGCACCACCGATGAGAACGGCACGGCGATCGCGCCCGGCACCGTGTGGACGCAGGCGCGCTGCGATGCCCGCTTCGCCGGGCATGTGGCGGAATTCGCGGAACAGGTCGACACCATGCTGGGGGAAACGCCGACCAGCCCGGCGCAGTTCGATGCGCTGGTCAGCCTCGCCTACAATATCGGTGTCCGCGCGCTGGAGACCTCCACCCTGCTGCGGCTGCACCGGGCGGGCGATCATGCGGCGGCGGCGGCGCAGTTCGCCCGCTGGAACCGGGCCGGCGGGCGGGTGATGGCGGGTCTCACCCGGCGGCGCACGGCGGAGGCGGCGCTCTATCGTGACGGCAACATCGCGTGACGGCGGACGCGATTAAGGTGTCCACTTAGTGTAAACTTCCGACCGTCAGCCGAGCTTGTAGGTCTGCTGGACACCCGGGGCGCCGTCCTTGCTCTCCCCGCTCAGGACGCGCCCCTCTTCTCGTGCAGGACCAGCGGTGATCCCGGCGATCAGCGCCGCCTGCTCCACCTCTCCGAAGCGGACCCAGCCGGTCGCCTCCAGCCGTTCCAATGGCCGGTACCGGATCTTGTACTGCATCCGGCGCGATCCATCGACCCAGTAGCCCAGGTAGACGTACCGCAGACTCTCCGCCCCGGCGCGCCGGATATGGTCCAGGATGATGTAATTGCCCAGACCCGCGCGGCCGTCATCCTCCGGCTCGTAGAAGCTGTAGATCATCGACAACCCGTCGCCTTGCCGGTCCGTCAGGCAGGCGCCGACCAGCCGGCCGGGGCGGCCGTCCGAACCAGGTTCGCGGTATTCGATCATGCTGCTGGTCACGGTCGTATGCTCGACCATGTCGGCGAAATCGACCTCGTCCATCGCCGCCATGCCGCCGCCGGGATGCCGGGTTGCGAGGTATCGCTGCAGCAATTCGAACTGCTCCGCCGTGGCCCATGGCCGACATTCCGTGGCGACCAGATCGCTATTGCGCTTCAGCGCCCGCTTCTGCGTGGTGGAGGGGCGGAACTCGGTGGCGACTACACGTACCGAGACACAGGCGCGGCAATCCAGGCAGCTCGGGCGGTAGGCGACCGTCTGACTGCGGCGGAAGCCGATGCGGCTCAACGCATCGTTCAGCGCGTCCGCCTGCGGTCCCTTCAGCTCGGTGAACACCTTCCGCTCCGTCCGACCGGGCAGGTACGGGCACGGCGCCGGCGTGGTCACGAAGAACCGGGGGAAGCGCACAGGAGCGGTCACGTGCCGGGCATACTCTCTTGAGCGGACGGGTTGCGGGTCTCGACCTCTAGAACGTAGGGATTAACGAGCCCGCTGAAAACCGCCTTGTGCGAATAAGGCTGTCCCCCTGCGGATCAATTGAGTTCCACCGGTGCCACCAAGTAGCCGCGCCCTTCCAGTGCCGTGACCAGCCGTTCGATCTGGCTACGATCCCGCGCCTCGCACTCGATGTCGGTGATCAGCCCCTTGGCCGGCAGGGTGGTGAAGATGCGCTGGTGGTAGATCTCCAGGATGTTGACGTTGTGCGCATCGAATTCGCGCATCACCTTGTACAACGCGCCCGGCCGGTCCTGCAGCGTGATGCGGAGGCGCGCGATCCGGCCGGATCGGGCGAGATCGCGCAGCAGCACGTTGGTCAGCAGCCGCGTATCGATGTTGCCGCCGCACAGCACCAGCCCCAGCGTGCGCCCGGCGAACCGTTCGGGATGCGCTAGCACCGCCGCAAGACCGGCGGCGCCCGCCCCCTCTACCACCGTCTTTTCGATCTGCAGCAGCAGCGCGACCGCCCGTTCCAGGTCCGACTCAGATACCAGCAGGATGTCGTCGACGACCTCTGCGATCACCTTGCTGGTGAAATCGCCCGGCTCCTTGACCGCGATGCCTTCCGCCAGGGTGTCGCCGCCGCTCGGCATGGTTTCGCCCCTCAGGCGGGCATACATCGAGGGATAGAGTTCGGCCTGCACACCGACCACCTCGATCGGGCGGCCCTGCGCCTTGGCGACGGTCCCCATGCCAGAGATCAGCCCGCCGCCGCCGATCGGAGTGACGATGCAGTCGATCTCCGGCGCATCGGCCAGCATCTCCAGTGCGACGGTGCCCTGCCCGGCGGCGATGTGCGGATGATCGAACGGGTGGACGAAGGTGAGCCCCAGTTCCTTTTCCAGCAGGTGGGCGTGCGCCTTGGCTTCGTCGAAGGTCTCACCTTCCAGCACCACCGTGCCGCCGACCTGTTCGGTCTGCATGATCTTCACGGTCGGTGTGGTGCGCGGCATGACGATCGTAACCGGCACGCCCAAACGCGTGCCGTGGTACGACAGCCCTTGCGCATGGTTGCCAGCACTTGCGGTGATCACACCGCGCGACGCCTTTGCCGGATCAAGCTGCAGCAGGGCGTTGAGCGCGCCCCGCTCCTTGTAGGCTGCGGTGAACTGGTGGTTTTCGAACTTCAGCCAGATGTTCGCGCCGGTAATCTGCGACAGGGTGCGGCTGTAATGCGTGGGCGTGCGCACCACCGCGCCGGCGATGCGGGCGGCGGCGCCTTCCACATCAGCAAGCGTCAGCGTCGCGTCGAGCAGGTCTGCACTGTCCATGGCGCCTGCGCGTAGCCCGTTTCGGACGCGCTGCAAACCGGCCGCCTGCAATCGTTGCTTTGCCGGGCCGCAGGCGGCATTGGCGGGATCATGACCGAACAGCTTGCGATCGCCTTCCTGGGCCTGGGTGTTATGGGCGCGCCGATGGCGGGGCATCTCGCCCGCGCCGGCCACCGCGTAGTTGTGTGGAACCGGACCGCAAGCCGGGCGCAAGCCTGGGCAGAACGCCATGCCGATGCCGATGTCGCGACGGCACCCTCCGTGCAGGAGGCTGTGCAGAATGCGGATGTGGTGCTGACCTGCGTTGGCAACGATGCCGACCTGGTCGAGGTGGTGCTCGGCGCCGGAGGAGCCCTGGCGGCCATGCGGCCCGGGGCGTTGTTCGTGGATCACACCACCGTATCCCCGGCCACCGCGCAACGCATCGCGAGCGAGGCTGAAGGCCGAGGCCTGCTGGCGCTAGATGCTCCGGTTTCCGGCGGACAGGCAGGCGCGGAGAACGGCAAGCTGTCGATCATGTGCGGCGGCACGGCGGAAGCCATGGAACGCGCGGAAACGGTGTTGCAGGCCTATGCCGCGCGTATCGTCCACATTGGTGATGCGGGTGCTGGGCAGAGCGCCAAGGCGGCAAACCAGATCTGCATTGCCGGCACGCTTGCCGGACTGTCGGAAGCGGTCCGCTTCGCACAGGGACAGGGACTGGCGATGGACAAGGTACTGCAGGCTATCGGCGGCGGCGCGGCGCAGAGCTGGCAGATGGAAAACCGCTGGACCACCATGGCTGCGGGCGAGTTCGATTTCGGCTTCGCGATCGACTGGATGCGCAAGGATCTCGCCATCGCGCTCGCCACCGCGAACGCGGCGGGGCAGCCGTTGCCGGTGACCGCCCTGGTGGATCAGCTCTACGCCGGGGTGCAGGCGGCGGGAGGCGGGCGGCAGGACACCAGCGCGCTGGTCCGCCACCTGCCGGAGGTCGCCCGATGAGGCGCCCTCTCCTGCGCACCGGCGCCATGTTCGCCGCCGCATTGCTGGCGACCACTGCCGTGCCGGCACTGGCGGACACGCTGGTGGAGAACATCAACGGCATCTCCGTCGACCGGGAGGGTGAAGTCACCCGCTTCCGGGCCATGGTGATCGGCGATGACGGCAAGATCGTGCGCCTGCTCGGCCGCCGGGACAAGGCACCCGAACGGGTCGACTACCGGCAGGACGGCCGCGGGCGCACGGTCATCCCCGGCCTGATCGATGGCCATCTGCACCTGATGGGCCTGGGCCTGGCGCAATTGACGCTGGACCTGTCCGACACGGACAGCCTGCAACAAGCGCTGGACAAGTTGGCCGCCTATGCCGCAGCCAACCCGGACCAGCCAT
Organism: Croceibacterium sp. TMG7-5b_MA50; assembly: GCF_039830145.1. Taxonomy (NCBI): domain Bacteria; kingdom Pseudomonadati; phylum Pseudomonadota; class Alphaproteobacteria; order Sphingomonadales; family Erythrobacteraceae; genus Croceibacterium; species Croceibacterium sp. TMG7-5b_MA50. The sequence continues at coordinate 91,425 of NZ_CP156082.1, read as the reverse complement.
GGCTGATCGGGCGCGGTTGGAACCAGGAGCGCTGGAACCTCGGTCGCTTCCCCACCGCGGCGGAGCTGGACGCGGTCGTGCCTGACCGTCCGGTATGGCTCGCCCGCGCCGATGGCCATGCCGGCTGGGGCAATTCGCTGGCGCTGGCGGCAGCGGGCGTCACTGCCGAAAGCGTGGATCCCTCCGGCGGCCGCATCGAACGGCTGGCGGGTGGCCATGCCCCGGCCGGCGTGCTGGTCGACGCCGCGACCGCGCTGGTGGACAGCAAGGTACCCCCGCCCCGCCCGTCCGACCGCGACCTGGCCCTGTACGAGGCGCAGCGCGTGCTGCTGCGGGGCGGTGTCACCGCCGTCGCCGACATGGGCACCAGCGTGGAGGACTGGATGACCTTCCGCCGGGCAGGCGATTCCGGCCGGTTGGATATCCGGGTGATGGCCTACGCCGCCAATGTCGATGCCATGGTGCTGATCGGCGGGCCGGCGCCGACCGTCTGGCTGTATGACGACAAGCTGCGGCTGAACGGTATCAAGCTGTTCCTGGATGGCGCACTGGGATCGCGCGGCGCGCTGCTGAACGCGCCCTACGCCGATGATCCGGACAATCGTGGCCTGCCGCTGCTCGACGGCACGCAATTGCGCAACCTGATGAGCCGCGCGGCGATGGACGAGTTCCAGGTGGCCATCCACGCCATCGGCGACCGGGCCAACAAGGAGGCGCTGGACGCCATCGCCGAATTGTCGCGCGACTATCCAGGCGACCGGCGTTGGCGGATCGAGCATGCGCAGGTGGTCGACTTGGCGGACATCACCCGCTTCGGCCAGAACGGCACGATCGCTTCCATGCAGCCGCAGCACCAGCCATCCGACCGCACCATGGCGGAAGCGCGGCTGGGGCCGGACCGGTTGGCAGGCGCCTATGCTTGGCGCTCCATCCTGGAGGCCGGCGGGCCGCTCGCCTTCGGGTCGGATGCGCCGGTGGAACAGCCATTGCCGTTCCAGGGTATCGCCGCAGCGATCAGCCGCACCGGACCCGATGGGCAGCCCTTCGGCGGCTGGCAGCCGCAGGAGGCGATCAGCCGGGAACAGGCGCTTGCCGCCTATACCGCTGGCGCCGCCTATGCCGGTTTCGCCGAACGCCGCTTCGGCCAGTTGGCGGAAGGACTGCGGGCAGACTTCGTGGTGATCGACCGTGACCCGCTGATGGCGAGCCCGGAGGAACTGCGGCAGGTGCGCGTGCTGGAAACCTGGATCAACGGCCGCAAGGTGTTCGGCGCGGAAGAGCCGGCCGCGCCCGATGGGCCGGGCCGGTAGGCGGCGCTATTCTGCCGCCTGCTGCTCCAGCCGTTCCTCCGCGATGCGCGCGGCCTGCTCGGCCGCGTCACGCTTCTCGTACACCTTCATCAGCAGCATGGTCGCCTCGAACAGGAACCATAGCGGGATCGCCAGCATCAACTGACTGACCACGTCCGGCGGGGTGATGATCGCCGCGACGATGGTGATGCCGACAATGATGTAGCGGCGCGAGGTCGCCAGCTGCGCCCGGGTCACGAGACCGGCGCGGTTCAGCAGCATCAGCAGCACCGGCAGCAGGAAACTGATCCCGAACGCCAGGATGAACCGCATCACGAGATCGAGATACTCGCCCATCGCCGGCAGTGCCTCCTGCTGCAGGCCGGCGGTCACCCCCTGGAAGCCCAGGAACCAGCGAAACGCGGTCGGCATCACCATGAAATAGGCCAGCGACGCGCCCATCGCGAACAGGATGGGGGTGGCGATCAGGAACGGCAGGAACGCCTTCTTCTCCCGCGCATACAGGCCCGGCGCGATGAACGCCCACAATTGGTTGGCGATGATCGGGAAGCTGAGGAAGAAGGCGGCGAACAGCGCTACCTTGATCTCGACGAAGAACGCCTCGTACAGCTTGGTGTAGACCAGCCGGCCCTGCCCTTCGGGGAAGGCGACCGCCAGCGGGCGCACCAGCAATTCAAAGATGTCGTCCGCGAAGTACAGGCTGAAGGCAAAAGCGACGGTCAGCGCCATGATCGCGCGCAGCAGGCGGGTCCGCAGTTCGATCAGGTGATCGAGCAGCGGCGCCTGCGTGTCGTCGATATCCTTGATGGAGAACGGCTTCATCGGCTTCATGCCCGTTGCTCCTGTGGCGCGGGGTCCGCCACCGCGGGGGCGGGCTCGGGCGTGGGCGGGGGCTCGATCGGGGCCGGAGCCGGCGGCGGCGGCGGCGATACCGCTGCTGCTGCTGGTGAAGGTGCCGGCAGTTCCGGCCTGGGCGCATTGTCGCTGATCGGCTGAGCCTCGACCGCCTGCGTCGTGCCGGCATCAGTTCCGACGGCACTTTCCGCGCCGGTGCCGGCGCTGCCGGACTGCGCCTGCATGATCTTCTCGTTCTGCTCGCGCCACTTCTTCTCCATCTCCGCCATCTCCGCCTCGCGGATCATGGCGTCGAAGCCAGCGCGGAAATGGTTGGAGAGGCGGCGCATCTGGCCGATCCACTTGCCCGCGGTGCGCAGGGCCAGCGGCAGGTCCTTCGGGCCGATGACGACCACCGCCACGACCACGATCAGCAGCAATTCGGTGGCGCCAATATCCAGCACGCCGCTACCCTCCGCCTGCCGCTATCAGACGGATGTCTTGTCGGCCGGCGCTTCGACCACAGTTTCGTTGGGGGTGGCAGGCGTCGCCGTGCGGGTGACCGGGCCTTCGATGCGCTGGGGCGATGCGGGCGGATCGGTCTTGGCGTCCTCCTCGCTCAGCCCCTGGCGGAAGCTCTTCACCCCCTTGCCGAAATCGCCCATCATCTCGCTGATCCGGCCACGGCCGAACAGCACCAGAATGACAAGCGCGATGATCAGGATCTGGAAAGGTCCGAGGCTCACAATGGAAAACTCCGTAGCGTTTGGCGGAGTCTAGGCGCTTTCCCCACCCTTTTCCAGTAAAGCCTCCATCGCCTCGTCCACGGGATCGAGCAGCCCCGCGGCCCGCAGTTCCTCCACCCCCGGCAAGTCGCGCCGGCTGGCAAGGCCGAAATGGGCAAGGAAATCAGGCGTCGTGGCGTAGATCACCGGGCGCCCCGGCACGTCACGCCGGCCGGCGACCCGGACCCAGCCCGCCTCCAGCAGCACGTCCAGCGTGCCCTTGGCCGTCTGCACGCCGCGGATCGCCTCGATCTGCGCGCGGCTGACCGGCTCGTGATAGGCGACGATCGCCAGCACCTCCGTGGCGGCGCGGCTGAGGCGGCGGGGCTGCTCGCGCGTGCGGCGCAGCAGATGCGCGAGGTCAGGGGCGGTTTGAAAATGCCACCGGCCGCCCCGCTCCACCAGGTGGATGCCGCGATCGGCATAGTCCGTCGCCAGTGCGCGCAGCGCCGGCAGCACCGCGGCCCCGTTCAGCAATTGCGAGAGTTGCTCCACGCTCATCGGCTGCTCGGCCGCGAACAGCGCCGCCTCCAGCGCGCGGGCGAGATCGTCGGGCGCCTCGTTCACGCCAGCCGCCGCCGCAGGTGCAGCGGGCCAAAAGTCACGTCCTGCCGCAATTGCGCCCGCCCCTGCTTGGCCAGTTCCAACGCAGCGACGAAGCTGCTGGCAAGTGCCGAGCGGCGCAGACGGGGTTCGGTCCATTCGGCTTGCGGCGCAGGCAGGAACTCGCGCAATTCGATCCAGTCCAGCGTGATGCCAAGCATCGCCGACACCCGCTCCAGCGCGGAATCGAGTGTCATGACCGGTCGCTCGCGCACCATGTGGACCACCGGACGGGTGCGTAGCTGCACCGCGCCATACGACCGGACCAGTTCGAACCAGTCGCATTGCCACCGTGTCTGCCGGTCCAGCCGCAAGCCTTCGGGCGCACCGCGGGCAAAGACGTCGCGGCCCAGCCGGTCGCGCGCCATCAGCCGCGCGGCTGCCTCCCGCATTGCCGCCAGCCGCTGCAGCCGCATTTGCAGGCGTAGCGCCAGTTCCTCCGGATCGGGATCGGGCTGCTCTTCCTTCGGCAGGAGCAACGCGGATTTGAGATAGGCCAGCCAGGCGGCCATCACCAGGTAATCGGCCGCCAGTTCCAGCCGCAGCCGCTCGCCTTCGATGAAGGCAAGGTATTGATCGACCAAGGCGAGGATGGAGATCTGCCTGAGATCCACCTTCTGCCGCCGGGCGAGATCGAGCAGCAGGTCCAGCGGCCCTTCCCACCCGTCGAGTTCCAGATGCAGCTTGTCCGCCTCCGCCGGGGCGGCAGGGGTGAACAGGTCGGGCGTGCTCACGCTGCGATCCGCAGCAGCGCGTCGCGCGTTTCCTTCAGTTGTGCCCGGTCGAGCGGTTCGGCGGCGTCAACAACCGCGAGCGCAGCATCGAGCCGAGCCAGGCGGCCATCGTCCATCGCGGGCAGCAGGTTGGCGATGCCCTGCATGTCGCCCATCTTCGCCCAGCAGTTCAGCGCCAGGTCGCAGCCGGCATTGTACGCGGCCAGCGCACGTTCCGGCACCGTGCCGCTCAGCGCCTGCATGTCGAGGTCGTCGGTCAGCAGCAGGCCGGCAAAGCCGATTTCCCCACGGATGATGTCCTGCACCACGGCCCGCGACAGCGTGCCGGGATTGGCATCGTCCCATGCGGTGTAGCGGACATGCGCGGTCATGCCGATGCGCGCGCGGGTGGCCAGCGTGCGAAACGGGGCGAGGTCGCGCGCCAGTTCCTCCACGTCTGCGGTGACGGTCGGTAACTCCTTGTGGCTGTCCGCACCTGCGCGGCCGTGGCCGGGCATATGCTTGATGCAGCCGGCAACACCCGCGGCGGCCAGACCGTCCAGCACCGCGCGGCCCAGCGCCGCCACCTGCATGGGCTCGGTCCCCAGCGCGCGGTCGCCGATCACATCATGCGCGCCCGGCTCGCGCACGTCGAGCAGCGGGGTGTAATCGACATTGATCCCCGCTTCCGCCAGATCGAGGCCCAGCAGCGCGCCATTGCAGCGCGCCGCCTCGATCGCGCTGGAGGGCGCGACCTGCCACAGATCGGCGAAGGCCTGCCCTGTCGGATAGGCATCCCAGACCGGCGGCTTCATCCGCGCGACGCGGCCGCCTTCCTGATCGATGGAGATCAGCAGCCGTTCCCGCCCATGCAGGTCGCGCAGCTCGTCCGTCAGCGCCCGCAGCTGCTCGCGGCTTTCCACGTTGCGGCCAAACAGGATGTAGCCGGCTGGGTCCGCGTCGCGAAAGAAGGCCCGCTCCTCCGCCGACAGGGTCAGGCCGGCCGGACTGAAGATTGCCGGTGTCATCGCCGCATCACCGCCTACGCCACATGCGCGACAGCGTGCCGTCCCGGCGCACAAAGCCATGCCACAGGGCGAAACAGACATGGCCGACGATCAGCGACAGCAGCACCCAGCCGAGCGTGCCGTGCGCCAGGTTGGCCGGGGCGGCCAAGTCCGGCTGCTCCGCCCCCGGGCCGACCCACTGGATACCGTACAATTGCACCCCGCGCCCGCGCCCAACGGCGCGCAGCAGCGCCAGCGTCGGCACGATCACCATCAACCCATACAGCGCCAGGTGCCCCGCCGTAGCCGCACGGGCCAGCAGGCCCGGCCCGTCATGCGGCGGGCGGTTGCGGAAGTTGAGGAGCGCCCAAGTCCCGCGCAGCAGCACCAGCCACCAGAGTGTGAATCCGACCTGGAAGTGCCAGGGCCACAGCATGTTCGCCGCCGGGCTCTCATCCGCCAGCAGGTGCAGCATCGCGCTGGTGAACTGCAGCACGAACAACAGCGCCATGGCCCAATGCAACGTGCGGCTGACGATCCCGTAACCCTGCCTGCTGTCACGCACCTGCATAACCACGCCCTCCCTCAGCGCTTCACCTGACAATCGCCACCTTCGCGGCGCAACGCCCCGCACAGTGCCGCCGCCTCCGCGGCGGAGCCGGCGACCGCCTGCAGCCACCAGATCACGCCGCTGTCCACCCGGCCTTCGACGACACGGTGGCTGCGGCCCTGCAGCACCGCCAGCCGCATGGCCATCTGCTGCCATGCCGCCTCCGCCGTCTCCTTGCTGGGATAGGCGCCGATCTGCACGCCGACCAGCCCGGCCGCGGGCGGCGGGGTGTCAGGCGCGCGGGTGCGATCGATCCGTGCCTCCACCCGGCGCCCTTCCGCCACCTGGAAACTGGTGTCGCCCGTCCCTTCCACCGTGCGCCCGCCCGGATTGTCGGGGCGGACCTTGTACGGCCCCTCCGGCGCCTCGATCACGCTGCCGTCGGCTTCCGGCGCCGCCTCGCCCGGTCCGACCAGCAGCCACCAGCCCAGCACACCCAGGCCCACCAGTACGACCAGCGTCGCCAGAGCCGCACGGGCGAGGCGCGCGGGATCGATCCCGGTGTCCTCGTCCTCGTCGCCGTCGAGCCAGGGATGCTGCTCGTCCTCCAGCGAGAGGCGCAGCGTGTCGTCCTCCTCGCCGAAGCCGTTACGGGCCATGATCGTTACAGCTCCTCCACCGCCTCCACGCCCAGCAGCGCCAGGCCGTTCCTGACAACCTGCCCGATCTGCGTGGCGAGGAATAGCCGTGCCTGCGTCAGCGCGGCATCTTCGGTGATGATGCGGAGAGCCGGATCATCATTACCCATGTTCCAGAAGGCGTGGAACGCGGCGGCAAGGTCATAGAGGTAGAAGGCGATCCGGTGCGGCTCGCGCGCGGAGGCGGCAGCCTCCACCTCGCGCGGGAACTGCGCCGCCTGCTTCACCAGCGTCGATTCCGGCTGGCCCAGTCGGTCCAGCGCGGCATCATCCGGCGCCAGCCCCTGTGCCGCCGCCTTGCGCAGTGTGGAGCTGATCCGGGCATGCGCATACTGGACGTAGAACACCGGATTGTCCTTCGACGCCTCCACCACCTTGGCGAAGTCGAATTCCATCTGCGCCTCCGGCTTGCGGGTCAGCATGGTGAAGCGGACCACGTCCTTGCCCACCTCCTCCACCACCTCGGCCAGCGTCACGAAGTTGCCCGACCGCTTGGACATCTTCACCGGCTCGCCATTGCGCAGCAGCGCGACCATCTGCACTAGCTTGACGTCGAACGGGATTGGCCGACCTTCGCCTTCCGCCAGCGCCTCGACCGCCGCCTTGATCCGCTTCACGGTGCCGGCATGATCTGCGCCCCAGATGTCGATCAGCTCGTCCGCCTCGGCCGCCTTCTGCATGTGATAGGCGAGGTCGGCACCGAAATAGGTCCAGCTGCCATCGCTCTTGCGGATCGGCCGGTCCTGATCGTCACCGAACCGGGTGGAGCGGAACAGCGGCAGCTCGACCGGCTCCCAATCCTCGGGCGTCTTGCCCTTGGGCGCTTCCAGTTCACCGTCGAACACCAGATCGTGCTCGCGCAGCCAGGCCTCCGCCGCCGCCGGCTTGCCCGCGCGCTGCAGCTCCGCCTCACTGGCGAAGACAGCATGGTGGATGCCGAGCTGCGCCAGGTCGCTGCGGATCATGTCCATCATCGCGGCGACGCTGCGTTCCCGAAACAGGTCGAGCCACTCGCCCTCGTCCGCATCGGCGAAGCGGTCGCCGAACTCGGTCGCCAGCGCCTCGCCCACCGGCTTCAGATATTCGCCCGGATAGAGGCCTGCCGGGATCTCGCCGATTTCCTGCCCTAAAGCCTCGCGGTAACGCAGGTGGGCGGAGCGGGCGAGCGTCTGCACCTGCGCACCCGCATCGTTGACGTAATATTCGCGCGTGACCTGATGCCCGCCGAATTCCAGCAGCGCGGCCAACGCATCGCCCACCACCGCGCCGCGGCAATGGCCCATATGCATGGGACCAGTGGGATTGGCGCTGACATATTCGATGTTCACCCGCCGCCCGGCGCCCTTCGCGCTGCGGCCGTAATCGGCGCCAAGGGTGGCGATCGCCTGCAGTTCTGCCACCCAGTTGCGATTGGCCAGACGCAGGTTGATGAAGCCGGGCCCGGCGATCTCCGCCCCGATCAGCAGCGGATCGCCCGCCAGCTTCTCCACGATCCGTTCGGCCAGCGCGCGCGGATTGGTCTTGGCAGCCTTCGCCAGCACCATGGCGGCATTGGTGGCAAGATCGCCATGCGCGGGATCGCGCGGCGGCTCCAGGCTTACATTGGCGCGGCTGACATGGGGCGGCAGCGCGCCCTCCATCTCAAGCGCGCCAAGCGCGGCGTCGATGCGGGCAGCGAAAGCGGTATAAAGTGTCTGATGGTCGGCCATGGGGCGCGCCGTTAGCCGGTTTGCCCCCGTTCGCCTAGCGGCAGCGACCGCTTACCGCGTGGCGTTGTACGCCAGTTGATCTTGCGTCAGCTGGAAGCCGACCAGCAATTCGAATGTGGCACGTGCCACCGCGGCACGCACTTCCGGCCGCGTCAGCGGATCGATCGCGGCGGATTCATCGCCCGGATCGCGCCGCCGGGTGATCTCCCGACGAATGTCGTCAGGCAGCGTGGCAGCTTCCCGGCTGACCGTCCCGCTCGCGACACCCTGCGCCTGGGCGCGCGCCTCGCCATCGGCGAACTGCAGCACGACCGTACCGACGCGCTTCGCCGTGACGGCACTGCCACCACGCATCACGGTGGAGAAATAGGGCAGCTCCACCGTCCGGGCACCCTGCATGTTACGGCGCTGCGCCACCACATCGAAGGTCGCCTGCGTATAGACCTGGTCGCCCGCATCGTTGCAGCTGCTGCGCAGGTTGGTGATGGCGGCGGTCAGGTCCAGCGCATCGGCGGTGCGCGCCTCCGCCGGGGAGAACATCGTGACGTTGCCGGTATAGTCTGGAATGCCCACCGCCGGGCACACGGTGCGCAGCGCGGTGATGCCGACGCCACTGTCCACCACCAGATCGCCCTCCGACCGGCAGCCCGTCAGCGCGATGGCGGCGGCAAGAACGGCAATGGCAGGCCGGCGAAACGTCATGCGGCGATCCTTGTGCAACATCGAGGCGCGGCCCTAGCCCTTTCCCCCTTGGCCAGCAACCGCTACAGCCGGGGGCATGAACGCTCCCTTTCAGGCCCAGGCTGCTCCGGTCGCCGACAAGCTGCCCCTGCAGGTGCTGATCGCCGCCCCGCGCGGTTTCTGCGCCGGCGTCGATCGCGCGATCGAGATCGTTGAAAAGGCGATCGAACGTTTCGGCGCCCCTGTCTATGTCCGGCACGAGATCGTGCACAACCGCTTCGTGGTGGATGGCCTGCGGGCCAAAGGTGCCGTCTTCGTGGAGGAACTGGACGAGGTGCCGCTGGATGCGCCCGTGGTGTTCAGCGCGCACGGCGTGCCCAAGAGCGTGCCGGAGGAGGCGACCCGCCGCAACATGATCTGGCTGGACGCCACCTGCCCGCTGGTCAGCAAGGTCCACCGCCAGGCCGAACGCCAGGTCAAGGATGGGCGCCATATCATCTTCATCGGCCATCGCGGCCATCCGGAGGTGATCGGCACGTTCGGCCAGGTACCGGAAGGCCGCATGACGCTGGTGGAGACGGAGGAAGATGTCGCCGCGCTGGACCTGCCCGCCGGCCAGCCCCTGTCCTTCCTGACGCAGACCACCCTGTCGGTCGATGACACGGCCAAGGTGGTCGAGGCGCTGAAGGTCAAGTACCCCGACATCATGGGACCGCGGGGGGAGGATATCTGCTACGCCACCTCCAACCGCCAGAATTCGGTCAAGGCGATCGCACCGTCATGCGATCTGGTGCTGGTGATCGGCGCGCCGAATTCCTCCAACTCCGTGCGGCTGGTGGAGGTGGCGGAACGCTGCGGCACACCCGCTCGGCTGATCCAGCGCGCTCACGAGATCGACCCGGCCTGGCTGGAAGGTGTCGGCACGATCGGCGTCACCGCCGGTGCCAGCGCCCCGGAACTGCTGGTGCGGGAGGTGGTCGACCAGCTTGCCGCATGGCGTCAGGTGGAGGAACGGCAGGTGGAGACGGCGCAGGAGACGATGATCTTCAAGCTGCCGCGCCAGCTTACCGCCTGACAACCGGCAAACCATCATGGCTGTCTACACCACGCTGGCCGCGCACGAGCTGGCCGCGCTGATCGGCGAATACGATGTCGGCACGCTGATCAGCGCCAAGGGCATTGCCGAGGGCGTCAGCAATTCCAACTGGCTCATCGAAACCACAGGTTCGGATGGAGCAGGGGCACGCTTCATCCTGACCATGTACGAACAGCGGATGGACGTGGCCGAGCTGCCATTCTTCCTGGACCTGCTGGATCATCTGGCCGCAAAGGGCAGCCCGGTGCCGCGCACGATCCACGATCGGGCCGGAGCGTCCTTCCGCCTCGTTGGCGGCAAGGCCGTGGCGCTGATCGAGTTCCTGCCCGGCATCTCCGTCGACCGACCGACCTCAGCGCAGGCACACGCCGTCGGCGCGGCGCTCGCCGGATTGCATCGCCACGCCGCGGACTTCTCCGGCCATCGCGCCAACAGCCTGTCGCTGCCGCAATGGCGCGAGCTGTTCGACGGCTGCGGGGCGGACGGCCTCGCCAGCATCGACCCGGCACTGCCTGCGCTGGTTGCGGGGGAGCTGGCCTTCCTGGAGGCCGCCTGGCCGCACCATCTGCCCCGGTCGGTCATTCATGCTGACCTGTTTCCAGACAACGTCCTGCTGCTGAACAACGCCGTCAGCGGGCTGATCGACTTCTACTTCGCGTGCCGCGACATCACGGCTTATGATCTGGCGGTGACCCACAGCGCCTGGTGCTTCGAGAAGGATGGTGCATTCCGCGCCGAAGTCTCCGCCGAGCTGCTTTCAGGTTATGGGCCCCTTACGCCTGCCGAGACGGCGGCGTTGCCGGTACTCGCCCGTGGTGCAGCCGTGCGGTTCATGGCGACGCGCGCATATGACTGGCTCAACACGCCGGCCGACGCGCTGGTGACGCGCAAGGACCCGATGGATTTTGCCCGTCGCTTGGCCTTCTACCAGCAGCATGGCGAACAGGTGTTCGCCGTATGAAGCAGGTCGAGATCTTCACCGACGGCGCATGCAAGGGAAATCCCGGGCCGGGCGGCTGGGGCGCGATCCTGCGCATGGGAGAACACGAGAAGGAACTGAGCGGGGGGGAGGCGCAGACCACCAACAACCGCATGGAACTGACCGCGGCGATTCAGGCGCTGACCGCGCTGACGCAGCCATGCGCGGTGACGCTGAGCACCGACAGCAAATACGTGATCGACGGCATCACCAAGTGGATCCACGGCTGGCGCCGCAACAACTGGATCAACTCGCAGAAGAAGCCGGTGCTGAACGCCGACCTCTGGCGCGAACTTGCCACGGCGACGGCCACGCACAAGATCGATTGGCAATGGGTGAAGGGGCATGCTGGACACCCGGAGAACGAACGAGCGGACCGCCTCGCCAGCGCCGCCGCCGAAGTGGCAGGGCGGAGAACGGGGTAAGGTCTAATCGATGCCCTGCTTGCGCGCGCCATCGA